>CAYJFB010000004.1:20167-24465 GCA_964369685.1 uncultured Desulfovibrionaceae bacterium | reverse complement strand
CTGTGAGCTGTGAGCTGTGAGCTGTGAGCTGTGAGCTGTGAGCTGTGAGCTGTGAATCACAGTCCATAACTTTACGCAATCTTGCCATGGAAAACAACTCTTTAATTAAATAGGCAATAACCATTTGTGATGCATTATTATTCTTTCTAAAAATCTTTATTTTTTGTAACAATCTCTGTATTCATTGTTATCAGGGACTTTATTGTCTTTTTTATTTTTTTTTTGTAGACTGTATGTATAACATACAACTTTAAAAAATAAGGAAAAGAGAAGAACATGACACAACATTCGGAAACTGCCGCCACAACGGAGATTGCCTTTCCCGGTGTCAATCTTCCTACGGCGCAAGAGTCACAAATAGGCAAACTTGTTCAAGAAATAAACTTGGCTGACCCCACGCTGAACGTAACCTACGGTACAAGCACCATGAAAGACATTTCACGCTTTGCCGATGATTTGCTTTCACGAGTCCAAGCCAAAGATTCCGGTGAAGCCGGCGAAACGCTCACTTCATTGATGTTGCGAGTAAAAGGCATCGATGTTGCCGAGCTCGGTAAAGAACCCAGTTTTTTTGAACGATTGCCGCTTATTGGCAGTTTGTTTAATTCAGTACAAAAAACTGTGGCAAAATTTGAAACGCTTGCCGATCAAGTGGCTGTGATCAGCAATAATCTTGAAAGTGCCATTGTCGCCCTATTACACGACATTGAAGTGTTGGAACAGCTTTATAAACACAATGAAACCTTTCACCATGAATTGGTTGCCTATATCGAAGCGGGTAAACGTAAACTGGAAGAAGTCAGAACAATTGAGCTGCCAAAACTACAAGATGAAGCCGCGCAATCGGGCAATCCCTTAGACGCACAAAAAGTGCGTGATTTGACAGAACAAATCAATCGTTTTGAACGTCGGGTGCACGATTTGGAGTTGTCACGCACTATCACCATTCAAACAGCACCGCAAATCCGTTTGATTCAATCAAACAACCAAGCCTTGGCACAAAAAATTCAAACAAGCGTCTTGGCAACCATACCGATTTGGAAAAATCAAATGGTCTTGGCGCTATCGTTACGCGGGCAAAAAAACGCTGCCGCTTTGCAAAAAGAAGTTGCCGACACGACCAATGAATTGTTGCGTAAAAATGCGGCAATGTTGCAACAAACCTCTGTGGAAACGGCTCGCGAAGTAGAACGTTCCATTGTGGATATCGAAACCTTGCGCGATGTGCACGGAAAATTGATCGCCACCATTGATGAAACACTCAATATTGCCCAAGAAGGCCGGCAAAAACGTTTAGCTGTGGAACAAGAATTGGCCGATATGGAAGTTGAATTGAAAAATAGACTGACCGCCATGGGTAAGCAAAAAGAACAGCAAAATCTTGATCACGCACTGGGTAAAACACCGTTACCGCAACAGACGACAGAACAACACAATGCGGCTGAATCAAAAGAAGGGGTGTAACCTATGGGCTATACGCCGAACAATTCGACCCAACAAAGCTTTTTTGCCAAAGCTAAGGCGAGTTTCAAAACGTTTTGGATTCGTTTTTTTGTACATATTTGTGCGTTGCTGTGTGCGGATGCTCTTTCTTCCACAGCCCCGACAAAAATACAAGATACTGTGCTTATAGCAGGATATGGCGCTATTCTTTGTCTTGTGGCGCGTGAAACACGTTTGGCACCTGCGTGGCTTTTTCCCGCCATTGCAGGCTCTATACAAGTGCTTATCGGTTTTCTTTTTGGTTTGCCGTTTTATCAAAGTTTGTTTTGGGGCGGTGTTTTGGCGTATGCGTTGCGCTTATTGGTTAAAGAAGGACGGATGGGATTAGAATGGATTGTGTTACTGCTGTTGCTGCCCTCAGCCTTTGAGCTTGGCGCACTCCTGAAAAGCCCGATGTTCACTTTTGGCGGTCTTGTTGCTTTTGGTATTATCAATGCTTGCGGTTGGGTCGTTTATCAACGCACACAAAAAGTTACACAAACGACAGAAACAAACAAAACACCACCGCAAAAAACAACAAAACATTCATTCGGAACCCCGGAACAGGAACCCGATCCGTTTGCCGCATACCGAACGTCGATTTTTAAAATACGCAGGCAACAAATGTCGCTACCCAATGAACTGCAAACAGCGTTACAAAAACTGACTGTTGCCGCAGAAGGCATTTTGCAATGTATGAAAGAAGATAAACGGGATGTTGAAAACGGTGAACGTTTTTTGAAACGCTATCTTCCGGCTGTCCATGCTGTTTTAGATAAATATCAACGCTTTGCCAAAGAGGCAAACAATAATACAAACATCCGTCCCGTATTGACTGAATGCGGGGAATTGCTCGAACGCCTTGCCGAAGCGTTCACCAATGAACAAAAAAGTCTGATGCGTAATGATATCGATGATTTTTCGGCAGATTTAAAAGTCTTGGATACACTGTTAAAAATGGATGGTCGATAAAACCATTTTTTCAGAGAACAATAATTTCTCAGAGACATTGCCTCCTCTGAAAGAAGAGCTCTCGTTCCGCGGTGCGGTGAGGGGCGTTTTCTCATCGCTTTGCGGTGAGTCCACGTCCCGAGTTGCACCGTATCTCAATTTACTCTAAACGCCTTTTTTATCCAAAAACAAAAACGTCATTTATTGCTTTTCTTGGTAAAAGTTAAAACCACCTGATGTAAAAAAAATTCATCTGATGACGCCATCTAAAAGAGTTTAAAAAGGAACGTCATCCATGGCAGACGCTTCGGAAGGGAAAGCAGGCCCCATGTCTTCATACTCGGGCATTGATTGAGATTGTTGACGTTTCGGAGCAAAACCTTGTCCGCCACCCATTGCAGCCCCCGGATTATCGCCTTTGCGATCA
Source organism: uncultured Desulfovibrionaceae bacterium (assembly GCA_964369685.1). GTDB lineage: Bacteria > Desulfobacterota > Desulfovibrionia > Desulfovibrionales > Desulfovibrionaceae > Avidesulfovibrio. The sequence goes on along the minus strand of CAYJFB010000004.1, from coordinate 21,605 downwards.
AGAAATTGAACACGTTGCGCACGAATTTCTGTGGTGTAACGATCTTGACCGCTTTGATCCTGCCATTTACGCGTCAATAAAGATCCTTCCACATAGACAAGGCTGCCTTTGGAAAGATAGGTGTTGCAATTTTCTGCCGCGCGTTGAAACACACTGACACGATGCCACTCTGTGCGCTCTACACGTTGACCGTCACGATCACTGTATGATTCATCTGTTGCAATGTTTAATGAACACACAGGGGCACCAGACTGGGTATAACGTAGCTCGGGATCTCTTCCAAGACGACCGATTATTTGAACTTTATTCAACATGACCTAAGCTCCTTCTGCTTTGGCAACAATGAGTTCTTATCCATAAATACATATTCCGTGTTCGATGATCGCGCCAAACATTTCTGTTTCAAACAAAGACCGCAAGCGTATCTTTTTTACACAAAAATGAACGTTTTTCTTGTCTCAACACATGTTTCCCATTCTACACGAACAAGCTCTTAATCTTTCTCTTGCCATTCGGTTTGAATACGCAAAATAACTTCTTCAATATCTTTCAACTGATCGGGGGGGCACACACCAATTAACGGTGCACCCGCATCAACGTTTTCATTATGCTGAAAATAAACGGCATAAATGAGCCCTTCCGCACCTGTGTAATACAAAGGCATTTCACGCTTCATGCGTGACATGATAAACAATTCCATGCCTTCATGCACAGAAACAGACTGGCAGCCCGAGGCCTTTACTTTCATATCCAATTGAGGACTGAAATAATACTTGGCGCGTTCAGGTGCCAAAAACAAGTCCAAAGCTTCACGCAAAATAATATTTTGCACTTCATCACGAGACAAATAATGTCGTACAAGACCCAATTCAGTGCCTGCTTCGACAAAATGGCCTTCAAGTTCGCGATTCAAACGGCACACTTCACCTTTTTGATGAGCTTCAATGGGTTTGACATTGCGTTCACGAGTGAGCGTTGCCAAACGAGTGCCGCGTTTTTCTTTCCACGTCCCGTGAGGTCCGAGCAATTTGTCGCCCGGATTCAAATTTTCAAAGGTTACAACACCTGTATGTTGTGCATATATCGGTGTTTCCTCATACGGCGAGGCTTTGAGTTCTTCAAGCAGTGTGGTTACATCAAGCATATATTGTCCTTTCTTTTTTTTGGGAGAATGACTCCCAAAAAACCCCTTGATGCTTTGTTGGGTTCCAAAAGGTTTTTTGTATTTATATACCGCAATATCAGTATGGCTTACAGTGTCTTTTAATTCAAAAAATACCTATAATGATTTTCAACCGTTATCGGTATCATTGTTTATACGGTGAAAAGACTCCCGAAGACACCTTGACCGCGGTGCGTCACCCACAAAGGTGTGAAAACCAAGCGATGGACACAAAAATACGACCCCCCCCGCCAAAAAAGGGGCGCGCGGGGGGCG
>CAYJFB010000004.1:0-20157 GCA_964369685.1 uncultured Desulfovibrionaceae bacterium | reverse complement strand
CATTGCCCCCCCGAAAAAAATATAATTAGCGATAATAAAGGTTTCTGCCGCCGACGGTGAGAAGGGATTGTTTGAGATTGGCACGCGCCTCTCGTCTGTCCCAGACACCTTGGATGTGTCCACGGGCAAGGGCTTTATAAGCGCCATGGTAATGCGGCGGCATATCAAGTCCTGTGGTTTCTTTGATCACTCCGGGACCCGCAAAACCAATATTTGAAGAACGAATGGCATATTGATATGGTGCACAACCAAGAAAACTCGCCACGGGTCCCGCGTACGAATTGGTATCATACAATACTAAATATAAGCCTCCTGCCTCCAAATAACGCCGTACAGCAACCGTACAACGTGGCATCTGGATGACACCGTGTGTGCCTTCCTGAATCCGAATCCCTGCCGTACCGTGTACATAGGCCAAGAAAGGATACCGTTTTTTCATGGCCAATTCGGCCGCTTCAACAAATTTAGCACCCTCAGCAGCCCCTACAGAACCGCCGCGAAAACTCCCTACCAACATCGCCACAATCATCTTCATGCCGTGCAAGCGTGCCTCAAAAGTTACACAACCACTTTTAAGGCCGGTTTTTTTGCGAGCGTCCTCAAGGCGTTCGTCAAGTTTTTCAAACTGCAAGGGATTGCCGGCTTCGATTTCATTGTTGAATTCACGAACCGTGCCTTTATCAAAAACATTATTGGTAAACCATTGATGTTCCATAGGAAAATGGTGCCCACAGTGCGTACAAACCCCTGCAAATTCACCATATAAATCAGGTCCCCATAAATCAAGACAACCGTGGGTTGCCGCGTTTGGGCACGTTATCGCTCGATCCTGTTCTGCACGAGGACTAATGTATGTCCAAGAACCTTTTCTGTTTTCACTTTCATCCCAATCGGAAAGTGTTGTCAATTCACGAACTGTTTCAGGTTTAATTCGCGGTGTTGTCGTTTTACGCGTGAATAAATACAGCAAACGGGCACGCAATACATACAACTCAGAGCTAATCTCTTCAAAGAACGTTGTAATTTGCCGCTGATGTTTTGTAAAAAGCGCATATTTGATCTTGGCAGACAGACTGCCCCACGATTCTTTAAGGCTGGAGCGCAGTTTGTTGAGCACGGGGCGTTTGTCAACACACGAATTTTTGGAAAACTTAAGAAACTTTCTTTGTCGTTTTTCAACAAGTTTCTCACGGGCATGATATCCAAGATTCCAACGGACATAAATTTCATCAACATTGGTGCCTTCACGCGCCCAACGACGTAATGTCATACCCCGCATAAAACCAAGGCCACGAACACTGATAACCGTTTCATCCGTTGCCCGAATCACTTCCTGACGCAACATACGGAAAAAATCATAATGATATGATCTTGCACCCAACGTCGGCTCTTGAATAACTCGATCGATATATCCAAAAGATTTATTGTCTTGTGCGGTCAATTTGAGTTGAGTGGCGCAATGTTCAATGAGTTCGGGTGTTGCTCTGGCGCCGTCTCTCAGGCGGCCTTCAATAGCGGCGGCGCCTTCGGGAGAGATGACCGAATAGTACCCATGCGAAAACATCAAACGTCGATCCGCCAAAGAAATAGCTTCCGCACCGCCTGAACCGCCTTCAGAAAAAACTGCCACAACAGGAACAGAAAGACCCGCCATTTCATAAAGATTGTGCGCAATTTGCTGTGCTGCACCGGGATAATCTTCAATGGGAAATGCACCGGGAGTAAACACATATGCATGGATCGGAATGTTTTCACGTTCTGCCACGCGCATAAAATGTAACGCTTTATCGTTCCCCCACGGCTTCACCGAACCGCCGTTGCGAAACTCTTCACCATGGCCTTTTTCTTGTCCGATAACCATGATAAACTGATTGTAGGTCTTTTTACCGCGGCGACGAGTGACCGTCGCACGAGCAATAACCATACCCGGATCAATACTGTGCTCGTCTTGTCCGCCGACCTCTGTAAAATTATCGTAAACATTTTCAAGAATATCACGCAACGAAATACGTTGCGGGTGACGCACAACGCGCACCTTGTCCATCGGTGTCAACTCTGTTTCAAGGCGTTGTTCCATGAAGACAAAGAGTTCTTCCAACGTGGTGACCTCAGCTGCGGGATCGGCACAATCACCCGTAGCCTGTTTGCGAAAAAAGCTATTTAAGCGAGACTCCAGCAACTCAGTGGTTTCGGTGTGCTTGCCTGCAAAAATATCCTTTATATATGTAAGGCGTTCTGTGAGGTGATGAGCTCTTTTTTCTATATCCATATACCTATACTCTTGGCGATGCCGGAAAAACGGGATAGCCCGTATTCGTTAATGAAAAAACACCATGAAAAAAGATTTTCTGGTTTGACGAGTTCGCTTTCACAACAGACACCGTTAAAATTGAAGAATGTTTTTTGTTTTCTCACGCAAAAAAGCAACGTTTGACTTGAGCGCTTCACCCGATTGATTTTGCCCTTTGAGATCAAGGGTTTCAAGGAATTGGATTCCACGCTGCGACACTTCGGTCAGCGATTCCCCCCAGACAATAGCCAAAGCCAAGTTGGGATCAAACTCTGTAGGGATGTCGTAGGGTTCGCCGTCATATGCGGTAGGCACTTGGGTATGCATTTGTAGCCATTCGTCATTTTTGGGCCAGGTGAACGTTTCAATGCGTCCAACCCAAGGCGTAAAACGGTTGTCTGGATCTTCGGCAATCAAACGGTATTCAATGCCGACACCTTCAAATGTGATGTTTTCTTGATTATATCCCAAAGGTTCACCCAAGCCGATACGAATTTGTTCGGCAATGAGATTCACCCCATCTTGTCCGTTGACTCTGGATATGCGAGCCGAAACACCATTTTCGACCTGAATACGTGTGTTGACTTCCATCAAAAAAGGACTGCCATCGCGCCCTACGATCCACTCCCATGTCCCGACATTGTCATATCCAACTTTACGAGCCATGGCCAATGAGTGGTTGGTGATAGATTCCAAGAGTTTTGCGGCGTCAAATTTATAATTGATTGAGCTTGGGTCAAATCCCGGAGCAATTTCAATACGTTTTTGTAGCCCTATTGATTGAATGGAACAGTTGCGTGTTCCAAAATGTACGGGGTTAATACCCGAACGATCGGAAACAATTTGCACTTCAAGGTGATTGAAATCACAAATACGTTGTTCAATCAGCACACCTTCGTCTTTGAATTGACGCATCGCATAGTTTCGTGTCCGTCGATAGGTAGAGCGGAACTGATCGATATCATAGACTTCTTCAATCCCCATACCGCCACCGCCTGCCGAGGCTTTGACCAAAACCAACGGACGGGTAACACCTTGTTGTTGCTGAAATTCAAACAAACTTCTGGCAACTTGTTCAGCTTCTTGTTCATCATATATGGGTCTGTCCGAGCCTGGCACAGTCGGCACGCCAAGACTGCGCGCCAAACGTTTTGTGTTAATTTTATCTCCCAGATCACGAATAACACGCCATGAAGGCCCAATAAAAATGAGCGGACGTTCACGAGTGGTAACGCGCCGGGCAAAGCGAAAGTCTTCGGCAAAAAATCCGTAACCGGGATGAATCGCCGTGGCTTCGGCCTCATCGGCAACAGACAAGATTTCATTGGCATCATGGTATGACGACACTCTGAACAAAGACTTTTCTTGTCCCAACGTGCGAGCCAAGCGCACATGTCCCGAGGCAGCGTCTTCTTTTGTATATACACAAACAAAAGGAAGATTCAGTTTGTGGCAAGCCTGTATAATACGTACGGCAATTTCACCACGATTGGCGACGAGCACCTTGTGTTGTTGATTCTCCACAAAAAAAACTCCTGGAAGTTCTTGTTTCAAAAGTTTTATTTTACATGTTTTATATAAAACGGTCAACTTCATGTTGAGTATACCGTTTTTTACAGACATTCTTTCAATAATCAGAGATACTATGGAGCCACACGCTATTCAAGCGAAAAGTCAATACGATTTGATGCTCATTTTTATTATCACTCTACTGCTTTTTTTAATAAATTTTCATAACATTTTTAAAGCTCCTGTTTATGAATCTATTCACTTGAAAAAAAGTTGGTTTTGTGTAATAAACATTAGATATGGTGTCTTATTGTCGTAAATTTTCAATACTTCTGATAAAAAAATATAACCTTTCTTTTTTTGTCAGGCAGAGATTATTTTTTTTATCACAAGACACTCTTATACTTTTTAAAGCCCCTCGATGTTGACGAAAAGTAACGACACAAGGCATATCAAGACAGCTTTTTGCACCGTATGATACCCTACATATCTGTTTTTCCTTCAGCTAAAAGCCTGTGTTTTTGACTTATTCCGACGAACCTATTTAACAGTCAAACATTGACTTGACGTTAAAAAGTATTGAGTTCTGAAACAACTTTTATATATTTTTTGATATTTTGCCTTTGTTAAAAAAAAATTTTTAATGTAAACATAACCCTAACGGATGAACGCGACTTTATTTATGAGAGTACATAAAACTACTTGAGCTAAAGAGACGTATTATTTTAAGGTTGCACTTTTTTTAAGGGAATGAACATGAATATGAGAGAAGAAAGCACTGTCAATACATTGGTGCAGCAATTTTTACACGACACTGTTCCGGAGTATATTCGAGACTCGGGTCAAGACATCTTGGCCGGAGGCGGACTTTTGAAATTGACGATTCAAAAAGACGGTGACTTTTGGGAAATTGAAAGTGTTGTTCAAGGAGAAGACTTTCAAAATTATAATCCTCGCTTATCTTTGAACATTGTGGGTAAAAGTATTCAATCCATTTGTAATTGTAGCGATTCCTTTGTTGGAGTGTGTCGCCATGTAGCCGCATGTGCTTTGGCTTTACAAGCCGATTTGGAAAAAGCAACATCCATAGAAATTGAAATGCCGCGTGCCAAAGCCGACTGGCGGCAAAGCTTTCGTAATTTTTTTTCCAGCTCTTTGGAACCTGAAGTTGGGCGGCATTATTTGGTTTTTCGTTTTCATCCGGAACCGGGACGCCTTATTGTCGCTTTGTATCGAGCCAGACAGAATAAAATCGGCCTCTCGTCCGTTCACCAAGAAACATCACTCGAGCAAATCGCACGCAACCCCGAATGGTGTGAACAATCTCCCCAACTCGTCAACGTTGTACGCCAAATCGGCCATTATCTCGATTATTACGGCCACCGTGTTGAAATACCGGACGGTTTGGTTTCATGGTTTTTTTGGGCTGTACGGCGTGAATATTACTTGCTGTGGCGCGACACAAACATCCCTTGTAATATAGTCAGCACACCCATGTCGCTCAAATTGCGTCCAACACTTGACGAAGAAGGCTTGCACTTTGAAGTACTCCTTCAACGTCAAGGAAAACAACCATTCTCTATTTCTGAAGAAGAAGGCGAAACGGTCACGTTTCACGGGCAAATGCCTCTGTGGGTCTGCTGGAATCAAGGCTTTTATCCCATCCAAACAAGCCTATCCACATCGCTCATCAAAGGCTTGGTCAGCAACCATCCCGTTGTACCGCAAGACAATATCTCGGAATTCTTGGATCGCGTATGGACACGCCTGCCCGCTTCAGAACTCTATGAACCCGAAGATTTCTTGCGAATTATGGAGCCCATATTTCAACCGGCAACCTATGACCCCAAACTGTTCTTGGATGAAGAAGGCAGCCTGCTGACCCTTGAGGTGCAAAACACCTATGAAACCATTCACGGTGAATTCACCATGAATGGACCAAACCCTGACTTTCAAACAGGCAGTTATGTCTTTGAAGGACGCACCTTTCTTGTGCGCCGTGATCAAAATGATGAAGCCAATCTGATGGCACAACTCACCGAAATGCGCTTTCAACCGCGGAGCAATAAATTGTGGTTTATGGAACCTGAAGAAGCGATCGCGTTCTTGCTGGATTCCTATCCAAAATTAGTTGAAAACTGGCGTGTTTACGGAGAACGAGCTTTGACACGCTATAAAGTACGCATGGCTCAACCGATCATTTCCGCAAAAGTGGAAAGCAACGAAAAAGACAAATGGTTTTCTTTGGATATCAACGTTGAGTATGACGGTCAAAATTTGCCTTTGGAAAGAATCTGGAAAGCATGGTCACGCGGACGGCGCTATGTGCAACTTAAAGACGGCTCGTACACCAGCTTACCTGAAGCATGGATAGAAAAACTGGCGCATAAACTGCAAGCCTTGGGCTTTGATCCCGCAAAACCGCCACGAAAACAGTTTAAACAATTTGAAGCCACCGTACTTGATAGTTTGCTTGAAGATTTGCCGAATGTGCAAACCGACAGTTTTTGGGATTCTTTGCGTGAAAAAATTCATACTTTTAAAGAAATTGTTCCCGTGGATCACCCAGACGGCGTTACGGCAACCTTGCGCAATTACCAGTTGCAAGGCGTTTCATACATGAACTTCTTGAGTGAGTATGGTTTTGGCGGCATTCTTGCCGATGAAATGGGTTTGGGGAAAACCATTCAAACACTGTCATTTGTACAGCACATGATCAATCATGGGCAAACAGGCCCCAACCTTGTTGTTGTACCGACATCGGTCTTGCCGAACTGGGATCGTGAAGCACAAAAATTTGTGCCAAGTTTACGTCGCTTGATCATTTACGGCACTCGCCGTGAAGGCATGTTTTCCAAAGTTGCGGACTCGGATTTAGTAATCACCACATACGCACTGCTACGGCGAGATCTTGAAGAATTGGAAAAACACTTCTTTAACTCCATCATCCTTGATGAAGCACAAAATATCAAAAACCCAAACACCATCACCGCTCGTTCCGTGCGCAGCATCAGAGCCAGAATGCGGCTTTGTTTGTCGGGAACGCCGATTGAAAACAATTTGTTTGAATTGTGGTCGTTGTTTGAATTTTTAATGCCGGGCTTTTTGGGTTCACAACACGCCTTTCAACGTGGGGTTGTCAAACCGATTCGTGACGGCGATTCCGAATCACTCGAATATTTGCGGACTCGTGTCAAACCGTTTATTCTGCGCCGTACTAAGGTTGAAGTCGCCAAAGATTTGCCGCCTAAGGTCGAAAACGTTTCTTACTGCGCCATGTTGGAAGAACAATCCGAGCTGTATACGGCCTTGAGCTTAAAATTACGCGATCAAGTGCTTTCCGATGTGGAAACAAAAGGTATGGCAAAAAGCCAAATGTCTATTTTGGATGCCCTACTCAAACTGCGTCAGATTTGTTGTCACCCGCGGTTGTTGAAAGTGGATATGCCGGGCTTTTCTACGGCAAGCATGGCTTCAGGAAAATTTGAAGCCTTTAAAGATATGATTTTTGATATTGTGGAAGGCGGACACAAAGTCCTTGTCTTCTCGCAATTTGTACAAATGCTGCAAATCATACGCGGTTGGTTGCAACTGACAGATATTCCTTTCTGCTATCTTGACGGAACAAGCAAAGATCGTCTTGAACAGGTAGATCGTTTTAATAACTCCCATGATATTCCGATCTTCCTTATTTCTTTAAAAGCCGGCGGAACGGGACTCAATTTAACATCGGCAGACTATGTTATCCACTATGATCCGTGGTGGAACCCTGCTGTCGAAAGTCAAGCTACGGACAGAACACACCGTATCGGTCAAACACGTCAGGTATTTTCATACAAACTGATTTGCCAAAACAGTGTTGAAGAAAAAATTCTGAAACTGCAAGACATGAAACGAGGCGTGGCCGAAGCCGTGATTCCCGGACAAGAAACATGGAAATCCTTCACTCGTGAAGACCTTGAAATGCTCTTTGAAGTTTGAGATGATGACGTTTATCAGAAGACTTCTGACAAAAAACGCTGTACAACTTGAAAGGATTGTAAAAAAGTACCTCTATGGAATCTTGGTTTTTTCTTGCTGTTATTTTGGGTGCTGTGGAAGGCTTGACAGAATTTTTGCCTGTTTCCTCGACAGGTCATTTGATTCTCGTAGGAGAACTGCTTGGTTTTCACGGTATCAAAGCACAGACGTTTGAAGTTGTTATTCAATTAGGTGCCATTTTTGCTGTTGTGTGTTTATATTGGGAACGGTTTTGGGGATTATTGTTTCCCAAGGGTCAATCTTTTCAGACAAGCAACGGGCTGTCAGGTTTACATGGCTTCATGTTGCTGTTTCTGACAACATTACCGCCTGCCATATTTGGCTTTTTATTGCACAATACAATTACAGCCTTATTTACCCCACTCGGTGTCGGTGCTGCGTTGGTTGTTGGGGCGTTATGCATGTTTTGGATTGAAAACCACACCGAAAAACAAACACCGACTGTGAACAAACTAGACGACATCACACCGATTTTGGCTGTGAAAATCGGCTTTTGCCAATGTTTGGCCTTATGGCCGGGCTTTTCACGATCGGCATCGACCATTATGGGTGGCATGTTTTGTGGTTTACGACGCGATCTGGCTGCCGAATATTCGTTCATCGCAGCTGTGCCTTTAATGGTGGCAGCTACGGGCTATGCGTTGTTAAAAAGTTGGACGATGCTTTCACTTGACGATGTGTCCTTTTTTCTTGCAGGCATGTTTTTTTCATTTATTTTTGCATGGTTAGCCGTTAAAACCTTTATCGCACTGCTTGCACGACTGACATTACGTCCTTTTGCCGTGTATCGTTTGATTTTAGCAGCCTTGGTTTTCTCTTTTTGGACATAAGTACCTATTGAATCACATCACAATTGACACAGACCGTTTCTCTTGACAACAAGACAAAACACACCATACAAACAAAAAAACAAACAAGACTGTATGAGGAGTTCACCATGTTCAACGATCTTATTTCTGCAGCCATGCATTCCACCCCGGCGGCATTTGTAGGCGTGACAGCGATTGCATTGTACTTTTTGCTGATCATGGGTACTGCAATTATGCGGATCAAAAAAGCCGATCATATGGATCACCACGATCATTAAAAAAAGCACTTCCTATACTTTAAGGATTAAACCGAAAAATAGAGAAGCCTCACACGCTTCTGTTGGCACATGATTTTTTGTTTTTAAGGGAGCAAATATGGATGTTTTGCCTATTCGGCGTGCGTTGCTGAGTGTGACGCATAAAGAAGGACTCGTTGAGTTTGCAAATTTTTTACATGCCGGCGGTGTTGAACTTGTTTCAACGGGCGGCACGTTTACATTATTAAAAACAGCGGGTTTACCTGTAACGGCTGTACATGATGTGACGGGTTTTCCGGAAATTCTCGGAGGACGCGTGAAAACGTTACATCCGTATATTCACGGCGGAATCTTAGCCGATAAAGACAATCCCGAACATCTCAACACTTTGAAAGAAAAAGGCATTCGTGCTTTTGATTTGGTTTGTGTTAATCTCTATGCTTTTGAAAAAGCTTTAGAAAAAGGCTTGCAACCGCGTGATGCCATTGAAGAAATTGATATTGGTGGCCCTTGTATGCTACGTGCTGCCGCTAAAAATTTTCATAGTATGCTGGTGCTGTCTGATATTGCTTACTATACTGAAGCGATGGAAGAAATGCGTGATCAGATGGCTGTTTCTTTGGCCTTCAGACAGCGTATGGCGGCGGCAACCTTTGCACGCACCGCAACCTACGACACCATGATTGCACAATACTTAAGCACACGGTAAAATAACTTCTTTTTCTGATTTTCTGAGACAATCTTTTTCTCAGACCACGTGATGAAGATCATGGTTTTATTTCTATGACACAAGTCGGGTCGTTTTCTCACTGCCTTGCGCTGAGTAAACGACCCGACTTACATTATATCTTAAATGATTTTTCTTTTGCATCAAACGCTATAACAATGCTGCTTCGACTTTTCCTCAGCATATTTTGGAGGATGGAATCGCTTGAGAAGCTTTTTCTTTAGCGCTCTATAATAATAGACAATATCATAGAAAAAATAAATATTCTTTTTAAAACAGTCCGTATCGTTCAAGCATTCTTTTATCTATACAAGAAACGTGTGTTTAGGATTGTCACAACCACTTTGTTTTCCTAAGAAAACAATAATAAAAGGAGTTTTTCTATGACAACAGAACAAGAAAATAAAAACGTAGCAGAAGTCATCATTGTTTTAAACATGGCTCGTAGAATGGAGCTTACGTCTATTCATCAGTATATGATCCATCACTATGAATTGGATGACATGAATTTTGGAGCTTTAGCTTCTGAAATGCGTAAAACATCAATTCAAGAAATGCGCCATGCAGAATGGCTTGCAGAACGAATTAAAGAACTTGGCGGAACCCCTGTTTCTGATTTGGATGATTCTATAAAAACAGGACTGTCAATTCAAGAAGTTTTTGCATACGATCGTCAACTTGAATCCAAAGCACTTGAACGATATAATGAATTCATTCATATCTGTAATAAGTGTAATGATAGCATCAGTAAACGTTTATTTGAACGTATTCTTACCGAAGAACAAGAACATTGGAATGGGTTTGATGATATTGATACCCATATAGCAAATCTTGGTAATACATATCTTGCGCGTATGGCCGGCGGTGATGCTGATTAGAACATTGAGAATATGTTATTTTTAATCAGTTCAGCGCTGTTTCTCAATAAATTCTTTTGCAGAATCAGCCCTTACTCCTGTAATACACTCAAAACGTGAAACAGTTTCTTTTTGTTTCATTATGTGTGGTCACGTTTTGAGTGTATCACCATTCAAGCAACTCCGAAAATCTTCATTTCAAAAAACGATCATTGAAATGTTATTATCCTATAGCATTTGGAAAGCCATTTAAAATCCAGCCTGCTACAGTAAATAAAACCAATAGCAGCACAACAAACCCCATAAGCAATTCTTTACGCATTACCTGTTTCAGCATCAAAAGTTCAGGCAAACTCACTGCAACGCTCGACATACAAAACGCTAATGTCGTGCCGACAGGCAACCCCTTCAACAACAAACTTTCCATAATAGGAATAATGCCTGTTGCATTGGTATACAAAGGAATGCCTAACAATACAGAAAATGGCACCGACCACCATTGACCCGCGCCAAGATGTTCTGCAAACCATTGCTCAGGCACATACCCATGCAACGCCGCGCCAATACCAACACCGATAATGACCCATTTCCAAACTCGACCGACAATATCACGCGTTTCCGTTTTTGCAAAAAGGTGTCTGTCGTGTGCGCTCATTGTTTTACGTCCCAAGCTCATGAAAGATTTTTGTTGAGCTTGTTCAGCCATGGCTTTGAGCAAAAAAGGTTGTAACCATCGTTCTGCTTTAAATATATCCATTAAAATGCCGCCGATAATCCCCGCAAGCAGACCGACCGTTACATAGGTGACGGTAAATTTCCAACCCAACAGTCCCCAAAGAAGCACGACTGCCACTTCGTTAATCAACGGTGACGTGATTAAAAAAGTCATGGTGATTCCTAAAGGAATCCGTGCTGTTGTAAATCCTAAAAATAAAGGAATGCTCGAACAAGAACAAAACGGTGTGACAGCTCCAAAGCCCGCACCTGTCAGATACCCCAACGCCCTGCCTTTCCCTGCCAAATAATCACGCACTCTTTCAATGTTGAGTGCTGCGCGTAACCAAGCTATCACATAAACCATAAAGATCAAAAGCAATAAAATTTTTGTGGTATCATAAATAAAAAACTCTACAGCTTCAGCCAGCGGTGAATCTACTGTCAGTCCAAAAACATCAAAAGTGAGCCACTGTGACACAGGTACCGTCATATTGTATAACCCAAACCAAACAACAAAAGCCACCAATAAATATATAGCATATTGTATTGTTGTCAGTGGTTTGGTTGGGACAGATGGTATTTTTTGAGACGCACAAGCACAAGATGAAGATGGTGTTGAGGCTTTATCTGTTGTTTTTAACGTAGAATCGCAAGATGAAGACGGTGTTTTTGCTCCACACGCACAAGATTGCAGTTGTTCAAACGTTGTGTCGCAAGAGCATGCTGTTTGGCTGTTGCTTGTTTCCATTTTTTTTTCAACGTCAGCATCAGCTCCAGACGACTTTGCAGAACAACCACATGATTTTATTTCTTCCAAAATGATAGCCATCATTGATCCCTTTTTCTATAAAAGAAAGACTCTTTCCATCAACATACAAATATGTTGATGAATCGTTTTGTTATTGATATGTGTAATCACTATGCCGAAAAACGTAAGATATTTATGATTTAAACCATCCTTGTGTGTTCTTCGCAAATCGAACCAGTGCAAGCATGACAGGCACTTCAACCAAAACGCCAACAATGGTTGCCAAAGCGACAGGGCTTGCCGCACCAAAAAGTGCAATAGCCACAGCAACAGACAATTCAAAAAAGTTTGACGCACCAATCATGCCCGCCGGTGCTGCCACAGAATATGGCAATCCCAAGAGTTTACAAGCTCCATAGGCAAGAAAGAATATAAATACGGTTTGTAAAATCAATGGAATGGCAATCAAAAGAATATGTAACGGATTTTCAAGGATCACATCGCCTTGAAAAGAAAAAATTAAAATCAAAGTGAGCAATAAACCAATAATTGTAATATTACCAAAACGTGGAATAAAGGTTTGTTCAAAATATACGAGGCCTTTACGTTTTGTAATTATGCGCCGTGTGAGCACACCAAAAAACAAAGGGATCACCACAAAGAGTATGACCGAAAGAATCAAGGTGTTCCACGGCACAGCCACGCCGCCAATACCAAGCAAAAAAGCCACAATAGGTGTAAAAGCGATTAAAATAATCAAATCATTGGTTGCAACCTGCACAAGTGTATACGCAGGATTGCCCTTGGTTAAATGGCTCCAAACAAACACCATAGCCGTACACGGCGCCGCACCCAAAAGCACCGCACCTGCCAAATAATCTTTTGCCAAATCAGGTGTGATCAGGGTAGAAAAAATGCCATAAAAAAACAACCAAGCAATACCAAACATCGTAAAAGGCTTGATTAGCCAATTGATTACCCAAGTAACAAAAAGACCTTTGGGATTTTTACCGACATCTTTAATACTCTGAAAATCGATCTTCAACATCATGGGATAAATCATCAGCCAGATTAAAAGAGCAATGGGAATAGATACGTTGGCGTATTCAAGATGACTCATGGCACGCGGAATTTGTGGCAAATATTTGCCGATGACAATACCAATAACCATACAGACAATAACCCATACGGTCAGATAGCGTTCAAAAAAACTGATTCCTGATGTTTGTTTTTGTTCCATGTTCCGAACACCCGATATTTTTATTTACACATTTAAATATGTAAATATGTTTTAAAAAAATTATCACTTCGACATAATAATAGGACAAATATATACTTTCAAGACGTATTCTTATGATGAACAGCTGTATGCAGAAGGTTTGTTATCAAGAATTTTTGTCATGGAATCCAATAGGTTTTTGGCGTGTTCAACACCTTGAATATGTAACGAATATAACGTCATTTTGCCTAGTTTTCTGGATTGTACAATCTGTGCATCACACAAAATACGCATGTGATGTGAGAGGGTCGGTTGACCTATGGATAAATTTTCAATCAATTCACAGGCACATTTTTCACCATTTTGTAAAAAACTTAGAATGATCAGCCTATTCGGATCTGAAAAAGCTTTAAAAATACGTGCACGGCGTTCATAGTCAGTCATACATTCTCCCCATGAAGAAAAAATATCTACATATTTAAATTTGTCAATATGTTTTTTCAACAAAGCAAAACATTCGCATTGCAACCTAAAAAATCGAGCTTCTGTCATCAAATAATATCATAGAAAAACACACACAATCAACGGAAATATGAAGAGATATTGTTTAATATTGATTGATTAAACAATAGTAACCATGCAAAAAGCAAAAAACAAGATTCTCAGAGTCGATTGGCACCGTGCAATAAAAGGGGTTAGGGGAAAAGTTTCCCCATCCCCAAAAAAGCAAAATCTCAAATTATGAGTTAAATTTAAGCATTTCTTCATAGGTAAAAAGCACATCGCCAACACACAGAGGAATGTGCATCAATGTTATAACATCCATATTGAGCCACACCGCAGTGCCTGCTGGTTTCAATATTATATAGATATGTAAATATTTCATCCCAAGACGCACAAGTAAACAACAGTTCAAAAGAATATTTACTGTTCTTTGTGTGATTGCAATTCTTTTTCTTTTTCAATATCCAGTTGTTCATCAACAAAGATTCGCGCATTGAAATAGCGAGTTAAAATATCTTGTGCATAAGTACGGTGCGTTCCGCCGACATAGGCACGCAATGCCTGAAAAATATTACGATCATATTTATCAAAATATTCTCGTAATACTTCAACACCGATTCGTATGCCTGTATCTATTGTTTGCAAATCTTGTTCTTGTTTATTGATACGTTGAAGCTTTTCGGCATGATACTTATAAATGACTTGCATAGGGCCTTTGGCATTGGCTACCGAAACTGTTTTTTCATTAAAGGTACTTTCACGCCAGACGATACTTAAAATGAGCAATACAGGCATGGAATAATGTGAAGCCCATTTTGTGGCAGATTCCAAATATTGCTTTTTTCGGCTATCTGAAAGTTTGACATCTGAAAAAACGTTATCAAAAACGGCTGTCAGTTGTTCCATATTGAGCGCGCGCTCTTCTGCACCTTTTGGCGTTTTGAGCAAGTGGTCATAAGCGCGTTCAAGATTGTTGTAATAGTTCCATTCGGCTTCTGTTAGCTGCAGGCTGCCGTCAGGAGGTTGAGTATGTTGTGTTCCCAAATCATAACTCAAAACACTGCAACCGATCAGCAAGAGCGCACCACATGCATACACAACACCTTTTTTTTGAGATGAAGGCAGAGGAACAAGTTTGCCTTGCTTGAGCGTATACCGACGTATATCATCTGAATCCTGTTTTGACACGTCTATCCTTTTAACGGCTTGAACCGAAAACATTGCAGCACGTAAAACATTGCGTACTTATCGTGAATAAATATGAGCATATCAAAAAAATAGTTCAATATTTGATTTTGTACAGTTACCGAAGGTACATATTTTATCCAGTCCGTGCTGAAAAAAACGATTCTGCCAAGGAATATGCTACGTGCTGTGCTTATTTTGTGATATAGTAAGCTTAACATATGTTGTCCTTTGCTTACAAAGCTAAAAACATAAAATAAACAATATTTTCAACATAGTATAGATTTAAAATTCAGCTGTTCATGTTTTAAAATCAGACACTCTTAACAAAAAAAGGGTAAACAAGATGTTTGCGGATGAACTTTTTTGGTATGCTTTTGGTTTGACCATTTTTGCAGGACTTTCAACAGGGATTGGTTCGGCAATAGCCTTTTTTACACGCCAAAGCGGGACACGTTTTCTTGCTGTAGCACTGGGTTTTTCGGCAGGAGTGATGATCTATGTGTCATTTATTGAGATTTTTCCAAAAGCAAAGCTTGCGCTTGAAACAGTTTTACCTGCTTCTGAGGCTGCATGGTTTACGGTTTTGGGTTTTTTTGGCGGCATACTGTTGATCGCGTTGATTGATACATTGGTGCCCGAATATGAGAATCCACACACCCTCCATACAAGTGATGAACTTGGTCACGTAGAACAAAATCGTTTACCTCATGACAAAAAACATGATTTTGCAAAATTACAGCGTACAGGCATTCTTGCTGCACTGGCGATCGCCATTCATAATTTTCCTGAAGGTCTGGCAACTTTTACGGCAGCGTTGACCGATCCGAACCTTGGCTTTGCTATTGCTGTGGCTGTGGCCATTCATAACATTCCTGAGGGAGTGGCGGTTTCTGTCCCGCTCTATTATGCAACGGGCAAGCGCGGAAAAGCTTTTGCACTGTCATTTTTATCAGGCTTAACAGAACCTTTGGGTGCTTTGGTAGGTTATTTTCTTTTGCGTCCGTTTTTTTCTCCTCTTGTGTTTGGAATCTTATTTTCAGGGGTAGCTGGAATCATGGTTTATATATCGCTCACACAGCTCATGCCGGCAGCCGAAGAGTATGGAGAGAATAGATTGTGCACGATCGGACTCATCACAGGGATGGTCGTCATGGCACTTTCTTTACTATTTTTACAATAAAAACAATATGATAAAGATTCAAATCGGCTCGCTTTTTTTCACACAAGGTGTAAGAACGTCAACGCTTTGTGCGAAAAAAAGCAAGCAGGCATATAAAGAAATAACACATTAAAATAAAAAGATATTAAAAAAAACAGCGGCTTTTTTAAGACAAAAAACAGGGTATTTGTTCTTTTTTCAATCAACCTTTGAGCACGTTTAACAACACTGCGGACAAGCTGCTTTATTTTGCATTTATTATTTAAAAAAGTCTGTTTTTTTAATAAGAAAGCACTTTGTTCATAAAAGAACAATATATGTATCTACATCAAAAATACATCTAGTGAAAAAATAAACGTGATTTTCTCTGTGAAGCATTGAACAGACTGCTTTTATGACAAATTCACATTGTTAATTCGAAAATTTTTATCCGCTTGTCATGTTCATTTGTAGAGCGTATATCTTTTTTTACAGCAGAAATGCATAACGTTTTAGCAAAGGAAAAGATGATGATCCTCGCAAAAGATGTAAAACAGATTTGTAGTGACCAGCAACTTCAATTAATGAATGGTATTTTCTTTGTTGCTTTATTTGCGGGTGCTGCATACCAGCTTTCACAATGGCATTACATTGCATTATTGGGTATCAGCCCTCTTATTGTTGGGATCGTGCTTGGAATGGTTTATGGAAATACCTTGAGGTTACATTTGCCTGTTTATTGGCTTCCCGGGATTGTTTTTTCTTCTAAAACGTTATTACGTATTGCCATTGTCCTTTATGGCTTCCGTTTGACATATCAAGATATTTTTCTTGTCGGTATTGATGGTTTAATTGTTGCCTCGTGTATGTTGACCACCACATTTCTTGGTGGTTCTTGGCTTGGTATCCGTGTTTTTCGTCTGCCACGTCGATTGGCTTTTTTGACTGCTGCAGGAAGTGCTGTTTGTGGTGCTGCAGCTGTTTTGGCAACAGAACCTGTTGTAAAAGCCAAATCACACGAAAGTAGCGTGGCTGTCGGTACAGTTGTACTTTTCGGAACCTTGGCGATGTTTATTTATCCTTCGCTTTTCAACAGCGGTTTCTTAGGTATGACGGCTGAAGAATACGGTTTGTTCGCCGGTGGGACATTGCACGAAGTGGCACATGCCGTGGCTGCAGGACAAGCTGTTTCTCCCGAAGCAGCAAACACAGCAATTATTGTAAAAATGATGCGTGTGATGCTGATTGCTCCCTTATTAATCAGCTTGGGCTGGTGGTTGGCACACAAACCCGGCAGTGCAAACAAAGCTCGCGGTGCTTCTTACAATATGCGTTCTTTCCCTTGGTTTGCGGTATACTTCCTCGTTTGTATCGGTATCAACTCTTTAGGCATCATTCCTCAATCCACCGTTGACCATATTAATACACTTGATACCTTCATGCTGACTATGGCCATGTGTGCTTTGGGTATGGAAACCAGCTTAGAAAAAGTACGTTCTGTCGGTCCCAAACCTTTCTTGTTAGCCGGCCTGCTTGCCCTGTGGTTGTCTATTGGTGGATATGCCATAACCAAGTTGGTTCTCTCTTTCTAAGAAAACGAGCCTAGGCTTTCCTTTTAGCTCGACTCAATACAAGTTAATTTTTATAAACACATCATCTTTAAAGAACTGTAAGGAGTTTTACCATGGATCTGCAAAGTCAAGTTCTGTTAATTAGTTCAATTTGTGCTGTTGCTTCTGTTCTTTTTGGAATTATCGGCATATATAAATACTGTAAATAAGACATAAAAAGTTTTTATCATACTGTAAAAGTTAACCATCATAAAAGGAGTTCATCATGGATTTACAGACACAAGTTTTTATTATCAGTACGGTTTGTGCTACAGCAGCCATCTTGTTTGGAATTATTGGTGTAAACCTTTACGGTGAAAAACAATAGATATCTTTTCTACTCTTTTTTACATCTTTATTCTATAAAACAGTATATACAGGCATCAGGTGAACCTGTATATACTGTTTTTATATTATATTATTTTGTATAATAATGATTATGCAAGATGATATTTTTTTATTTTTGATGATATATCTTTTGAAAAAACACATATTGCACAATATTTTAAGAGTGTATATATTTCTTGATTGCATCGTTACTATTTTTTTGTCTGTGTTATCTGTGGAGACTGTGGTATGACCTTACGGTATTTGGAAGTGTTTTTGGCTTTGGCACAAACGCCCAACATGCGAGATGTTGCACATCGTATGTTTGTTTCGCAAGCGGCTGTATCCAGTGCTTTGCGTGATTTTGAAGCAGAGATAGGCGTAGAACTTTTTGACCGCGTCGGTCGTGGGATTCGAATTAATGAAAAAGGACGATTATTAGAAAAGCGTTTGGCACCGCTATATCATCAGTTGAGCAATGTTCTTGCATTACTTTCCAGTGAAGATTTGATGGGTAAATTATTTGTCGGTGCTTCAGTTACTTTGGCAAATTGGGTTATTCCACAAATTCTCTATGAGATGAAGATGCGCTATCCGAATGTTGAATTAGATTGTCATTCCGGAAACACAGGTGAAATTGTCCAACAAGTTGAAAATGGACAATTAGATATCGGTTTTGTGGAAGGTGATGTCAACGCTGTCAACCTGATAATTACGCCTCTTGGCCAAGAAGAATTGGTTGTTGTGACAAGTGATCGGGAGTTGGCTTCACAACCAAGAAACATTGAAGATTTAATGGATGCTTTTTGGCTGTTGCGTGAAGTTGGTTCAGGAACGCGTGAAACCTTTTTACGGCATATGACACCACTCGGTTTACGCCCGCATAATGTTTTGGAGTTGGCACATACAGATGCAATTAAACATGTACTTCACAATCCGGGAACGTTATCATGTTTATCGCCTCGTATTGTAGAACGTGAATTACGCGATGGTGTGTTATTTGTTATACCCGTGGCTAATTTATGTTTTGATCGCATGTTTTACTGTATTGAGCATCGTGAACGAGGTTCTTCACTGTTACGCGAGGCTTTGTTTAATGAAGTGAAGACACGGCTTGCATCTTGATTTTCAAGGCATTCTGTGAAGCTACTAATCCGTTGGTTTGTGACGTGGTAGATAATTTTTATGAAAAAAATCTTATTGAAGGGAAAATAACACTTGCTTTTTTACAAAAGCAAGGCTATATATTCTCTTGTCGTGTGTGACTCACTGCTATAGTAAAAGTCATACTACAAAATCCATTCGGGCAGTTAGCTCAGTTGGTAGAGCGTCGCCCTTACAAGGCGAGGGTCATAGGTTCAAGTCCTATACTGCCCACCAGCAAATTCAAGCACTTACTGATTTTCAGTAAGTGCTTTTTTGTTTGGGCATTCCCCCAAAGAAGCACAAAAAGATGTATGAACAGCTTTTTGATTACAAATAGCATTATTGCCTGTATTGTGGCATAATCACAGGTTTTAGTTATAGGCAAATAAAATTTTTACCATCAGGAGACAACAATGATTAACAAAAAACATATCACGCAAAAAATTTGTGAACAAGCTTTTGGGTTGAATAAGTATATAGAGATTATGCAACAACTTCATCACACTGATGTTTCAAAAAATAAAAAGTTTCAAACATTATTCAATGGGTATTATGGTGTTAGACGTAATGAAAAATGGAGAAAACATTTTTATCATATATTTCAAGATTCTAAAACGATGCAAAACGATAAATTGACATTTCAATTTATCTTAGAGCAATTATATAATGACGTGGGTCAAGTAGAAGCTTCATTTGCTAGTAAAATTCTTGCAAGTGTCAAAAGTGAAATGCCACTTTGGGATAGACGTGTACTCAATTTTCTTAATTTAAAACTCAAAGGAAAGAACACTGAAGAAAAAAGAAGCAATGCGATTCACTTGTATGACACAATAATTGAAAAGTACCAAACAGATGAATTAAAAAACTTTGTAAATCTATTTAATGAACTGTTTCCTAGCTATACAGATATCATTTCTGACATCAAAAAAATTGATTGCTTTACTTGGCTTCTAGGATGAAGCCTCTATCAAGTCAACGGAAAACGTAATCTAAATACTATGGCTCAAGAAAATACCAACAAAAAAGCCCTTACTTTTCAGTAAGGGCTTTTTTCAAATAAAGTCTTGGCA
>CAYJFB010000003.1:95505-140282 GCA_964369685.1 uncultured Desulfovibrionaceae bacterium | reverse complement strand
ACAAAGACGTATATTGAATCTTTTTTGACTGTATTTCATAAAAACCTCCTAAAAACTCAAACTCATACCGGCTGTAATCATGTGTTGATCATAAGTGTATAAATCTGAATTGGAATTATTGTCTGTGTACTGGTAGCTGAGTTCAACACTCAACCAATCTGTAATCTTTTTTATAGCAAAAATTGAGCCACGCCATTGTTGATCCCGACGTTTTTCTGTATCAAAAATGGTTGCACTGCCTTGATAATCTTCATTATGCCATGAACCTGAGAAAATCAGTTGGCTTTCCCACGGAAGATTCAACGCCACAGTCAAACTGGGTTCAATTCCATCATATCTATACCTTTGTTCATTCGTTACAGCGGTATAACCTCTGAAACCGAGTAATATTGAATGGTTGGCTGTACCAAAATAGTAACGTAGATATGGTCCACCCCAAGTATAGGTACCGCTCCGCCCTTTTGTGTTGAGATCTTCTCGATGTTCAAGCCCTGCGCGGAAAAGCAGATGCGTTTGTGGTTTCATAGCGTAAATAAAACTGCTTTCTGCACCGTATAGATTGCTTGATTGTTTGTTATTTTCCAAAACCATGTCAGTTTTTAAACGCACTTCACCCAAAAAATTTGATGATAAATAACGCAGGCCTGCGGCAACACGTCCAAAAGTCAAATCTCGCCGCGGCGAGGTGCTGTCATACCAACGTTGATATCCTGATGCGTCGCCGACAACCCACCACGGCGTGTCTGCATTGGCACGCCACGCCACGTCACCGGTTGCATGAAGGTAAAAACCGGAAGCGCTTTGCGCAACGCTTTCTGTATTTAAAATAATCGGCAATGAACCCAACATCACACCGCGCAACGAAGGACCGCTGTTTATGTTGCTGTCATACACATAACCGCTCGTAAGTCGAAAACTTGCTTCCAACGTACTGACTGCATATTGTTGTGTATCGCCCTGTCGAGGCAACGTTGCAGCCACCATATCAGGATCCAGACGGCGTGCTTCGGTCAGTTCTGCTTCAGCTTGTTCATGCTGCCCCATACGTTCAAGCAATGTAGCAAGCTCCACGCGCAACACAGCATTATCCGGCAATGTTGTCACCAAACGCTGATAAAACATGTGTGCTATCGGAAGTTTATTTGCCAATACAGCCGTCCGTGCCGCGCCGAGATTGACAGAAAAATCATCGGGATATTCGCGCACGAGCTCCATAAACGCCTCAAAGGCGTCTGTATACTGTGCTTGCTGTACCAAGGCTTCAGCTTTGGCAATATCTTCCGCTAAAGGAGCCGAAAAAACCTGATTCGGCAATAAAAAATAACAGAGAAAAAACACTATCGAAAAAATTCGTAACCGCATTCTTCCAACTCCTCGGCTTGACTGCTGTGTCTCTCTTGCGTACATCAACAGTGTAAAAAATATCACAATACAGTAAAAATATTGCAATTTTTATTCCAACAAATAAACAGACTCAATTCACTATAGCACGACAAAAAAACGCAAACAAAGTTGACATACACACAAGACTAAGCATATTGTTTGCAAAAAAAAACGTATATCATCCAAAAAGGTGTGCAAATGTTGCCCACCCACCATAATAAACGCATTTCTATACCGTAAAATATGTTATTATTTTCTGTATCTATGAGCATAAAACACAACATATTTCGTATATTATCAATATATCATTATTTAATCATGCCTTCAACCTGTCTGGCTCTTTTTACAACATGTAATAAAAGTTAACAATGATGTTCCTTTAAACAATCATTGTCTTTTGAGTACCATTTTTATGAATATGTTTTCTGCATTGCCAACGCTGTCTCATTTACAGCAAACGGTACGACTGGAACTCGAGCATCTACCCACAACGCCGTCTATGGAACCGTTTTCTTTTGTGGTTGCGTGTTCAGGCGGCGCCGATTCTATGGCTCTCTCGATAATTCTTGGCACATTGCACATACCGTGTGTTATCGCACACATGAATCACGGGCTACGAGACAATGCAAAAGAAGACGCACAAGCTGTTTCAGCTTTGGCAAAACGCCTCAATCTACCTTGTCAGATTGAATACGCTGATGTGCAAGGCTTTGCAAGAGAACAACAATGTGGAATTGAAGAAGCAGGCAGGATCATACGCTATCGTTTTTTTGAAAATGTCCGCCAAGAACACAACTGTCGCTGGATCGCGTTAGCACATCAAGCAGACGACTTGACCGAAGACGTGCTCATGCGCTTAATCCGCGGAACAGGCTGGCCGGCGTTGGCCGGTATGCAGGCTGTTGACTTGAAAAGGCGCCTCATACGCCCTCTTTTGCATGTTCCGCGCACGCACATTGAACAATGCCTAAAAGAAATTAACATTGTATGGCAAGACGATCCCTCAAATGCAACAGATGCCTTTCGTCGTAACCGCATACGGCATCACATATTGCCAGTGCTTAAAAAAGAAAATCCTGCAATCCATCGCTCTATCAAACAATTGTGGATGATGGCTCGTGAAGACGAAAGCTATTGGAACACCTTACTTGACCCTGTTTTGGCACAGACAGAAACATACACTCACGGCCTCCGCCTTCAAGAAACAAAAATCCTTTGTTTACCCCGCGCCGCTCGTCTGCGCCTCTATCATCGTCTAGTACAGCATATGGCACAGACCCACGGCGGACAAGGGCGAGCAGAAATTTTTTTTCAAATAGACAACGCCATTCAACGCCAACAACGCCCCAAACAATGGCGCCTTGCGGGCGGTCTCATACTTCGCCTCCAACATGGCTTCTTATGGATAGATTTTGATAAAAATCGTGTTCTATAAAAAACATGTCGTCCACAAAAAAAAATGACTTGTATCAAAAATACAAGTCATCGTCTTTTCTGTATGGTGCCGAGGGAGAGAATTGAACTCCCGACACGGGGATTTTCAGTCCCCTGCTCTACCAACTGAGCTACCTCGGCAACACTTGTGTTTTTTTATATCATTTCATTGCTTAAAGATATAAACCATCACGCTTTTCAATTTTCACATTTTTTCTGTATGGTGCCGAGGGAGAGAATTGAACTCCCGACACGGGGATTTTCAGTCCCCTGCTCTACCAACTGAGCTACCTCGGCAACACTTGAAAGGAAATACGCGAAACACAGAAACTTGGCAAGTGTTTTTATGAGATTTTTTTCTTTTTTATATATTTTTCTTTTTTTCTCAAAGAATTTAACCTCATAAAGACACGCTGTCTTATTGGACAGGCGTAACCCGAAGAATTGTTATAGATTCAGAAGGCACATCGTCATGCATTCCGGAACGTTTTGTCGGTACAGCAGCGATCCGATCAACAACATCCATCCCTTCAACGACACGCCCAAACACGGCATATCCGTATTCAGCATCTTTTGTCGAACGAAAATTCAAACTCCGATTGTCAGCAAGATTAATAAAAAATTGACTCGTTGCCGAATGGGGATCAGATGTCCGCGCCATGGATAAACTATAGCGTTTGTTTGTCAGTCCATTGTTGGCTTCATTTTTTATCGGTTTTTTATCATTGGGTTTTTCACGCATGTTTGCAGTCAACCCGCCACCTTGAATGACAAAACCGGGAATGACCCGATGAAAGATAGTGTTGTCATAATAACCGGTTTTGACGTAATGTAAAAAATTACTCACTGTTTTCGGAGCTTTTTCAGGATCAAGCTCAATCACAAAACTTCCGTAGCTTGTCTCCATACGCACTTTTGGCATCTCTGCCCCTTGCGCCACGCCATACAAAGCCAGCACCAACGCACAAACAAACAACCATGTTTTCATGAACCAACCTCCCAAACCGCATCAAAGTAAAAAATAAAACAGCAAAAACACCAACGTTTTTTCTCGCCAAAAATTCAACAAAGTTGAATACATCGATAAATAAAAAAAAACAAGCAAAAAAAAGTAAATAAATCATCAATCACATGTCAAAATTCATCACCAAACATCGAACATGAAAAAAAACACACATTATAACACTGCCAATAAAAAACATTCACATGCTGATCTTATGCGCACGGCGTAAAAAATGCTTTGTATTTTCAATTGTATCAGATTCATGAAACAATGGAAGTATAGTATACGGATCTAGCCAATGGGCAAAACAAAAACTCAACTGATCGCGTTTTGAGAACTCATACAGCATCTGCCACCAAATTTCCATTGTTTTTATCAGACGCGGGTGGTTGTGCTCACGAATCAAAATGTTGGTTTCATACAAACCGTTGATTTCTGGGTAACCTTGTGTTTTTAAAAACAGCATCGTGTTTTGAATCTTTTCAATAGTATCTTTTTTAAGCTGCATACAAGCCAAGGCTTCGTCATAGGCACAGACTCTTGAAGGATGCCGCGCAAGACACATCAGTACCTTCTGTCGTATACACTCATACGCACGAATTTGTAAGAAACGATCGCAAACATCAATATTACCGTCCACCCAGATACTGTATTGATACTCAGGGAAAAGACGGTGTGCAAACAATTTATACCACCGTGCACGGAGTTGAGGATCACCACGGAAGGCAACATGATGCGAGTCCATAGCGCGCACATCCCACAATGCAGAAGAACATCTATTGTTGTCTGTAAAACACACATAATCCCATTCATCACAAAACCACGAGTGTTCTCGTAGCGTGTCATACTTACCCGATATAGCTGTATACACGACAACACGCGCTGTACGTTTTGTTTTCGTTTGCTTATATTCAGAAAGGCGCAACACAGGATTTTTAAGCCGAAGTTGTTGCAACGCGAGTTGTCTTTTCAATATACGCACTTGCAACACAAGCAATGCAAACAGATGTGTACCGTATGCGGTATTTTCGTCTTTTGAACACGCAGCAAGTTGTACATATAAAGCTTCACGCTGTGCAGTATACGTCTTCAGTGTTTTGAGAATCGACTGTTGTTTTTTTGCAAAAGCTTCAATGTCATTTCTTTTCTGCATGGATCGCTCCGCCCCACCAATGTAAACCTAAACAGAGCACAGCGGCTGTCTCCCAACGCAAAACACGTTCACCGAGCGACAAAGCAAGACAATCGGCACTCTGTAACGTTGTAACCTCTGTAGGAGCCAAGCCGCCTTCAGGACCGATAATACATAAAGTAAGTCCAGATTGTGCCAAAAGTTGCGGCGTCAACATAAGTGGAGGATGCAGGGTTGTTTCAAAAAGAGCGTGACGGTGTCTTATCCCTTCGGCGGAGGCTGTTTGCAACAGATCATCCAGGCCGTTGGGAAAAGTGCGCAAGACAGGCAACCAAGGATTGCGGCATTGCTTCGCACCGGCAATCATTTGCGCACGCCATGTCTCTTTTGGTTGCTCAGGCACAGGAAATTGACTGCGTTCCGCTTGCCAAAACCAAATTCCGACAGCACCGAATTCAACAGCTTTTTCAAAAATCCATGTTTTCCGTGCCGCTTTTGTCCACGCGGCAGCGAGGATCACCCCTGATTGCGGACGTGGATGATATCGCTCGTCTTCCAAGGTCAAAAAGATTTCACGTTTTGTTTGACTCGCAATTTGGAATGTCCCCTCGCGGCCTTCACCGTCCAACAAACGAATGAAATCTCCTACTCGCAAACGCAAAACACGCATAAGATGGTGTGCGTCGTCCCCATCAAGTATATAGGGTTCTGTCCATTTATACGGCTCCAAAAAAAATGTCCGCGGATCAATCCAATCAAAAGACATAACACATCTCTAATTCTAAATGTAATTAAAAAATTAATTTATCATATATACACGTTAGATACAAGCAATAAACACCCCTATTCCATACTTTATACAACACAAAAAAACTCGACTCGCAAAACAATGTGCTTTATACTTACACATCACCAAGAACACTTTTATTCAACACTGTGTGTGGCACAAAAAATAGCACGTGCGCACAGGAGGCTTTATGCATTTTGGTTTTGGTATAAAACGTACCGCGCAAACAACATTGCCTTGCCCCAACTGTCAAGAACAACTTTCCATTGAACGCTCATGTCGTTCGGCACAAATGCATTGTTCGGCGTGTAACAACACCTTTCCCATTGAACAATTTATCGCTGTGGCTGATGATGTTATGGAATCTTTTCTAGATGGCTTATATCTTGATAGAATTTGAATTTTCTTTATACATTTTAGTGATACATACATTCTTCATATTCGTTTGTCAGACCTTGTTCATTTTCAAACAAAATACCTCAGAGAGCCTTGTTGGTAAGGATCTTCTCGCGCTATGAACACATAAGCAAGGAAAGAAATTATGGCATGTTCTATTGTTATCATGGGTGCAGGCGGACGCATGGGTACAACCATTGCTCAATTAGCTCAAGAACGTCAAATTCCGATAGCGGGTTTTATTGATCGCCCCGAAGCCTTGCAGACGCTTTCCTCTGGAAGCATCCCTTGCGAAAGCGAACCGGCAGCCTTGTTGGCACAGATCAAAAAAACCGTCCTTATTGATTTTACGGCACCTCATGTCACCATGGCTACACTGCCTATTGCTGAACAATATCAAACGCCTATGGTTATTGGAACAACGGGTTTTACAGAAGTTGAAAAAAACAAACTCGCTGAATCCGCTCAAAAATTACCGCTTTTTCTTTCACCAAACATGAGTATCGGTGTCAGTGCACTGCTTGCCACACTACCACGCTTGGTGAAAGCCCTCGGCAATGACTACGATCTGGAAATGGTTGAAATGCACCACAACAAGAAAAAAGACGCACCCAGCGGCACAGCACTGCGTCTGGCCGAATGCTTGGCTGAAGCCAAAGAATGGAATCTTGCCGATGTGGGATGTTATGCGCGTGACGGATTGATTGGTGAACGTCCGAAAAACGAAATAGGCATTCAAACCCTACGCGGTGGTGATGTTGTTGGTGTTCATACCGTATATTTTGTCGGCGAAGGTGAACGTATTGAAGTGACACATCATGCACACTCCAGATCCACTTTTGCAAGCGGCGCCTTGCGTGCGTCACAATGGCTGGCTCAACAAAAACCGGGCAAATTGTATTCCATGCAAGACGTCTTTGGTGATATTTAACTCATTAAAATATATATTTTTTCACAAACGACTTGAAGGATTGACGCTCATGAACATTGCTTTATTGCAACTGAATCTCCAAATTGGCGATCCAAAATGGAATGCCAAACAAATCCGTCGTGCTGTTGAGGGTGCGGTGATTGCTTCAGAAAAAACGCCTGTTGTGTGCGTGGCTCCCGAGTTGGCGATCAGCGGTGCTCCGTTGGAAGAGCTCTTTGGTATGCAACCTTTTTTGCGTTGTTGCCAAGAAGAACTTCATACATTGGCTATGGAATTGCAAACAGGACCTGCTTTAATTGTTGGTGCTCCCGAATGGCTTGAAGACGAACAAACCCTAAACAGTGCCGTCTACTTGCTCAATAAAGGCTCTGTACAACGTCTGACAGCGCGGCCGCTTACCGAGGCCTTGTCTTACGGCACTGCACGCTATGCAACCCAAAAAACAAAACAAGTCCCTGTGGCAACCTGCCAACTTGAATGTGGTCCTGTTGCCGTCATGTTGGGAGAAACAGAGGGATTAATCAAGGTCCCCGAACAAAGTTTGGCATTGATTGTGTTGGACTGTGAACCTTTTGAAAGCGGCTCTTGGCAGGCATTGGAAGCGCGTTTGACAAAAACCGCGACCGCTGTTTCTGTACCGTTATTGAGAGTCAATCCTGTCGGTGGTTCAGGCAGCTGGGTTTTTGCGGGCGGAAGTATGACGATCAACAGTCGAGGTCAAATACAAACACAAGCCATTCCCTGGAAACAAGAGATCCTCTTGGAAAACCTCGATGAACTGCACACACAAACAAATGAACCACCCCAAAAAATTGAACCGACGGCGCCCAACGCAGAAAGTCACTTCAACGCAATATGGCATACATTGGTGCTTGGCATCCGTGACTATGTTCGAAAAAACGGTTTTTCCGGTGTTGTGCTCGGTCTTTCAGGTGGAATCGATTCTGCTGTGGTAGCGGCTCTTGCGGTTGATGCAGTGGGAGCCGGCCAAGTTACAGGATTTTTGATGCCTTCGCCGTGGTCAAGTCAAGGAAGCCTTGACGACGCAACAACACTTGCAAACAATCTGGGAATCAAAACCCATACATTGCCTATAAAAAACCTGATGGACGCCTTTGAACAAACATTGGCACCTGTTTTTCAAGATAAAAACGCCGACGTGACAGAAGAAAATATTCAAGCACGGATTCGCGGCAGTTTACTTATGGCTCATGCCAATAAATTTCAAACACTGCTTTTGGCAACGGGCAACAAATCAGAAGTCGCTATGGGCTATGGAACACTGTATGGAGATTTGGCAGGAGGCTTGGCACCGATTGCCGATATCTATAAAACAGATGTCTATCGCTTAGCATCATACTATAATGAATGCCACGGTGCTAATGTCATTCCACAAAACACGATTGATAAAGCTCCTTCCGCAGAACTGCGCCCGGGACAAAAAGATCAAGACAGCTTACCTCCTTATGATAAACTTGATGCCGCGTTGCACAACATTGTCGAAGGTCAAACACTGCCAAGCTATGCCATTTGCCCAACACTCAATCCTCAAGAACTGGAAAATGTTGCACAACGATTACGCAGCAGTGAATTTAAACGTCACCAAGCACCTTTAGGACTTTTTGTCTCGGCGATGCCTTTTGCCCTTCTGAAACTCCCTCTCCCAACCCCTAAACTGTAATACGCTTTTCTGTTGAAAACGGATTTAAAAAGAACAAAGAACATAAAAGAAGACTAAAAAATAAGGCGTTATGTTATAGCTACATAACGCCTTATTCGTTGTTTGCCAAAAAATTGATGTATTTTAGATCATATCATCAAAGAATACATATTTCACGATATCAAAAAAACAAATAACTACTGTTGATTTTTATAGTACTTACCCATTGCATCTGCGGCCAGAATCGCTGCATACACCGCTTCGGGAGTCACACCGCCAACAGTATTGTGAATAGTTTCACCTTCAGCACAAGCCAATGTTGCCACTTTCATGATTTTTTCCTGATTGATCTCTTGAATACCCATCTCGGCAAGCGTGGTTGGCAAGCCCACAGACATACAAAAATGAATGACCTCTTCAAGCTCACTGAGATCGGCATTTTCAAGCACCAGCTGTGTCAAAACACCAAAAGCCACTTTTTCGCCATGATACAAATGATGACACTCTTCAAGAGCCGTAAATCCATTATGTACCGAATGTGAAGCCGCAAGCCCACAACTTTCAAATCCAAGTCCTGAAAGCAAGGTGTTTGCTTCAATAATATTTTCAACTGATTTTGTAAGCACGTTGGCTTCAATGGCGACTTTGGCTTTTAAACCGTCGGCAATCAGAATTTCATAGCAAAGTTTTGCCAACGTCACTGCGGCATTGGTCGGCTTTGCATTGGCGAAGTTATTGGCACTTGCCGCTATGCTTGTCCGCGCCTCAAAATAGGTTGCCAAAGCGTCTCCCATGCCGGCAACCAAAAGGCGTGCAGGCGCTTTTGAGATGATCTTGGTATCTAACAATACAACATCAGGATTTCTCGGTAAAAATAAATAACTTTCAAACAGACCATCATCTGTATAAATTACGGATAAGGCAGATGTCGGAGCATCCGTTGAGGCAATTGTAGGAACGATGGCTACCGAAGTATTTGCATAGTAAGCAAGGGCTTTTGCTGTGTCGAGAATTTTACCGCCACCAATACCGATAACGGCATCACACCCTGCTTGTTGCATGAGTTCTTTATGTCTTTTTATTTCATTTTGTGAGCATTCCCCGTTAAAGACTTGATAAAACACTTTTGCGTCAGTTTTGGAAAAACTCATTTCAAGTGTTTCTTTTACACGCCTCAATCCTGATTCACTCACCATGATATAAAAGTTTTTACCGATAGCGGACACATGAGCAGCAATATTTTGCAATTCATTGATACCTTGAATATATTTACTTGGGCAAATTAAAATATTGGCCATATTGTATTCCTTATCTTATTCTGTTTATTTTTGTATACGGAAACTCTCTTTGTTTCAAACAATGCACTGTACATCGTTAAAGAGAACGCCTGTTTTTTTCTTGTTTTGTGAATTATCAGACAAGCAAAGCATTGTCAATGACTTAGAGCGCTCACAAAATGACATCTTTTACACCGCCTAAAAAAAAGAACCGCTTCGGTATTATTCATGGTTTTTTTTGGAGAATTATTCCCCCCATTCTGTGACTATCTACGGCTTGCAACAGCTTGATAAAACAAAAAAAACCTCCCTCTGAGAGGGAGGTTTCAAACACCACAACATTGCCATGGAGTCCGATGAAGAGAAGACATCTTTGGTTGTGCCTATTGTCACAGACAGAGAATCTGTGCCTCTCACAACGTTTTTACAGTTGACAAGCTCGAACAACAGCCTCCACACCGGCTCCGGGATGTTGGAGCACCTGATGATGTGCAAAACAGGCCTCAAGGCACGCCGCCAACATGAGCGCATCACGCTCAAAAAAGTAGCCCATATGCCCAATCCGCAACGCCTTGTCAGTATAAACACCCATACCGCTTGCAAGTGTCAAACCGTACCGTTCTTCCATTTCTTTTTTCAGTTCTTTGGCACTCAACCCTGTCGGCGGCAAAAACGCCGTTACAGAATGAGAACGTTCTGCTTCAGAAAGTCCCACCGGAATCAAAGGACAAGATAATGCTTGCAACATGGCGCGTATCGCACGAGCCATCACTTCATGCCGAGCAAACAATTGCTCACGGCCTTCTTCACGCATCATTGTCAATGCTTCATGAAGGCCATAAAAAGCACTGACGGGTGTCGAGCCCGGAGTTTCGGGATTTTTTGAGGTGATACATTTCCGTATTTCTTTAAAATCTGTATAATAATAAGGCAAACGAGCTTGTTCACAAGCGATCCACGCGCGCTCGGAAAGCAACGCAAACGCCATGCCTGTTGTACACATCAAGCCTTTTTGTGAACACGTCACCAACACATCGGCACCACATTCATCAAAATCAATCCGAGCACACCCCGCAGAACTCACCGCATCGACCAAAAGCAATGCTCCATGCGCATGTACACGTTTGGCGATTTCGGCAATATCCAACATGACAGCCGTTGACGTTTCATTATGACAAACTGTGACCGCACGAACATGGGGATGTTGTTCCAACGCGTGTTCCAATTCTTCCAAACGTGGAGGTGCTGTCCAGTCTGTACAAATACGTTGTACATTCAAGCCATATGCAACAGCAATATCACCGAAAATTGTCGAAAATTTACCATTACTGAAACTAATTACCGTGTCGCCGGGGTGTAAGGTATTCGTGAGTGCAGCCTCCATGGCACCACGCCCTGTGGTATGAATGGGCAACACCAAAGAATCCGTTGCAAAAAGCCAACGCAAATCATCCAAAACACTGACGAGCAATTGTGACAAGGCTTCGGTTCTGTGGTGTAAAATAGGGCGTGCATATGCATCAAGAACTCGCCGAGGCAATGATGTCGGACCGGGCGTTAATAAAAGTGCATCTCCATAACTTTTCATGAAAACCTTAACCTCTTCCTGAAAAAAGTAAAACAGGGGAACAACACCCCCCAACAGCCCATGTTCACATGTGATACGCGGCTTTGTCCAAACTTGTTCAACTGTAACACTTCTAAAAAACAACCTCGACATGGCAAAAAACGCCAGAGAGAGGCACGGTGTTCAGAACACTGAACTCCACAAAAAAACAATTATTTTGAATAGGTAAGAGCAGCACGAATGAACTCACGAAACAACGGATGCGGATTCATTGGCGTTGATTTAAATTCAGGATGAAACTGACAGCCCAAAAACCATGGATGTTCAGGAATTTCAACGATTTCAACAAGCGAACCATCAGGCGAAAGACCCGAAAAGCGCATACCGTGTTCTGCCAAAATTTCACGATACTTGTTATTAAATTCATAGCGATGACGATGTCGTTCACTCACGTCTGTTGCCCCATACGCCGTAAAAGCAAACGTGCCTTCTTCAAGACGACAAGGATATGCACCAAGACGCATAGTGCCGCCTTTATTACTTTCTGCATCACGCTTTTCCAAAGCTTGAGTACGAAAATCAAACCACTCAGACATCAAATAAATGAGTTTATCGGGCGATTGAGGATCAAATTCTTCGGAAGAAGCGTGCTCAAGACCCGCAACATGACGGGCAAACTCAATAACCGCACAGTGCATACCAAGGCAAACGCCAAAAAACGGTACGTTATTTTCGCGTGCAAAACGAATGGCTTCAATCTTCCCTTCTATACCCCGCGCCCCAAATCCACCGGGAACAAGAACACCATGAACACCGCGCAATTCGTTAATAAGATTCTCACCGAGCAAAGTTTCAGAATTAATATAGCGTAAGTGTACATTGGTTCCATTGGCAATACCGCCGTGTACCAAGGCTTCATGTAAGCTTTTGTAGGCTTCTTTCAGCTCTACATATTTTCCGACAATAGCAATGGTCACATCACCTTTAAGAGTATTGATTTTATGAACCAATGTTTCCCAAGGACACAATTTAGGATTTCTGGCTGGCAAACGCAGCATGATTGCTGTCTTTTGATCCAACCCTTCTTCATACAAACGCAAAGGCAATTCATAAATACATTTCACATCCACAGCAGAAAACACAGCATCTTTATCTACATTACAGAATAAAGCGATTTTGGCTTTCATGTCTGCAGGAACAGCTTTTTCACAACGACACAAGATAATATCCGGTTGAATACCGATTGAACGCAATTCCTTAACGCTGTGTTGCGTGGGTTTCGTTTTATGTTCATCGGCAGCTTGCAAATAAGGCACTAATGTCAAGTGAATATAAAGACAATGATCACGTCCCAAATCAGTGCGCAATTGACGAATGGCTTCCAAAAACGGCAATCCCTCAATGTCACCAACAGTTCCACCAATTTCAACAATAGCCACATCGGGAGCGAGGTTATTCGGTTGATCTTCGGCCAAACTGAGTACAGCGGCCTTGATTTCATCAGTTATATGTGGAATCACTTGAACGGTTGCGCCGAGATAATCACCCCGACGCTCTTTATTGATGACTGTATTGTAAATAGCTCCGGAAGTGGTGCTGTTTCTCTTAAGAAGCGGTATACCGAGAAAACGCTCGTAATGTCCCAAATCCAGATCCGTTTCTGCACCGTCATCAGTCACATACACTTCACCGTGCTGATAAGGGTTCATGGTTCCCGGATCGACATTGATATAAGGATCAAGCTTTTGAATGGTAACGGAAAGACCGCGAGCTTGAAGCAGTGCAGCCAATGAAGCCGCAGAAAGCCCTTTGCCCAGCGAAGAAAGAACGCCACCGGTAATAAAAATAAATTTTGTTTTCATGATTACCCTAATGTTGGTAAAGCTCAAAAATAAGCCACAAGGACTTATAAGCTCGTGAACGGATTGCGATACATCGCCTCGCCATATGCAACATTGTTTCTGCTCAAAAAGAAAAACAGCTGTTTGACTCACATGACTCTCTACACCTCAGTATAGACATTTTTTCAAAAAAAAATACCCCCAAACTGCAAACATCAGGCATTGACTGTCTACTCAATGACGCATAAACTGAAAACATTATCCCCTGTTTTCGCAGGATGTAAGCGGTCAATTTTGTGTGAATTCATCTCG
Source organism: uncultured Desulfovibrionaceae bacterium (assembly GCA_964369685.1). Lineage (GTDB taxonomy): Bacteria > Desulfobacterota > Desulfovibrionia > Desulfovibrionales > Desulfovibrionaceae > Avidesulfovibrio. Next base: position 126,559 of record CAYJFB010000003.1, on the reverse strand, counting down.
TAAAAATCTGTTTTTATTAACAGACTTTAACAAAAAACTATTCACATCAGCAAAAATCTGTATCACAATATCAGCCGCTTTTTATGTCATCATCGTTTTTTCTGGAGAAGAGTCATGAGCAAGGTTCATGTGTTGGTTCTTACCGGCTACGGTACCAATTCACACGCCGAGTCCGCGCACGCCGCACGCTTGGCCGGTGCCGATCGTGTTGATGTGGTTCATTTTGCCGATCTTGTTGCCGGGCAAGTCAAGCTTGAAGAATATCACTTTTTGATTTTCCCCGGAGGATTCCTTGACGGTGACGACCTCGGAGCCGCACAAGCCGCCGCAAAACGTTGGCTCTACTTGGATGACGCTTCCGGAACACCTCTTGTGGAAAGTTTAAAAACTTTTATCGGGAACGGAAATCTTGTTCTTGGTATTTGCAATGGTTTTCAACTGCTTGTCAAGCTTGGTGTTTTACCGGGCTTTGGTGCTGCCGATGAACCGTTACGCCGCGTGGGAGAAAAACCAAACTTTGTGCGACAAGTGTCATTAAGTCATAACGATTCCGCACGGTACGAGGACCGTTGGGTGCAGCTCAAAACCAACCCCCAAAGCCCTTGTATCTTTACTAAAGGCTTTGATTCTTTACTGGCAATGCCTGTACGTCACGGTGAAGGTAAAGTTGTGCCGCGTGATCCCGCAGTACTCGAACGTATTGTGAATGAACACTTGATAGCACTGTACTACGCCGATCCTCAAACGGGCTTATCAACCCAAGAATACCCGTATAATCCAAACGGTTCACCGCTCGGTATCGCCGGGTTGACAGACCCGACAGGTCATATCCTTGGATTAATGCCTCACCCAGAAGCCTTCAATCACCCGACAAACCATCCTGCTTGGACGCGCAAAGTGACAACACCCTTGGGTGTGGCTCTTTTTGAAAACGCTGTTACCTATCTGCGTGCACAATCATGAACATAAAAAATACGTTCATGAAGACGTGTTTTTTTGTTTATGATAAACCGCGTGTGTGTTTTTCTGTGTGCGCGGTCTTCTGTCGTCCAAACCGATCATAAGCCAGATTCAGGGAAGACAATTATGGAAAACATGTCACTTGTTACATTTGCCGCTTTGTGTTTCGGTGGTTTTTTATTAGTCATCATTTTTGTTTGTGTAACAATCATGCGCCGTAAAGATCAAATCACGGCTCGTTACTCTGTGCGTGGTGCCGAAGTCAAAAAAATTATTAAAAAAGCAATTCAAAGCAAAATTCCGTTTACATTTACATTATACGGAAAAGGGTCTGAAACTTTTGATTTTTCATGTAGTTGTATAAAAATTGAAGACGAAAGCATGACCCTTCTTTTTGATGAAAACAACGATCCATTGCTCAATGATCTTGTCGGACGCATGGCTGAGATTTCTTTTTCTGTCTTTTTTGATTACATGAATCACTACCGTTTCCAAACAACAGTGATGCGAACACGCCTTTCAGGCAGAAAGCATGTTGTCGATATTGTGCGCCCCAGTGGTTTGGTTATCGGGCAACGACGGCAATTTGTACGCTATCGCCCGACAGAGAATGCATTGAAAGATATGGAATTGTGGCACGCCCTGCCATCAAAAGATCAAACTGAACCCGAGTGGCAACAATGCGATACCACAGGCATCCAAATTAATGATGTTTCGGCCAGTGGTATGAGCTTGTTATGGAAAAATCCAACACAAACATTACAACGTGATGATCATGTAGTTCTGCGTCTCAGCTTGATGCAAGACTATGGTCAACCCCCTACCCCGTTGCTCGTTTCAGGTTTGATTTTGCGTATTTCAAAACCGGCAGAAGAAAATGCACCGACATTTGTAGGGATTAAGTTTCGACGTTGGTCTCGTTATCATCACGACACCGAAACATATGAATGGCGAGGTGTCCATAATGAATTGGGGGTTCCTCCTTTGTGTGATTGGGTCGTTGAACAATATCGCAAAACAGCACCAGCAACCGAATAAACACGAACGTTTATTCCCATTCAAAACGACTGTTTTTTGAAAAGAAAATATCTATTATCTAAAATTGTTCACATAAAATGATTTTTTGTATTCTATCAAAGAGAGATGAACGGGATTTGAGGGAAGGTATACAAACATACATGACCGAAAAAGCCATGAAATATGATACAGAAAGAATCGAAAAAGCGTTTATGTAAACACGCTCTAATTGTAAAAAGACATAGCTTCATCTTGAAACTGAAAATAAGGCGAATGACGTATTGATCGTCATCCGCCTTATTTTTTAAAGCACATCACAATATATCTATACAAAACATGCGTAAAAGAGATCGTAGATTATCTCCCCAAGAGGAACAGTGAAACCTCAGGAACATATGTGATGAGCAGTAACACCAAGAGCATCAGCCCAATCATGGGTAAGGCTTTCGCTGAGATTCGTGCAAGTTTCGCATTGGCAACACCCGAAGCCACAAAGAGGTTTACTCCCACAGGCGGTGTAACAAAACCAATTGCCAAGTTAACTACCATAATAATACCAAAGTGCAACGGAGAAACACCGACTCCCGTCACTACAGGCAACAAAATGGGTGTAAGAATAACAATTGCTGCCAGAGCTTCCATAAAAGTGCCTACAATAATAAGCAAAATGTTGATAAGAAGCAAGATAAGAAGTTTGTTTTCGGTAAAAGCAAGAATTGTGCGTGCGATGATCCCGGGAATGTCTTCAATGGTCATGATGTTGCCAAATAGTGTAGCCATCGCCATAAGAACAATGATAACCGAAGACGTTGAGCACGCATCCACACAACACTCTAAAAGTTTTTTAAAATGAATTTCTTTGTAAATAAACATGCCCACAATAAGACCATACAGCGCTGCCACTGCGGCGGCTTCAGTCGGGGTCATAAAACCGCCATAGATACCGCCAAGAACAATAACAGGTACCATAAGCGCCCATTTTGCGTCCCAAACGGCCTTGCCGAGTGTACCCATGGTCCGTTCGCGCACTTCACCTTTCCAGTCATTTTTACGGGAAATATAGTACGCATAACTCATAAGAACAAGACCCGTAAGCAGACCGGGAACAATACCGCCGATAAATAAGTCGCCGATAGAAACCTGCGCAGAAACACCATACACAACAAAAGGATTGGAAGGCGGAATCATAACACCGATAGCACCTGCCGCAGCCACCATGGCACAGGCAAAATATTTATCATAGCCACGCTTAATCATGGCCGGAATGGTCAGTGCACCAATGGCAGCCACCGTAGCGGGACCTGAGCCTGAAATGGCACCAAAAAACATACAGGTTACGACTGTAGCAAGAGCCATACCGCCATGTAAGCCGCCAAGCATTTCATCAGCCATGGCAAGTAAACGCTCGGAAAGCCCACCGGCTCCCATAAACACACCGGCAGCAATAAAGAAAGGAATAGCCATAATAGGGAAGGCATCAATGGAAGTAAAAGCGACTTGTGCCATATATTGGATAGGCAGTGTTTCTGCAGAAAAAATGGTTGCCAGTGTGGACAAGCCCAAAGAAATAGCAATGGGCACGCCGCAAATACAGAAAAGAATAAAATATCCGAATAGGACGGGAATGGGTGAAAGATACCTAAACTCAATAAACGGGAAAGGCAATTCAAAATTGAATGTGACCAAGGGTGCGGTCAAAAGTAAGGTAAAAAGAAGGGCATAAAAACTGTCTTTTAGTCCACAAAGACGGATTTGTTTAAATAAAACCTGTAAAATACGTAAGGTCATCAGGCCAAAACCAAACGGTAAAATTAAATAAGGAATAATAAAAGGTAAATTTAATGCCGTGGTGTACTGAGGATATTTGATCAAGCGTTCAATTTGATCCATACCAGTATACATAATGACACATGTAAGAGTCAAAAAACAGAGATCAATGACAATCCAGCTGGCATCAAACCAACGTTTTGGCAATTTATCATGAATAATATCAACGCGAATGGACGAACGTTTTTTAATAGCTATGGGGAGAGCAAGATATGAAATCCAGATAAAGATATAGCGAGACAGTTCTTCTGTCCAAACGGCAGCACCCGCTTCATCGGAAAAATGCACAATCACATAACGATAAAAAGTCTGGAAAGAAATAAAACCGATGATGGACAATAAACCGCTCACTAAAAAAATCTTTTCAAAATTCTCATCCAACCAGGCAAACATTCCACGCGACGGCGCAGCTTGAAGATCTGCTGTATTACTCATGAGTTCTCCTATAGGCTACGTGTTAAAAAAATTATTCATCAAAAACATAAAAAGCCCCTACGGGAGATCGTAGGGGCTTTAGAACAAACGTTATTGTTGTGTGGCTTGCATGAGTTCAACAAGCTTGGGGTCAATCTGTTTAGCAAATTTATCAAACACCGGTTTGGTCATTTCGCGAAGTTTGGCGTGTTCGGCTTCATCGAGTATGGTGATTTCAATACCACGTTCTTTAAAAGCATCCCAGGCTTTTTGCTCAAGCACAACAGATTCGGCACGTTGCCACGCTTCAGCTTCTTTAGCCGATTCACGTATCAGTTGTTGCTGTTCAGGAGTTAAACCATCCCATTTTTCTTTGTTGATCATGAGAATATGCATAGAATAGTTATGGCTTGAATTCATGGCATATTTTAAAACTTCGGTATGTTTTGCGTCATTCAAGAGTGAGAAGGTATTGCCTTCTGCATCAACTGTACCTTGTTGCAGAGCGGTGTACACTTCACCCCAAGCAACAGGAGCGGGGTTCATTTTCAAAGATGTGGCAACGTCCACTTCAACAGGAGAATCTGTGGTACGCACTTTCAGACCGGCAAGATCGGTAACACTTTTTAACGGTTTATCTGTTGAAACAAAGTGACGATAACCGAATTCAGAGAACATAATGATCTCTAAGCCTATTTTATTGGCGCCTTCTCTCAAACGCTTACCGAGTTCCCCTTCATCCAAGGCTTTATACAATTTATCTTGATTTGCAGGAGAAGTGATAAAAGGCAAGTCAAAAACCATATAATCTTTTGTAAATGAAGCCATATTAGGGGTAGAACTTGAAGTCATGTCAAGAGTACCTGCTTGGGCAGCTTCAGTTGTTACACGGTCATTGCCAAGCTGTGAGTTGGGAAAAATGCGCAGTCTTATTTTACCGTCACTTTTTTCTTCCAAAATTGCCTTAAACTTTTCATAACCTACGGTAACGTTATTGCCGGGAGCCATGGGGTGCCCCAAACGCAATGTCAAAGGCCTTGCAGCAAACGATTCAGAAACAGTAAATCCGAAAAATGCGGTTACCATAAGAGCCACTTTAAGCATTGAAGAAAGTTTCATCAAACATCTCCTAAAAAAACTGATGGTTATACTGTAACAGTATAAAATAATACAGACCATGTTTATTGTATAATAAACTTTTTTTCTTCACTGTCCATCGTTATTTTAAATGTAGATACATCGTGTGAAAAAACATACAAATCATTCATAAGACATTTTTTTCCATGAAATGACAATATGCAGATTATGTTATTGTTCATTTATTCTGACAACTACAGAACAAAAAACGTTCTTTGCAACACACGCATATTTCAATATTCTTCGTGAGGATTCGCACCAAGTGCACACAATATTTCATATGGAATGGTTTGTGCCCAAGAGGCCAGCTCATAAGCGCTCACACACCCTATACCGTCGCCGCCAATCAACCATGCAGGATCACCGACAACAGCCTGTGGAATATGCGTGACATCGACCATAGTCATTTGCATACAGATTCGTCCTAAAATAGGAGCACGCAAACCCCGGATACAAAGTTCACCGATCCCAGAAAGTTGACGATGCAGTCCGTCGGCATACCCTGCCGCAACAATTGCAAGCCGCATATTCTGTGGAGCGGTAAACGTGCCGCCGTAGCTCACTCGATCGCCTGCCGCAAGCTCGCGCACACTGACAATCGGTGCCCAAACTTCCATAACAGGTTTAAAGACACCGCGTTTTTGTGCTCTTGGCGTACCATAATACGGATCGAGTCCATAAAGAATCAATCCCGGACGTAAAACATCACCTGCATATGGCGGTAAGTCATTGTGTGTATCACAAAGTTCATTCCAATGAAGAAGTCCTGTAGAATTGCCAAGGCTGGTGCGTAACATCGGAAAAGCCGCCTTAAATGCCGCGGCGGCTTCAAAAAAATAGCGGCCTTGGTTGCGTGTGATTGCGTCTTGCGCGGAATCGTCGGCCGCAGCCAAATGCGATATAAAAAACATCGGCTGGAGGTGCGGGCTTTGCTGTATGCGTTTGAGGACTAAGGGTAATTCTTTGTCTGTAAAGCCCAAACGAGACATGCCCGTGTCAAATTTAACGGCAATTTTCAAAGGATACTCACACGAACAAGCCCACATCAATGTTTCGAATGAATGAATGAGAAGGATGATATTATGTTCGGCGGCACGCTTGACATCTGTCATTGCAAAGGCACCAAGCATTGCCAAAATATCTGTTTGGATTCCACCATTGCGTAAGGCTATCCCTTCGCCAATCGTTCCGACGCCCATACATGTAACATTTTCTGCTTCAAGGATACGCGCGACCCAAAGTCGACCGTGTCCGTAAGCATCGGCTTTGATTACTGGCAACAGCTCAGGACAAAACGATTGTAATACGCGAATATTATTACGCAAACTATCGCTACACACCCTTGTACGCACTCCATTCATGATTTTTCTTCCGCCTTACCGTTATACAACTCAATTCCCAAAAAACGCCTATGCGTTGTGTGTGACACCTTTTTATGATATATGCATTTTTGTGAGTAGATGTATTGCTTCTTGCAGATTCCGAGACAGGTTATCCAACTTGTTCTTTTCGTTTGTGTTGTCATCAAGATTATGTCTTTTTTCGAATATATTTTATATGGGAACATGGCTCCAAAACCCATTTATCCTTCTTGACAAAACACATAAAGGCGTTCTTGCACCATCACCGCCGAATTGTATCTTGAAATTGTTCAAAGAGACTTTTTACTGCCAACAAAAAGCTTATGGAAAATACCTATTCTGTCAACTAAAGAACAATCTTCTGCCCTTCAGGAGAACAATCGTGTGTCCTTCAACTATCCTGTAAATCTTGAGTTTTTTACAATTTGGTTTGTGTCCGTTTTTAATATGTAAAAAATATAAAATTGTAAAAACATTGGTACATTATGTCTATAAAATCTTGTCTGTTACAGCATATTCAATGCCTTCGGCGATTGTTCTTTTTTGGTTGTACTTTAGTGGTTTTTTATTGCCTTTTTCTGACAAGCACGTTGCAATACGCTATCGCCGAACAAACAGCGTTACCTACGTTTGTGTTTACGCCGCTGACAGACGAACTTGAACCGCTGCAAGAACAACCCCAACCGGATCAACAATGGCATCTTACGGCAGACAAAGTTTCAACATTAAATGGCAATGCCATTGTCGAAGCTGAAGGTGCTGTGATTTTAACACGAGGCAACGATGTCCTCAAGGCTGATTTTGCACGGTATTTTGCAGAAACAGATTGGGTATATTTGCATGGAAATGTGTTTGTGCGGCTTGGGCGAGATGATATCCGCGCCAAGGAAGCTGAATTTGATTTGCGTTCGCAAACGGGTTGGTTGGTTGACGGTGATGTGTTTATTGAAGGGCAACATACCTATTTTAAAGGGCAAGAAATTGTCAAGCATCGTGGTGATCGCTATACTTTTAAAAATGCCAAAGTCACAACCTGTGACACCGATGTGCCTGCATGGTCTGTAAGCGCACAAGAAGTGATCGTTGAAATTGACGGCTATGCCCAACTCTATCATTCGGATTTGCAAATAAAAGATCACACTTTTTTTTATACACCATTTCTTATTCTGCCTGCGAAAACAACACGACAATCGGGTCTGCTGGTACCTGATTACGGTATCGGTACAAAACGTGGCGTATATTATACACAACCCTATTATTGGGTACTTGACGAAAGCCGTGATATCACTTTTTACGCAGGGGTGATGTCTGAACGCGGTTTCATGCCCGGTTTTGAATATCGCTCACACCCTTTTAACGGTGAAAAAACGTGGTTCGCCGCTTCAGGTTTTTATGATTCTGAAAGCATCACCGCGCCGGGCAGTGATTTATTCAATGCGGGGTTATTGCGCACAAATCAAGAACGTTTTTGGGTTCGAGGCATGAGCGACGGTTTCTTTGGTTCTTCCGGGTGGCAATATCGAATCAATATTGACTACACGTCAGATCAGAATTATTTACGTGAGTTCAATACAGGACCAATGGGCTTTGAACGTTCACGCAATGAAATGTTTGCATTATTTGGTCGTGATATCGCCGAAGACGATCAAAATCGAATTTCCGAAGCGTTACTTTTTAAAGAATGGCAACGTGCAAGTCTTTATGCCGGTTTTCGTTATGAACAAAACCCCGCTCTCGGACACGGAAACACGTCCACAGACACATTGGTGCAAGAATTGCCAAATGTCAGTGCATTTCTCTATAAAGGCAGAATCTTTTCAGAACTGCCTTTAGAACTCGAAGGATTTGCAACCTCAGCATATATGCATCGCCAATCGGGAACTTCAGGCTTTCGCAACGAAGTGTATCCAAAAATTTCTGTCCCACTTGATTTAGGGCTGTTTTCTTTTATTGGCTCTTTGGGCTTGCGACAAACATGGTATACCAACACTTCAACATCAGACAACAGTCCTTTAAATCTGGATTCAGGCGGTAGCCCACCGCAATACAATCAGACTCGCTTCTTACCTGATCTTGACATTTCCGGCTATACCGTCGCCTCTAGAGTTTGGCATTTTGCAGACAGTGCCGCGCTTGAGAGTAAAACCCGTCAGGCAGGTGATGCCGCAAACGTGGCCTTACGTCATGAAGTACAATCAAACATTCGTTATCAATATATTTCGCATATCAATCAAGAAAACAATCCGTTTTATACAGACAGTGATCGCATCTTGCCACAAAATGAATTAACCTGGTCCTTCACCAACATTTTTACACAAAAAAACGGAAAGGTTGTTGCCGTTGAGCAAGATCCGACACAAACAACCCTCAACTACACCTATATCGACTTGGCACGTTGGAAAATCGAATGGGGCTATGATTTCAACGAAGCCACACGCACTGACTACTTGAATCTGTTTCCCCGCCGTCCGTTTCAAGATATCTATTCAGAGCTTGATTTGCATCTTGTTTCGTGGGCATCGCTGTTTAACAAACTCTACGTTTCACCGTATGATGCAGAAATAACACGCGCAAACCTCGGCTTTAACGTGTTTGTTCCAAGTCGTTTTTCATGGACAACCGGATTTGATTATCGTACAGACGCCTATGATTATCGAAGACTTGTGAGTTATGGTCATGAAAATAATGTGGTGTTGTCCAATCCAACACGCTATTGGCTCAACACATTATCAATCACGTTTTCTCCGCAATGGAGTGTTGAGCTTATGGATCGACGCAATCTGTTGGAAGGAACAAAAACATTTGGTGAAGCCTATGAACAGAGTGCACGCGTGATTTTTTCTGATCAATGCTATCGTTTGATTGCCGAATATCGTTATGACAATTATGAACGAAGCTATTCCTTAATGGTTGAAATACCCGGTCTGTTCGATTAAGCTGTATTATCTTGGAGAGATGAGTTGATGTTTACATCAATAAATGCAAGAATGACTATTTTTGCAATAAAAATACATATTTTTTGAGATAGAAAATATGTATGTAAGTGTCACCTGTCTCGTTTTTTCTTTAACCACGCCTGATTATCAGGGTTTTTCGTGCAGGAGCAAGCATGGCTGTTGAAGCAGATAAAATTATTTATTCCATGATTCGTGTCAGTAAACGTCACGGACAACGCGAAGTGCTTAAAGACATTTCGCTTTCATATTTTTATGGAGCCAAGATCGGTGTGCTTGGCCTGAACGGTTCAGGTAAATCCTCGCTGTTAAAAATTTTAGCGGGTGTAGATGAAGCGTTTGAAGGCAAAACGGTTTTGGCACCGGGTCATACCATTGGCTATCTTGAACAAGAGCCGTTGTTGAACGAAACACGCACCGTGCGTGAAGTGGTTGAAGAAGGCGTTCAAGATATCGTTGATTTGCTTAAAGAATTTGAAGCCATCAACGCCAAATTTGCCGAACCCATGGAACCTGATGAAATGGATGCTTTGATTGAACGTCAAAGCCAAGTCCAAGAACAAATGGACAATAAAGGTGCTTGGGATCTTGATGCTCGTCTCGATATGGCTATGGACGCGTTGCGTTGTCCGCCTGCGGACACGCCCGTTTCGGTTATTTCCGGCGGTGAACGACGTCGTGTTGCGCTGTGCCGTTTGTTATTGCAAAATCCCGATATTTTGTTGCTTGATGAGCCCACAAACCACCTTGATGCCGAATCTGTAGCTTGGCTTGAACGCTTTTTACAAAATTTCCCCGGTACAGTCATTGCCGTAACCCACGATCGCTATTTTCTTGATAATGCGGCGGGTTGGATTCTTGAACTTGACCGAGGTCGTGGTATTCCTTGGAAAGGAAATTATTCTTCATGGTTGGAGCAAAAAGAAAAACGTCTTGAACAAGAAGATCGTGCCGAAGACGAACGTCGTAAAACGTTGGCTCGCGAATTGGAATGGATTCGTATGTCTCCGAAGGGACGTCATGCCAAAGGCAAAGCACGCATCAACGCTTATGAAGCCATGCTCAGTCATGAAAGTGAAAAACGCGCCAAAGATTTAGAAATTTATATTCCCCCTGGACCACGCTTGGGTAAAAAGGTTTTTGAAAGTCTTGATCTCAGTAAATCCATGGGTGACAAATTGTTGATGGAAAAGATGAATTTCATCATTCCTCCAGGTGCAGTTGTTGGGATCATAGGTCCAAACGGTGCCGGTAAATCAACATTATTTAAGATGCTGGCCGATCAAGAAAAACCCGACTCCGGAATACTGAATATCGGTGAAACCGTAACGCTGGCGTATGTGGATCAAAACCGTGAATCACTCACCCCCGGAAAAACCGTCTATGAGCTTATCAGTGACGGTGCCGAAGTTATCAAACTCGGAACACGTGAAATCAACGCACGCGCCTATTGCTCACGTTTTAATTTTGCGGGACAAGATCAACAGAAAAAAGTGGATGTGCTCTCAGGCGGTGAACGCAATCGCTTGCATCTGGCAAGGATGCTGAAATCAGGCGCCAACGTTTTGTTGCTTGACGAACCAACAAACGATCTTGATGTCAATACGATGCGTGCGCTTGAAGACGGTATAGACAATTTTGCGGGTACAGTATTGGTCATCAGCCATGATCGTTGGTTTTTGGATCGCCTTGCCACACATATCTTGGCTTTTGAAGGCGACTCGGACGTGCTCTTTTTTGAAGGAAACTATTCCGATTATGAGGCCGATCGTAAAAAACGCCTCGGCAAAGATGCCGATCAACCTCAGCGCCTTAAATTCCGCAAACTGACTCGTTAAAATCTCATTGCTATACAATCAGCAACGCGATTTTACAGCCAAAAAAAACGCGTTTTTTTTCGCGTTTTGAATACGCTGTAGCGACAAAGGGTCTGGGGGAATGTATTCCCCCAGAAAAAAGACTTTACTTATTGGCACGTTCAAAACGGCGCAATTCATTATTACCGCGTTTAACGGCATCGTCGAGTGCTTTTTGCGCTGTTTTTTCACCTGACCATACAGATTCAAGTTCTTCATCAACGATATTACGAATTTGCACAAAATTACCAAGGCGCAAACCGAGTGTATTGATGGTCGGTTTGTTATCAGAAAGTGCTTTCACAGCAATATCTGTTCCCGGATTTTTCTCATAAAAACCTTGAGATTTGGTGAGCTCATAGCCTTCCATCGTCACGGGAACATAACCTGTATCTTGGTGGAATTTGGCTTGCACTTCAGGCTTCAGAAGATAATTTAAGAATGCGGCAGAACCTTTTTCTGCTTCTTTACTGTGTCCTGCCATCGCCCAAATAGCGGCACCGCCGATCACAGTATTATACGGTGCGCCTTCCGCATCAGGCCAATAAGGCAATAAGGCCACGCCCCAATCAAACTTGGCACCCGCTTTAACCGAGGCATAAGAGCCTGAAGAATTCATCAATATGGCGGCTTCACCTGCAGTAAATGTGTTGATCGCTTCTGATTTACGACCGACATAAACCATCAACTCTTCTTTCATCAACGTTGAAAGAAAATCAATATGTTTGACCTGTAAAGATCCGTTAAAACTCAATTCGGTATCAAGTCCGCCAAAACCATTTTCTTTAGATGCAAAGGGCACATTGTGCCAAGCAGAAAAACTTTCAAGCTGAACCCACGATTGCCAACCGGAAACCACGCCATATTTGGCAGCACCACCATTTTTAATTTTACGAGCTAATTCAGCCACTCCGGGCCATGTACGCAATTCTTCGAGCTTACCGCCCACTTTTTCAATCGCATCTTTATTATAATACAACACTGTTGTAGAGGCATTAAAAGGCATGGCCATGAGTTTACCGTCACGGCTTGAGTAGTAGCTGGCAACAGCGGGCAAGAACTCGACCGAATCAATAGGTGTGCCTGCTTCAGCCATGATTTCATAAACGGGACGAATGGCACCTTTTGCAGACATCATGCTGGTTGTCCCGACTTCAAAAATTTGAATTAAATTAGGATGTTGTTTAGCGCGAAAAGCCGCAATGGCTGCAGTCATGGCTTCATCATAATTGCCTTTGTATACGCCTTTGACTTCATACTCGGGTTGTGAAGCGTTAAAATCACTAATGATGGTATCGGTTATTTCTCCCAGTTCACCGCCCATACCATGCCAAAACGTGATTGTTGTTTTGGCATGCACGGGCATGGCAACAAACAATACGGCAGCAAACAACAACAAAAAACGATATACACGCATAAAAACTCCTGTCAGGTTGTAAGTGACATTTTGCTCTACGATTCAGAAAACAGTTAAAAGCAACTATATTGCAAACACATGTTTCTTTCTCCATAATCACAAAAAGTGTCACTCCTTAAAAAAATAAAGCCTTTATACACATCGAATCTTTTATTTCAACGCCGCCAAACAGGCTGCGGGGAAATCGGTAATGATGCCCGTAACTCCATCTGCAATCAGCTGTTTTGCCTCGTCCATATCATTGACCGTCCAGACATTGACGGCAAACCCTGCCTGCCGCAATACACGCACATCATCTCGAGTAACAATCTCTCTGCCTGGGTGATAGGCCATCACTTCCAGTTCTCGACACAGTTGCAAGGGATCTTTCGGGCGAGTGTCTTCAACCAACGCTGCCGTAGGCAAAGAAGGCAAGAGTTTTTTGGCTTCACGCAGGTAGGTGTGTTGAAAAGAAGAAAGCAAAACACGTGGTTCCATACCCAATGAACACACACACGCTATAACATCTTCTGTGACGCTTTTGTGACCGATCAACAGGCTGTGATCTTTTATTTCAACATTAACCAACCAATTGAGATTTTTTGTTAATGAAAGGGCTTCCGCTAATGTAGGTACCTTCAAATCCACAAAATTTTGTGCTTCTGAATGAGGAATCTCTTCGGTTGCCAAACAACCAAAAGGATCCGTTTCCAAATACCATGATCCTGCATCAAGTGTTTGGACTTCTTCAAGGGTAAAATCACACACTCGGTATGTATCTCGCCCGGGGAAACGTTTTTGAACATTGGTTGTACGAACCAAGGTGTCGTCATGTATGACAACCAATTGTCGATCTTTTGTATATGAGACATCCAATTCCCACATCTGTGCACCTTGGCTTTGCGCCAAACGGGCAGCCGACAGCGTGTTTTCCGGAGCGTGTCCGCGCGCACCGCGATGTCCGACAACAAAAGGAATGCCCATTGTATAAACGGGTGTGTTTTGCATAATAAAAACCTCATGTCGCGTTAAAAAACAGTTTTAATAAACAATATTAATACAATAGTTATTAACGATGAATGAATATAACATATATATCACACAAATTCTATCAGAGCAATCAGCGTTGAGATGTTTTTCTGTTTGATATAACATCATTTTTATTTCTGAAGGACGTTATTGATGAACACAGGATCGTTTTACGCCATTGAAGGGCGTGTACGCATGAAAATGGTTGTCGCCTATGTCGGTACAAATTATTGTGGTTGGCAGATACAAGCGCGTCCTGAAGGAGATTTGCCGACAATTCAAGGTTTTTTGGTTGAGGCAGTTTCAAAAATTGCTGGAATGAGGGTATATGTCCACGGAGCCGGGCGTACAGATTCAGGTGTGCATGCGCAAGCACAAGTCGCACACATGGACATACCACAAAAAACCTTGACTATTGATTGGCAGTTGGCACTCAACAACATGTTACCGTCGGATATCCGCATTGTCAGTGTCGAACCGATGACAGTTCCTTTTCATGCACAATTAAGTGCTGTAAAAAAAGTGTATTGCTATCGCTTATGGCTAAATCGACGTTATACACCGCCATGGTTGTATCCTTTTGTGTGGGCTTGTGGCGAGCTGGATATTGATGTTATGGACAAAGCGGCAACGTATTTACAGGGAGAACACGATTTTTCCAGCTTACGCAATGTGGGGACAGAACTGGCTACTTCAGTCCGCACGGTACACAATATTTGGCGAACACCTGCAGAATTGAAAGGGGCATGTTTAGGAGATATTGAAGTACAATGGTTCTTTGAAGCAAACGGTTTCTTAAAACAAATGGTTCGTAATATTATGGGCTTACTTGTTGCCGTTGGGCGTCATCAACTGCAACCGGAAAAAATTTTTGAAATACTGGAAGCCAAAAATCGCAAACACTGCGGTGTCACCGCACCTGCACGCGGTTTAACGATGCTTGAAGTCAATTATAAATAATATTTGCATATCAATCATTTTCTTTTTTCTTGGGGGGAATAATTCCCCCCAAACCCCCTTGATTCTGCGGCGAATTTCATTGCTTCGCACTAAAATTCGCCGCAATTCAGGCTGCTTTGAGAAGCATTGCTGACGTCTTTGTACCCAAAAAATATCCATAGTCATCTAAGCCAACGCGACCAAATCGTACTCACGCGACTCAGTGATATCTGCCCGAACAATGCTGCCCGGAGCCACATTTGGACCACTGATATATACAAGACCGTCAATTTCCGGAGCTTGAAACCACGCACGCCCCGTATGCAACCCCGGCCAATCAGGATGAGGAGCGTCAACAAGAATATCAAGTTGAGTATCAACGAAAGAACGCAACCAGTCTTCACTGATTTCACCTTGCAGTTCCATAATTGTATCGCGTCGAAAATCTTTAATCTTTTCATCGACTTGATTGGGCATCTCTGCTGCTTTGGTTCCTTCTTCGGCTTGATAGGCAAAAACACCGAGGTGTTGAAATTGCATTTCTTGAACAAACTGTGCGAGTGTTGTAAAATGTTCGTCTGTTTCGCCGGGGAAACCGGTAATCAATGAAGTCCGTAAGGCCGCATCAGGAAAAAAAGAACGGATGCGTTCAATCACAGCCCGCGGGTTGTGGGCAAAAGGTCGTCCCATGCGTGAGAGAACATCAGCGTGTGCGTGCTGTACGGGTACATCAAAATATGGCACAAACGGTTTTCCCGCGGCGTGTAAATAACTCAATAGTTCCTTTGTCAATCCCGTAGGATATAAGTACATCAAACGCAAACGGGCAAGACCGTCCAAAGGCAATAATCGATCAAGCAAGACACGCAAATCTGTGGGGTGTGCAAAGTCAGATCCCCATGCCGTCACATCTTGAGCCACCAACACAAGCTCTTTGACACCTGAGGCTAACAATTGTTTTGCTTCGACTTCGAGAAAATCGGCATCATAGGAACGCAACCGACCGCGAATTTTAGGAATGGTACAAAAAGAACACGCATGTCTACAGCCGTCACTGATTTTCAACCATGCATACGAAGGCCCTGTACTCAGCAAGCGTCCACGTTCAGCAACATTTTCCAAATGTAATGCTTGACGCACCAAACTTGGCCACTGTAATAACTCGTTGTTATCCAACCATAAATCAACTTCAGGTAACTCAGGAGCCAATGCCGCCGCACTATAACGCCCCACAAGACAACCTGCCACCACAAGCAGCGGACGACGACGATTGTCTTCCATATCGGCAATGCTCTGAGCGATAACCTGTACAGATTCACGAACAGCCGGTTCAATAAAACCGCACGTATTGATAAAAATCAATTCTGCTCGTTCCACATCGTCTACAGTATTGACGACAACACCCAATGACCCCAACAACCTTTCGGTATCCACACGGTTTTTGGGACAACCGAGACTGACAGAATAACAACGCAATGCTTCCATACAAAAACAACCTCAAAAAATTACAAATACAAAATCATATAAAATACATGTATACCCGACCCCCTCAATCCATTCAAGGAGTTTTTATGCATCAGATTCTGCTGGCCAGTACAAATAAAGGCAAACTGGCTGAATTGCGCGAACCTTTGGCAAAATGTAATTTTGAAGTGCTTGGCTTGGATGCGTTTCCCGATTTTCCCGAAGTGGAAGAAAACGGTACAACCTTTGAAGACAACGCACTCCTCAAAGCTCGTGCCGCCGCGGCTTTTACAGGCTTAATCAGTATAGCCGACGACTCGGGATTGGAAGTGGACGCTTTAGGAGGTCTACCGGGAGTGCATTCGGCTCGGTATAGCGATGATATGCCTCATTTACCAAGCTCAAATCGAGATGAACGCAACATCTTAAAACTCCTTGCCGCTCTATCCGAAAAATCGGTTGAACAACGTGCGGCTCGGTTTTGTTGTGTGATGGCCGTGGCAAAGCCAAACGGAACAACCATCACAAGTACAGGTTTTTGGAATGGACGTATCCTTTTTCAACCACGCGGAAACAACGGGTTTGGTTACGACCCGATTTTTTTTGATCCAAACCTCGGCTGTGCCGCTGCCGAATTATCAAAAGATATAAAAATGTTGCATAGTCACAGAGCCAAAGCTTTGATCGCACTTTTTGAAAAACTCCCTTCCTTTTTACAAGAATAACCTTCTTTTTACGATATTCTTTTTCTATGCTCATGAATTGCCAATAATGAAGCAAAATGTGTTTTGACAAAGAGAAAAAGTTGACCTAAACTTTTTTGTCTTGTGTTCTCGTCTTGTATGAATAGGTACAGGCACGATTGCTGTTTTTATTGATAGTTTTTTAAAGGGATAGATCGTTATGAGTACGCTTTCGGCCATCAAGGGTTTTGAAGACATGTTTTCCCCTGCAAGCGACGTGTTTACGCGTATTGAAGACACCGCACGCAAGATGTTTTTTCGGTACGGCTATACAGAGTTGCGCACACCTCTTTTGGAAGTGACCGAACTCTTTTGTCGCGGTATCGGTACGGATACCGATGTTGTGGGCAAAGAAATGTATACTTTTCCCGATCGCAAAGGACGTTCACTGACCATGCGTCCCGAAGCCACCGCCGGTGTAATGCGTGCTTGCATTGAACACAAACGATGCTCTCCCGATGTGGTCAACAAAGTCTTTACAACAGGCCCCATGTTTCGCTATGAACGTCCGCAAAAAGGACGTTTACGCCAATTTCATCAGATCAACTGTGAATGTTTGGGAGCCGAAGAACCCTATGCCGATGCCGAATTAGTGATCATGGCTATGCGTTTTTTGGAAGCCTTGGACATTCAAGATCTGGAATTGAACATCAACTCACTCGGTTGCCCAACATGTCGTAAACACTATCGCGAAACGTTGACAGCATGGTTACGGCAGCTTGATCCCGAGGCGCTTTGCGAAGACTGTTTGCGGCGTTTGGAAAGCAATCCATTGCGTGTTCTGGATTGTAAAGTTGCGCGATGCAAAGAACACACCGCCGACGCACCCTCAATCTTAGAATATAACTGTGCAGATTGCCGTACACATTTTGACACTGTCTTATCGTTACTGAATCAAACAGATATTGCCTATACAATCAATCCACGCTTAGTTCGTGGCTTGGATTATTATGTGCGCACAACGTTTGAGATCATTTCACAAAATATCGGTGCTCAAGGTACCGTTGCAGGCGGCGGACGCTATGACGGCTTGGTCTCACAACTTGGCGGTCCCAACATCCCCGGACTGGGCTTTGCTTGCGGCATGGAGCGTTTAGCTTTACTCATGGGTGAACAAGCACGCAAACAACCGGATTTCTATTTGGCTGTACTCGACAACACGGCTCGTGATAACGGCTTTGCCTTATTGCAAACCCTGCGCGATGCAGGTTTGCATGGCGAAATGGGTTTTGCATCACGCAGTATGAAAAGTGCCATGCGCCAAGCCGATAAATCAAATGCCAAATATGCTCTGATTATAGGGCAAGATGAAGCCGCAGCAGGCACCGTTTCTGTCAAAAACATGGCAACAGGCGCACAAACCGCAGTCCTCATGAATGAGACCTTCACAGCTTTGACCGATTGATAGTATTGTTGCACGGCACATCTCTATACTATTATTCGTGTCTCATTGTATAGAATAATCTTTTTCATACTCAAAACTCCCAACATTTCTTGACACCGCGGCGCATGAACAGCGCGTAGCGATGCTCATGCGCCGCGGCGATACGGGGGTTTGGGGGGGATTAGCCCCCCAAAAAAAAAATTCACTTTTCACGAAGGATGTTTTTTCATGGCTGAAGAAATTTTACACACCGAGTCTGAACTTGAGTCTGTTGAACATATTGCGCTTGATGCATTAGGTGATTGGCAACGCAGCCACACCTGCGGTCAACTCGTGGCAGACAATATGGGACAGGAAGTATGTCTCATGGGTTGGGTGCAGCATCGCCGAGATCACGGCGGACTCATTTTTATTGATTTACGCGATCGGTATGGCTTGACTCAGGTTGTCTTCAGTCCTGAAGTGAATGCAGAAGCCCACGCACGCGCTCGTGTGTTGCGCCCCGAATTTGTATTGGCGATTAAAGGTACTGTTCGTCAACGCCCCGAAGGCATGGCCAACAGCAACATGATTACGGGTGCTGTTGAAATTTATGTAAATGAATGGAAATTGCTCAATGCCGCCAAAACGCCGCCTTTCCCCATTGAAGATCGTGTCGAAGCGGGCGAAAATCTGCGTTTACAATGGCGTTATCTTGATTTGCGCCGTCCGCGCATGACCAAAAATCTACTCCTACGCAGTACTGTTACACAAGCGGTTCGCAGTTATTTAACTGCCGACGATTTTTTGGAAATCGAAACACCGTTTTTAACAAAATCCACACCCGAAGGAGCTCGTGACTTTTTGGTTCCGAGTCGTCTTGCACACGGTTCATTCTATGCTTTACCGCAATCTCCGCAAATTTTTAAACAATTGTGCATGGTTTCGGGTTTGGATCGCTATTTCCAAATCGCTCGTTGTTTCCGTGATGAAGATTTACGTGCCGATCGTCAACCGGAATTTACGCAAATTGACATTGAAATGAGCTTTGCCGACGAAACACGCATCATGAATATGGCCGAAGGACTCATGCAACGCGCCTTCAAAGACGCTTTGGACATTGCTTTGCCTCAACGTTTTCCGCGTTTAACGTGGAATGAAGCGATGGAACGCTATGGCGTTGATAAGCCCGACACTCGCTTTGGCTTAGAATTACAAGATGTCACATCCGTGGTTGCCAATTCCGGCTTTAAATTGTTTGCTTCGGCGGCTTTGGTGAAGGCTATGCGCGTGCCCGGCGGCGAATCCCTCACGCGTAAAGATATTGATGACTTGACTGAATTTGTCAAAATCTATGGCGCTCAAGGTTTGGCGTGGATCAAAATTCGTGAAAACGAATGGCAATCACCCATTGCCAAGTTCCTTTCCGATGCAGAGCGTCAGGGTTTGACGGACGCACTGGATCTTCAAGTCGGTGATATTGTCTTTTTCCAAGCAGGCGATGCCGGTGTAGTTAACGCCGCATTGGGCAATTTACGTGTACACTTGGGTGAAAAATTGGGACTCATTCCCGAAAATACATGGAATTTCTTGTGGGTCACCGATTTCCCGTTGTTTGAATACGATGCCGAAGAAAAGCGCTATGTCGCCTGTCATCACCCATTTACCGCCCCCAAAGACGAAGATCTGTGTACCCTTGCCAGCAATCCCGCAGCAGCACGGGCACGAGCCTATGACTTGGTACTCAACGGAACCGAAGTCGGCGGCGGTTCAATCCGTATCTATCAACCGGAAATCCAACGTCAGATGTTTGCGGCCTTGGGTTTCAGTCAAGAACAAGCAGAAAGCCAATTCGGCTTTTTGATTCACGCATTTGAATATGGTGCACCACCGCATGGGGGAATCGCTTTTGGCTTGGATCGTTTGATTATGTTGATGTGCAACGCCCCCTCAATTCGCGACGTGATCGCCTTCCCCAAAACACAAAAAGCAGCTTGTTTGATGAGTGAAGCGCCTTCTGAAGTTTCTGTCAAACAGTTACGCGAATTGGGTTTACGCTTGCGTGAAAAAGAAAATGACAAAAAAAATAATTAATTTTTTCCTTTAACAGCTTTATTTTTTTAAAGAAGGCACCACATGACTTTTGTCACTCGTGGTGCCTTCCCTTCACATGTTCAAATATTTGTGTCAAAATGTACTTTTTGTGCAAAAAACATCTTTAAGACAACATCTTTAAAAAAAGTTTAGACTTCTTATTATATACATTAAAGATGTTGTTTTTAAATACGTTCTAAGGAGTTGTCGAACATGAGTAAAGAACATGCTATACCCAATAAAGAAATTTTCGTTGGAACCTTTGTGTTATTTTGCCTTCTTTGTGTAGGGTACTTGACCATTAAACTCGGGCGTATGGAATTTGGTACGTCTTCCGGGTATGCTTTGGAAGCACAATTCAGCTCTGTCAGCGGATTGCGAACGGGAGCCAGTGTTGAAATAGCGGGTGTGCGTGTCGGACAAGTGCGTCAAATTCGTTTGGATGGAGACAATCCCATCGCCATCGTTACTTTACAAATGAATAACAATATCCAACTGACCGACGACGTGATCGCATCAGTCAAAACAAGCGGTTTGATTGGTGACAAATATATCGACCTGCAACCCGGTGGTATCGGTGAAGTGCTACAAGCAGGAGACACCATTATGGATACCGAATCGGCTGTCGATTTGGAAGCCTTAATCAGTAAATATGTTTTTGGAGGCGTATAGAATGACAACACGGATGATATCTCAATCCTTCTTTTGGCTTTGTTTTGTTTTGTGCATGCTGTTTACCACACCTTTGCAGGCAGCTGACAGTACGCCTCGTTCAACCATAGAAGCGGCACTCAATGAAGCTTTAACGCTTTTGAAAGATCCTGCGTATGCCAATCCAAGCACCCGCCCTCCATTGCGCGAAAAACTTGAAACAATCATTCATTCGGTCTTTGCTTTCAGTGAATTTTCATCTCGCACTGTCGGAAAAAATTGGGCAAGTTTTACTCCTGAACAAAAACAAGCCTTTGATACAGCGTTTTCCGAGCTCTTAATGGCAACCTATATTGATCGGATTGGCGGTTATTCCGGCGAAGTCGTGCAATACCTCAATGAACGTTTTTCTTCAAAGCGCGATCGCGCCGAACTCAGTACCGTTGTCGTTATGCAAAACGGTACAAAAACGCCCGTTAATTATCGCATGCTCGTAAAAGACGGACGTTGGTGGGTATATGATGTGCTTGTTGAAAATGTCAGTTTAATCAAAAACTATCGTTCTCAATTTTCCGATGTGTTATTGAAAGGATCACCTGATGACTTGATTGCCCGCGTTAAAGAAAGTACCGAAAAAGTCCTTGCCGGTTCAAAAGAGAGTCAATAAGGCATGAATAAACGTCATCCCTACATGTTCTCCGAACAACAAATGAAACCTGTTTTGGTGTTGTTCTGCATGGTTGCTTTGTGTTTCTTTTCGGGATGCAGCACAAAAGCTGACCACGCTGCCATCAACAGCACTGTCGTTGTTCAAAATGAACATTCAGACGGCTTTGATGATTTTGATGACTTTGAAGACTACGACACAGATCCTGTTGAAGTCATCGCCGATCCATTGGAACCCTTTAACCGTTTTTGGTTTGGCTTCAATGATTTCTTCATATTAAATATTGCCGATCCTGTGTACACAGGCTATACGTATATTATGCCCGCACCATTTCGGCAGGGTATATCTAATTTTGCGTATAATATCAAAGCACCGGTTCGTATTTTTAACCGTATTTTACAAGGTGAATTCGGACAAGCATGGGTTGAATTGGGCAAATTTGTTGTGAACAGCACCGCCGGTTTTGGTGGTTTATTTGACATAACAAAAGATAAAAAACCTAAAGTTCCGTATAAACCCACAGGTGCCGATTTTGGTACAACCCTAGCAACATGGGGTGTCGGAGAAGGCTTTTATGTGGTGTGGCCTTTCTTTGGTCCAAGCAGCGCGCGCGACACTGTCGGCATGGGGATGGATTTCTTGACGTCACCGACCACATGGGTCTCACACTATGATGTGATTGATTCACCGGAATCCTATCTCATTACAGGCGGTCTCAGATTCAATGACTTTGGCAGTGTTATTGCCATATATAAAGACATGACTGAAGGAGCCATCGAACCCTATGTCTCTATGCGCGATGCGTATATTCGCTACCGACAAGGCTTGGTTATGCCTGACTGATACGCCAACGCAATGCTTCAGCCAAAAACCAACCCCAATGACCATGTGGATATACACACCCTATCTCATGTTTTTGGCGAAGCTCTGCTACAGACACTAAAAAAATCCGGGGAGATCTCGCCCCGTAGGCATTCCCTAAAAAATCAAAAACCTACAAAATAGCTTGGTTGTCTTTTATGAAAAAAGAAAACAGAAAGGTTTTAAAGCCTTCTGTCAGGCCGTCATCACAACGCAACACACAACGCCAACATGATGATACAAACTATGACAAAATATCGCGTGTTCATCGCGAGCAAAATGTGCTTGCAGCACCTGTGTGTAAAACAACAAAAGACTTATTACCCACGGTATTGAGCCGCAAGGCACTGCACGTTTTACCTCGAGTGCTTGACACAGTCATGCCGCTCAAACGAGCACACAGAAGCGATCTGCCACACGCAGTTCGTGACCTTTCAACGTTATTGACTTCAGAACGATCAGGCTTAAACCGTTCGTATTGGAGTGCACCACGTTTTGTTTCAGCATATTTACGCCACTTTTTACCATGGAATTTGATTCGTCTCTCACGGCTTCTTTATACGCTCGAACTGCCGAATCCAACAGCCTTACCCCCAGGAATTTTACCTGTTTTTACAGATTTGGGCAGTGGGCCTTTATCCTTGCCGATGGCACTGTGGCTAACCCAACCGGAATGGCGCGCACAAAAAATACAATTATTTTGTATAGACACATCACCACGTCCTATGGAACTTGGACGATTGATCTTTGAACAACTGGCTGAAGCCTTACAAGAACCCTTGCACTGGAATATTCGTTTAATACGTAGCCCTTTTGCCAAAGCCCTACGCGAAGTCCAAACACCGCTCTTAATTACAGCAGGCAACGTGTTAAATGAATGGAGTTCACAAAAAACATCCGAAGAAAACACCACATTGCATGACCGTCTTGCTGAGTTAGCCTTGACGGTACGACATGTTTTGCCAAAGCAAGGACGTGCACTTTTTGTCGAACCCGGAACCCGCCTCGGAGGAACCCTCACCGCAACCTTACGCGAGGCCGGATTGGAAGAAGGCCTACATCCTATTTCACCATGCACACATGTTGCTGCCTGCCCATTGCTTGGACATCGCGATCGAGGTTGGTGTCACAGTCATCAAGAAATTGAAAACACTGCTGCGCCTGACTATTTGGTACAACTTGGTCGTTTGGCACGACTTTCAAAAAAATCTCTGAGTCTCTCTCATGTTTTTCTACGACCAACAGCCTCTGCTGAAGAAATACAACAACCTACAAAAAATCAAGAAAAGACTGTTGAAGTGCGGATTATTTCCGATCCTTTTCTTGTACCCAATATGGGACACGCTCGCTACGGGTGTTGCAAATTCGGGCTTGTGATTTTACCACGTGCCAGAGCCTATGCCTCAGGAGAATGTGTACAATGTCTTATTCCCCCCAAACCCCGTTATGATGAAAAATCCGGTGCTCTGGAACTGACTATAGCTCATTGATGTTTTCAAGGGGGCAAAGCACAGTGCCTTGCTCCCTTAGAAAAGCACAAATCAGTCAAAGCAATCCAGCTATGGACGAATAATTTTATCTGCCAAGGCCATGGCTGTAACAACATCCAACATATTCGTGAGTTCACCGACTTGCGGCGTTATCTCTTTTTTTACTTCAGTCAGCCCATAAAATTCAAGGCAACTGCCACACACCAAAATCTCTACTCCTTCGTTTTGTATCGCAGCCAAAGCATCCAACGCCTTACCCGACCGAGCTGCCAATTTAACCCCACCGTTGAGTAAAATAACCTTCCAAAGGTTTTCACCCAATTCCGGAAGCATACTAAGAAAATTCTCCATTAACCGTGCACCAAGGGTGTCATCGCCGTGTCCGAAGGTTTCAGAGGGAATGAGCACCAATGTTTTCGTTATATTTTGTTCTTCAGACACATTTTGTATCGATATATTTTGTTCTTGTTGTTCAATGGTTATGCTGTCTGTGACGATTTTTTGTGCATCCAAAACCCAAAGCCCGGCGTGTTTCTGATTACTTGTTACCGTATATCCGTTACGAGATAAAAAACGACTGAGGTTTTCAGAAGCGGCACTGTTATCAACAGTAATCCTCAATGCTGAAGGCTGTTGTGTTGCCAAAAACGTTCGACAACGCACAACAGGCTCAGGACACACTAAACCACAATAATTCTCTTCAAGCATCACATACCTCATTTTTTTGATGCAGCGAAAGCAATCTGCTCATCGCTGTATTCTTTGAAAAAGCATGGTAATCAGAAACAATTGACACTGTGCGATGACAGAGGCACAGCGTCACGAGAAAACCGGAAAAAAGAGATTCTTCAAAAAAAACAAAGAAAATCAATTGTTCTTTAAATTATCAACAATCACCGAAAGCTCTTGTGTCTGTGCAGACAATGAAATGACTGCATGAGACGCTTCTTGCATCGCTTGATGGGTTTCGTTGGCAATACTATTGATCACTTCAATAGAATGCGTCATGGCTTCCATAGTCGAAGATTGCTCTTCACTGGCCGTGGCGATATTGTGAACACCGTTTGCGCTCATTTCTGCCATTTCAAGGATCTCTGACAAAGCGACACCACTTTGATTGGCAAGGTCTGTCGCGTCTTCAATTCCTTTTACGGCAATATCAACTTGTTTTACATTTTCGTCTGTACTTTGTTGGATAGCTGTAATAGCTTTCGCGACGTCTGTCGTTGATGTGATCGTTTTTTCCGCCAACTTGCGCACTTCATCGGCAACAACAGCAAAGCCACGTCCAGCTTCACCTGCACGAGCAGCTTCAATGGCGGCATTCAATGCCAAAAGATTGGTTTGATCCGCAATATCGGAAATAACGCCCATGACCGTTGTAATGGATTGCGCATGTTCTGCCAATATATTCATGTTTTTACGCAATGTTACAGAATCTTCACGCACATTATTGATCGCATCTTTACATTTTTTTGTAATCGCTGCGCCGTTAATGGCTTTTTCTCTGGTTGTGTTGGCGATATCGGCACTGGTCAAAGCATTTTTTGTTACATCAACAATTGTGCTATTCATTTCTTCCATGCCTGTAGCTGTTTCGGCTATACGGCTTGCTTGATCACTGACACTCAAGCTGGACGCTTCTATCTGACTGGACAATGCTTCTGATGCAGAAGCAACAATAGACACAACACTCTCTAAGCTTTTTGCCGCTTCAAAAAGCCCTTCACGACGTGCTTGGGTTGCCTGTTCCGCAGCCTCTGTCGCAGCTTTTTGGGAACGCTCGGCATCTGCAAGCGCTATTTTGGCTTCTTCTGTTGCGGCGTCAGCTTTTTGTACGATGCTTGCGAGATTATAAATCATCGATTGAAGTCCTGTCGACAACTCCGCTATTTCATCACCGCGTTTATTCGCCGCATTGATGGCGTTTTCTTGAGCAGGAGTCAAAACAAGGTTTCCTTGACTCACATATGTAGCAATTTCGGCTCCTTGTTTGAGCGGGATGGCAATGCCTCGTGCCACACCAATGATAATAATACTGGTAATGACAGTAATCATCGTCGCAATAATGATAATTTCTATTATCAGATTTGATGCAACGGCTGTAATTTCATCATATGGAGTATCAATAAAAACAAACCAACCGAGATCAGCAACTTCTGCAAAATGCCCGATAGATCGTACATCATCAAATACAAAATCAACTTTACCTTTCCGCAAACGCTTAACATCTGCAATATGAGGCAAAGAAGCGTCGTTTGTCCCGACAAAGTGCTTTTCATTATCCATTAAAATAGTAAAATTGTTATCATAAACATAAGAACGCATAGATGGTGTCAACGAAAGAGCACCGGTGGTCACTTGATGTAACTTGACTAAATCAACAAGAAAAAGAACAGCACCACTTATTTGACCATTTATGGTGATTGGACTGGTAATAAAAGCAGTAAAATTTTTTGTTGATGCAGAAAGACGCATTTCTATAGACTCTTTACCGCTCAAGGCTTCTTTGACAGAATTATACTCTGAGGTATCAAAATCAATGAGTTGCGGATTTGAATGTGCAACAACAATGCCTTTATTATTCACCATGACAACAGCATCAATGTTATCATAGTCAACAGTAAATTTTTTAAAATAGTCATTTAATATATTTTGTTCTTGTTTGTATTCGGGAGAAGCCTTGTTTATTGTTTGTATTTTTGCAAAGTTTGTTATGATTGGAACTTCTGTTGTTGAAACAGTGAGAGAACGCAAGAACCCCATGATGTTGTTCAATTCACTCGCCTGTACACGGGCAAGCTCTTGAAGTTGTCTGTCTGTTGAAGATGTAATATCAGAATCTGCAATATAACCTGTCACAAAAGTTAATATGATCAATCCTAAAACAGAAGGACCTAAAATATAAAGAAGCATTTTTTTTAACAAATTTAGATGCATATGTTTTCTCCATGGTTTTATGAGTATTCATATTTTTTTCAGAAAAAGAAAAACAATATAATATGGCCACAGACATTTTGTATTCTATATTAATATATTTCATACAAAAATGAACAAGCATCGTTGTGTTTAGATAGGAATTCAAAGCTTCTCACAAGGAACAAGATATATTGTAATAATCTGTTTTACTGTGATCATTTGTGCAATAAAAGATTGGATTTCATAAATGAGAAATGTACAGGTAAAGCAAGGGTAACAAAAAAAGAATAAAAGATATATGCTTAAGCAACGAATAGAGAACAAAATTTATATTTTGGGATTTTTTACATTATAATTATGTTCTCTATGCCTGTATTTTCATCAACTTGATTAAATTTGAAAATACAAAATAGCCATGTTGTGGTGGAGATGAGGGGGATTGAACCCCTGGCCTCAGCGATGCGAACGCTGCGCTCTCCCAGCTGAGCTACATCCCCACAACATAACTTTTTTACTGTACACTATTTATATTGTCAAGTCATACCAAAGGGCATCAAAGGTATGTTAGCATAGAAGATATAAAAATATATAATGATTTACAATAAAAAGCATCATATTGTTTTTTCATCCCATGATACTCATTTCTTTTCTAAGATAAAACACCTTTAAAAAGAAAACAAGACATCAAGAAATGTTATTTGCAAAAAAATAACGTTTCTTGATGCCTTATTGTTTCAAGTTATATACAAGAACTTATTTTTTCTTGTTCTTATTTATTTTTTTTTGCTTTTTTTCATCTTTTTCTTCCCTTGAGGTCTCCTTTTCATCTTTTTGATCTGCCAAAGTTTCGGCAACACTTTTCAAGTCAAGTTCTTTATTTTGTTTGTCTTTTTTATTACTGACACTTTTTATATCAAGGGCTTTGCGCAGAGCGTCTCTATATTTTTTCAAAATTTCAATGCGTGCCACATATTTTGATTCGGCGGGGATAATAAACCACGGTGCGTAGTCTGTATCGGTACGCATAAACATTTCATCTGCGGCTATGGTATAGGCCGGAGCCTGTTCACGATTACGCCAATCTTCTTTTGTAATTTTATAATTTTTCCAAGGAACTTCTTCACGTTCTTTAAACCGTCGTAATTGTTCTTCAGGAGAAATGTGCATCCAGAATTTCAACAAAATGTTTTTATCCGCAACCAATTGTTCTTCAAACGTATTAATTTCTGTGTAGGCTCGCTTCCATTCTTCAGGTGTTGCAAATCCTTCAACACGTTCAACGAGCACACGCCCATACCATGAACGATCATAAATCGTGACATAACCGTCCATGGGCACTTGACGCCAAAAACGCCATAAATAATGGTGTGCCAATTCTTCATCAGTAGGAGAACTGATCGGAATAACACGAGTCACGCGCGAATCAATGGCAGCGGTCAAACGGCGAATGGCTCCGCCCTTACCGCCTGCATCCCATCCTTCAAAAACTAACGTTGAAGAAATACCTTGTGTATACGCTTTATAAGAAAGTTGAAACACTTCATTTTGCAAAACGGTGAGTTGCGCCTGATAGTCTTGTTTTTCAAGGTTCTTGGATAAGTCTACGCGATCAAGAATGGAAACACATGTGTCGCACGGCGTTACGGGTTGCACAACTTTTTTTTGTTTCTCTTGAGCCTGTTTTTTTAACGCCAGCTGATGTTCAATCGTATTAATCAAAGCGCGGGCAACAGAGGCGTTACGAAACTCACGATCATAAGCATCAATAACATACCAAGGTGCAAAATCTTTATCTGTTGCGGTGATCACTTTGGACATGGTATCCACAAGTTTTGGGTAATGTTTTTCCAGATCTTGTTCATAAGGGGTAAAATGATACTCCCCTTTTATTTTTCTGAGCTCTTGATGTCTTTTTTTATGAATATCTTCATCAATATGTAACCAAAACTTGGCAATGACATAATTGTTGTCTGCCAAGGTTCGTTCAAATTCTAAGCGTCTAGAAATAATTTGATGCAATTCCTCTTCAGACATCAAACCATAAACCGCTTTTCGTACGGGTTCACCGTACCAACCACCCAAAAAAATACCAAACTCACCATAAGCGGGAAGATTGATCCAGTATCGCCACGCTTCGGGACGCATGGCTTCATCGTCTGTTTTTTTCCAAAAAACATGGTTACGTATTTTTTTTGTATCGAGCCATGACGATAAGGTGTTGATCACTTCACCACGTCCGGAACCGTCTTCACCGGCAATGGTGATGAGGACAGAGACCTTGTATTTGGCACACTCTTGTTGTAATTGAAACAGTTTAATACGTAGAGTGTTTTCAATTTCTTTATATTCTTTGGATGAATATTTTTGTCTGACTGTCATGGTTCGAAACATGCTTTTGCTCCTTCTTTAATGCGTGCAATAAACAGCACACACACCAAAACGTGTGCTAAAAATCAACACAGATTTTATAATCAGCCTTTATAATATACTCCACAGAACACATTGCGTCAATGACAAAATAAATATCATGTACTTACTGCATGACATGTTGATATATTCAGTTCATTGCATTGAACAACATCTTACATGTAAAAACATTTTTCATACCTTTGAATGCATTCTTTGAGAACATCAAGAACACGATCTATATCTTGTCGTGTATGCGTTGCCATCAAGGTAAAACGGAGTCTGGCTTTTCCTTTGGCAACTGTTGGATATCTGATACAAGGAACAAAAATATCTTGTTGCAAAAAGACATCACTGATGCGCATTGCTTCTTCTTCATTTCCGATAAGAACAGGAAATATCGGTGTTTCTGCATTGGCATGTATACCCAACGCATTGAGAGCGTCTGCAAAATAAGCATTATTTTTTTGCAGTTGCTGCACGCGTTCAGGGTGTGTATCAAGGTATTCCAAAGCAGCCAACGAAGCAGCCACGTTTCCCGGAGAGGGAGCCGTTGTATACACAAATGAACGTGCCGTATGCCGTAAATAATCACACAACGCTTCAGAACCACAAACAAAACCACCTTCACTCGACAACGCTTTACTCAGTGTGCCCATAAGAACATCTACAGCCTGTGCCCCTAAAGCGAAATGCTCAAGGCTACCACGACCTGTTGCTCCCAAAACCCCTGTAGCGTGTGCGTCATCAACCATCAACAACATATCATGCTCATGCGCAATCTCAACCAGCTCGGACATGGGTGCCAAATCGCCGTCCATACTGAAAACGCTGTCAGTCACAAGCAACCCCTTTTGGGGACGATGTTCACGGATTTTTAACAATAAATCATCCACATCACCATGTGCGTAAATAACAACACGTCCACGCGCCAAGCGGCAACCGTCAATGAGGCTTGCATGATTGAGTGCATCGCTAAAAATTACGGTTTCGGTATCACCTATGGCTGAAACAGTGCCCACATTAGCTGTGTATCCGGAGGTAAACGTAAGGCACGCCTCGGTCTTTTTGAATTGTGCCAAAGTAGATTCCAGATCCATATGCAAGGCTGAGTTGCCTGTTGTCAATCGTGAACCGCCTGCACCTGTGCCATACACACCGATCGCCTCAACCACATGTTGAACAAAAAAAGATTCTGCTCCGATGCCGAGATAATTGTTGGATGAAAAAAGCAAAACCTTTTTTCCGTCTAAGATCACTTCACGTTCTTGTGCCGTCGAGATCGTGCGTCGTTGCCTGTAAAGTCCGGCGTCTTTCAACGCTGTCAATTTTTTTATAAAATCCATTGTGACTTTCTTTATTTTTTGTGAACGATTCAACAATTATCTATATTTCCACAATAATCGGCGCTTTTTGCAAATATTCAATACAAGAAGACACATTTTCAAGAGAGCCTGTATAAAGAAAAATGCGACCGCCATGCGGATCACCAAATTTTTTGATGTG
>CAYJFB010000003.1:0-95405 GCA_964369685.1 uncultured Desulfovibrionaceae bacterium | reverse complement strand
GTTTGAATATCTTCATAGTAAACAAGACGTTCTGCACCTGAAGTGTGTCGTCCATTTTTTTCAGCTCGCATTCTGACATTGTACCACATGACTTTATACCTATTTCAGCTTATAAAAAAAGAGAATACGCACCGAGATGTGTCGATTTTATTGTACCCATCATCGTACGTTATAAAAAATCTGATGTACAAAACGTACTTATCTGCAAAGCAAACATTTGTCTATGCACACACAAAATCACACTGACGCTCGTGTATACCAACAAAATAAGCTTTTTTCGATGAAAACCAAACCTTTTTCAAAAGCATGTGTGCAATGCACAAAAAATAGATTGAGTACATTGTTTCATAACGCATTGAACAGGTTGGTTTTCATATATTTTTGCATTTTTTATCTTGGCACGAATTGTATACAAGTGTATAATAGCATTGATGACCATATAGAAATATTTTTTATAGACACAAAAGAAACGAGTGCTTTATCCACAAAATATTTTTATGGAAACAAGGTACTGTTTTAATATGGAGGTCCGTGTATGTGTATGTTTTCTTTGCTTTTCAAAAAAAATATAAAACATCTTTTTATATACGGTTTATTTTTAATCAACAGTCTTTATTATTGTGTATCAATTGGTATGGCACAAGAAATCTTGTCTGAAAGCACACCGAATGATGGCGGAAGATTGATTCTCGGCAGCATCGGTGAACCTTCAAATCTCATTCCCTATCTTGCCACAGATTCTGCCTCTTCAGAAATCATTTCACAACTTTATACGGCTCTTTTGGATTTTAACAAAGATTTACAAATCGTGCCATTGGCTGCACGTTCATGGGAATCGCTTGAAGACGGTAAACGTTTACGTTTCGTTTTGCGTGACGACATTTTTTGGTCTGACGGTGTTCCACTGACGGCTGATGATATTGAGTTTACATATAAACTCATGATTGATCCCAAAACACCGACAGCCTATGCCGAAGATTTTCTGGCAATAAAAACGTTCCGTAAACTCGATACATACAGCTTTGAAGTCGAATATGAAAAGCCGTTTGCCCGTGCTGTCATGACATGGTTGGGGGCTATTTTACCAAAACACATCTTGGAAAATCAAGATCTTCTCAACAGCCCCTTGGCACGCAAACCCATCAGTAGCGGGCCGTTTACTTTGAAAGAATGGATACCGGGCACACAACTGACTTTAGAAGCCTCAGATACATATTTTTTAGGTCGTCCGTATATTGACGAAGTGGTGACACGAATCATTCCCGATCCATCCACCATGTTCCTTGAGTTAAAAGCAGGCAGACTTGATTCGATGGGCTTGTCCCCCCAGCAATATCTACGTCAAACAACAGGTGCCGAATGGGAAAAAAACTGGAAAAAATATCGTTATCTTTCAGGCTCTTATACATTTTTAGGATACAATCTTAAGCACCCGTTTTTTCAAGACGTTCGTGTTCGTCAAGCCATAGGGCATGCCATTGATCGTCAGGCTTTGGTACAGGGTGTTCTCTGGGGACAAGGGATTGCCGCTTTTGGTCCTTATAAGCCGGAAACATGGCCATACCATCAAACGTTGGAGCCTTTTCGTTTTGATCCGCAACGAGCGAAAAGGTTACTTGGTGAAGCGGGTTGGATAGATGACGATCAAGACGGCACTCTTGAACGAGACGGAATACCTTTTGCCTTTACTATTTTAACCAATCAGGGCAATGATCAGCGCATAAAAACAGCAACAATCATTCAAAGCCAACTCAAAGCTGTCGGTATTGCAGTCACCATTCGCACCGTGGAGTGGGCAGCTTTTATTCGTGAATTTGTCAATAAAGGACGATTTGATGCTTTGATTCTGGGTTGGACAATAACACAAGACCCTGATATCTTTGATGTTTGGCATTCTTCAAAAGCCGTAGAGGGCGGACTCAACTTTACAGGATATAAAAATGCAGAAGTAGACGAATTATTAATCAAAGCCCGTGCCACAACCAATCAAACCGTACGCAAAAAACTGTATGATCGTTTTCAAGAAATTTTACATGAAGAACAACCTTACGCTTTTTTATATGTACCGTATGCCTTACCCATCGTACAGGCACGTTTTCACGGCATAAAAGCGGCGCCTGCAGGTATTATGTATAATCTGGATCGCTGGTGGGTACCGACAAAAGAACAACGTATTACACCATTCTAGAGACTGTTTTTTCAATACATTACAAACTTGTAGAAGATATTTTTACATAAAAAACAATATCTTCTACAAAATTTTATCTAAAAACAGCCCCTAACGCCGCTGTTCAAAGAAGTGTTGTAAGCTTATTGCACATTCTTGCGCCAAAACGCCGCCATAATGCCAAACGTTGTGATTGACAAAAGGAAGATTAAAACCGGCAAAACAAGAATCAACTGCACCTGTCTTAAAATCTGCCGCACCATAAACAACCCCTGCAATTCGCGCATGAATCATCGCCCCCACACACATCAGACATGGTTCCAAAGTCACAACAAGCACACATCCGCAAAGACGATAATTACCAAAAACCTTTGCTGCTTGACGCAGAGCCAAAATTTCAGCGTGTGCCGTGGGGTCGTTCGTTGCAAGTGGCGCATTACACGCCCGAGAAAGCACGCGCCCGTCAGGAGCGACAACAACAGCACCTACAGGCACTTCCCCAAAAGCGGTTCCTTGAGATGACATAGAGTCTTGAGAAAAAAGAATTGACTGTTGTTTATTCTGTGTTGTTTGTAAAGCAAGACGCATCAACGCTTCCCACGAATGGTTGGGAGGCGGCGTAGGTATAGCCCCCCACGGTTGTATCGTAAGGATATCTTCCATTGTGTAATCGGGAGAATTTTTTTTCACGGTAATATCTGATTTTGTACAGGGAGCGGTGCACCTTTTTTGATCTGTTCAAGCACTTCTTCAGGCGTATCACAAAGAATAATGGACTCAATGATTTCTTCTTCACTAAGAAACCCTTCATGAACCATAGTCTTACGTAACCAATCCAGCAAACCAGACCAAAAACTTGATTGGTAAAGAATCAAAGGCATCGGCTGAATACGTTGAGTTTGCATCAAAACAAAGGCTTCAGAAAGCTCATCAATGGTTCCCATACCGCCGGGCATGACAACATATGCCAACGCATATTTAACAAACATCAATTTACGCAAAAAAAAGTACCGATAATTACTTTCAATTGTTGCATATTGATTAATTTTTGCTTCTTGCGGCAAGTGAATGTGCAATCCGACAGAAACACCGCCTTGTTCGGTAGCGCCTTTATTACCGGCTTCCATCAACCCGGGGCCGCCGCCTGTAATCACACCGTATCCCGCATCAACCAATAACGCAGCAATTTTCTCTGTTTCTTTATATAGCGGTGCGTCGCGCGCGACACGAGCAGAACCAAAAATTGAAACACATGGGCCGACTTGACTCAATGTTTCAAGCCCATCAGTCAATTCAGAAAGAATACGAAACATTCTCCATGATTCAGAAATAGAAAGTTGTTCAATAGGTGAAAATCGTTCAACCATAACAACACCTCTTTTTTGTATGAGAGTCCACACTCTTTATTTTTTGAAAAATATACTCTCTAAACAAATTGACACAGCGTTGCCTTGAAAACAAGAACTTTTCTTGTTTCTATCAAAAAAGACCTGTTTCCTTGGAGGCATATATTCTTACGGCACAGGCTAAGAGCTGTTTCAAACATAAACAATTTTATTTGGAAACAGCCACGAATTCAGCCAAACGATTTTCAATTGTTTCCCAACGTTCAAGGCTCTCTGTTTCTTCTTCTTCAAGTACAGACAAACGTGCGGTAACGGCTGCAAAGCGTGCAGAATCTCGAGTAAACAATGTGGGATCGGCAAGTTCTTGTTCCAAAAGTGTACGCTCTTCTTCAAGCTTGGCAAGATTCTGTGGCATAGTATGAAGTTCTTTTTCGAGCTGTTCTTTTTCGCGCTGTTCTTTAAAAGACAGTTTAATTTTATTGGAAGGTGCTGTGCGTCGTGTTTCTGTTTTCACTGTTGTTTGCGTCACGGATGTCGGACGTTGTCGTAACCAATCAGAATAACCACCGACATAATCGTGCACACGTCCGTCGCCTTCAAGCACCAACGTACTTGTGACTAAATTATCCAAAAACGCGCGATCGTGGCTGACCAGAAGTACCGTACCTTGATAATTGTCCAACAGTTCTTCTAAAAGTTCAAGGGTCTCAACATCAAGATCATTGGTGGGTTCATCAAGAATTAAGATGTTCGAAGGCCGTGTAAAGAGTTTTGCCAGCAACAAACGGTTTCGTTCGCCCCCTGAAAGCACTCCCACAGGCACACGCAAGCGATCGGGTTCAAATAAAAAATCACGTAAATATCCAGCCACATGGCGTTGTTCACCGTTAATAATGACAGTGTCGTTGCCATCGGCAAGAGCGTCCATAACAGAACGGTTTGGATCGAGAGTTTCACGCAGTTGATCAAAATAAGCCGGTTCAAGTCGTGTCCCGTGACGTACAGAACCGACAGTCGGTTTAAGTTCACCGAGTAACAACCGAATGAGCGTTGTTTTTCCTGTACCGTTATTGCCAATCAATCCCACACGATCGCCGCGTTGAATCAAAAGCGATACATCACGCAATACCGTAAAGCCGTCTTCCCATGTGAAACCCAAATCACACGCTTCAAGAACCAGTTTGCCTGAGCGTTCGGCTTCTTGCGCACGTAAAATCACATTTCCTTGCCGTTCACGACGTTCGGCACGTTGGCGACGCATATCTACAAGCGCACGCACTCGTCCCATATTGCGTGTTCGACGCGCTTTGATACCTTGACGGATCCATACTTCTTCTTGTGCCAATTTCTTATCAAACAGTGCCGCTTGTTGGGCTTCCACTTCGAGTCGTTCTTCACGTCGTTCTTGAAACCGTGCGTATGAACACGCATAACTAAACAATTGCCCACGATCAACTTCAACAATGCGTGTTGCCAAATGTTGAGCAAAGGCCCTGTCATGACTGATAAAAAGAAGTGTTTTTGCACGGCGCAAGAGATAATCTTCTAACCAAGCAATCGTATTGATATCCAAATGGTTTGTCGGTTCGTCCAAAAAAAGCAATTCCGGCGTCAGCAGGGCTTTTGCAAGCGCCACACGGCGTTTTGTGCCGCCTGACAACGCGTCAATATTGGCATCGGGGTTGAGTTTTAAACTATTGATCACACCAAGAATTTCACCGTGTTTTTCCCAACCGTCACCATTATCGAGCAATTCTTGTCCCAAAAGGCGTTGTTCTTTTGGGAGTGTTGCCTCGTGCCCGTTCATGAGACTGTGTGCTGCCGCAAGCGCTTTGCCCTCGTTACCGGGCAGTCCTTCAGCGACAATCTGAAAAATCGTTCCAGACCATGTGTCGGGTACAGCCTGACGAACATACCCCGCATGGAGTCCCGGTGTGTGCGAATATTCACCTGCATCCAAAGTTATCACGCCTGCCAAGACCGACATCAGCGAAGATTTTCCGGCACCGTTGCGACCAACAAGACAAACGCGTTCGCCAACTTCCAAATGAAAATCAGCACCGTCAAGTAAAGGTTTTCCGCCAAGATTTAAACAGGCTTTATGCAGTGAAACTATCGCCATACAAACTCCAAAAAAACAGACTGCGTATTCTTCTTTTTATGCGTATTTATACGTGCTTTTTCATGGAGCGGCAAGCGATAATCTGTCAATAATAAATATAATATTTCCTTGTACTGTCGGTAAAAGTTACCAACGGAACACTTTTTGCTATGTTAAAATATACTCTTCGGTTCATGCTGAAACACTCGGTAAAAATTGCCTCTTTTTTGGATAAGTCTGCTTTATATATAGCATATCTTTTCGATAAATATCGACTTTATCCATTCTTTCCAAGACATAAAAGCATTGCTTACGACGGAGGATGTTATGGAAATTCAAGCTTTGTCGATTGCATATACAGATTCGAAAATGTCGGACGCCGATAGCACTCTGTCTTTATCCTTACCTGTGCGTGCTGCTTCTGCATATACTCAAAACCACAACGCGGTTGCACAAAGTTCAGGTGATACAGTCAATATTTCTGCCGAAGCACAAGCTCGTTACAATCAAATGCTGATGACACAAAAAATGAATGCACTCCCCTCTGCAGGGCAGTCCAGTACGGTATTTGGTGCGGCTTCCAGAGTGTTTTCAGATAAGAGTGGCATGATTGAAGAACACGCTTTTCAAACAACAGCGTTAAAAGATACGCTCTACGGTACACAAAATACTGTTTTGAGCACAGTGCGCAAAGTACACGCCATGGACGAAGAAGAAAATCAAATGTTTTCGTCCTCTGAGGAACACTACGACAGCACACAACAATCTGCGGCAGAATTACGCCAAAAAAT
This sequence comes from uncultured Desulfovibrionaceae bacterium, assembly GCA_964369685.1. GTDB lineage: Bacteria > Desulfobacterota > Desulfovibrionia > Desulfovibrionales > Desulfovibrionaceae > Avidesulfovibrio. The sequence goes on along the minus strand of CAYJFB010000003.1, from coordinate 89,000 downwards.
TTTCTATCTCTCCAAAGAATATGAAACTCATAACAAATTAGTCGATAAAATGAATACCATAGGGTATATTTCTCGAGCCTATGCCTTAGAATCACGCCTCGTTGATTTGCAAGAAGAGTTACAAGATCTCCAAGGTGTGGTCGCTTAGGTCGTGTGTCAAATACGCCTTTTGGGCGCAATGCTCTCTGCGTCAGAGTGCACGGTCTATGACAGTTATTTGGGGGAGTTCAACGTCCCCCAAATAACACAGTGGAAATAAAAAATTATTTTTCTTGTTTCAATTTGACGACAATATCATTTAATTCTTCGGTGAGTATATTCAATTCTTGTACTGCCGTATATGAAGCGGAAGCACTGACGGCGACTTCAGATGTCAATGTATTCATTTCGTCTGTACGCACTGTGATTTCTTGTAATGTGTCGGCTTGTTTTTCTGTACTTGTGGCTATGGCACGCACTTCTGAGGCTGTCTGTTTTACTTTTTCTTCGATGGCCGATAATGCTGCACCCGCTTCTTGGGCTACAGAAGCCGAACGACTGATAAATGACGCCGTTTCTTCGATGGCCATCATATTACGTGTTGTGCCTTGTTGAATTGTCGAGACGGTCACATCGACTTGTTTCGTTGCTTCCATTGTTTTTTCTGCCAATTTGCGCACTTCATCCGCAACAACAGCAAAACCACGCCCCGCTTCACCCGCTCGAGCCGCTTCAATGGCAGCATTTAAAGCCAATAAATTGGTTTGATCGGCAATATCATTAATCATATTCATAATTTGTACAATATCACCGGCTTGTCTCTGTAGCGTTCCCAGGCTTGTTTGCATGCTGAGGGCTTTTGTTTCAATTTCTGACATGTTGTCTACAAGATTCAATACAACAGTTTTTCCTTTTTGTGCCTCATAACGTGTTTCTTCGGCTTGTGTGGCCGTGTGGACAGTGCGTTGTGCCACTTCGCTCACGGTAGTGTTCATGGCTGTTATGGCTGCGGCGGTATTTGAAACTTGTTCTTGTTGTTCTTGAGTTCTTTTTCCGGTGTCGGCTGATTCATCCGCCAAACGGTGTGTGGCATTGATCAATTTTTCTATGATTGAGCCCATTTGTTCCGTAGTATGTAAAATCCCATCTCGACGTGCTCTTTCTGCTTGTTTTTTTGCCTCTTCGGCGGCGAACGAAGCGTGTTTCGCGTCTTCCAGAGCGCATTCGGCTTCTTGTATTTTACCGTTGGCTGTTTCAATCAGTTCAACCAATTTATCGATCATGGAAGTCAAACTGCGATGCAAAAGCCCCAACTCACCTTTAAAAGGCGTCTCATCTTTTGGCATAGCATGTAAATCCCCTGCGGCAACAGATTGAGAAGCATGCACGAGCGTGGCAATAGGTGTAGCAATCGAACGGGCAACACTCCACGCAAGAATAAGCATCACTACAGCAATAACAAAACCAATTTGCGCGATCACCATTGTCACATCAAAAGCCCCGGCAAACACTTCTTCTCGTTCTTGCAACATCACGAGACTCCAGTTATTGGGGTTGGTTTTTATAGAAGCAAGCCATTCAACACCGTCAATGGTCACTTCTTGATAACCATTTTTCATATTGCGTAACGATTGTAAGGCTTCGGCAGCCTCACGGGGTAAGTCTTGCAATGTTTTCCCTAACCAACGCTGAGATTCTGGTGTATTATTACCCGAATTTTTGGGATCACTGACCACTTGATTGAGACTGTCAATAATAAGGACATATCCTGTTTTACCCAATTGCACCGCACCTGTTTCTTCTGTCAGTGTATTGAGGGTAATATCAATGGCAGCAACACCGATGATTTCGGAGTGTGAATTTTTTATGGGTGCGGCAACAGTAAAAATGGCTGCGCCGCTGTCAGAGATATAGGCTTCGGTCAGAATGGTCGTGTTCGCTCTTACGGTATCTTTATACCACGGACGCTGCGCCGCATTATAACCGGCACTCAATGTATCGTTTGGTGCCTGCGTTATACCGCCTGCATTATTGCTGACATACACAAGCAAATAATCCGGATAGGCTTTATGAATATCAAAAAGCGTTTTATATATTTCTCTTTCTTTTATAGATAATTGTTCACCGATAGGTTTGACGGCTTCTTTTGTGTTGGCATAATTTGTGACGCTATCCATATTATTACGAACAGTATCATCTGAAGCGATCAGCTTTGCCATGGACTTTGCGGATTCAAAAAAGTTTTCTGCAAAAGCATCGATACGATCCAGCTGCGCTTGACTGTTGGTTTTATAGTTATCCACAAAAACAACATTCATTTCATACGATGCCATGGCAAGAATACCGACAATAGACAACCCAACAGCTAAAATCATAGCATAAAGAATTTTACTGCGTATACTCATGATTATACCCCATAAATGATTCTATAGACGAAGTCTATTTATACAACTTGTTTTTCATAACTAAATATATTTATTAAATTATTTCATATTATACTGCAAGACCTGCAGACACTTTTGTCTAAAAATCTTGTTATATTTTTTTGTGAGCAATACAGAGTTGACCACAGGCAGCTTTGATGTCTTGTCCTTTACTTTTTCTCAAAATGGCGGTGATGCCTTTTTCCCAAAGAATTTTTTCAAAAGCCAACACCGCTTCAGGTGTAGGGGCGTTATACGGTGCGCCTTCTGAGGGATTATAGGCAATAAGATTAAGTTTTGCTATATCGGATCCGAAATGACGATTTAACAACCGTGCCAACTCACGGGCGTGTTCAGGACGATCGTTGACCTCTCCGAGAAGAAGGTATTCAAAGGTTATATGTTCTCGCGTTTTTAACGGATACTGAGCCAATGTTGTCATCAGATCATCAAGAGTCCATGTTGCGGCACGCGGCATGATTGTTTCGCGCAAGGTTTGGTTCGGCGCATGGAGAGAAACAGCCAAAAAAGCCAATCCGCTTGCACCCAACTCTTTTAACCCCTGCTGAATACCACACGTGGAAACGGTAATGCGTCGTGGTGAAAACGCTGCTCCTTGTTTATCTTGCAACATTTCCAAAGATTGTGTGACCGCTTTCAAATTCAAAAGCGGTTCTCCCATACCCATAAAAACAAGATTGCGCACAATGGGATGATCCGGTCTATTGTCACCAAGACGACGCCGTACGGCTTGCACCTGAGACAAAATCTCTCCTGCCGTCAGATTGCGCACAAATCCCATTGTTGCCGTACTGCAAAAGGTACATCCCATCGCACAACCGATTTGTGAGGAAACACACTGACTGATCCGTACCCGACCGTCTTTATTGGTGCTTGGAATGATTACTGTTTCAACCAAAGCCCCATCAGACAATTGTAATAACAATTTTTCTGTACCATCTTGTGCTGTTTGCACATTCACCACTTCGGGCACGCGAATTTCTGCAATTTCTTCAAGGCGAAGACGTGTTTTTTGCGACACATTACTCATCTCGGCGAAACATGTGGCATTTTTTTGCCACAACCACTGCCACACCTGTTGCGCACGAAAACGCGGTTCACCCAATTCAGTGACCAAAAAATCTTCCAATGCGGCTTTCGATAAATTACAAATATCAATCATGTGTTTTTTTTGCGGATTCAAGAGTTGTTATTGGAAAGTGTTCAGAATAAAAAGACAACAAAATATAATTATTGAATATTTCTATAAAAACTCAAAGCAAAATTGCTATAGAGCCTATCTATAAAGAGCATTATCACGGGCACCGACGGCATCAAAGCCACTGTTTGTTCCGGCTCCAAGCCATTTGTGTCCAAAAAATATATTTTTCAGGAAGGGGGAGAGTTTGAGAGGGGGAAACCTCATTTTTTTAAAAAATGGGGTTTCCCCCTCTCAAAAAAACACTTTCTCAAAAAACTATTTTATCGATGTTTTGACAAAAGCGACGGCGCCGTCGCGATCTTTCACCTCACCTGCAACTTGTGCGGCGAGCAAGGCTTCACGCAAACGACCGACATCAGGCCCGGGAGGCAAATTTGTGTATTCCATAATTTCGTTACCGTTAAGGAGCGGTTCAAGCATAATCTCGTCGGTTTCTGTACGTTCGAGGTATTTGCAATTATGATTAAAATACGTATAGCTACCGTTGCGTGCTTTAATGTCTGCCCGACAGATTTCCATCAGACGATTGGTTTCAGTCAAGGCCTTAAAGCGACGCAACCCGCGATCTGTCAGCATAAAATGGAAAGTCATATGATGACGCACCAAATGACAAATTAAATCAATATCTTCAGGTGTAAAATGCAAACGACGCAAAATTTTACGGGTTACCGCAGCCCCCACACGGTGATGTTGATAGAAAGTCCAACGGCCGTTATATTGTTCGGCGGTATAGAGTTTGCCCACATCATGAAAAAGCGTAGCCATAACTCCATACCAATCCATACTTAACTCATCGGCAGGATAATGCATCATACACGCAATGGTGTGATCAAATACAGTCTCCAACTCATCGGAATCGTCATTGCGGTGTTGTTGAATGCAGTCAAGCGCGGCCAATTCGGGCACAAGGCCATGCAAAATATGCGCATCATATAACAATTTGACAAATTTCCACATGCTTTCTGCAGAAACCAAACGCCATTCTTCCATAATTTCACGCGCAGGCACATAATCAAGAATACGACTGTTTGTTTGCACAATGGCAACCCATGTGGCGGGTTCAATGGGTAAATCAAAATTTGCGGCATAACGCAAAGCGCGAATAGCCAGAAGATAGTTGCTACTCAAGGTGAGTGACGGCAGGCCTTCAAATTTTATTTGACCCGTTGCCCGATCTTCAAAGCCTTCATGGGATTCATGATGATGGTGCAACGACGAAAAACGCCCATATCCAACCATGCCATCAAGATGCTTTAACATTCTCGGTGTGATGCGCAACAAAGCTCGTTCGGGATGCGCCGCGTCTTCGACTTCGGCAGGGTACATATAAATCAATACATCATTTTCTTCCAAGGTAGCCATGGCGCCTTGATTTTCACCGACTTGAACATGGGGAAATATTTTTTGTAACGTTTTAAGATCACAACCACAAGCGATATCGACTTCTTGAATATTTTTTTCTTCAATGATCTTTTTCTGTAACGCAGCGTTAATTGCGTAGGCATCATAACCGTTACGCATGATGGCTTTACAGACCGAGATGGCTGTTTTTATAATCGATGTATTTGACATGATTCCTCCTCGGAGAATCCAAGGCTAAAAGCTTTGAAAGCTGCCTTCATAAAAGCAGGTAAAAAGTGGATGAAAAAGTTGTTCAAAGACAGAGCAATCATTACATTTATTCATTCAATAAGGCAGATTCATTTATATGGATCGTGGCTTTCTCTTGTAACAGACTCAACACGGCGTTAAACATTTGATTGCGTTTTTCTTGAGTGAGTTGTTCAGCAAAGGCTTGTTTTTCGGCATGAACGATGTCGTCGGACGGCGGTTTAATATTCACAACACGCATCAAAGCGGGACCTTCGGCAAGCAAAACAGGCTCTTGCAACCACACGTTGCGTTCCAGTTCAAACAACTTTTGCACTTGCTCATTTGGTAAGATTCCCAACGTACCGGCTGCACCTTGGCGATTCAGATCACTGATGGTTTGTATTTTATCGAGCATTATTTGAGGAAGGGGGTTCATAGCAATGGTTTCAAGCTGTTTTTGAGCTTCGTTTTGCGCTAATTCTTGGGCTTTTTGTTGACTCAGCATCGTTTTAATCTCTTCTTTCACTTCTGCATACGGCAAACGTTTTTGTGGTGTGGCACTCTGCACATTGACCAATATGTAGCCGTTGGGTGTTGTGTAGGGTGTTTCTTTGATCGTATTCGGCTTCATGGTAAGCAACGTTTGCGCTTCTGCCGCTGTGATATTCAAGGTTGCGACAAGTTCAGCCGCACTCATGAGTCCTGTTTTGGCAGGTTGCAGTTTGAAAGCACTGCCTGCATCTGTCAAATTTTTTCCGCCAATCACAGCCATACGGATTTGATCAAGAACCTCTTGTAATGAAGCTGTTGCTTGTTCAAGGCTGAGTTGACGAACAATATCGGCTCGAACATCTTCAAAGGCTCTTTGCCCTGCGGCTTCTTTTTTTTCTGTCTTGATCAAATGATAGCCAAACATGGTTTTAACGGGGGCAGACAGTGCACCTTCTTGAAGGGCAAAGGCCGCATCGGCAAATTCTGTAACCATCTCTTGACGCTCAAACCAACCGAGATCGCCGCCTCCTGCGGCGGAGCCGTCTTGTGAATACGCTTTGGCGAGGGTGGCAAAGTCTTCTCCGGCCTGCAAGCGTTGATATAAAGCGTTAATCGTTGCCAAAGCTTCGGCCTCGGCGACGGCTTGATCGGCGTTGCCTGTATCAGGCATGATCAAAATATGTCGTGCTTGAACGCGTTCATCATGAGTATACTGCGAAGAATTCTTTTCATAATAAGCTTCTACTGCAGCTTCATCGACACTCAAGGTTGCGGCAAGAGATTCGTTGCCAATCAACAAATATTCCACGTCGGCTTTGGCAGGTACGCTAAAGGTTGTGGGATTATCATCATACCACGCCTGCATGGCGGTTTCATCGGGAAGGATATCTTTTTCAAAATCGCTGATGGCAAAAGGCAAGTATTCAACCGTGCGCGTTTGCAATAAAAAACGCAACAAATCTTGCGCTTGTGTTTCGGCAACAGAGACGCCTGCGGTGAGTTCTTCTTGCATTTTGGCAGTGAGCAATTCGTAGCTGATCTCTTTTTCAAATTGTCCCGGAGTCATGCCTTGTTGGCCGAGGATGTCAGTATATATTGTGGGATCGAACCTTCCTTCTGCATTATGGAAAACAGACAATGTTTCGATCATTTTACGCAATTCTAAGGGAGTAACAGTTATGCCCGTGCGTTGGGCTTCTTGTTGGATGAGTGTTTTTACAATAAGTTGGCGCACGGCTTCTTGACGCAAACCCAGATTTTTTGCCAAATTTTCCAATTCACTCTCTGGCATATCGGGACTTTGGCTGCGTAATTGTTGAAGAATAGTATAGCGAGTCCGTTCAACTTCAAGTTGTGAGATGCCGTGATCATTGACAGTGACAACAGCTGTGCCGGCGCCACCGGTAAAACTTCCCACACCCCAAAAAACAAAAACCAAAATAATGAGGCCAAAAGCCAGTTTAACTACCCATGATTGGGCATTGGAACGGATACTCTCCAACATGACAACTCCGTGATCGTAAAAGATATCAAAGGAAACAAAACAATGTAACCACTTTTATTCGATAAACAACATATACATCACCGTCACAGCATGCCTATGTTCTGTCTTTTTATAGGTAGCATGAAGCAACATCTTTTGGCAACAATTTTACAAATCAAGGCCTTGTTCACGATATTCACTCAATTTGTTACGCAAAGTGCGTACGGAAATACCCAACAGTTCAGCAGCTTGAGTACGATTTCCCGCTGTTGCTTCAAGCCCTTTCATAATCATGATGCGTTCCATTTCATGCAATGGAATAACGGCACCGGAAAGGAGTTGATTGTTTGCTGTCGGTTCATGGGCAGGTGACCGCGAATCTTGCAACTGTTCTTCGTAGGTGTGGATTGCGCCGACAGAAGATGACTTTTGCTGTTCAGGTCGATCATGCGTGGGGTCATTTTTGCATTCGTCGGTATTTATTTCAGAAATGATTGAATTTGCGTCTTCATCAAACAGGGGCCATTCCTCGTTTTCCAAGAGAAAATGTCGCGGAGAAACGGCACCGCCACCCGCCAACAACACGGCACGTTCCATCAGATTTTGAAGTTCTCGCACGTTGCCCGGCCAAGGGTGTTGTTTCAACCACTCTTTGGCTTCGGGAGAGAGTGTAGCCGTAGGCAAATGGTATTCACGGACATAGAGGTTGATAAAAAAATTCGCCAATTCAAAGATATCATCACCGCGTTCAACCAAAGAAGGAATACGGAGCGGAATCACATTCAGACGAAAAAACAAATCTTGTCGAAATTTTCCTTGCTCTACCCAATCAGCCAAATGTCGGTTTGTTGTGGCAAGCACACGCACGTCAACACGCAAAGTGTCGGTTCCTCCGACACGATCGACTTCGCCTTCTTGCAAAACACGCAACAATTTTGCCTGTAAAGCCAAATCCATTTCCGAGATTTCATCCAACAGAATCGTGCCGCCGTCGGCCATTTCAAATTTACCGGGTTTACGGGCAATGGCACCTGTGAAAGCGCCTTTTTCATGTCCAAACAATTCACTTTCCAGTAAATGTTCGGGAAGAGCGGCGCAGTTGACGGCAATAAAAGGCCCTTGACTGCGAGTGCTCCACGCATGCAATGTTCTTGCAAAAAGTTCTTTCCCTGTACCGGATTCGCCTGAAATTAAGACCGAAGCTTTGGAAGGCGCTACTTGTTTGGCAAGAGCCAACACTCGACGAATGGTAGGATTATTACCTACAATGCGTGGGCCTTTTTGTCCCGCAAGAGGTTCGGGACGGCGTCCTGCGAGGGTGGAGGTGCGCGGCGCAGCAAGGGGAGTGCGAGGTTTATTTTTAAGTAAAATTTTAATTTTATCCACATGCAACGGTTCCAACCAATAATCTTGGATACCCATATTCATATAATGAACAGCGTCTTCGGCTGTTCCTTTGTCAGTCATGACAATGATGGGGGGGAGAGCCACCCCTTCGGATTGCCCGGCTTGCAAAAGTTCTTCGACTGTATAATCAGGCAATACAGGACGTGAAAAAATATACTCTGGTTCTGTTTTACGGATAAACGCCAGAGCGCCTTTTGTATTTTCAGCCAACCCTACTTCAATACCCGCATCTCTGAGTGCGGGAAAAATACGGGTCACAGCATGAGCCGGGGCGATAAAAAGAATACGTTGCGTGGACATGGCGTTCAAATACCACGGAGAGCCATAGCAAAGCAAGCCTCATTTTTCTTTTTTTCTTGGGGGAGATGCTTTTCTCAAGAAATGACTCCCCCATAATGAAAGAAAAGGATACAGTGAAATTATTGTAAACGGGTACGCGTTGAGGGTACATAAGGGCGGCGTTCGGCAACCAACGGATAGATTTCTGCCGTGACAGGCACGGTCACAGAACTGGAAGCAAGCACACGATTGTTTGGCAAGTGCAACATCCGAATATTAAACCGTACAGCATTAGGACTTACCGTATATGTACCGGAAACCACAATACTTGCGTCAACCGTACGAGTAGCCAAATGATCTGTTGCCCGTGTCAAAAGCAATTCTCCCAAGCCGGGTTCCATTTGGATATCATAACCTTTACGAATTTCTTCAAGGGCATATCCTACGGCAACAAGATTATTGGCCAATTCTTCTGCCATTTGCCGAGCCAACGCATTGGTACTTTTTAAATTACCCAAATTTGCCGGTACGGTCATGGCAATATGAACTTTATGCCGAGGATATCCGCCAAGTTGCATGCGCAATTGTTGGTCTAATTGCGTTACAGCTTTCAATGCGGCAGAAGGAACGGTTCCGTCAGCGGCGGCAACCGTAAAAGGTAAAAAAACGCTCATCATCAGAATGATTAAGAGGATAATTCGATACATAGCTTTCCTCGGGTGTTTAAACTTGATAAACTCAGCAGTATTAAAAAAAATCCTATAAACAAGGCTCTTTTTGTTCAAAAAGCCTATACACTTTCTCTAACGTTGGGCTTCCAATATACGATTGACGGCTTCAATTTCACGTTTTAAAACGCGCTGTATTTCAACGGTTCTTGCGCCGGCCAAGGCCAATTCATAATATTGTTTTGCCAATTCGTAGCGTCCTCGCCCCTGAAAGTTTCGTGCATCTTGCCACAATTGTAATGTTTGAGAATTTTCCGGAACACTTGTCAGGTGTGTCGAGCAAGCGCCTCCACCAAGCACAAGAAGCGTTGTAAAAACAAAAGCAACCAATATTTTTTTTATTTGCATGGGACAATCCTTTTTACACCCGCATCATTATTTGGTACGTGGTTTTGGTTGGTTTGGAGGGTTGATTTGCAACGTCCCACTATGGAACGGAGTACCGTCATCCAAAGGATCAACAAGACTGCTGACCAACGTATTGTCTCCAAAGACCAGTTGTCCCGTACGCAACACCATGCCGTCGACAGGGCGTACCAAACGGACATTCACAAAAACCGCACCGCCCTCTTTCAAATATGTGCCGACCAATACAGCCGCCCAACTCTGCTTTGAAGATAACGGCGGCAATGTTCTTGCCAAGGCAAACTCACCTTCCTGAAAACGCATGGCGATTTTTCCCGTCAATCGATATTCTAAAACGGGCACATTGCGTTGATTGAATTCATAGTACATGGCTTCTGCCATATATCGCCCAAACGGTGAAGATTCACTGAAATCATTCAAATTAACAAATGATGTCGGTAAAGCAATCAGTCCGCCAAGTGCCGCATTATTCCTTGTTTCCAGCATTTGTGCAGCAAGTTCTTTAACCCGTAAACGAAGCTCTTGTGCTTCAAGAGTCGCATCAGGAGGGAGTTGTTGCGGCGCACCTTTATGCCATATGTGCCCGCCTCTGCCGTCAGGAATCATCGTATCTGTTCCCAAGGTGTTGGTTCTTCGTAAACCGGGGCCGCGAGAACTGTATTCAACAATACCGCTGTCCAATTCCTGCTCAACGCCGCCGGAGTGATACGCTCCACAACCGGAATTCAACATGACAGCCAAGAATACGGCAAAGAAAGAAATAGGGCGAAAATGATTAAACATAGGAAACTCCTCAGGTATATACAGGTGCTTGCCACCTGCATAATTCATCTATCGGTCAGAAAGAAGAAAACTTGAGGGATCTATGAAGATATTATTACGACTGTTGCTGAAAAATGTCGCAACAACATTACGTATGTATACTGTGTTGTTAAGCTATGGCAAACAAGGACAAAAAAGCAGACCTTGACTTATACATTAAGGCCTATAAAAAACAAAAAAGGTAAACAATAAGATTCCGTAAGCACATTTGATACCTCTTTTTTGTCTGATTGCAAAAACAACAACCACTTTCATTTTAAAACTATAATATACTGAAAAATATACTTTTAATCACATTAAAAACCTATTGTTTTATACAAATAAACACAACTTATGATAAAAATGTGTCCTATATCAACATTGCTTTTGAAAGAAACAGACTTATATTATCAATAAGATAAATCACAGTTTTATTGACAGCTCTATATTTTTCAGATATCTATATATTGTTTGCGCATAACACGCATTGCCAAAAGAACTAAGATGTACACCGTCATCAGCCAATGCCGCAGCAGGAAGTGTGTTCTCCAAATCCAAAAAAGCAACTGAAGCGTCGCATCGACAAAAAAGCTCTCTTAATAACGCATTATATTTTTTGGCATATCGAAGGTGTTGTTGATCCCCAAAACCTGCCAATGCAGAACGTCCTTCACAAAGAGCATGGTTGCTTGCAAGAATCACCCGTTGTGCACCGCACCTTAACCCACGAGAAACCAATTGAAACATATTGTTAGAATATGTTTCAGGAGACACTAACGTTTTGTCACCAGATTGCCATGCACTGCAATCATTCAACCCAAATTGCACATACAAAATATCCGGTTTACGACGTTCAACATCATTTTCCATACGCTTTAAAGCATCAATCGTCGTATCACCACAACAACCCGCATTCACAAAACGCCAATGCAACATTTTTTGTTCTAACAGGTTGATCCACCGCTCTTCACGCCGCACACCATAACCAAAACAAATGGAATCACCAAAAAACACACATAACGGTTTCTGCTTTCTCGCTCGTGCAGTCCCTGTAGCGTCATCACTCAATAAAAAAGATATATCATTCATCATGGCTCTCTTTTCTTTCACATCAATATGGTTAAAAACGAAAACTCAAAAAACCATTTGATACACAAAAATAGGAGAAATGAAAATAAGTATCCATAAAAAATCCTTTACCGATTGACACAAGCTCTAAGATCTGTCTATAAAGCAAGAAAGAATTTAACAACTTTTAGACCACGGTTACAATGTGATATTTTTAAAATATAACATACTTTTCAGACCGTTAAAAAAATTTTTAGATACTAGACACTTTTGCATTTTCTATAGGAGGATACATGAAAATTTCAACAAAAGGAAGATACGCGCTACGTTTAATGATTGAATTGGCTCTTTGTGCCTCTGAGGACTACATCACTTTAGACGAAGTTGCAAAAAAACAAGGACTTTCTGTAAAATATCTTGAACAAATAGCCGGTGCACTGCGACGATCCGGTTTATTGCTGAGTGTTCGCGGTCCGCAAGGCGGCTACAAATTAGCCAAAAAGCCTTCAGAGTATACAGCCGGTGAAATTTTACATGTTACTGAAGGATCCTTGGCACCTGTTGCATGCCTAAATACAGTTCCTCCAAGCTGTGTTCGTAAAGATATTTGCCCTACTATGGATTTTTGGCAAGGGCTTCATCAATGTATTTTAAACTATGTAAACAACGTCACATTGCAATCTCTGGCAGAATGTTCAAAAAATAAAGAACAAATGAATAAAAAACCTATCATAGCTACATTGATCGACGGATGCCATGCATCATAAAAGTATTTTACAGAAACAAGATGCTATATACAAGCTATTCATCAGCCATAATCCTTATAAATAAAGAAGGTTTATCTTCATTTGATTTATATTATATCACTATAAAGGCTTTATTTTTTGTAAAAAACATCTTATTTCTTGATATCTACTCCAAAAGTCGATTGCGGAGCAGAGAATAACGTCTATCCTCAAAAAAATACACGGGTATTGAGTGTATATACCCTCAATACCCGTGCATATGAAAAAAAACGTTCAACAAACGATACGAAAACAACGTTAATCTAAAATATTCTAGCGTGCGGCTTTAACCTTATCAAGTGTTTTGCCTTCCATGGCTTCTATTTCAGCCGGAACAGGTGGATACCATTTAATATTGTTAATTGCGGCTTCAGGAAATGAGCGTTCAAAGTTTGCACGGATGGTCGGCTCTACATATTGGTTGGCGTTTGCCGAGGCTGTCGGAGTGGATTCTTGTGAAGTAAAGTAGCCTGCGTTTTGAGGGCTCAACATAAAGTTGATCCATTTGTAGGCGGCTTCTGTATTTTTGGCCTTCGCAGGAATGGCAAATGTATCAATCCACCCAAGAGCGCCTTCTTTGGGAGCTTTAAAATCAATTGCGGGATTTTCGGAGTGCAGTTTCCAACCGCCGTTATCCCACGCCATTGCAACGTACACTTCATCAGAACGCATGGATTCAAGCAACGCGTCGCCGTTTGCCCAATAATTTTTGACGATGGGTTTGCCGGCAATCATCTTTTGTTCCAAATCATCGAGCATGGCTTGGTATTTGACTGTATCTGCATAAAGAGCAAACGGATCGTACCCCGAAGCAAAGGCAAGAGCAATCAATGTCGGACGTTTTAGCCGATAACTCACACGGCCTGTATACTTAGGATCAAGCAGGGCATTGTAAGAATCTACGCCTTGAGCTTTGTCCATATTGACGATCAACCCTGATGTCCCCCAACAAAAAGGCACAGCATAGGAGTTCCCGTCAACAAGTGTATTTTTTTTGACGGCTTCAAGCATGGAAGGAATAAAGAGTGTGGAGTCAATTTTGCTATAGTCAAAGGGCTGATAAAGGCCGTATGCAGCTTGAACCGAAGAAATGCGGTCTTGGCTTGGCTGCACAAGGTCAAATCCCGCACCGCGAGTTGCACGCAGTTTGGCAATGATTTCTTCGTTGTTTGAAAGAGTGACTTCAACAGTGATGCCTGTTTCCTTTTCAAATTTTTCAACCAAGGCTTGAGGCGCATACCCTTTCCATGTGAGAAGGCGCAGAGTTTCGGCTTGTGCCAAACAGCTTGAGCCTATGAAAAACATCATGGCCAATATCAAAATCTTCTTCATGATTATACCTCATTGTTAAAAATGTACAGAAATAAGAAAAAACAACAGTACAACAATGATCCATAGACTTCAGACTCACATGAAAGACTATAAAAAACAAGATGAAAAAGGAGTATTTCTCAGAAAAGACACACATCATAATGTGTAAAAAAAAGAAAAAGACAAGAAAAGCGCGAACAAGAAAAACAATATAAGGGTACGTTTTTAATAAAAAGAATGGTATAATAGGAGATCATGAGATCATGCAAAAAATGATATATATTTATATTATACTTGTATATATAAAAAAAGAGGGGCTTTCGCCCCTCAAAAATTATTCAGCTTTGGTTCCGTTCACAGCCTTGGCAAGGCGAGAAATTTTACGGGCAGCTGTTTTCCAATGCAACACGCCTTTTGTGGCAGCGCGATCAACGGTCGAGGTTGCTTCAACGAGCAGTTGATTGGCTTTTTCCGTATCGTTGGCTTTAATGGCTGCACGAACATCTTTAATGACGTTACGGATACGGGTTTTGGCAGCACGATTGCGTGCGGCGCGCTTGACACTTTGCTTGTGGCGCTTGATGGCAGATTTATGGTTAGCCACGTTCTCCTCCAAATAAAAGCATTATTGATGTAACATTTTGAGGCATTGCCTCCACACCGAAAAACATTTTCCTCGGTGAACCACTCCTGAATCAGGCAATCTTGCCATACGACACAACGAAAAATGAAAATTGAAAAACAACTCGTCGCCAAGGCCTTTTTGTCAAACCTCTTATACTCTTTTTTTCAAAGATACGGCATAACAAAATAACCCTGCGGTTTCTTGATGGCAGGAAAGGAGATTCATAGCCTGTTTTCGCCGAGACGTCAAGTTTTTTTCCCAATGAATCAGCCTTGCCATGCCACACCGACAATCAAAGCCAAACCATTTAAGAGATAGAGTTTACGGATCAAGTGTCCGTGTTGATCCAATTCAAGCCAGTCTGTCGCCTGGCGAATATGGCGACACGCCCTCCAGTACAAAGGAAAACTCAATATACCCAAAAGACTGACCCAGCTCACAACTCCCGTTGACCACAAGATGGCAATCATAAGCCAAATGATTGGCCACCATAATTGAAAAAGACCTTCTGCACGCACTTTTCCAAGCTTGACAGCCAAGGTGTTTTTTCCTGCTTCACGATCGGTTACAATTTCCGGTAAACTTTGATAATAAAGAATGCCCGCGACCATCAACCCCACAACAAGGCCAAAAGAAAGCGTTTGAACAGCAAGTTGATTGGTGAGCACGGCGTGTGCCGCACAAACCATAATCAATCCCATATTGATTGCCACAGAAAGTTCACCATAGCCATGGTAACCGTATTTAATAGGTGGTGCCACATAAAAAAGCGCTGAAAGTAAAGAAAAAATCATCACTCCGTACAGCCACAGTTGCCCTGTTTCGGCAATCAACCACATGCCGACAAACAATGCACCAAGACTGAGCAACGCAAGTGCAAAAGTCAATGCCCGCGGACTGAGTTTGCCCTCATGAATCACTCTTGAACCGCCAATAGTATCATCGGTATCTGTTCCGAGAGCATAATCAAAAACGTCATTGGCTATATTTGCAATGGTATGTACCATAAAACAACCAATCAAAATCATAAAAAAGCGTAACCAAGGCCATTGCTCTACGGGAAGCAGGCCGTGTTCGTTCCGCACAGCAAGCAGCAAAGCCAAAATGAGCGGTATTAAATCAACAATAAACAATGGTGGCCGACACGCTTGCCACCACGCTTGTAAACATGTTTTTGGAGTATGCAACACTGGATTTTTGGCAGGTTCAAACAAACGTTTTAATACTGTTCCGGTCGAGTGTTTTGTTGGTGTTTGCATCATATTCATTCTCTTTTCTTTTTTCTGGAAAAGCTCACATCTACAAGGCGAAGCCTCTCCGGCCTCCAAAAACTAAAGCAGTGTACCTTCCCAGTTGAACAACCCGGGGCGGTTGCTTGTGGGAAGATTTTTTGGTGTGTGTTCTTCCAATGTGGCAAAAAAGGCATACCCTGCCTGTTCGAGTTCATGACGTTTTTCGCTCAGATCCATCGGCCATGCGGGATAAAGCCATGTGTTTTGCCCATAGGTGTGTGTCCAAAATTGTTCACCTTTTGGACTTTGAAAGGCTGAATTGTCACGAATTTGTGTCGGTTGATGGCGTCCTACAGCCACCGGCCAAAAGCCTGAAAGTACAGCACCGAGCGGAATGGGGCTTTGTGTCGGAAGCTGTAAAAAATCCTCACGATTCAATTCAGGACTGACAAACGCAGCAGAAAACCCCATCTGCTCAACCGCTGCAAGCGCAAAAGCGTTTGACAGGTTACAAAAAGGTCCTGCAATAAGATCCAACTGTTCACGTTGCCGCCAATGACTGAATAATCCAACCTGCCAGGGCGCGTTACACACAAAATGTTTGCCGCCGTTGCGTAACGCTTCAGTGACAATCCGTTGCCACATGTTTTCTTCGTTCGGCCAAATAACAGGTGGAAGCCACCAGGCAATGGTCGGTGCAAGTGTGCGTGAGATTTCACGTACAACACGTGGCGTCAACCATAAACCATGCACACTGCTACGGGTACGCCGATTGTCTGTGCCTTGTGGTACGCTTGCACGAACGATCATATCGGGGCGGCGTCCTTTTTTATGTCGTGCTTGCGGCAGTGTCGGCACGAAAGCTGCAACGTCTTTTGATTTACGAACAGAGCATTGATCCAAACGTTGTTGCCATGTTTGCAACAATCGTTGCATTTCCGGCTCACGGCGGTCTATCAGAAAAACAGGTGTCCCTGCTTTCGGCGTTTTATGCCGTTCAAGACGCAAGAAAAAGGTGCCTGCTTTGGGTGTACGGCGCGTCACAGGCACGTTTGCATGCCATTTTTCATCTTCATAACCGACGCGCAGATAGTCGCCGTGGAGCAATTCAATGTGTGGGCGAAAAGAGGGCTTGCCTGTTTGGGCGTCTGTATGCACTTTACCGACAAGCAACCCTGAAGCGGTTTGTGTATCGGCCTTTGTGGGCGCACTGTCGCGCTGGGGAAGAAAATGCGCACGAGTGGTAGGACGTCCAAGCGACATTTCCAAAATGCGCACGGCTTCTTTGCGAGCTTTGGAATCCTCACCTTCATCACGCAAAATTTTATATGCGCTGACGACATGATACACATAGTGCGGTCCTTTTTTTCGGCCTTCAATTTTCCATGAAGCCAAATGCGGCATGTCCGCTGTAGAACGAACCAACACGTCAAGCGATAAATCCAAACACGAAAAACCACGCCCAACGTGTTTTTCTTGACGATACATTCGCCGACACGGTTGTACACAGCGTCCGCGCAAACTGCTCTTACCGCCCATATAACTCGACCAATAACAGCGCCCTGAAACCGCCCAACACAAAGCACCGTGGATAAACATTTCAAAATCCAAGCCATCCGGGCATGCCGCATCAACTTGTCGGATTTCGTCAATAGAAAGCTCACGCGGTACAATCACACGTTCAGCTCCCAAATCCATGGCACTCTGCAAGGCCGCAGGGTGAGTGATGTTTGCCAATGTCGATAAATACAAACTCCCCGTAAACCCTGCCTGACGCGCTAATTGTAATGTGCCGATATCTTGTACAATCAAAGCGTGTACAGGCGCCTCTTGTGCCAATCGTGCAATCAATCGTCCTGCCGCAGACACGTCATTGGGCTTCATCATTGTATTAAAAGCAATATATACACGTCGTCCTTCGGCTTCAGCCAATTCCAAAGCGCGAGCAACCTCTGCGGTACTGAAGTTGTCGGCCTGCATTCGTGCCGAAAAGTGCTTTAACCCCATATACACGGCATCGGCACCGGCCGCCAAGGCCGCCAAAAACGATTTCATATCCCCCGCAGGGGCAAGAATTTCAGGTCTGCGACTCACAAAAAAATCCTTTTTTCTGTGGAATGGTCTTCAAAAAAAGAGAACACATACAGCCCCCTTTCTTAATACCCCCCTTTCTGAAAAAGAAACGCATCTGTCCGCAAACATATGACGCTGCAAAAAAATGTGCTGAGCGGTTTTGCAGAAGCGGTTTTACAAAGATGAGAAAGGGCACAGAAAGAAAAAAGAAAGTAAAAAACATTCTGCATAATCAATAAAAAAAGAACACGCAGAAAGAAAAAGAAAGGATAAATACAAAAAACACTTTCCGAGAGACAAGCCCTCGGAAAGCAGTCAGACATCGGCTTATGAAAAAAG
The DNA here is from genome assembly GCA_964369685.1 of uncultured Desulfovibrionaceae bacterium. Lineage (GTDB taxonomy): Bacteria > Desulfobacterota > Desulfovibrionia > Desulfovibrionales > Desulfovibrionaceae > Avidesulfovibrio. The sequence goes on along the minus strand of CAYJFB010000003.1, from coordinate 70,794 downwards.
ACTTGCGTTGGTGATCATGACCGAATCAACAGGCACATCGGCATGGATACCAACCGTACGCGTTTTAGATTTGAGAATGGCGTCGACAGTTTCCAAGCCTTCTTCAACTTTACCGAACACACAATATCCATATCCGTCTTCATCAGGCGAAGTAAAGTTCAGGAATTCATTATCTGTGGCGTTGATAAAAAATTGTGCTGTGGCGCTGTGCGGTTCGCGGGTTCGTGCCATGGCAATGGTACCGCGGGTGTTTTTCAAGCCGTTGGCGGCTTCATTTTGAATGGGTGCTTTGGTGTCTTTTTCTTCCATTTTAATGTTCATACCACCACCTTGAATCATAAAGCCCTTTATAACTCGATGAAAAATGGTGTTGGCATAAAACCCTTCTTGCACATATTCAAGAAAGTTTTTCACTGTTTCCGGAGCTTGTTCGGGAAACAGTTCAAGCAGAATATCGCCGGAGGTTGTTTCAAGAAGTACCATGGGATTGGCCATCGTGTGTTCATCCTTATTGAGTAAAAATAGTTTTATATATTTTGCCTGAACTTATTCAAAGAGGCAAGCAAATCAACCCGCTGTCAAAAAATTATCTTGGTGCGTTCTTTTTTATATTTTCCATCATGCGCATAACGGCATTCATTTCTGAAAAATCTGACTTTTCAAAAAGATGCTTGATGTGCTTGTAATGCGCATACTCAGAAAACGATAGGGTGAGAAGTGTTCTGAGATATTTTTCGCTCAGCACATTGCCTTGCGCTGTGTTTTGATTCATCTGTGCAAAAAGTTCTTCCATATAGCTAAAACTTTTTACCGTTTCTTCTTGTTTCAACACGGTATTTATTCTGTAGCCAATAAAACGTATAGCCATATTGGCGTGAAATAAACGTAAGGCTTCGGCAATATGTTGTACAGAAAAACCATATTCCGGCAAAAGGCTCTTGATAATTTCAATCATGTATTCTGTGTGTTCCACACTTTGAAAAATCGGCAAAACAGTACGCCATTGTTCTCTGTATGAAGAAGGTTGTGCTTTATCTTGGACTATACCTGTAAAATGCGTAAATTGTTTCGTTTTTCCTGTAAAAAAACATAAAAAAGCGTGTATATACTCATAATAATACAAATTTTGTATATTCTTTTCAATGCGTTTCAGTATTTCAAAATACACTTTTGACAGCAACGTTCTTTGGACGTTATAATAAGGAAGCTGGTAGGATAAAGCTTGCGTTTGCACACGTTCCAACGGATCATTGTGAAGGCCGTTTTTTCCGAGTAATTCTATCATATAATACAACGAAAGATCATTTTGCAACCATATTCCGCTTGAAGATGAATAGTCTTGATTGTCTTCCAAAAAACGAACAGACGTGTGTATTGAAGTGTTTGATATGTGCCGTCTGTCGCCTCTAAAAACGCAATAAGGTGTTGTAACGGTTTCAAGCGCATACCGAACCCGTTCACCGACAGACGTGTTTGGCATACAAGCATAATGTACGTTATCATACGTTATTCTTATATCATCTGCATATGGTGTTGTTGTATCATGGACAATATATATATGTATGCCTGTCGGTGCATGATAACGAATAATCTCGTCAAGCATATGGTGATTATCTTTAATAGGTATAATCATTGATGTTTTATTCAGCATACAGCCCTCTCAATATATCGAGTCTCGACGTGGCGTTTCAAAGAAAAATAAAATACGCTCAGCACCGCTGAAAAGCAATTCATCATTTATATAAAAAGAAAGCATGAACATATAAAAAAAGACATGGAGGAAACACGATGGCAAATCACATTTTTTTGGCTGTCAGTTTAGATGGTTATATTGCAGACCGCAACAACAGTGTTGATTGGTTGGCAATCTACCCCCAAGAACAAGGTGACGACGCACCGTTTACGCTGTTTATGGATACTGTCGATGCTGTTGTGATGGGGCGCAATACGTTTGAAGCCGTCTTACAGTTTGGCGTATGGCCATACACCAAACCTGTTTTTGTTTTGAGTAAAACACTGCATCATGTCCATGAAACCATGGCGGACAAAGTGACCTTGACACGCGAAGAACCGTCATTTCTGTTACGCACCCTGCGACAAAACGGATATAACGAAATATATATTGATGGAGGAAAAGTTGTTCAAAGTTTTATGGAAAAAGGACTCATTGACAGCATGACTTTAACACACATCCCCATCGTCTTGGGCGGTGGTGTGCCTTTATTCGGTGCTCTGCCAAAACCACAAAAGTTTGAACATGTACACACACAAATATTGACAGGCGGTCTTGTGATGAGTGGTTACATGCGTATTCGATAGTATTTTATGTGTGATTCCTTCCTTTGATTATATTGTTAAATATGAACCTCACCTCAACGAGAAAGACTGTAATCATACAAAAACACTCTAAAAAACTGACAAATCTGTAAATATTCCAAAAGAGGTTACCATGATTCGTACAATCATTCGTATTGATGAACAGACCTGTAACGGGTGTACGTTGTGTGCGACGGCCTGCCATGAAGGGGCCATTGGCATGGTAGACGGAAAAGCCGTATTATTACGTGATGATTATTGTGATGGTTTGGGAGACTGTCTTCCCGTTTGTCCGACAGGTGCAATCACATTTGAACAACGTGAAGCGTTGCCCTACAATGAAGCCGCTGTCCAGGCAAACCTTACGCAACAAACAAAAGCACACACCCCCTGCCCTCTTCCCACGCAAGCACTCTTGCCCATTTTTGCGGAACAACAACATCAATGGCCGTTACAACTCCGCCTGTTCCCCGTTCAAGCTGATTTTTTGAAACACGCCAATCTGCTTGTCGCCGCAGACTGCGCAGCCTATGCCGCAAAAGATTTCCATCAAGCGTATGCGAAAGACAAGGTCATCGCAATCGGTTGTCCAAAACTTGATGCGACCGATTACAAACAAATCTTAACCGCTATTATACAAACAAACCCATTAAACTCTCTCACCATAATACATATGGAAGTACCCTGCTGCACAGGATTGGCTAAAGCCGTACAAGAAGCGCTCAAACAAAGTGTTGTCAATCTGCCCTGTCAAATCATCACTTTGGACACAAAAGGCAATCCGATACACACGACTATCTGCTCTTGAAAAAAGACTCCTCAAAAATTTATCATCTCTACAAAAAACATTCAAAAACTCTATTTTTTAAGGATGTGTATGCAATCATTGTTGACTGTGCGGCTTGGAGCCATGGGAGATGTTGTTTTAACAACAGGTGTCTTGCGTTATTGGCATGAAACACGCAATGAACAATTTCATGTATTGACCAAAGCCGCCTTTGTGCCACTTTTTGCCCATCACCCTGCCATTGAACGAGTGATTGGTCTACAAAAAGATGAATTACACCCCCCCGCTCTTTTACGCCGTTGGCAACAATTGGCACAAGAATATAAACAATGCACACTTATTGATTTACACAGCAATCTTCGTACACGCCTCTTGTCTCTTTTATGGCACGGCACAGTGTTGCGCTATCCCAAACAAGGTTTCCGACGAAGAACGTTTCTCTTGTCACACGGACGCTTCTTCAAAAACAGTTTGCTTGAACACACCGTCACACAACGCTACGCTTTAACGCGGGAAACGATGCCTCCAAAAACAGAAAACCTCTTGCCTCAACTCTATCTTACAAAAGAAGAACAACAAAAAGCCTACGCGCTGTTACATGAACGCGTGCCCCAATGCACGACACAACCTTTCGTGGCTCTACACCCTTACGCGACACATAACAATAAAATGTGGCCGACAGCCGCTTGGCACGCATTAACAAAAATACTGGATCAACAAGGCATCCCTTGGATTGTTCTCGGTCAGACAGCCAACACAGCAATACATCATCAACAACAATGGCTGTGTACACAAAAAAACGATTTGACAAATCAAACCGACTTGCGCGAAACATGCGCATTGCTTTCTTTGGCATCTGTGTTGGTAACGGGTGACTCAGGTCCCATGCATCTTGCCTCGGCCGTAGGGACACCCGTTGTTGCACTTTTTGGCCCCACAACGCGTGAATGGGGCTTTTTTCCACAAGGAAAAAACGATCGTGTTCTTGAAACAACAACAGCGCTTCCTTGCCGTCCTTGTAGTTTGCACGGTAAAAAAGCCTGCCCACATCACGGAGAATGTTTGCGTTCAATCTCTCATACAAGAGTTTTTTTAGAAATCATGGATCTTTTACACTCCACAACCCGCGACAATTGATATATTGTCTTTGTGCGGAAGGCTGTGCCTCTTGAAAATAAGGAACAAAGGAAACAAAGAATGACTATGCTTCATGAAGCGGCTCAACTCAAATCGCAGGTGCTTGTCGAATGTTTACCCTACTTGCGTGATTTTCATAATGAAATTGTTGTGATCAAATACGGTGGCCACGCCATGACCAACGACACTCTCAAAGCCTCATTTGCTCGCAGTGTAGCACTGTTAAAGCTTGTGGGTATTCATCCTGTTGTCGTACACGGCGGCGGCCCTCAAATAGGCAATATGCTAAAACAACTGAATATTCCTTCACGATTTGAGGGTGGTTTGCGTGTAACGGACGACGCCACCATGAATGTTGTCGAAATGGTTTTGGTCGGTTCGGTCAATAAAGACATTGTTAACCAAATCAATCAAGCCGGCGCGCGTGCAGTAGGGCTTTCAGGAAAAGACGGCTTACTGCTTTCGGCACAAAAAAAGAATATTTTAGTCAATCGTGAAAACTTACCACCTGAAATTATTGATATTGGCAATGTTGGCGAAGTCACCCGCGTGGATACAAGTCTGCTACATTCGTTAATCGGTAGTGATTTTATTCCCGTCATCGCGCCTGTCGGCGTGGATGCCGAAGGGTATACATACAATATCAATGCCGACGACGCCGCAGGCGCCATTGCAGGCGCACTCAAAGCCTGTCGTTTTTTATTATTGACCGATGTGCCCGGTGTGCTTGATAAAGATAAAACGCTCATTCAAAAAATTAAAATAGATGAAGCCAAAACACTCATCGCTAACGGCACCGTTACAGGCGGCATGATTCCAAAAGTTGATTGTTGCCTTGAAGCACTCAAACGGGGTGCCGGCCGTGTTTCTATCCTTGATGGGCGTGTCGAAAATTGTGTTCTTCTCGATCTGTTGACGGATCAGGGGGTCGGCACGCAAGTTTTACGTTAATTCATGTCAAAAGAAGGCGACTTTTCGTAGTGTATGGGGACTGTTTCTAAATAAAACATTGTATTTTGATTGCATGAAGCAGACAGAAAGAGAATGTTTCTGCAAAAAATGTATTTAAAAACATCCCCTCACATCATTACGCTTTTGCAGAACATCTCAAAAATGATCTTACAACAGAAAAGAGGAGTGCCAATTTAACGGCAATTTGAAATTTTGTATTATACACTGGCTCATCATATTTTATAAATAAACATAATATATTGTCATAGACATTAAAAATTTTCTTGTTATTATAATAAAAAAGAGTTATTATAGTCAAATAAGTAATATTGCCTTTCCTTCATTTGAGACATCTACAATATTTTCCATGGAGGCAAGATGATTCCCGCATGGTTTGACGCTCGTTACTACTTTACAAGTAAATTACAATCATTACAAAAACATGATGCTTCATATACAAAAGAACGTCTAGAAGAAACATTATTGACTGTTGGCTTTATAGGAGATGAGGGTCTTTACCAACATTTTGTGCTTTATGGACAATATGAAGATGTTTCTCCAAACATCTTTTTTGATCCTATTCTTTATTATACAGCAAAAGCTACAGATTTTTACAATATTTCTACAATAACTCAAGAACAATATAATAACATTGTATCCGCTATTCATGCTTTTGGATTGAATGCTTGGAGTCACTACTCACTGTACGGTTGGCATGAGGGACTTAATCCTTCAAATCGTTTTGATACCCAATATTATCTACAACTCAAACTAACAGATTTACAAAAAATACATACAACGTTTGAACTTTTTGATTTGATTCATGCATTTACGACAATACACTTGAACCCCATAGAACATTATTATATGTATGGAATACAAGAAAATTTTATTTCTGATGTAAAAATATTGACTGTAGAAGATCCAATATTTTTACCGTCCTTACCGTCCCCCCTTTGGTTTGAAAACGATTATTATTTTTCTTCTTTGCTTCAGCAATTACAAACAACAGACTTCGCCTATACAGAAGAACTCTTGCGCATGGAGTTGCAACAAACAGGTTATGACTACACGAATTTATACACACATTTTATAGATATTGGACAAAGTAAAGATATTGCACCGAATGTATTCTTTGATCCTGCCGTATACTATGGAGAAAAAGCGGCATTTGATTATAAAACACAGCTTGTTGATAAAGAACAGTATTACAACACATACTCAACTCTTCAACAAGCGGGACTCAATGCTTGGAGTCATTATTCAATGTATGGATGGCATGAAGGCGTGAACCCGTCTACGAATTTTGATACACAAACGTATTTGGAACTCAAACTTGCCGATATGCAAAAAACAAATCCTGAGTTCACACTCTCTGAATTAATTGCCGATTTTGTTGTTGCCGATCTCAATCCTGTAGAACACTATTTATTGTTTGGGATTCATGAAGGCTTTATTCATGACGAGAGCGTGCTTAAAGTCTCAGACGCAGCGACTGTCCTTTTTTTGAAAGAAAACACACTGGATATCGATATTGTCGGCATACAAGCAGAGTATAGCCCATACGAAACTGAGGGAGTATAAAAAAGATAGCAAATATCTTTTTTTCTAACATCACCATCCCTCAAAAAAATTGCTAATAAATTTCATTTACAATGCTTGAATGTTCTTTCATGTTTTGTTCATAGAGTTGTAAAAACGTTTCTATGGGTACAGGCTTATAGAAAAGATAGCCTTGACCATACATACAACCGCATTGTTGTAAAAATTCTTTTTGCTCTTCTGTTTCTATGCCTTCGGCAATGCATACAGATTCTTTGAGCGCATTAATCATTTTTATCAAGTATTCAACGATAGTACGATTTTTGATATTTTGGCTGATATTGTCGATAAGGCTTTTATCCATTTTAATGGTTGAAAATTCTGAAAGAGAAAGAATAATGAGATTGGAATAGTTTGTGCCAAAATCATCAAGAGAAACACAAAAACCGGCATCACGAATATTTTTGAGTTTTTCTTCAAAAAAATCAGAGTCCATTTTGTCTGCTGTTTCTGTTATTTCAACATCAATGTAATTATAAGGTATTGAATATGTATCACATATGGTCGTGATGGCATTCACCAAATCATACTCCATGAACGTGACACGTGAAAAATTTAAAGAAATTTTTAATGGCGCAATCCCAAGTGTCATTATTTTCGCAAGTATTTGGCAAACACTCTCAAGGACAAAAAAATCCACATGACGAATGGTACCGTCGTGCTCATAAATAGGAATAAATCTGGCGGGAGAAATAACGTGTCCGTTGTGATCGTGTTTTCTGACAAGCGCTTCCGCACCGACAATTTTTCCCGTTTGTAAATCCACTTTAGGTTGTAGATATGTACAAAACAAGCCTTCACGAATTTCAGAAAGTACAGATTCTGCCGCAGCAGAGCGACGATTGACACGCCCGGGAAGCATTGTTTTGTAATAATTTTGTTTTTCGGCATACATGATTTCATCGGATCGAGTGATTTCACGCAACACATCAATGTCTTTATCTTTCCATAAACTCCCGATGGAAAAAGAACAATCACCTTGTGGGAGTGCTGTTTTACGCAAATGAGCCACAAGCGTTTCAAATTCTTGCTGAGATATGTTGGGACAAAAAGCGATAAACTCATCACCGCCTATTCTATATACGTCTTTTTTGAGCGCTGCAGAAAGTTTTGTAGCAACACTTTTAAGAATACGGTCTCCATAGTTGTGTCCATACAAGTCATTTGCCTGTTTTAAACCATTTACATCGGCATAAACAACGCCAAAGCTCTGCAATTTCATTTGCTCAAGTTCTGCAACACGTTCTATATACTTGTTTCTATTATATAATCCCGTCATCATGTCTGTATAACTCAAGTGTTCAAGTTGTTGACGCATTCGACGTTTTTTAAGATCGTCATAAACAAAGAGTGCTACAGAATGCAGAAGTGTAAAATCCAAATCGGCATGTTGCGGATTATCCACACCAAGGAAACCGACAACAATATTTTTTGTGTACAACGGAACCATAAGCATACTCTTAACCTGCTTACGATGTAACGCTGTATATATTTCAGTATGCTCTTCAAACTCGTGTTCAAGATTTTTTACATACAATTCTTTATGTACTTGAAAATGTTCAATAAAAGGTTCAAGTGCTTCTAAAGGAATATTTTGCAATTTTTCCAATTCATGAAGAGATTTGTCAACACACCATTCATAGGTATTGTGTGCCAAAGCTGTTTTGTAATCAAGCTCAAAAAGATAGGTTCGTTCTGCTCTATAATGCGTGCCGATAATTTCAAGAAGTTTGTTGATTGCCTCATCAATTTCTACATTTTCCATTAAGGTATGGATACAATGTAGCAGGGTTTCTTCTTCCATCAGCCTTTGTGAGAGTCGGATCACTTGTTCCTGATGTTCGGACATATCAAAGGCAGTTTCTATACGAACTTTTCGTCCGTTGAGCTGTAGCAGAGTATCAAAGAGGGCATAGTGTTTTTGGGTTCTTTTATTTTGCGTATTCCAACTGAGAACTTTACCTTCTTCAAGTTTAGCATTGGTGCAAAATGAACAAGGGTATTTTTTGTTTTGCAATATGACATAGCAAGGTTTACCGAGGTATTCTTCATGATGTTTGATATTAAATGTTTCGCGTGTTTTTTTATTAAGATACAATAATTCATACGTTTCTGTGTCCGCTATGTAACACAGAAAATCTTGGCTATCCATAGCCAATGCAGAAAGCTCTTCATATGTCATGTTGTTTGCTCCTTACTGTCGCTGTCTGCATAGTGGTTTACACACCTCAAGATTTTATTCGGTATACTTTCTACATATTATTAATATTGTAATATGATTTTTGTCAAGTTTATCTACAACTCATTTTATATATTATACACAGTTCATCTACATATTGCCATATTAAAACTCTGTTGTTTTATTTACTTCAGTCATGTTGTATTCTCTTCAAAAATTTTTCATCTAAAATATAAGTAAGGTATAAATCCTGTTCAATTTTTCGTTTTATCTTCGATATTATTCCGTTCAAGGGCGGCATTACCATAGCGTGGATCGCCGGTTACGTCTTCTCCTATCCAAGAAGGTTTGGCAAACCTCTGAGATTCATGTGCCAATTCAACTTCAGCGAGGACAAGTCCTTGATGAACACCAAGATATTCGTCAATTTCCCAAATAACGCCTTGATAAGTTATTTTTGTTCGGCGTTTCGTGACGGGAGTCCCGACAGCCAATGTTCGGAGCATTTCTTGTGCATCTGTTACAGGTATGGCATATTCATATTCAAGACGAGACAATTGTTTACGTGGGCCTTTGACTGTAATGACGGCATGGGTATCGTTGATGATTCTGATACGTATGGCAGCGTGTCCCAGAGTTCTCGCAATATACGCTTGCGTGTAGATTGTGCTTGATGAAACCAGCGAACGCCATGAATCATTGAGTACGGTAAATTTACGTTCAATTTCAATTCCCACCGCCTATGCTCCTTTCTTGAAATAAAAGTTTTTTAGGATTGTATTCATTGTAAATTCTTGGGTATTGTTTGTTCATATCAAGTTTTTTTATGCAATATATCAACACACAACTATTTCACACTTTGACCTCAAAATAAAATATAGAAAATTCGCGCAAAACACAAATTTTTAACACTCAGTCTCTCCAAGACAAGACCTTGCAACATAAAAAACAAGGCGGATAACCAACAATGCAAAACAATGCCGTCAATCCGCCTGATTGTGCCCGTTAAGGGGTGCTATGGAAGTATGATCCTTCCAAAAAAAGAAAAAGATTAAGTTGTTTCTTCGGCTTTACGGCGCATGATAATGTGTTTTTGAATTTCAAGTACAATTTTATCGAGACGTTCTTCTTGCAGACGATCCATATTGATAAATGTACAGGCAATCAAATCTTTTTTGATTCGTACAGCGAGCACGCCCAACAACTCCATGACAACTTTGTTACCTATAAGCAAATCTAACACAAAGTCCTCATTTTGTTCCAAGGGATGCCCGTCAGCAAAAATGACACCCTCACTCGGCGGCGTAAAGCCTATACCGCTTGCACTAAGATCATTCACTTTACAAAACGTTTCTCCATCAATTCGCACAAAAAGTCCCGGAAGACTGGCACGAAAAGCATCCCTCTTACCCGATTCATTGTATGTAACGTTGAAAGACATCACGTTCCTCAATACAAAAGAGATTATTTGTTCTCATTAGACACGTTTCGAGTTAAAACAAATTCAACGCGTCGATTCATTGCCCTATTTTCTTCTGTCGTATTGGGAGCCAAGGGGTTTAGATCCCCCATGCCCGAAGCAGTCATCCGAACAGGCTCAATACCACCACTGATGAGTGTCCGCAAAACATTCACGGCACGCAATGCCGAAAGTTCCCAGTTATCTTTAAAACGCAATCCCGGCTCAATGGGGGAGTCATCCGTATAGCCACGAATATTCACGTTTTGTTCACGCATTTTCAATAAAATATTGCGCATATATGTTAATAAGCTCAAGCCATTGGGGCTAATTCTTTCTGATGACGCCTCAAACATGACCGAAGAAGGTAAGCGCAACGTGATGATGCCTTCATCCAGCGTTGCATTGACAAACTGATCCAAATTATTGCTTGTAATGAGTTGACGCAACTCATCAAAATCTTGTTTTTGTGCCTCTTCAAGTTCACGTTGAAAACGAACCATGTCTTGCAGTTCAACATTTTCTTCAGGGGAACCTGTTAATTCGTTGGGGGTGGCAGAGCCCAGTCCGCCAAACGTCGCACGAATGGCACTGAAGGACTCACCAAAGCGTCGTTTATCTGTTGTGGACATAGAAAGAATCAACACAAAAAAACATAATAAAAGCATACAAATATCACAAAATGTAGCCATCCACGGTGCGTCGTCCCCGCCGCCTTCGGCTTCGTTATCATCGATCATAATCTGTCTCCTCAGTGCTTTGGCATTTATTTGTCATCTTTTTTGACACGTTCAGCCGGTGGCAAGAATGAAGAAAGTTTTTCATAAACAAGTCGCGGATTATTGTTTTCAAGAATACATTTGGCACCTTCAAAAATAATGAACAACACCAATTCTTCTTGCATACTCCGTGCTTTCAGTTTGTCTGCCATGGGGATAAAAAGCAAGTTGGCAATAAAACTGCCGTAGAAGGTTGTCAAAATAGCGACAGCCATAGCAGGCCCCAGTGCCGACGGATCAGACATGTTGGCAAGCATCTGTACAAGCCCGATCAGCGTACCAATCATTCCAAACGTAGGGCCAAGTACACCAAGCTTTTGAAAAACTGAAATCCCAATATTGTGCCGCCGTTTCATAGAAGCGATTTCAATGGTCACGGTTTCGTGAATCAAGGTATTGCCTGCGTTGTCGGCAATCAGTTGTGTTGCTTTTTTCAACAACGGATTATCTGCTTGCACCTTTTCAAGAGCCAACAAGCCTTCACGGCGGCTGATTTCTGCCACTTGCACCATCGTGTCAACCACTTCGGCTGATTTGGTTTTGCGTGAAGAAAAAACTTTTACACCTGCACGAATGGCCTGCATCACTTCCTCGGCGGGGAAGCTGATAAAAATAGATGCGCAAACCCCTCCGACAACAATCATGAGGCTTGGGACGTCAATAAATTTTCCTGCAGAGCCGCCAGTAAAAATAGCTGCCAAAACCAAGCCAATGCCTGCCAAGATGCCTAGTAGGGTAGGTATATCCATACGTAAATGCTCTCCCCATTACCCGGTGTAATATTATGTGTTTTCATCTCACAATGTCATGCAACGCGTGATAAAAAGCTCTTGCGCCAACGATGCATGTAATCCATATTTTTTTGCCACACAGCAGACGTCTGCCATTCTATCGGCAAGTAGTAGCAAAAAAAATGCCGAACCAGGAATATTCAACAAAAAAAGATGTCTTCTTTTTACCACAAGACAGTATTCGGCAAATTTTTGACATTCTTTTAGGTTTTGTTATTTTTCTGCATACATCTATATAATGTTTTTCAAACAAAAGTAAAAATAAACAACCAACAATATATATTCTAGCCAAGGCATCAAGACTGTCAAGTCTGAAAGATGTGGCAGGTCGCCGTTTTTTTGAACAAAAAGAGGCAAAATATCAATAAAAATTAAATAAGCATGTTTTAAAATTTGTCTATCATTTTGAAATAATTCAAAAAAAACAATATGGCCTTTTTTTTGCTTCTATTTAAGCGTGAAGAAGGCTCTACTTTGAAATATTTACAAAGCCAAGGATCACATCATGAATAAAACCAGCTGGACTTCTTCAGCGACACACAAAAGTTGCTTACTGACTCCTGATGAGCAGAAAATGCTTTTGGGCAGTGTTGAAGATATTGAAACTGACGAGACGTATATGGTCTCAATGGATATTGAAGCCAATGATACGAGTATTGCTTCAATGGATCGTGATATGTATTGTCATGTATGTACAACATTGCTCGGTATGGGGACAACTGTCGGGGTGCTTTTATCGTTTTTGGATCACTGTTATTTTGTACAACATCTTGATGAGAAAGAATATTCTTTTTACAGAGCCTTACGTCATGAATTAAACAATGCAACCGAATCGGCAACCAAATTGCTGCATACCGTACAATTTTGATCAAAATATTTGAATATTTTTCATCTTTGTAAAATTATTCATTTTTTATTTGTATAAAGCAGAATGTATTTGATCGAATACATTCTGCTTTATACATAGATGTTATAAAATTATTCTTTAAATGGTGACAATTCTCGCAAGCGTTGAATGACTGCCGGAAGTTCAGCAATGACATACTCAACCTCTTGTTCTGTTGTATAACGAGAAAGTGAAAAACGAATCGAACCGTGAGCATACGTAAAAGGCACCCCCATGGCACGAAGCACATGCGAAGGTTCAAGACTTCCCGACGTGCAAGCAGAACCTGAACTGGCCGCAATACCTAAACGATCAATCATCAACAAAATGGCTTCACCTTCAATATTTTTAAATGAAATATTGGTGGTATTTGGAAGACGGTTTGCACTGTCACCATTAATGATGCTGTCGGGGATATTTTTGAGAAGCTGTTGTTCGAGGCGATCGCGAAGTGCGGCAACACGTGTTTGTTCTTCATGTATGAATCGACCGGCCAATTCACAAGCGGTACCGAGTCCGACAATATAGGGGGCGTTTTCTGTGCCCGCACGTCGTCCACGTTCTTGATGTCCTCCGCAAAGGAAGGCACGAAAACGTGTACCACGACGAGTATACAAAACACCGACACCTTTCGGTGCATGCAGTTTATGACCGGAAACAGCCAAAAAGTCGATGGGCACATTTGCCAAATTCAAATCAATTTTGCCGACACTTTGAACCGCATCTACATGCAACAAAGCACCACGTTCTTTAACAATATCAGCTATTTTTGCTATTGGAAAGACAGTTCCTGTTTCATTATTGGCGTGCATGACGGAGACAAGCGCGGTATCCTTGCGTATGGCTCCTGCCAATTCATCAAGATTGATTTGTCCTTTTTCGTCAACACCAAGCCATGTGACCTCATAGCCACGACTTTCAAAACCTTGTGCGGCGGCGAGCACGGCGGAATGTTCAACTTTTGTGGTAATGATGTGTCGTTTGTCAGGTTGTGTTTCTGTTGCGGCATAAAAGGCCGTAGCGTCACTTTCCGTACCGCAGGAAGTGAATGTAATTTCATCAGCTTCTGCATACAGGAGTTGAGCGACTTGTTCACGCGCGGTACGAAGTTTGGCACCAACTTGCCCGCCAAAGGAGTGCATACTTGAGGCATTGCCGTAATATTCGCCAAAAAAGGGCACCATGCTTTCAACGACTTCGGGAGCCACCATGGTCGTCGCGTTGTTGTCAAAGTATACGGTGTTCATGCGCTGACTTCCTCCACATGCAAATCGCTTTCAACTTGTTCACGCAAAATCTTTTCAACCATTTCCCGAATAGTATTTTGCCGTGAGCGGCAAGAAGCGCATTTACCTAAAAATTGAACAAGGACTTCTTGTCCGTTGACATCAATCAACTCGATATCGCCACCATCCACGGCCAAACGCGGTTTAATTTCATCTTCAAGGACATGCATGATTTTTTGCATGCGTTGGATGTTGGTCAACATGGTTTTGGGTTTAATATTGAGTTCTTTCAATCGGGGTTTACCTTGTTCTTCATCAAGGATTTGCTGAATGGCGTCGACACAACGTCCGCAACCGCCGCCGGCTTTGGTGTAATGGGTGATGTCTTCAACAGTTGTGAGGTTACTTTCTTGTGCGATACGACGAATTTGCAGATCGGTAATGCCAAAGCATGTGCAAATGACAGTCCCTTCATGACAATGGGGTTTGGCAGATTCTCCGCGCCAGCTTCTCAGGGCGGCGTCAAGCGCCTCTTCACCCATGACAGAGCAGTGCATTTTGGCTTCGGGCAGCCCACCAAGGTAGGCGGCGATCTCTTTGTTGGTAATTTTTGCGGCTTCGTCAACGTGCTTGCCTTTAACCATTTCGGTAAGAGCCGAACTTGAGGCAATGGCACTGGCACAGCCGAAAGTTTGGAAAGAGGCATCTTCAATGATGCCTTTTTCTGAGATTTTTAAAAACAGTTTCAATGCGTCGCCGCATGACAGGCTGCCAACGTCACCGATGGCGTTGGCGTTTTGCATTTCACCGGCGTTGCGTGGATTTAAAAAATGTTCTCTGACCGTATCGGTATATTCCCACATAATAGAGCCCTTCTTGAAAAGATCGTTTGATGCCGTACACTCATGCGACTGTACAATATCCCAAAAAATTTCATTACCGTTTGCCCTTCAGATGACAATAAGCTAAGCTTTTTTTCTAAAGGGAAAGGATGCTTGTTGAGTGTATAAGATTGTAGCGTTCCTGAACAACGGTTTTACACATCTACACGTTATAAAAAACAGACACACATACCTATGGAACAAAAAACAACACCTCTGATCATGCATGTTGATATGGATGCCTTTTATGCTTCTATTGAACAACATGACCATCCGGAACTTATCGGTCGTCCTGTTATTGTGGGAACGGGACGGCGAAGCGTGGTGAGTGCGTGTTCGTATGAGGCCAGAGCGTTTGGCGTACGTTCGGGTATGCCGCTGTTTCAAGCTTTACAACGTTGTCCACAGGCGGTTTGTATGCCTGTACGCCGAGCGCGATATGTAGAAGTGTCAAAGATTGTTCAAAGCGTTTTACAGGACATTTCTCCATATGTCGAGCAGGCTTCTATTGATGAAGCCTACCTTGATATTACAGGATTGGCACGCCTGTTTGGCGATTCGACATGTATTGCTTATATGGTTAAAGAGCGCATTTTTACAACGACAGGCGGTTTACGGTGTTCTGTAGGGGTTGCGCCGATCAAATTTTTGGCAAAAATTGCTTCGGATATGAATAAACCCGATGGACTGTATATTATACAACAACAAGATATACATACTTTTTTACATCATCTTCCCGTCAAAAAGATTCCGGGAGTGGGAAAACAATTTTTAGCGCAACTGTCTGCATTGGGCGTACAAACGTGCGGTCAGGTAACCACCCGTCCGCAAAGTTTTTGGGAACGTCGCTTCGGTAAACCGGGACATATTTTATTTCAACGTGCATGCGGTATTGATCCCCGTGCCGTCGAACCCTATACAGAACCCAAATCAGAAAGTGCCGAATGCACCCTTGAACAAGACACCGCTGATAAAGAACGCTTACAACACTATCTGTTTATACATGCCGATCGTGTTGGGCGTTCATTGCGTAAACAGCATCGAGCCGGACGCGTGGTGACACTCAAAATAAAATATGCCGATTTTCGGCAAATCACACGCCAAATAAGCCTATCAACGCCGACGTGTGCCACAGAAACCATATTTGAACACGCCTGCACACTGCTCAACAATCTTGAACTCACACAATCTGTACGCCTTGTGGGTCTCGGCATTTCCGGTTTTCACGCACCCCCTCAACAACTTCTTTTACCTCTCGGCAACGAACCGCAAAACCAAGCGCGTGAAGAACAACGCAACAAACTCGATAAAGTGCTTGATGCCCTTGAAGGCAAAGTTAACCGCGGGCGTCTTTTTTTTCAAGACAAAGAACAGAGTTAAAAGATTATACTTTTTTGGAAAAACATACTTTCCTACACGGCCAAAACCTTTTTCTCAGAATTATGCCTGTACAAGTTGCAAAAAAGCAATTTCGTCAAGTATAGTGATGCCAAGGTTTTGGGCTTTGGTCAATTTAGAGCCCGGTGCTTGTCCAACAACCAAAATATCTAATTTTTTATTTATACTTGTAGCCAATTCGGCACCGGCGGCTTCGGCAAGTTTTTGTGCCGTACTGCGCGGCATAGAGAGTGTTCCGCTAAACAATACACGTTTTCCGACCAAAAGTCCTTGTTTGACCACAACTGAATCGGTTTGTTCGTGTTCCGGCCACAAGCCATATTGACGCAACGCGTGCAACATCTGCATGTTGGCGGAATCGGTAAAAAAAGCAACAATGGCAGAGGACACTTCACCGCCGATGTCATCAAGTTTTTCCAATTCTTCTCTCGAAGCGACAGCAAGGGCGTCAAGATCATGATAATGGCGTGCCAGTGTGCGTGCCGTTTGTTCGCCGACATGACGAACTCCCAACGCGGCAATAAGTCTGTGCAACGAGGCCTGTTTTTTTGCTTCTTGCAACGCCTCAACCATATTTGAGGCCAATTTTACGCCCATACGTTCATAACGCAACAGCTCTTCGACTGTTAAAGTAAACAAATCTGCAGGTGTTTGCAGGCGCCCGCTGTTGACCAACAAATCAATCCAACGCGGCCCAAAGCCTTCGACATTCAGTCCTGCCTTGGAAACAAAATGCTTGAGTGACTGCCTGAGCACCGCAGGGCAAGACATGTTGACACAACGCCACGCCGCTTCTCCTTCCGTGCGCCGTACCGCATGATCGCATACAGGACATGCTGTTGGAAAGATAAAAGGTTGCATTGTTTCGTTCCGAAGCTCTGTCCGCACAGCCAAAACTTCGGGAATCACATCCCCTGCACGGCGAATCAGTACGGTATCACCAATACGCACATCCAGCCTACGAATTTCATCTTCATTGTGTAAGGTCGCCCGACTCACGACAACCCCACCGACATTGACAGGCTCAAGCTCCGCAACAGGCGTCAAAACCCCGGTACGTCCCACCTGAATGCAAATATCAAGTAAGCGTGTACTGACTTCTTGTGCAGGAAATTTCCAAGCCACGGCAAAGCGCGGTGCTCTTGCTGTATAGCCCAAGGCCGCTTGTGCTTGCAGGTCATTCAATTTAATAACAACGCCATCGATTTCATAACGCAATTGTTCACGTTTTTCCAACAAAGTCTGACAATAGGTTGTTACCTCTTGCAAAGATCGACACGGTGCACCTTGCGGCGGTATTTCAAAACCAAAGTTATACAGAGTTGTCATCAATACGTGATATGTTGTTTGCAATCTTGTATCATTGCTTTGAATTTGAATATCTCCCACACCATAGGCCAAAAAGCGCAAAGGACGTGATGCTGTTATGCGCGTATCAAGTTGCCTGATAGAACCAGCTGCGGCGTTACGCGGATTGGCAAAAATTTTTTCGCCTTGTGCGCGTTGTTTGGCATTCAATGCGTCAAAGTCGGCTTTAGCCATCAACACTTCTCCACGTACTTCAATACGTTGCGGCGCATGCCCGCGAAGCGTCAACGGCACGTTTCGTATCGTACGTATGGCTTCTGTGATGACTTCACCTTCTTCACCGTCACCGCGCGTCAAAGCTTCTGTCAACACACCGTTTTCATACACCAGTTCGACCGCCAAGCCGTCCATTTTGGGATCACACCAAAAAACCGTTTCCATCTTAGGCAAAGCCTTCTGCATCCGTTGTACAAAACCGCGCCATTCGTCTTCAGAAAAAACATTATCAAGGCTGTACATGCGGATACGGTGTGTCTTTTTGGGTAGTTGAGTTAAGAGCTTACTCCCCACACGCTGTGTAGGTGAGTCAATCCGTCGCAATTCGGGAAAAGAGTGTTCAAGCTGTAGCAATTCTTGAAACGCGGTATCGTATTCATTGTCTCCGATTTCAGGGGCATCAAGCGTATGATACAACATGCTATGGTGTTCTAAAAAAAGCCGCAACTCTTGGGCACGTTCACGTTGTTGAGGAGTCAATGATTTCATTCTTTTTCCAAGCAAATTGATATGAAAAACAAACATTCCAATGAAGGCAGTGTCTATCCCCGTCTAAAAAACACAAGGATTTGGGGAAGACCTCACCTCGAAGGAAGCCTCCCCAAAAAAAAGAACACTAAGGTTTTATATATGCAAAGCCTTCACGTTGCAGACGCACCAGCTCAACAACACCGGCAGGCACAATTTCACAAGCAGGAAGCAAATCATCACTTGAAACTTCAAATTTTTTCATGGCGTTGGTACACATAGCAAAGGTAACCCCTTTAGACGCCAAATCTGCAATATCGTCTGCATAGAGGCACGTTTTCGTAAAGAGTTGTACGGCGGGACCGTTGGCGACTAAACGCACACGCATCGTCTCCCCGGGGAGTGCGGCAATATAGTGTATAATATTACGGATTGAAAGTCCAAGAATATCAGGGTCACCCATATCAATATGCACAGAAAGATCATAATTCATGACAGCCCTCACAAAAAAATAATAGTTATGGTTTGAGATAAAAAAACACAAGCACAGCGTCCATATAATCATAAGAATATTCTTAAAAATACTCTTTACATAAAACAGACACACCGTTTTAAAAAACAAAAGCTATTCTTCATTGTATATAAAAAGAGCGTGTTTTGTAAGCAAAGCAAGACAAAACACGCTCTTCACATTCAGCAACGTTCAGTGTCAAAGACATGAACATTCTGCAAATAAGCAAAAAACTATTTGATTTCGACGGTAGCGCCGGCTTCGGTCAATTGCTTTTTGGCTTCTTCGGCTTCGTCTTTAGAGACAGCTTCTTTCAAAGTAGCGGGAGCGCCGTCAACTTTGTCTTTCGCTTCTTTCAGACCAAGACCGGTCAGAGCGCGCACAACTTTGATGACACCGATTTTATTGGCGCCGGCGTCTTTCAACACAACGTCAAATTCGGTTTTTTCTTCAGCTTCGGCAGCAGCACCGCCGGCAGCAGGAGCCATCATCATGGCTGCGGCAGGAGCAGCAGCGCTCACGCCAAATTTTTCTTCGAGTTCTTTGATGAATTCAGAAAGTTCAAGCACGGTCATATTAGAAATAAATTCAACAACCTGTTCTTTGGTAACGGACATGGGAATGCTCCTTAAAAGGGTTGGCTTTGACGTGTTCTGGTATTACAACCGACGCGGAATACGCGTGGTTTGCCAAATAAGAAAACAAAAAAACTACGCGGCTTTCTTGGATTCCAGATCCTTCAACGCATACAACAACGGACGGATCATATTGGCGAACAACGAAACGAAATTGGTGGGCACGGCGTTCATGGTGCCAAGAGCCTTGGCAAGCAATTCCGGTTTGCTCGGAAGCTTTGCCAAATCTTCAACCTGAGCGGCACTCAGCATCTTGCCTTCAAGGCTGGCATGCCGAATTTTGAAGACTTTGCTGGTCTTAGCAAATTCACTCACAGCCTTGGCCACCGCCACGGGGTCGTCAGTACCAAGAGCGATAGCGCAGTTTTCCTTAAAGTCATCTTTAATGGAATCGTGCACACTATCGGTGAAAGCAATACGAGCCAAGGTATTCTTCACTACGAGGCATTCGCCACCGCATTCGCGAAGTTTTACCCGCAAACCCGTCAATTCTTCCACCGACATCCCCTTGAAATCTGTCACCACTGCAATGGAAGCAGTTTCGGCTTTGGCCTTAATCTGCTCAATAACAGCGGCTTTTTCAGATCTGTTCACGTGACTCTCCTCACATTGGGGGTTGCCATGGTGGAATTACAAAGCCAAAGTACATTGTCTGGGCAGGAAAAATTAAGGGTTTCCCCTCCTACCGTCTTCGACTTGAATTCCAATCCTCTACAAACAGGCTCCTCAGAAGAAATTCTGCAAAAGCCCTTTTCCATGCAGGCGAAAAATCTTCGCTCAACAAAACCTGTTCTAAAAGAACAGACTCCTTGCACGGTCTTCAACAACATTAAAAAAGAAAACATTGCTGAAAAAAAAATAGAATATTATTGTTATTTTTTCAAGGAATATAAAGAATCCTTGAGCAACCCTGAACCTCAGGGTAACATGTATATCTTGCCAAGACAGAAGAATGACAAGATATTGATCGCCCCCGAGGTCTCAGAAGGAAGCTGAGGATGAACTCCCCAAAAAAATTATCCTTCAAGAAATTTTTTGATGACAGTCACGTCAACTTTGAAACCGGGTCCCATGGTTGTGGAAACAGCCATGTTACGCATGTATGTGCCTTTTGCGGCAGAAGGTTTCAAACGATTCACCGCCTCAAGCAATGCTTTGAGGTTGTCAACAATCTTTTCTGCTCCAAAAGAAACTTTACCAAGCGGAGCATGGAGCACACCGGCTTTGTCAACTTTGAAGTCAACACGCCCTGCTTTCAGTTCTTCAACAGCCTTGGCAACATCAAAGGTAACTGTACCTGTTTTTGCGTTGGGCATCAGACCGCGAGGTCCAAGCACACGCCCTATCTGACCGACCAAAGCCATCACATCAGGTGTGGCAACAGCGGCGTCAAAGCCCGTCCAACCATCTTTAATTTTTGCAACGAGCTCTTCGGCACCGGCATAATCGGCACCGGCTCCAAGCGCTTCGGCTTCTTTTTCGCCTTTACAAAAAACAGCCACGCGAACTGTTTTTCCAAGACCGTGAGGCAGATTCACGGCACCACGAACCATTTGATCGGAATACTTGGGATCAACACCCAAGCCAATGGCTACATCAACGGTTTCGTCAAATTTAGCAAAAGAGGCAGCCAAAGATTTTTCAACGGCTTCTTCAATGGTAAAACGCAGAGAGAGGTCAACACCTTCCACAGACTTGCGATATTTTTTGCCGAATTGGGGCATTGCTTTATCCTTATACAAAGCTGAACTTCCAACATCTCCTGCCGTCGATTGCGTGTCGCAAACATCGGCAGTGCAACTGACGCGGGATCAAATAATTTATTTGATCTCAATACCCATACTGCGGGCAGTACCCATAATGGAGCGTTTTGCGGCGTCAAGATCCTTGGCCGTGAGATCGGGCATTTTCAATTTAGCGATCTCTTCTACTTGTTCCATGGTGATACTACCGACTTTTGTACGGTTCGGCACACCGGAACCTTTTTCCACTTTGGCAGCCTTAAGCACCAACACAGGTGCCGGAGGCGTTTTGGTAATAAAGGAAAAAGAGCGATCCGCATAGGCGGTGATCACCACGGGAATGATCATGCCTTTTTGATCTTGAGTTTTCGCATTGAATTCTTTGCAGAACGCCATGATATTCAGGCCATGTTGACCCAAAGCAGGACCGACCGGCGGAGAGGGATTGGCTGCACCTGCCGGAATCTGCAATTTGATTTTAGCAATTTCTTTTTTAGCCATTGGTAAAAACCTCTAAGCTTCGCTGCATTCACGCAGTCAACAAGCTGTCTTAACCTTTGGTAACTTGAGTAAAATCAAGTTCCACAGGGGTTTGTCTGCCGAAAATGGAAACAGAAACACGCAGTTTCCCTTTATCAAAATTGACATCTTCCACAACACCGTTGAAGCTGTCAAAGGGACCGTCGATAATGCGTACTTCTTCACCGCGATCAAAACTGAATTTCGGACGAGGCTGCTCTTGACGGCTTTCCATCAACGAAAGGATTTTTGCGGCTTCATCAGGTCGCATGGGTGCAGGACGATTTTTACCGCCCACAAAACCCGTCACCTTTGGAATGGATTGTACAAGATGCCAAGAAAAATCGGTCATTGTCATACGCAACATGATATAACCGGGGTAAAATTTACGTGTTGTGGTGCGTCGAACACCATCTTTACCCGGTTCAATAACCTTTTCGGTAGGCACGACCACTTCATGAATAAGGCCTGTATCTTGTCCGCTGCGAATCATTTCTCTGATGGTCGCTTCCACGCGTTGTTCAAAACCTGAATAGGTATGAACAATATACCAACGGGATTTGTCAACAGAATCATCAAGAGCCGACTCACTCACAGGCATATTCTGAGAAGAAGATGCCTGCGCAGAATCCGCAGGCAAGGAAGAAGTGGCGTCAAAAACAGGCATCGCAGGGTGAACAGAAGGGTCTGTCGATTCGACCGGACTCTGTTCTTCTGCAACATCGGCCAAATTTTCTGTACTCTTTATATCGTCTGTCTGTGTCATGGAGCATGTCCTTCCAAAACCTACGCCGAAAGGATCATGGCAATGACCGTGGAGAGCCCCAGATCAACCAGTCCAAGAAAGAGAACCATCACAGCAACAAAGCCGACAACAACCAAGCTGGTCATTTTGGTTTCTTTCATTGTCGGCCAGCTTACTTTACGCAGTTCTGCCCTAGAAAGTTCTAGGTAATGCTTGAATCGAACAAAAGAACCAAAAATACCGCTATTTTGTTCATCTGCTGGGGTTTGTTTCTTGACCATATCCGAGTTCCTGAAATAAAAAATGGCAGGGCAGGAGGGATTCGAACCCCCAACATCCGGTTTTGGAGACCGGCGCTCTAGCCGTTAGAGCTACTACCCTGCGTTTATGAAGTCACCAACGTGTTATTTTAACGCGTTTCCCGATGAAGTTTATGAGCTTTACACCAAGGGCAAAACTTTTTTAACTCCAGACGAGATGTGGTGTTCTTCTTATTTTTGATCGTTGCGTAGTTGCGACGCTTACAATCGGTGCAAGCGAGCAGAATGTTCACACGCATGATTTACTCCACAATTGTTGTCACAACGCCTGCACCAACGGTACGACCGCCTTCACGAATAGCGAAGCGCAGACCTTGTTCCATGGCGATGGGGTTGATGAGTTCAACATTGAAGGTGGCGTTATCACCGGGCATAACCATTTCCACACCTTCTTCCAAAGAAATCACACCGGTGATGTCCGTGGTACGGAAATAGAATTGAGGGCGATAGCCGGTAAAGAAAGGTGTATGACGTCCGCCTTCTTCTTTAGAAAGCACATACACTTCAGCTTTATATTTACGGTGAGGCGTGATGCTTTTAGGAGCAGCAAGAACTTGTCCGCGCTCAACATCTTCACGTTTCACACCACGCAACAAGGCACCGATATTGTCGCCTGCTTCACCTTGGTCAAGCAGTTTACGGAACATTTCAACGCCGGTACAAGTGGTTTTCGTAGTGTCGCGAATACCCACAATTTCAACTTCTTCACCCACTTTAACAATACCGCGCTCCACACGACCGGTAACAACTGTACCACGGCCTGAAATGGAAAACACGTCTTCAATGGGCATAAGAAAAGGCTTATCAATTTCACGTTCGGGATCGGGCAAGTAGCTGTCCAGAGCGGCAAGCAATTCAGCGATGCATTTTACATCATCAGAATTTGCGTCATCGCTTTGCAGAGCTAACAAAGCAGAACCTTGGATAACAGGAACGTCATCGCCGGGGAAACCATAGCTGGTGAGCAACTCACGAACTTCAAGCTCAACGAGCTCAAGCAATTCGGGATCGTCTACTTGGTCACACTTATTCATGAACACAACGATATTCGGCACGCCAACTTGGCGAGCAAGAAGAATGTGTTCACGAGTTTGCGGCATGGGACCGTCGGTAGCAGCAACAACAATGATTGCGCCGTCCATTTGAGCAGCACCGGTGATCATGTTCTTGATGTAGTCGGCGTGACCGGGGCAGTCCACGTGAGCGTAGTGACGCTTATCGGTTTCGTATTCAACGTGGGCTGTAGCGATGGTAATACCGCGTTCTTTTTCTTCAGGGGCTTTGTCAATTTCATCATAGCCGATGAATTTGCCACCACGAAGCAAAGAACTCACTTTGGTGATTGCAGCAGTAAGAGTAGTTTTACCGTGGTCAATGTGACCGATGGTGCCGACGTTAACGTGCGGCTTGGTACGTGTAAATTTTTCTTTGCCCATGACAGTCTCCCTCTGGAGGCAGCGCCTCAAGTTGCTTGTCGGTAACGAAATTTCAGAGCCAATGTTGGCGGGAGGCAGTGCCTCAAAACAAAAATAAGCAATGCTTACACACAATCGCTTTCCAAAAGAAGGGAAAGCACTCTGTCATCCCGATACATCAGCACGGCCAAGAGAAAAGGTCTGGGGGGAAAGGCAATAAAAATGGAGCGGGAAACGAGACTCGAACTCGCAACCCTCAGCTTGGAAGGCTGATGCTCTAGCCATTGAGCTATTCCCGCTAAAATACCGTAGTCCCCTGACAGGATTAAAGAGATTTCATCTCAACCTGTCTCCTACAGCCGTGTCAGCTCGTTTTGATGAACAACGAATCGAAGCTATGCCCTTCATCATCTCTAGACACGCAGAAAGCATTCAAAGAACACCTTCGCGGCAAGGTAAAAGAGCTAACATTCAATCTGGTGGAGGGGGGAGGATTTGAACCTCCGAAGTCATCGACGACAGATTTACAGTCTGTTCCCTTTGGCCACTCGGGAACCCCTCCGATTTTGTTGTGGAGCTGGTGATGGGACTCGAACCCGCAACCTGCTGATTACAAATCAGCTGCTCTGCCAGTTGAGCTACACCAGCAACACCAAGAGCTTTTACCGATTCTTTTGAATCTTGGCAAGTAAAAAATGCGTTTTTTCTAAAAAAACTTTTTTTTCTCGCTCTTTGCTCTGTTTTGGCAGCGTTTCGCCCCAAAACACAAGAGGGAATTAATCACGCATTGAGCAATTTGTCAAGCGTTTTTTATAAAAATTTTTATTTTCTTTTTTCTGATGGACGAATCTGCGAATGACAGCTGTAAAATCGAAAAAGAACAAGTCGGTTTTGCTGACTTGTCGTGAGAAACACGCCTTCATGGTATAGGCAGAAGCATGAAAACCATAGCCCCTTGTATCTAGAGGGTGTCGATACAAGGGGCAAAAAAGGAGGATAAAAAAGCGGCAGCCACTGTGTACGAGAAGCACAGCAACGTACTAGGACTCTTTGTCTTAGTATATACACATCTCTTGCTTTGGCAAGGCTTTTTTAACTTGTTTTATATAAAACAAGTTGCTTTATGAACTCATAATCTAAGCACCAAAGTGAAAACCTGCCTGCAGTGCCGTAACGTTAAACGGTATCAAATGTGTATAATGTGCCGAAATGACCCTATTGAGAGCCTCTTCAACAGCACTCAGCGGCATAATATCCAAAACCTTAATCAAAGCCCCCAATGCGACCATGTTTGCCAATTTACTCTGCCCCAACGAATTGGCAATGTCATTCATCGGAATAAACACTGTTCGCAACTCAGGTTTTAGATGTTGTTCTTCGATCAACGACGCGTTGACAATTTGTACCCCACTGGGATGCAGACGCGGCTGAAACTTATCGAGCGAAGGTTGATTCATAATGATGGTTGCATGTGGGCGTTTCACAATAGGCGAGCCGATCACGTCAGCAGACAACACAATCGAACAGTTGGCTGTTCCACCACGCATTTCAGCACCGTAAACAGGTAAAAAAGTCACATGTAAACCATGCTCCATACCTGCCTGAGCAAGCAAGTTGCCAATGAGCATTACGCCCTGCCCTCCGAATCCGGCGATGGTTACGCTTTGTGTATTCATCGAGCACCTGCCTGTTGTGTCATATCTTTATATACTCCAAGAGGAAACACAGGGATCATTTCTTCCCTGATTCGTCGATTGGCTTGCAAAGCATCCAAATGTAAATTTGTGGGACATCCTGAAAGCAATTCAACAAAACCAAAGCCTTCACCTGAAAGTTGGATCTCAAAAGCTTTACGCAAAGCGCGTTTGGCCGCGTTGATATTTTTTACTGAATCTAACGAACACCGAGCTGAAAATGCCACCCCGTCAAGCTGCGCCATGATTTCAGCCATACGCAACGGTGCGCCTTCATGCTGTTGATTGCGCCCTTTCGGAGACGTTGTTGTTTTTTGACCGCACATGGTTGTCGGCGCCATTTGTCCACCTGTCATTCCATACACCGTGTTATTGACAAAAATGGCTGTAAATTTTTCACCGCGGTTGGCTGCTTGCATGGACTCATTCAGCCCAATAGCGGCAAGATCCCCATCACCTTGATATGTGAACACAAAATTGTTCGGTTTGGCACGCTTGACACCCGTTGCTGCAGCACACGCCCGCCCGTGAGCACCCTCAAGCCAGTCTGCCGTAATATAATTGTATGTAAATACAGAACAGCCGACAGAAGCAACACCGATAATTTTTTTTGATAAATCAAACTCATCAATCAATTCCGCAACAAGACGTGTGGCAATACCATGATGACACCCGGGACAATAGTGCGTGGGACGATCAGCCAACGCCGCAGGCGCAGCAAAGACCAATTCCTCAGCAGGATGATTAACAGCAGACATCAGCGCCTCCCCAAACAGGCAAGAATCGGTTCAAGAAGTTCTTCGGCATCCATAAATAATCCCGGAAGAACACCATAAAAATCAGCGTCCGTATGATGCCGTACGGCAAGACGCACATCATCAACCATTTGTCCGCTATTTTGTTCAATCACCAAAAAGCGTTTCCCCTGCGCCGCAAGCTCTGCCAAAACCTTTTCAGGAAACGGATACAATGTGATCGGACGCAACAGCCCAACCTTATGCCCCTCCGCTCGCGCCAACTGCATGGCACTGCGCGCAATGCGTCCCATTGAACCAAAGCCCACCAACACCAAATCCGCGTCTTCTGTTTCTAAAGCTTCAAAGCGGATATCTTGCTGCATCGCGAGATATTTATTTTCTAATTTTTGGTTGTGCGCCGCCAGCTCTCCATCACCGAGAAAGACCGATTTCAACAGCCGTGGTGCACGCTCTCCCATACCTTCAAGACACCACGTGTCAGCATTATCTTGAACCGATTCCTTTGGCGTATAACGCAAAACAGGTTCTTTGATTTGTCCGACAATGGCATCGCCAAGCACCAACACAGGCGTGCGATAACGAAAAGCCAATGTGAACGCATCAATCACCAAATCATAACATTCCTGACACGTCGACGGTGCCAAAACCAAACAACGCCCCGCACCGTGTCCGCCACCACGCGTCGATTGATAATAATCAGCCTGTGACGCGTCAATACTCCCCAAACCGGGTCCGCCGCGACTCATGTTGACAAGAACAGCAGGGATCTCACTGCCCACCATGTAAGAAATGCCCTCTTGCATCAAATCCATACCGGGCCCGGAGGAAGAACTCATGGCACGAACCCCACAAGCCCCGGCACCCAACAACATGTTGGCCGAACCCACTTCACTCTCAGCCTGCACAAAAACACCGCCGTGTTCAGGCAATAATTTAGACAATAATTCCGGAATTTCATTCTGTGGCGTAATCGGATAACCAAAATAACATTGACAACCTGCAGCAACAGCCGCATAAGCAACCGCTTCGTTACCCTTAATCAAAATACGTTCCTGGCTCATGCATTCACCCGTTCACTTGTCTGAGAGGCTTCGCCTCGAGCAACACTGTTCCGCAGAGTTCGAAAAACCCGAATCGCGACATCAGGACACATGGTCGCGCACGCCGTACATCCCGTACACGCCCCATCCTTATCCCGACATTCAACAACCATATACCCCAGACGATTCAAACGTTCCGAACGATGTAAAAGCTCTTTGGGACACGCTTCTGTACACAGCAAACATCCTTTACAGCGTTCTTCAATAATTTCAATACGTGACATACTACCATCCTAATTAAAACAAGCTAACTTTAACAATTTTAAAACGTTTAGAAACAGTCCCTATGACACGGAACAACGCAAAACATTACAATCATGTCTTCATAACAGGCACATGCTTGTATAACCGTCAGAGCCTTTCAACATAAAAAAGCTCTTAAAAAAAATTTACAAAAAATATGAACATCTTCACCAAAACGTAAAAAAAGACACTGCCTCAAGAAACAAAATCTTAAAAGACAATGCCCTACGGCGCTCAAGCGGAGACATACACACACAATTCAACGTTGTGCCAATTCATGCAACTTGGTAAACGATTCTGTCAAAGACTGACACAACGCCACATCCTGACGCAAAAATGTGTTGATATGTTCGTTCAAGTCAACGGCTTTGTCTATTTCAGCATTGGTTCCTTGCACATACGCACCAATCATCAACATGTCTTCCACTTTGCGGTACGTCGCCATATTGCGTGTCAATACAGCACCGTCGTCCTTTTGTTCTGCCGTACACAAATCCGTACGCAAACGACTGATCGAGCGCAACACGTCAATAGCCGGAAAATGGCCTTGGTCGGCAAGTTCGCGCGTCAACACAATATGTCCGTCCAAAATAGAACGCACAGCATCGGCAATGGGCTCATTAAAATCATCACCATCCACGAGAACCGTATAAATCCCCGTAATGGATCCTTTATCCGAACGCCCTGCTCGCTCAAGCAATTTGGGAAGCTGAGCAAACACGGTCGGTGTATAACCTTTGGTCGTCGGCGGTTCGCCGATAGCAAGACCCACTTCACGAGCCGCCATGGCAAAACGTGTCACCGAGTCCATCATCAACAACACGTCTTTACCCTGATCTCGATAATATTCGGCAACAGCCGTCGCCGCATAGGCCGCACGCATCCGAATCAACGGAGACTGATCCGATGTCGCCACAATCAATACCGAGCGTGCCATGCCCTCAGAACCAAGATCGTTCTCAATAAACTCCAACACCTCACGTCCACGTTCGCCGACTAACGCAATCACATTGATATCAGCCGAAGTATAACGTGCCATCATCCCCATCAGCGTCGACTTACCAACACCCGAACCGGCCATAATTCCCACACGTTGCCCCTTCCCAAGAGTCAACAACGTGTTCACAGCACGCACACCGACATCAAGTATCTCTGTAATTCTAGGCCGTTGTAACGGAGAGGGGGGATCGGCATACAAAGCCAAGCCCTCTGTCATTGCCAAGGCTTCCCCACCGTCAAGCGGATTGCCAAAGGCATCAAACGTACGCCCCAAAAGATGCTCATTCACAGGAAAACGCGGAGAAATACCCGAATTACGAATCAAACTTCCGGGCTCAATACCCCGTAAATCACCATACGGCATAAAGAGCAATTGCCCATCGCGAAACCCCACAACCTCGGCAGGCACGGCCGGCAAGGCCGGATCGGCAGGCACCATGTGACACAAATCACCCAAAGCCGCACGGATGCCCGTTCCTGCGGCAACCAATCCCACAACTTTACTCACCTTGCCAAAAGAACTAAACGGCCGAATATTTCGCAATTCTTGCAATGCTGTCGCCGGTGTTTTCATGACGTTTGTCCACCTGCCGCCAACAAAGCCTCCTCCAACGCCGCCTTTCGCGCTGCGGTTTCATCCAAACGCGCTTGTTCCGTCGCACTGAGTGAAGGCACCTCCATGAGCAATTCACCGTCATCCTCTGTAGCCCAAGCAGGACGACTCGGTGGTGCCGGTGCCGATGATGTTTGGTCAGTCTGTTCCACAGACAGAGGAGTCATCATGTTTTCTGTCCCTGCGTCCATAGCAGGTAGCTCTGCCACAACATTCGCAACAGACGGTACGTCCTCTGTTTCTGCAACAGGCGTGTTTATTTCTATAGTAGAAACATCTGCCGCGAGATCCGTAACAGGATCCCCTATCACTGAAGAGTCTGCATCCGCTGGTGCTTCATCGCCTACAAAGGATGTCACGCGACTTTCTTGCAAAGAGGCGTTTTGTGTCATACCGACAGGTTCTTTACTCGTTTCTTCGAGCGCAACAATGTCTTTATGTTCTGCAGAATCATCCGTAGGCACAACAACACTCAGCTCGTCCCTTTCGACAACAGCAACATCATCAACAGGTACGGCAGAGACTGTCTCATCCATGTCGGCAACAGCAACATCAGGAGAGGCTCTGTCGCCTATTTGCTCAAACGAAACGGCCGACGCCTCTGCATCCACACCTTTATGAACATTTTCGTCAACACTTTCAGACAACGCTGTTGATATAAACTCTGTATTGAGGCTTTCCGACAAGGTATCCTGACGTTGCTCCAACGCACTAAAAACATTTTTTTCATGCGCCGTTGCCAAGCGAGTCTCTTGTTTTTCTTCATAATCTGAAAGCGCATTGACCAAATGATTCACACCGGCGCTTTGCAAAGCGTGTTTCACCTCGGTACGAGCGACGTCTTCTTTTTCTGTCACAGGCAACATCAAATGCTCCAAAGCCTGACGCACTGCGGCATAACGCGTTTCAACTTGACTTTCAATGACACCGGAAAGGCTTTCGACAACAAGACTGCCCACGGTGAGCGAGGCATCCGGAATCACTTCCCATGATTGTAATTCATTGAAACGTCGTTGTGTCGAGCCGAGCACCTCTTCGATGGCCAATGCGTCTTCGGGATGAGCACGAATAACAATTCGTCGCCTGTCTTCAAGTTGCTGAACCGCGTCTGACAACAAACTGCCCAAGGCCGCGGCACGATCTTCGGTTAAAACCCAGTGCAAACCCATTTCTACAGACGTGCGTAGCAATTCAACCAATTCTGCTTTCCACGATTGAAAAAGATTTGAAGTTTGTGCTTCTATAGTTTTAAGCACGTCAAGCGTTGTGGCGTCGACATGGGCACAATGTTCTTCAAATTCACGCACGGCTTTTTCCATACCTTCAGCGTAACCGAGTTCATGGGCTTTTTGTCGAAGTTCTTCCACTTCGCTATGGATGGCACGACTTTCTGTCAGTTCATTTTCTGCTTGAACGCGCAGGGTTTCACCATGTTGTCGCTGTTCTTCTACCCAATGTTCGGCGTCTTGGCGAATTTGTTGTGCATACCCTTCGGCTTTGCGGATGACGGCACGAGCATGACGAAAAGCTTTTTCACGCACCCTTTCCATATATTCGGCTTCAGTCTGACGATTCCACAACTCCATGTCGCGCCGATTGCGAAACTTATCCATTCGAGATTCACGATCGGATGTAGGCCCCATAAAAATGGTTCCCCAACGTTGTTCATCTTGCTTTTCGGCAGTAAAAGCACCTGTGTCTTCTTCTGAAAGCGAATCTGTTGGCGGTTCGTTTAAAGCGCGATCGTCTATAACCATAAAATGCTCGTTTTTATACTCTTTTCAGACAAAAACTGTCCGAATGTTATCAAACAAAATCGTCTGAACCACCGCGGCTGATAGTAATTTTGCCTTCGCCTTCCAAGCGGCGCACGATTTTGACAATCGTTTGCTGTGAGGTTTCCACGTCGGCAAGCTTTGTCGGCCCCATGAATTCAAGCTCATCACGCACCATACTTGCCGCACGTTCAGACATATTCTTAAAGAAGGACACTTTGAGATCATCAGAAGCACCGCGCAAGGCCAAGGTAAGATCTTCGTTGGTGACTTCTTTAAGCAGTTCACGCACGCTACGATCGTCGAGGGCTTTAATGTCTTCAAAGACAAACATAAGATTCCGAATATCTTCAGCCATTTGTGCCGATTCTTCTTCAATTTCAGAAAGCACTTCTTCTTCTGTCGCCCGATCCACGGTATTAAGAATTTCAGCAACAGATTGCACACCACCAACTTTTTTACCTTCTTTACCACCCATGGCAATCAATTGGCTTTGCAACACACGATCAACTTCCATAACCATATCCACAGGAACCGCTTCAAGACGAGCCAAACGTGTCAAGACTTCAGCTCGCACCCCTGCAGGTAACATCGTCAACAAACTGGCGGCTTGTTCAGAATTAAGATGCCCCAAAATGAGTGCCAAAGTCTGGGGATGTTCATTACGCAACATCTGCGAGAGCAAGCGAGGACTGACACGTTCCAATTCACGAAAAGGTGTCGGCCCTGTCTCTAAGTTGAGAACATCCATGATATATTTTGCTGTTTCGCCGTCAAGATTCTTCATAAGCATACGCTTCAGACTATCTTGACCGCCTGCAATCATATCTTGACCTTCCAAAAGATTCTGATGAAATTGACGCAAAACGTCTTCTACAGTTTCCTTGGGAATCGTATCCAATTCAACAACAGCACGAGAGATCGCCGCGATCTCTTTTCGATCAAGACGCTTAAAGACTTCTGTGGTGAACTTATCACCCAAAGCAAGCAACAGCACCGCCGTCCTTTGTGTACCTGTCAACTCCATGCAAGGCTCCTTGAGGTAATACCTCTTCCAGTTTCCTATTCAGGTCTTTATACCCCTTCAAAAACCGAAAATCAAGCAACTTAATTTTTAAAAACAAAGCTCATTCACCCAACGACAAAAAAAAGAAAACGACAAAACAACTATGCAAACAATAAACGCCCAGCGTCAAGGCATCAGTACCGATTGCTCCGCAAAAGATACAGAGGCGGGCGGACGACGAGCAATGCGCAGCAGTGCCGTTGTCCGCCCGCCTCTGTATCTTTTGCGGCAACAAGGGGGTCTGGGGGAGCATAGCTCCCCCAGAAAAAAAAGAAAAAATTATTTCAAAACACGATCAAGAATCATATTTTCATGGGCGAGGTAGGAAGCGCAATCAAAAAGCGCGTCAAGCGCTGCGGCATCAAGGCGTTCGGTAATACTTAGGTCTGCGCGCACCAAATCGGGGAAAGGTCTACGTTGTTCCCAGCTTTGCATCGCGTTTTTCTGAACGGCAACATACGCCTCTTGACGCGGCATGCCCGTATTGATCAACGCAGTTAAAACCCGTTGACTATAGAACAAATCACAAGACGCATGCAGGTTACGCTCCATATTTTCAGGAATAACACGCAAACCTTCCAAAATATTTGCCAAGCGATTGAGTGCATAGTCCATTAAGATGGTCGAATCAGGCATAATCACGCGCTCTACCGAAGAATGACTGATATCACGTTCATGCCAGAGCGCTTGATTTTCCATGGCCGCAAGAGCATTCGTGCGCACAAGCCGCGCCAGACCCGAAAGGTTCTCAGCCGAAATAGGATTTTTCTTATGCGGCATGGCCGAAGAGCCTTTTTGCCCCTTACCAAATCCTTCTTCTACTTCCAACACTTCCGTACGTTGCAAATGACGCAATTCAACACAAATTCGTTCTATACTGCCTGCAGCCACGGCCAACGTCGTAAAGAAATGCGCATGACGATCACGTTGAATAATCTGCGTTGAAATGGGATCGGGACGCAAACCGAGTTCCGCACACGTCATCGCCTCAAGTTCAGGAGAAAGAAACGCATACGTGCCCACAGCACCGGAAATTTTGCCGACACGCACATCTTCCAACGCGGCTTTAAAACGCTCATGATTGCGCTCAAATTCTGCATAAAAACCGGCAAGCTTTAAAGCAAAGCTCGTCGGTTCGGCATGGATACCGTGAGTGCGGCCCATACAAAGCTGTCCGCGCCACGCGTTGATCATCGTTTTCAACACACTGATTACGCGTTCAAAATCCTTGAGTAACAGCTCACCCGCTTCCACAAGTTGCAAATTGCCCGCCGTATCGACAATATCGGAAGACGTGCATCCCAAATGGATAAAACGCGCATCAGCTCCCACGTTTTCTTCAACGGCCGTCAAAAAAGCAATGACATCATGACGCGTCACTTCTTCAATTTCCAAAATACGATCCACATCAAAAGCGGCCTTCTCAAGAATCACCGCCAAACTGCTGTCGTCAATAACACCCAACTTATTCCATGCACGACATACAGCCAACTCAACTTTGAGCCAATTGGCATACCGATTTTCCAATGTCCAGATGGCACCCATTTCGGGACGCGTATAACGATCTATCATCACAACTCCTACACAAAGGCAAAATTAGGCCGTCGCAGCGACCGAGGTTGACGACGAAGCCGCAGAAGCAGAAGATGCGGCAGAAGGTGCAGTGGCAGCATTACTCACTGCTTTTTCAGAGGACGCGGCAGTCGTTGCTTCAGACACACCTTTGGTTTCTTGCGTCGATGTCGAAGCGACCTCGGGCTGTTTATTGACAGATGTTTCGGCAGCTGTTTCTTTACCGTGCGATTTCCGCCCCGCATATTCAGTCACATACCAACCGCCACCTTTCAACATAAAAGATGTATTGGAAACAATCCGTATCGCCTCGGCACCACACTCCACACAAGGCACTGTCGGCGCACTGTCAAACGACTTTACCCATTCCTCGAAAGTTGTATTGCATCCTGCACAACAATATTCATATATCGGCATAATAAAAAACTCCACACACAAAAACAAATATTCCTCGAAACAACACGCCGCAACAAAAAGAACACAGGGCAACGCTCAAGCATTGCCCTGAAATCTCGTATTTTATCACAAAAACAGCTCCCATCATTGTACAGCTATAACATACGAAAAAATTCTGTTTATAGCCTTATACATTTTAAGGATGTTATTTTATGCAATGAAACACAAGGATATATATCCTGCACCAAGCTTAATAAAAACACAATACACCAAAGCCGTCACTGCAACCAAGCTCGACACAACATACTGTTTATCTTTATTTTTTTGCGGCAGCCTTAGCTTCACGAATACGTTCTTTCAAACGTTGAGCACGACGATGCCGACGACGATCAAGTTCTTTTTTGCGTTCAATTTTTTTATGAGCCATGATTTTCTCCTCAGAATAAGCGTTCTTTCCCTTTAAAGGGTGTTCAAGTATATGTATTTTCTTTTGTTCTGTAAAGGGGGAAATCCACGCCCGACAAAAAAACACCCCTCACGACAAAACGCCATGCGCTTTGTTACCAAACAATCGCTGCTGTAACACCGCTTCAATATGACGCTTGCCAACCGCAACCAACGGAAATTCTGCCCGCGCCATAGAACGATGTCCGCCCGCCGTGCCCAAATCGTCAAAACATGACGCCGCAAAAAGCCCAATATCCCGATGCCCGTCACCACGAAAAACACACACCACCGTCTCGTTATGAATCCCCGCAACGGCAATCCACGAAATACCATGCACGCGAGAAAAAAAATCAGCAACAACAACCAAAAGATCAGGACTTTCCACCTCTCCCAAAAACGCCAAGCCCCCTTTATTGCGCATCTGTAAGCCACTAAAAGCACGACTAAAATACGGCAACCAACTGGGCAAATACTCACTGCGCATAATCCGCTGTAACAACGAACTGTCCGCATACCGTGCCAATTTTTGATATGCACGCATGTCAGCCAAGGTTGTGTTGCGCGTAAACGCCTGTGTGTCGGTACGAATGCCATATTGCAAAGCCGTTGCCAAATGGATCCCCGGACGAATGTGTAATTGATACAAATACTCAAACAATATCGAACACGTCGAACCCCGTTCAGGACGAATATCACAAAAATCGGCCTTGGTAGGATGCTCGACAACCAACGGATGGTGATCGATGACAATCGTAAACGGCATGTCGGCAAACAACACGTTATGGTGCGGCTGAGAGTCAACCAAAGCAAACCGTGAAAAAAGACCGCGCAACGAAGAATCCCAAGGAATAAGCGGAATGTTCAAATAACGAACCATGGCCATATTGTCAGGTCGACTAATATTATTGATGGCAGCAATGGCCACCTCGCCAACTCGACGAGAAATAATTCGACGCAACGCCAACGCCGCACCCATGGCATCGGGATCGGCATTAATTAAAATCAACCAATCATCATCCCGTGAAAGAACATCAAGCAATGCGTTGACTTCAGGGCCTTTTGTCAATGAACCGCCACGAATACGAGATTTTTTCGTCTGTAAATCGGATGCCATAAAGACACTCCTTGCAAGAAAAAGAAAATACGGATATACTCAAATACATATATTTATACATAGACACAATAACACAATATATCATTATAACAGAAGAAAAAATAACAAACAACAAAACATCATACAGTCGGTAACGCAAAGTTATTGTGTTGTACAGGAGAAAATATCTCATGTTTCGCGCTTGCCGCCAACTCGTTTTGGCCTCCGGCTCACCACGCAGAAAAGAACTTATGGCAAGTTCCGGACTTGACGCGCTTGTCAGCATACCTGAAAACGCCGATGACACAAATCCCTTTAGCGAGCCGCGCCCCCAACCACAAGAAGCTCCGGAAGCCTATGTCATGCGCTCCGCACAAGCCAAGGCACTTGCGGTTGCCCCCAAATACCCTCAAGCCGTAATTCTTGCTGCAGACACTATCGTTTGCTTACCCCAACAAAACCAGAACAACCCCCTCATTCTCGGAAAACCCACTTCGATGACAGACGCTTTCCAAATGCTGAAACAACTTTCGGGAAAAACACACCATGTTCTTACAGGCTGTTGTATTCTTTGGCAAAACACACAAAAAACACAAGCAGAATTGTTTGTAGAACAAACGGCTGTAACCTTCGCTGCATGGTCGGATACCATATTACAAAACTATGCTGCATCCGAAGAGCCCAAAGATAAAGCAGGATCCTACGCCATACAAGGACATGGCGCGTTTCTCGTTGCACACATCGAAGGCTCATGGAGTAATGTTGTGGGACTGCCTCTGAGCCTCGTTTTACAACGCCTCTGTACAGGGGGCGCCATTGAACCGTTTCAACTCTCTGTTGACGACTGACATAAGCTTGTGATAAAAAAAACAAAAAACGAGACTGTATCATCTCGGGAGGATATATGAACACGTTTGCCACTCTTGTGGGATTACTTTTATTGGGCTGTGGAACGTATTTTTTGGTTCATACCCGCGGTCGTCTCGGTCGTCTTATCCTTTGGGGAAGTCTTGTCGATCTCGGACTTGTTTTCTGTGCACTCGGCGCACAGACCCTCGGTGGCGGCGTCGGTGCGCTATTGACGGCCGTCTACGCCCTCCCCGCCCGCTTGCTCGCTTGGTTGGCACTGCAAAGTCTCCTCTCAAAAAACGGCTGTCCCACATCTGGCTATAAAGACACCTTCGTGTCCCTCCAAGGCACAATCACTACAGCCCCTTGGACAACAAGCCTTTTGGTTTTTGCCTTGGTGGCGGCTCTTGGCGTCTCTCCATTCGGAACACCGGAAGGTCGTCTTTTTGCTCTCTATGCTCTCGCCAATCAAAATATCTTGATTGCCGCACTGACAGCCATTCCTTGCACCATAAGTTTATGGTTGACTGTTGAAGCCGTGATGAACCTCTGCTTCAACAAAATAAAAGAACAAAAAAACGACGCCACACCACTCGGCGTCTTAACCTTTAACGCACCGTCATATTGCTGTCGATCAACCTTCTTGACCTTACTGGCGCTTATCCTCGTCGGCATGGGTTTTGCCTCGACGACACTGGCGGATCTTGCAGCAAATCACTTCGGCAGCAGTCTCGCTGAATTGCCCAACATGTTTGGCTATGAATTCTCTTGGACATATACAATCCTTCATTTCAGCGGTTTGCTCCTTTTAATCCACGTGGCAAGCGGACGCCTTTTAGATATCGCCCCCTTATGGGACTTATTTCCCATTTGTGCAACGATTATAGCCTTTATTGCTTTCTGCTTCACAACCGTTTCCCCTGAAGTACGCCTTTTCGGACTCATTGCCGTGGGTTTTGCCGTTTTGGTCTCTGTTTATTCTTTCGGCTATATCCACGGAAAACGCAAACCTCTCTACAACGCCTTCTTATTACTCACCTTTGCGGCGGTTTACAAGGTCTTTGCCTTTGGCAATGCAGGCGCTCTTGCCACAGCTTGGGAAATCATGAGCTGGGCGTCGTGTTTGCTCATTGCGTGGGAACAAACCCACGCCGCACGCCGTGCCGCCGTACGATATCTTGTTATTTGCGGTGCCGGTGCCTATCTGCTCATCCCTGCACTGTTCGCTTTGGCAGGCCCCACATTGAGTTTGCATTCTGCTGTCAGTTTTACCGCGACACTCAGTCCCTCTCTTATTGGCGGAGCTTTACTCCTTGCCGTGATTGGTTTTGCAGCCAAAGCAGGCCTTGTGCCCTTACACTCGTGGTTACCGACGGCACACCCCGAAGCACCCTCACCCATTTCTGCACCGCTCTCGGGCGTGCTCACAAAAACAGGCCTCTTCGGAATATTTCTCGTCATGTATATCATGCTGGGCAGTGACGCACTCATGACTGTCGGAACAGGCCCCTCAGGACTCAGCTTTTTCGGTGGACTCTTGGTTGCTGTCGGCATTGTGACCATGATGTACGGTGAATGGATGGCACTCAAACAAGATGATATCAAACGCATGTTGGCCTATTCCACCATCGGACAAATCGGCGAGATTGTCGCTGTACTCGGCCTCGGCACGTGGCTGGCTCTGACCAGTAGCCTCTTGCACGTTCTCAATCATGCAATCATGAAAGATTTACTCTTTTTGGGTGCGGGCGCGCTCATCCTTCGTGCAGGAAGCCGCACATTGAGCGACATGGCAGGCATTGTGCGTTTCATGCCTATCACAACAACATGTATGGCCATCGGCCTCGTGTCCATCATGGGCTTGCCGCCATTGAACGGCTTTGTAGGCAAATACTTGATGATTGTCGCCTGTATTCAAGCAGGACACAGCCTTTTAGCTGTCGCTTTACTCATTGCAAGCCTGATCGGGGCGATGTACTATATGCGCATACTCCGCACAATCCTCTTTGATGCGCCCTCTGCCGCACTGTTGCAACACATGCAACAAAACAATGTCCAAGGAAACACAAAAAATTACAACGAAACACCGCTAAGTCTCTGTATACCCCTTGTCATTCTTGCAGCACTCTGTTTGATTTTGGGATTGGTACCACAATTGGGACTCTCTCTTGTTACACCTGTAACCAACATGCTGGTCGAAGCAGGACGCCTCGCCGCAGGAACAGTACCCGATCTGCATGTGGGCTGGGAACTCCCCATTCTGTTGCCCATGGCAGGTGCGATCCTGCCTTTTCTGCACCGCAACAATCCAAAACGTGCCGCACAGGCTACCGCTACAGTCTTAGTCTTCACGGCGGCTGCACTCCCTTTCTTTAACGGCCAACTCGACACGCTGTCTTTCACACTCGCCCTCTCCATTCCGCTGATGGGCGCCCTCAATATGCTGTATGCTCGCGGCTATATGTCGCACAGCCATAAACAATGGCGCTTTTATATATTCTTTTTGTTCATGAGCAGCGGTCTGCTCGGCGTGGCAACAAGCCAAAACATCTTCGGTTTTTTCACCTTCTGGGAAATCATGAGTTCTTGGGCACTCTATTTCGTGATTGCTCACGAAGAAACCCGTGAAGCTGTACAAGACGCCTTTAAATATTTTCTCTTCAATATTGCCGGTGCGGCTTGCCTTTTCTTAGGTATCGGTATCTTGGTCGGCATCGGCGGCGCATCCAAACTTGACACGATTCGTCAGACGCTGCTCAGTATGGATCCCATATGGTCTACAACCGTCATGGGCTTATTGGCGACAGGCTTTGTTTTGAAAGCCGCACAACTTTGTTTACGCATCGACTGGCAAATGCACCCCAATTTTGCACCGACACCTGTTTCGGGCTATATCTCTTCTGTGCTCTTAAAAATCGCTGTGTTTGGACTCGCCAAACTGTTCTTAATCTTCGGTAGCCTCGAACTCTTAACCCAAGGCGATCCGTTACATCAAGGCACCGTCATGTATCTTGTGGCCTGGGCAGGCGCACTGACCTTGATCACTGCCGCACTCAAAGCCATGGTACAAGAAAAAATCAAAATGATTTTTATCTGGTCAACCGTCAGTCAAATCGGTTACATGGTCTTGGGGGTTGCACTTGGCACTTCCCTTGGCGTTGCCGGCGGCCTTGTTCATCTTTTCAGTCACATGTTGTTTAAAGATTTACTCTTTTTGACTGCTGGGGCGGTCATGTTTGCTTCAGGTCGCGAATATTTGCGCGATCTCGGTGGACTCGGACGCACCATGCCAGTCACCATGAGTTGCTTTGCCATCGCGGCTCTGGCTGCAGCAGCCATTCCACCAACCAACGGATTCTTACCCAAATGGATGATTTACCAAGCACTCATGGAACAAGGCGAAATCCTGTTGGCATTGATTTCTTTGGCAGGCAGCGCAATCACTTTGGCCTATTTGGCACGCGCTCTGCATGTCATTTTCCTTGGACACCCCAACCCGACAATACAAGTACATCAAACATCAGAAGGACGCGAATTGCCAAAATCCATGCTCATTCCCATGGTTATACTGGCAAGCCTCACCCTATTCTTGGGCTTTTTCCCGGGACTGTTGCTCTCGCCTGTCAACAGCATTTTGAGTGAAACAGGACTCAATCCCTTGGACATCTCTCTTGTCGGCATTACAAGCGGTTCGGGAACGTGGAATGCGTTGGCTGTCGGCTCCATGGCTGTTTTGGCTTTTGGCGGTGCGGCGTGGTTCTTGCGTTCACTGATGCAGGCCGTGCGTGTCCGTCATACCGCACCACACAGTTGTGGCGTTGATATACAAGAAGCCTTTGGACACCGTTTGCCGCCGGAAAACATCTTCCAAGCCTTCACCGCTCTACTGCGCATGGAAAAACACTACGGACTGCAACCGTTCCTCATGGCGACACAAAAAAATATCAATGCACTTCTTGACATATGCAAAGCCTGCAATACCAACATCATAAACGCCTATAATACGCTGACACAACGAATCTTGGCACCGTTTTGGCTTGAATGTTTTACGGTTTCCGAGACACACAGTACTTGCACACCCGAGCCCTGCGGAGAACACGTCAACAGCAACAAAGAGCAAGGAGCTTAAGTCATGTGGGAAACCTTTATCGGTCTTTTACACTTGTTCATTTTCCCCGGCGGCCTTTTTGCTCTATGCTTCGGTTTGCTCTTGAAAGGCCTTGATCGCCGTATGAACGCGCGTTTACAACGACGTATCGGTCCGCCGCTTCTTCAACCGGCCTTAGATATAGCAAAACTGTGTACAAAAGAAATACTCATCCCAAAAGGTGCGGCACCCAAAGCTTTTTTGGCAGCGCCTGTCCTGGCCTTTGGCGGTGCTGCGCTGTGTGCAGCGCTTGTACCTGTGCCTGGTGTCACACAGGGATTACCTTTTGCTGCCGATTTGTTGGTCTTGCTTTATTGTTTTCCTTTACCCGCCATTGCACTCATGTTGGCAGGGTCAGCCTCAGCTTCACCGTTTGGCGGTCTCGGTTTTTCGCGTGAAACACTTTTAATGTTAGCCTACGAATTGCCCTTGATTTTGATTGTTTTAGCCGTGGCATTGCGTGCCGGTGCGCTCATGGATGAAAACTCCGCGAATGTCACCTTTTCACTCGCAAGCATCGTTGAAGCACAATGGGCAAACGGCTCGTTTGGCTTAGATTGGAGGTTGATCCCCGCCTTACTTGCATGGCTCGCATTCCTTCCCGGTACTATGGGCGTTCCACCTTTTGATATTCCCGAAGCCGAAACTGAATTACTGGAAGGCCCCCTTTTGGAATACTCGGGTGCACCGTTGGCACTTTTTCATCTTGCCACAGCTTTAAAAAATGTTGTGGTGTTGGGACTCGGTGTTGTCCTTTTCTTCCCAGGAACCATACAAATAGAAAGCCTCGGAAGTTTATGGAATGGTCTGCTCAATTTGGGTTGGTTTATGCTGAAATGTGCTCTTTTTATGTTTATAGGGCTCACCTTGGCGCGTGCAAGTTCGGGACGAATGCGTGTTGAACAGGCCTTACGCTTTTTTCTCACATGGCCTTTGGGATTGGCGTTACTCTCTTTATTATTGGTTTGGCTCACCTCGTAAACGTAGGATACCTGCTATGAATATTTTACAAACTCTGGCTCCGCAATCTCCGTGGCTGTTTCGTATCAATGCAGGCTCCTGCAACGGCTGTGATGTGGAATTGGCAACAACCGCTTGCATCGCACGTTTTGATGTGGAACGCTTGGGTTGTCGCTATTGCGGCAGTCCGCGCCATGCGGATATTGTGCTGATCACAGGGCCGCTTACCGCACGAGTCAAAGATAAAGTCTTGCGAGTCTGGAACGAAATTCCTGCACCCAAAATCACGGTGGCAGTGGGCATTTGCCCCATCTCCGGCGGTGTCTTCCGCGAAGGATATTCAATTGTTGGGCCTGTCGATCGCTATATCCCCATTGATATCAATATCCCGGGCTGTCCACCGCGCCCCCAATCCATCATTGAAGGTGTTGCCGAAGCCGTCGCTCTTTGGCGAGAACGATATTAACATGTTTTACCTTTCGCTTTCTTGAGGAACACGTGAAGGCTCAACACGTTGTTCCAGAAAAAACGAAATATACATAAGGCGATTGATATGAATGTCCTGAAAATGCTTTGGCGAAATGTGCAAAAAGGTCCCGTTACAGAACCATTTCCACCCGATGAAAGCCTGACACCGGAACGCTTGCGCGCACGCGTTGAAGTCAATGCCGCTTTATGTGTGGGTTGCGGAACCTGTATGCATGTGTGCGTTGCGGGTGCTATTAACTTGGCACGTAAAGAAGACGGCAGCGGTTTCGAAATCACCGTTTGGCGCAACACCTGTTGTCTTTGCGGCCAATGTCGACATTACTGTCCGACAAAAGCCATCACCTTAAGCAACAACTGGCACAACACCCATCGGAACAGCGAAAAATATATGTGGTTAACTCGTGCGGCTGTCACCTATGACATCTGCGAAGGTTGTGGAAAACGTATGCGCTTTTTACCGACAGCCCTTGTTGCAAAAGTCTATGCAGAGCATCCTGAAATGAATGTGCGACACATCACACACTTGTGTCCCGATTGTCGACGATTGGAAACCGCCATCAGTGATGACCGTGCGTGCCGCATCGATCACCTTGAAACACTTATTAGCGATGATAAAGCGTGTCCAATCAATCACCTGAAAAAACTTAGTGAACAAGGCAATGTCTGTCTTTTAAGTGACAAAAAAGAAAAAAGCTCTTCATGAACCGGCTATCAACACTATGTTCTTTCAAAAAAATTCCATACAATTGTTTGATAATCTCTACAGCGAGTTTCATTTATGCAAAAAATGTTTTGCATAAAAAACATTAAAAAAGTACAATGGCAAAAAGTCTCGCAGTAGCAAAAAGACAAAACGTTTTTGTTGTGATACAAGAATCATCAAGAACGTGTAAACCGTAACATTGTGTCTTTAAGAGTTCTTCTGCTCCTAAGAAAAATGTTAAACTCTTCTGAATGTTACATCACTAGCCATTGCTGGGAGTTTTTATTACTTGGATACTGAGGGAAAGCCTCACTGTTGTAGAAAATAACAGTAGGTTTACTATGCAAAGAACACCCCGCCCAAGAATAAACTCCATGCTGACAATGAGGAGTACGTTATGGAATCAACGGTAAACAATGCTTTTTCAAGTAGCCATCCCAATCCCGAAGTGATTACTGCATTGATCGGGCTCTCGGCCTCGTGCACCCGCACTACCGATCAATGGGGCAATGTGTTTGTATGGGCAACCTTGCACAATAAAGAAGATTTACCGAAAACCGCAAAGGTACTCCGAAACTATAAAGCCAGATTATGCACTGTGACCGCATTGGCACACGCTGTGCTCAGTGATGCTCGCCTTTTTCTGGACTATCATTTTGATATAGACGGTGCCGTATTCTCTATTGTTGTCCCCCTTGAAAACGATAACAATTCAGTGCCAAGCATCACAACATGGTTTCGGAATGCCGATTGGAATGAAAGAGAATGCGCAGAGCTCTATAGCCTCACTTTTGAAGGCAATAATAATCCCGACAGACTCTTTTTGGACGAATCTATCGAAGAAGGCATCCTGCGTGAAAGCATTCCACTCTCTACCATGATGAACGGAACCTGCACTTCGGATATGTGGGAACACATCACCGCAATGAACCTCAGCGCCGCCCCCCACAGCGTATTTCCAGAGCCTGACGGCCCCGCAGAACCTTGGCCACCTTTGGTCGATCCCTCTCTGCATCAGGAAATGGCGCACCCCTTCCCCTCGGAAGCCAAAAGCGGACGCAAATAATCAGCAATATTGTACAAGGATGTGGCCATCACGGCTTCAACAGTCGGGTCACAGGAGGAATAGGCATGAATGGGCATGACGATGGGCAGCAAAAAAAAACAACACAATCAAGTGATCAAGAATGTTCAACACAACATACAAGCCCCACACACCCTGTCGATCAAACACGTTCTGCAACGCAGGACGAAAAACATATAGCAACATACACACTACCCTTGGGAC
Organism: uncultured Desulfovibrionaceae bacterium; assembly: GCA_964369685.1. Taxonomy (GTDB): domain Bacteria; phylum Desulfobacterota; class Desulfovibrionia; order Desulfovibrionales; family Desulfovibrionaceae; genus Avidesulfovibrio. Next base: position 26,271 of record CAYJFB010000003.1, on the reverse strand, counting down.
CTGTGCATGTTGCTCTTGAAGAACCGGTCTATTTTAAATTGACCCTGGAAGGTGAAATCGTACGCCATGTTCGCATTTCATCGGGTCATGTACATCGCGGTATGGAAGGCATGGCAACCCAACGCAACCTTTTTAAAAATACCACGTTAGTCGAACGCGTTTGTTCATTATGCTCAAACAGCCATAGCCTGACATATTGTATGGTCATTGAAAATGCCCTCGGCCTTGAAGTCCCCCTCAGAGCCCAATATTTACGCGTCATGGCTGAAGAAATCAAAAGAATTGCCTCGCACCTTTTCAATGTGGCTATTTTTGGACACAATGTGGGTTTTACTGCATTATTCCTACATTTGATGGAAATCCGCGAATACATGCAAGATGTCAAAGAAACTCTCTATGGCAACCGCATGAATCTTTCCGCAAACTGTATCGGTGGCGTCAAAGTCGATTTGGACAACGCCTTGCTTGATTATTTGCGTGAACGTTTAGACAAAGTCGAAGTGGCGGCACACGATGTGCTGAAACTCTACCAATCCGATCCCACCGTCGCTCGACGCGCACGCGACGTGGGACGTATGCCCCATGCCGATGCACTGGATTATGGTCTCGTAGGCCCTGTGGCGCGTGCCTCCGGCATCGCAACCGATGTGCGCCGTGACACTCGATATTTAGTCTATCCGGAACTCGATTTTACAATCATCACCGAAACAGAAGGCGATGTCCTTGCACGAATCATGGTGCGTTTGCGTGAAATTTTTGAATCCATCACTATCCTAAGACAATGTATGGATAAAATGCCTCAAGGCGCATTGGTCAATCCGATGCCGGAAGTGCCCACAACAGAAGCCGTGGCACGTTCTGAAGCCCCGCGTGGCGAACTGATTTATTATGTTCGTACCGATGGCTCAGACACACCTGAACGTCTCAAATGGCGCGTGCCATCCTACATGAACTGGGAAGCACTCTCTGTGATGATGAAAGATTGCCAGCTTGCAGACATCTCTGTCATTGTAAACAGCATTGATCCTTGTGTATCCTGTACAGAACGCTAACTTTTTCCGCCAAGTCAAAAAACTTGACTCAGGTGATAAATATGCATGAAACCGGAATCGCTGTTTCTTTATTACATATTGTGCTTGAGGAATCACAAAAATATCAAGTCAATAAGATATCTCGGATTGTCTTACATCTGGGTATTTTTAACGCAATTGAAACACACGCGCTCCAAGCAGCGTTTGAACTGCTGGCTGAAAACACGGCTGCTGAAGGTGCAGAACTGTTTATTGCGCGCATTCCTGCCGACGCTTCGTGCCAAACCTGTAAACACGGCTTTCAGCTCAAAACAGCGCGTCCGACTGCTTGCCCCCAATGCGGTGCTACAACATATACCTATACAGGCGGTAATTGTTGCCTTATTCAGTCTATAGAAGCCTATGAAAAACCAGTTGAACAAACTCTGTAAAAGTTCACGGTTGTAATTGTCAAAATATGTTTATTTATGTTGATTTTTAAAGACCGCAAGATTCTTTTTGAGTGTATCATGCTCCGTGCCACACTCAACTACGAACACGCCGTTTCGTCAAAAATAAACCATTGTAAAACGCAAATGTATTAAAAGCATACTGTAAAGGATATTGTTATGAGTCATTATCGTGTAGACTCCATACCGCAAAAGTGTCGCGCATGTCGACGCTGTGAGATCGCTTGTATTGCCGCACATAATGGCCTAACGTTTAAAGAAGCCATCAAAAAACGTGATGAATTGGTAGCTCGTGTGCGTGTTATTAAAGAAGGTTCATTAAAAGTGCCGATCTCGTGCCGTCAATGCGACAACGCACCGTGTGTACGTATTTGCCCGACCGGAGTCCTCGCACAAGATGCAGAAGGCGCGATCAGCGCCAACGCACAGTTTTGTTCAGGATGTATGCTTTGCATCATGGCCTGCCCATACGGTGCGATCCGCATTGAAGACATCGGCCTGCCAAACCCCAAAGGCGAAACCATCGCACAACACTTCTTGCGCTCCATTGCCGTACGCTGTGACATGTGTGAAGATTGGCGAAAAAAAGAAGGAAAAGATGTACCGGCCTGTGTTGAAGCCTGCCCTGCCCAAGCACGCGTCCTGGTTGAAGCGTAATTTTTTCCGGGGGAAATACTTTCCCCCGGCTCCCCTTATCGCTGTGAGGCGGTGATGAAAAATATTAAAATTCTTTTTTCAACAAGATTTGTAAGCGCTCCATAGCTTGCTCTTCATCTGTGCCCTCAACCCTCAGTACAATCGTATCACCATGTTTGACTCCAAGACCCATAAGTGCAAAAAATTGTTTTACACCAACAGTCTTTTCACCTTTACTCAAGGTGACCGTTGAACAAAAAGAACTTGCAGCTTTCATCAGAACACTTGCCGGACGAGCATGAATACCGACAGCATCCGCAATAACATGTGTATACATTTTCATTGTTTTTAACTCGCAATACCTTTGTCAAAAACATTCGGTTGCGCCAACTGCTTCAAAGCCTCTTCCAAACTTTGGCCTGTCATGGAAGCCATGGCAACGACCAAAGCCCCTTCAACAAGTGGTGCGTTCACCATCCGAATTTTCGGATCATTTAACGCTTCCAAAGCCATTTCGGTAGTCATTATGGCACTTCCCATATCACATAAAACTATAACTCCGTCTGCATCAATAACCTTACCCAACGCAGCTGTAATTTTATAAAAACTGGTGCCAAAACTGCCATCATCAAGACCGCCTGCAGCAGCTACAGGAACATCTTTGGCCAACATCCCAACTAGCTCGGCAACACCTTCAGAAAGCTTCTTACTGTGTGAAACAAGTACGATACCTAACATTTAAACTCCTATAACGCACTGTCTATTGCACGCAAAATCAATAAAACCGATGTGGCTCCGGGATCTTGGTGCCCAAGACTCCGTTCACCCAAATAGCTTGCACGACCTTTTGTAGCTATAATTGTTTTCGTATATTCTACACCGTTTTCAGCGGCTTCCACAGATCGCTTCAAACAAAGAGACACATCACCGGAAATAGCATATTCTGCTTTAAAAGCTTCATAAGCCGGAATCAAAGCGTCAAGCATGGTCTTTTCACCGGCTGTAGCCTTGCCACGCATCTGCACACCTTCGATCGCCGCCTGAAACATCGCAACAAGCTGTTCACCGTCAAGAATATCTGTATCTGCCGCAACCGCACCCGCTTTCATCAATGCCGTACCGTATAAAGGCCCGGATGCCCCACCAACCGTACTGACAAGCTTCATACCAACAGTCTTTAAGATAGTATGTATGTCTTGCTCACCAAGATCAGGCAGCAAGACCGCAACCTCTTTACAACCGCGAGCCATATTGATGCCGTGATCCCCGTCGCCGATAGCTTGATCAAGAACTGTCAACAACTCTTTCTCACGGATGATGACTGCGGTTGCCGTTTCTATAAGCTGCAAAAGTTTTGTGTTACCGGACATAGTGTATTTCTCCACTTCAAAGTGACGCAGTCATGAAAAAATATATTGCCAAATTGAAGCTCAAAAAGGTTTCAATCCAATATACAAACAATATTGTTAAGCAAGAAAAGCCGGAGTGTTTGCATGTGCATCAAGCAAATGCTTTAATTCATCATCCAACCGTAATAATGTAATGGAAAAACCGGCCATTTCAATCGATGTCATATAATTGCCCACATATGTTTTATAAATTTTTATCCCCCGAGATTCAAGAACTTCGTGAACATTTTTATTGATAATAAACAGTTCCATTGGCGGTGTGCCGCCGGCACTGTTGATCATCAGTGCCACCTCACGCTTTTGATATTCAAGATCAGACAAAATTTTATCAAGCAACAGTTTTACAATGGCGTCTGCAGCGAGCAGTGTTTCGCGATGTGTTCCCGGTTCGCCGTGAATACCAATGCCGATCTCCATTTCATTTTCGGCAAGTTCAAAACCTGGTTTACCCGCTGCGGGAACCGTACACGCTGTCAACGCCATCCCCATTGTCCGCGTATTGTCAATCACTTTTTGTGCCACAGCCTTCACTTCACTCAGAGAGGCACCAGCTTCGGCCTTCGCACCCGCTATTTTATGCACAAACACCGTGCCTGCAACACCACGACGACCGGTTGTATATACGCTGTCTTTCACCGCCACATCATCATTCACAACCACAGACTCTACCGCTAAGCCTTCATCAGCGGCCATCTCGGCAGCCATCTCAAAGTTCATGATGTCGCCGGAATAATTCTTGACAATCATCAACACACCTTGCTCATTGGCAATAGCCTTTAGCCCTGTGTAAATCTGATCAGGCGTCGGTGAAGTAAAAACAGCTCCGGCAACAGCACAGTCCAACATCCCCTCACCCACATAACCGCCGTGAGCAGGCTCATGACCACTGCCTCCACCACTGATCAACGCCACTTTGCCCTGCTTCGGTACAGAACGCAGCACAATCGTACTCCCCTCAAGTTTACGCAAATGATGAGGATACGCCTTTACCAAACCATCAATCATGTCTTGTTCAACGGATTCAACGCTATTAATCAATTTTTTCATAAACGTGCCTCCACCGGGGGAAAATAAAAGATCATGTTGCAGATGACAAAGCATCAAGACCAACACCTTTATTGGTGCGTAAAATATACGTTAAACATTCATCAGCCAAAAGGGGTTTGCTGTATAAATATCCCTGCATAACCTCACAGCCCAAATCACACAATGCCTGTGCCTGAGCACGATTCTCAACAAATTCAACGATATTTGTCATATTGCGTGCCTGACAAAGATTCGTGATGGACGCCACTATATCGGCACAAATCGGGTTTGTCAGCACTTCTTTACTGAGAGAACCATCAATTTTAATACAAGAAATCGGAAACTCTTTTAAGTAATTGAGTGACGTATGTCCCATACCAAAATCATCTATGGCTACCGCAAAACCGGCATCATAAATCTTTGCAAGCACTTGACTTTCTTTTTTTTCACCGTCAATAACGCCGGATTCAGTCACCTCAACAACGAGTTGTGCGGGTGCAAGGCCATGTTTTTGAGCAATATTGGTAAACGCATAGGCTAAACGCGGTTCCAATTGTTTTGTAGAAACATTGATGCCCATTTTTAAGTGCTCCAGACCACATTCCAACCATGATTTATGCGTCACACAGGCTTCTTCAAAAACCCAAAGGCCAAGAGGCTTAATCAACTCCGAAGCCTCCGCAACAGCAATAATAATCGGTGCAGGAATCAAACCATATGCCGGATGTTGCCAGCGAACCAACGCTTCAACACTCACAACCTGACCCGATGCCGCAGCTATCTGTGGCTGGAACATTAAAAATAACTCATCATTTTCATCCAAAGCGTGCTCAAGATCGGCAACCAAACAACGCGCCAACGTCCCCGCTTCATCATTGTAATCAGTACACCGTTGCGCAAAATCTGTTGTCGTACAAGCGCGGGTCATTAACTGTTGAAAAGCCTGATAAACTTGCTTATTGCTTACATAATTTGACAAAAATACAAACGGTGTATAAAGCAAAATCCCAAGCCCAAGATTCAAAACTTGCAGTAAAACCCCCGCCCATGATCCCGTTGACAGATAGCCGCTGAAAAAAATAGGCGTTGTCCAGTCGACTTCTACACTCGTTGCCGGAACAAAACCAACCAACGTCACAAAATAACTAAAGACAAGAAGAACAACGGGCGTCAACAAAAACGGAATGATTAATAAAGGATTAAGAACAATCGGTAACCCAAAAAGTAAAATTTCATTGATATTAAAAAGACAAGGCAAAAGCGAAAACCAAGCCACCTTACGTGTGCCCGAAGCCTTACTGTAAAGGAGAATTGCACCGATTAAAGCCAGACAAGCCCCCGCACCACCCAAAGACACAAAGGCTTTCATAAACGTGTCTGTCACAATATACGGCAATGGATACCCCAAGGCGGCAGCGGTTTCATTTGCATAGGTCGTTGAAACATAAAAGTCCGCTGTTACCGAGGCAAGCATATTGGCACCGTGTATGCCCACAAACCATAAGGCTTGCAATATCGTCGTATAAATAATCCCTTGCTCCAAACCCGCATCTTGAATGGTGAACGGACTGCGTACCACAAGACTCACCAATTCATGTAGTGTCTTTTCGAAAGTCGCTACCAGCAAGGTGTGCGCACCGATAATGATAAATATCGTCAAAACAGCAGGCAACAGATGATTAAAATTTTGTGGAATGGCAATATCGGCAGTGTCACCAAGTAAATGTAAACGCAATCTCTTGAAAGAAAAAAGAAACAAAAACAATTTTGTGGATACCATGCCGACAACAATAGCCACAAAAAGCCCCGCAACCCCCAGCCATTGACTTTCAATCATGCCATCAAAAGAAGGGATTGTACAAAAATACGCAGCAAACGCTTGCAATGCCGAGATCAATGGACTGACAAACGCCCGTATATACTTTTTGTTATGTTGCACAGCCAACTGATAGCCCACAGAAAAAGCCATCACAGGCGCCAAAATCATAAAAGACGCGTCTCGTAAAAAATGACCGTAATATTGCCATTCACCGCCAAAAAGATTGAGCATACTCTGTCTGTAAGCGGCTAAAGGAAAAGAAACATACAATTCCGCCAAAGAGCCCAACAACATAAACGGTAACGTAACAATCAGTGCCGAACGAATCGCAATGAGTGAAGGATTATTTGTTAAATGAGTAACATATGGCAACAGCGTGTATTCAAATATTTTTTGTACAGATATGCGCTTCACGTTAAAACCACCAACAAGCTTTATGATGTATATAACACAAATATAAAACTATTCTTACAATCAATACACTATTTTCTCAAAAGATTGAATTCATAATTATATATCTCTCATTGCAAAACAAATAACTCCATTAAAAAACTGAAACAACCATGTTTCTCATTTTATCAAAAAGTTACTCTTCTATACAATGAGGCAAAAACACCAATACAGACCTTCTCTGCAACACATGAAAACATCGGTATCTCAACAACCCAACGATATACAGACAACAGTTGTTCACTGTATGAGTGCTTCAAGACTTTTGGCACCTTTGGTTACTGTCAGTTTCAGTTCGGGACTATTCAAGTTAAGATGCTCTAAACTTTCAAACGGCACAGGTGTCAACGGAGTATAATCCAAAGTTAGGGTACCCGGATATTCAATAAACGTCTTGAGTTGTGTAAACAGTTCTGCTGTTTGCGACATTTGCTCTTCGCTTATAGCCGGTGTCTGTTCTCCTGTGTTGCTTGGCATCGGTTCTGCGGAAGCAATGAGATCCTGTACAAAAGAGACCGTAAAGTCAGCCATGTTTTTGGCATCCATCCCCAACAGGGCTGAAGCAAAGCGTGCGCCATGTCCAAGTAAACCCCGCTCTATATAACTGACTGTCAAAGAAGACAACAAATCCGATTCACGATCAGTCATGGACGCAGAGAACAAGTTTGAAAAATAGCCCGCCATATTCAATGAAAATGTACCCATATCCGTAATATCAAGCGTATATCCCAGCCGGCTTTGCTCACCGGCAAGCGAACCATGCGGCACAAAAACCTCTGCATCCACATCAACCTGCAACACGTCATAACCGATCAATGCCAAATATCCGATCTGAGATAAAGTACTGACCGGAATGTGCGCACCTGTGAGTGTCACGTGTCCGGAAAAAGGATTGGTGGCGGTATTTTCAAAAGAAAAACCATCGATTTTTATTCCATGTTCTTCTTGTTGAAGCGTAATTTTTTCTAAAGATATATTCTTTAAAAAAGGCTTTTCTGACAAAAAAATCTGAGAAAGATATTCTGCATGCGCTTCAGGTTCACGACCTGCCATCTTTAAAGCTTCAAAGACATCTGACGAAAGTGTGAGTTCATCAAACACAGCCTGTTCAATCAACATTTGCATTTGCGGTCTTTTGGGAACCTGCATTTGTGCAGCAAAACCTTCCACACTCAAACGTTCAAAGCTGCCGCCGTTAAACCCCTTTTCATAAATACGCGAGACAGTGGCGATGGTTTCAATGTGTGGTATTTCTTCATAATGAATCCGAATCTGTGACGCTTCACTTTCTGCATACATCACACTTCTGATCACAAGGCTTTCCAAGGATACTGTCGGATCCTTTTGAAGCAAATATTCTTCCAAAGCTTCACTCAATTGATCCATATCCATTTGAATATCGCTGATCACACGATGACCGACATGTAAATTCATATCCGTCACAAAATCCAATTCATGCAGAGTCAAGTTGTCAGCAACAGCCTGTATGCCTGTCAACGCAGACATATTTTGCATAAAAACATTCCACACCAAAGACAGAGAAATGCCCTGCAACTCGAGAAAAGCAAGTCGAATATCAACAGGCCCCGTGTCTTCTACAGCATGATATTGTAAATTTTTTAATGAAAACGTGCGTGACAAAATACTGCACTGAACCTCGCCAAGCTCTGCTGTTCCGTTCAGTTGGTGCGCTGTTTCAAAAATTATTTCACGAACACCCTGCTCGGCCAAATGCTCTGCATAACGCACACAGCCAAAAAATAAAACAACGATACCCAAAGCGATGACAATCCACATTTTATTTTGAAACAGACGTTGTATCATTGCACTTTCCTTAAAACCATTTTTTTCAAAAATCTTCAGGAGTTCAAAACAAATCATTGCTTCTGATATCGTAATGCGCAGGAGAACGCGCGCCATCGCCTTGCTCTGACTATCCTTTCTCCTGCGCATTATTCCATCATCATTTTACATCCGCTCTTGAAACGTTTCCCCCAACAGCAAATCAAAATGCACATTTCATACGCAACATATCTACGATGTTACCCATTCAATTTCTTGCAAATCAAGGTAAATTAATACACCGATAACAGGCAGTGTTTGCACATTGCACAGTAAGCTCATATAGCCTTGTAGGCTGCGCTGATGCGTTTTTCGCTTTTGCCCTGTTTTATAATCGAGCACAAGCATTCTGTTTTTTTCATTAACCAGCAGATCAACTCGATACAGCGTTCCTTGTGCATCAAGCATATTTTGCTCACGATATCCTTCTTGTAGCCACCTTTTTGCCTCAGGCAAAGCCGCAAACCACGCCAACATGTTTTCAAAAGAGGCGCGCAAAAAAGGAGTGACTTTATCGGCACTGCGTGTGTGTTGCAAACCCCGTATCACGGCAAGACGCGCATCGTGTTCAGGGTGACCTGTAATCGTCAGCGCTTCCAAGCAAGCATGGACAAGCGTGCCGCGCAAGGCCGAACGTTCTGTCAATTCACCCAGCGGATTACGAAATATTTTTAACTGTGGCAACCAATACATAGGACGCCACGGCTCTTTATTGCCTATTTCCGACTGTTGCAGTTGCAAACTTTGGCCTGCAATATTCACGCGTTCAGAATGTAACGATGATACTTCAGACCACTCAGTTTTTAACCGAACCTGTTTCTTATGCGCTTCATTTCCAAAAAAAGCAATGCCCGAACCAATATTATCAAGCAATACGCGTATTGCTTCAGTCCCGGTTTGTGTTTTTGATGTGGATGTTAAGAAAACATGCAATGCTTCTTCCGGACGAGTCCAAGCGACATACAATAAATGCAATTCTTCACGAACATTTTCAGCTTTTACATGTGCATATTCTATGGTTCCTGGGCAGGGAGGCGATACAAGTTGTATTTCTGACTCGAGGTTGATGACTTGCGCTTCTTCACGCGCTTTTATTTTGGGCGCACACCACGGCATCACGACAACAGGGAATTGTAATCCCTTTGCTTTATGAACGGTTAAAATACGAATAGCGTTTAACCCTGACGGCATGGGGGCTTTTTCTTTGTGTCCTTCTTTTTCCCAGAAGTTTAAAAAGCTTGTGAGATCGCGCTTACCTTCTGTTTCCGCATGGTACAACACCTCCAAAAAACGACGAATAAACACCGCGTCTTCGGGATACCGTTCCCAAACGGCAAAGTGTTGCAGAATTTCTTGGGTAGCGTCGTAAGGCGTGAGCAAGCCTGATTCGGCATAAAACGGTGCAAAATACCATTCCCAGAGATCGGGAAACGCTTCTTGGATAATACAATACAGCGATTCATTCTTATTTTTTGTGAGTTGGCGTGCAGCCAACCAATCGGTTAATTGAACTCGTTGCAAAGTCCAGTATTCGGGGATAAGCCGTCCTCCGCCAAAAATCGTCCAAAGTGCCAGATCATCATGAGGATTATTCTGGAATTGTAACATGGCAACCAGTTGAACAATCAGCGGATGCTGTGCCAAAAGAAAACTGTTTTCGGTCACCACGGGAAATCCGGCTTGCAGTAGCCAATCTGCCGCCAAAGCCGCGTGTTTGTTATCACGTACGAGAATGGCTACATCACCTGCCGAATGTTCTTGAAGGATGTCAGACACGCGTGCAACAAGCAACTCATGAACTTGTTCGTCCAATGCTTCCACGGTGTTTGCTTCCAGGTAATCAAGGGTTACCGAACCGCCTTCACGGAGCGCTTGTTGTTTGGTATTGGCAAAACTTTGCATCAAGATGTGGCTGTGTTTTTCAAGCACGCTTTGCGATGCTGTACTGCCCAATAAAACACTCAGTACATTGTGTGCTGTTTTGATATTACCCAATTGGCTGAATACGGCGTTATTGAATTCGACAATGGCACGCGCACTGCGACGATTGTTTTGTAGGGGAGGCAAATCCTTACGGCTGGCCAGTTGTAACAAAGCATGATCTTCAGCAACTTGTTCAAAAAGTGTTGCGTCTCCGCCGCGCCAACCGTAAATGGCTTGTTTGACGTCACCGACCCATGTGAGGGAGCCGCCATGTGCCAACGCTTCAAGGCTCAAGGCGTGTAAGATTGTCCATTGTTCTCTATTCGTGTCTTGAAATTCATCAATCAAAATGTGAGTCAGAGGATTGCCAAAACGGCAAAAAAATTGTGCCAAACCAAATTGCCCCTGTAGGGCTTCTTGTGCCAAGCGATTCATGAGGATTTGCGGAATGCGTCCTTCTGTTTTTAAGACTTCCGGTAAAGCAAGGGCAACAAGACGGGCGAGCTCGGCATACGGCGCCATACGTAAGCCATTTTTTATCAAGACAAAACATTCTTGAAAACGTTTTACGACGTCGCAAAGGTTTTGGTAAGCATTTTCATGTTCATCATGAACCAGGTGCTTAGATTTTTTGGTGATGCATTCTTCAATACCGGCTTTGGCGAGCATGGCAGAAGCAGTCAGTTCGTTGGGCGGGCGCAAATTCAAACACTTATTTAACGCATTTAAAAAATTTTTATTGATGCCTTCTTCAATATTTTCCAAAGCTTTAAACATCGCTGTCGCAGCATTGTGTACATCGGCATATCGTTTTTCACGGTAGGCGGAAAGGGCTTCTGCGTTTGTCAATGACAATCCTTCAGATTGTAAAAATAACGGTACTAATTCAATAACACGTTTCCGAATATGATTTTTTGACAAAAAGCCTTTAAAATCATGCGAATGTAACAAGTTTTGATAACAGGCCTCACGCAGAAACGTTTCATAGGCATTGGTTTCTTGTGTTTCGAGTGTTTTTCGTGCGTCTTCAAAGAATACGTCCAATAACGGGTCAAGCGCCTCAGAAAGCTCAAAGACGGGTTCAAAATCAGGTACAATGTGTAAATCCAAAGCAGAAAGACGCACAATAGCTTGAACAAGACTGTCAATTGTTCGTACATTCAAAACATGACTGCGTTGTAACAGAATTTCAAGCCAAATAGCGGCTTCTGACGCCGTAAACGGTGCATCTTCAGAATCAAAGGTCATGCCGTCTTGCAACGCCAAATGTTTAAGACGCTCAAGAATGCGCTCACGCATTTCAATTGCAGCACTGTTTGTGAAGGTGACAGCAAGAATTTCTGACCACGCATAACTCGCGCTGTCAGCAGCTCCCTCCAATAAACACCCGACACGGCGTTCATGCTCTGATCCTGACAACGCCTGTAGAAATAACGAGACAAGCTTAAATGTTTTTCCCGATCCTGCAGAAGCAGGCAAACGACGAAGAAGCGGCTCAGATAACATAACATTCCCTATATTCCTTTTATTTATTTACTTTTTGGGATCCAAAGACTCTCTGAACAACCTTGAACCGCGCTGCATGGGGAAAGTGACGTCAGCGCAGAGCGATGACAAGCTTTCCCCATGCAGCGCGGCACAAGGGGGGTCTGGGGGGGCTTAGCTCTCCCAGAAAAAAAGAAAAAGAAAAAGAAAAAAAAGGTCTTTTATTACTCGTCGGCGAGCATGCCGCTGATACAGCCTTGTCCCGTTGATTCAAGTACCGAACGCCACAGTGCTGAGCGGATACTCATTTTACGGCGTTGGCGTGTTACCAGATCCAAGGGAACATGGACATAACGATCCATAATTTTCGCCACAACCATATTTGTACGCCCCGCCATAGCGGCATGTACCGCGTGCTGTCCCAAGAAACCACAATACACTCTGTCGTTTGCATTGGCAGGCACCGAACGAATGATATAGCTTGGATCAATCACTTTTAAGCTAAAAGGCATCTTTTGTTCTTTCAGGTAGGCAGAAATACGCTTGGGGAGAAATTCGGCAATATCACCAAGGACAATGTTTCCCGAAGCATCATGACGCCCCGATTCGGCCATAAGGTGTTGCCCCGCTCCCTCCGCAACCACAAACACGGCATGACCACGATTTTTTAAACGCTTTTCCAAGGCATGCAACAGCCCGTGTTCACCTTCAAGCACAAAAGGCGCCTCGGGAACAAGCACAAAATTGGCATCACGCAATGCCAAAGCAGCCTGAGCAGCAATAAAACCGGACTCACGCCCCATAAGCTTTACAAAACCGATACCGTTTGTTGTGCCCGTCGCTTCCACATGCGCACACCGAATGGCTTCCGAGGCCTTGTCTACAGCCGTATCAAACCCGAAAGACTGTTGAACAAAATTGATATCGTTATCAATCGTCTTTGGAATCCCAATGACGGCAATCCGCAGATGACGTTGCGTTATTTCATTGTAAATTTTTGCCGCCGCTTTCATTGTGCCGTCACCGCCAATCACAAACAACACACTCACATTCATACGCTCCAAAGCATCAACAATCGCCTCTGGCGACTGAGGACCGCGCGATGAACCAAGAATCGTTCCCCCAAGCTGGTGAATATGACTCACACTTTTTGGCGTGAGCTCAACAATCTTATGCCCACACGAAGGAATAAAGCCCTCAAGACCATATTTTATACCAAGAATGGATGGCGTGTTGTAGATGTGGTACGCTTCAAGAACAATCGCACGAATGACATCATTGAGCCCCGGGCAAAGCCCACCACAAGTCACAATAGCGCATTTTGTTTTAGCCGGATCAAAATAAACATGCTCTCTTGGGCCTGCACTTTCAAAAAGTACATGTTGTGCAGTTTCAAACTCATCGGCTTGTTCTTTATCAAAACAAAGTTGTGTGGTGGTTTCATCACCCTGCAACCCATAAAGGAGCGGTGAAGGAATTTTGGCTGCTCCAAGTCGAGCGATTTGAATCGGGTAGGGGGTTGTCAACGAATACTGTGCTTCGCTCATACGAGGTCTCCTTCCATTACTGAACCATGGTAGTTGAGATTCGGCAAATGCAATATGCTCATCAAAAGAAAAAACTCTTATGTAAAAATAAGCATAGGAATAGGATTTGTCTGTCTTTTTCTTTCTTTTTTTTACATTTTATACTGACGGACAAATTCAGAAATAAATATCGCTCCTGCCTGAGCCACATTTAAGGAGTCAAAAGAACGCATCATAGGAATGTGCAACAGCGTGTCACACCGTTTACCGACTTGTAAGCGAATGCCGTGATCTTCATTCCCAAGAACCAAAACCGCAGGCGTGTGTAACTTCACATCAAAAACACTGCGACTTTCCGATGTGCACATGGCACCGTAAACCTGAAAACCATGCTCACGAGCAATATCCAAACTCCTCGACAAATTCGTAACCCGAGACAACGAAAGACGCTCCAAAGCCCCCGCTGCCGCACGTCGCGCACCAACACCCAAAAAAGCCGCATTGTGTTTCGGAACAATTAACCCCACTCCGCCAAGCGCATATAACGTGCGTGCCAACGTGCCGACGTTACCCGGATCCTGTACCTGATCAAGTGCCACAACCAATGGCACAGGCGCCGTATGCACCTGCGATAAAAGCGCCTCAAGTTCAATAAATCGCGTGCCGAGAAGACGAGCAATCACCCCTTGATGATTCACGCGCTGCTCTGTTCGCGCCAAAACCCTTTCAAGCTCCTGCTGGTCACAAAGCTGAAAGCGAATCCCTGCCAAACGACATAAATCGAGCACTCTTGCCGACTCATGATGAGCCCCTCGACGCAAATACACTGTGTCAATTCGTGCGGGATCTTGCTCCAACAATTCCAAGACAGGCTTATAACCACAAAGAAAAAGTTCCTGAGCAGAATCATCTGTGTCAGGATGCGTAGGCAGCGTGAGACGTTTTTCAGTTTGTGCTGTCAAAGCAGATTCGGTATTTTTTTTTGATTCGATTCTCGGCTTCATGGCTTTGGGGACAGTGGAGAGAGAAGATTTTGTAAAAGACGGTGCCTCAGAATGTTTTTTGTTCTTTGACTTTTTGCGAGAAAAAGAATAGGACATGGTTCCTTCTTTATAAAACGTTGAAATAACAATAAAACATATAAAAAAAAAGAATACGGTGGCATTGCCGAATGTTTTTTTTTCATGTATCTTAAACAAAAAGAAAAGCATTTTTATCCCTATAAGGGGGGGGTATGTTTTGTTTATTCCATCGAAAAAAAAATATTGCGTGTGCGCTCTCGACGTTACATTTTCGTCATGTGTGCTCTCTTCTTTTTTGTACTGTATACATTACTTTACTTATTGGTTGTGGTACAAAAACTGTACAAATCTCCGATTCCGCGAAAACACAACGCGAAAGCACTGTATGGTCGGCACATGGAGACGGAATTCCATTACAAACAAAAGAATTGTCTGCATTTAACTCTGTCGGTGATTTTGACAAACATTTAACGAAAAAGCAACGTCTTGACGTTTTACTTGCATTTAAGAAATATATTCGTACCCATCGCAGTACCGTTGAGGTCGGTGTTGAACGCGCAACACTCTATTTTTCACATATTCAAAATGTACTCAAAACCAATGGCCTTCCTGATGAATTGGCGTATTTACCTTTTATAGAAAGCACATATAACACAAAAGCAAAATCCTATGCCGGTGCAGCCGGATTGTGGCAATTTATCCCAAGTACAGGAAAGCACTACGGACTCACACAAAGTGTTTGGTACGATGAGCGAAACGATCCCTATGAATCCACACACTCTGCCGCCGCATACCTTGCCAAACTTCATGAACGATTTGAGGATTGGCATTTGGCAATCAGTGCATATAATGCAGGAGAGGGCAAAATTTCTCGAAGCTTGGCAGAAGCCGGTGTCGACAACTTTTTTGCTTTGCGCGAACGCGCGCACACCCTCAGCCAAGCCAACCGCATGACTCAAGAAAATTATGACTATTTAGTCAAATTCCTTGCAGCATGCAAAGTCTTACGCAACCTCGAACAACTCGGCTTTGAGCCGATTCAACAACAATCCGTAACTATGGCTGAAATTTCACTCAAACCGGGAACCGATCTGTCCTCTTTAGCCAAAGCAGCAAACATGAGCTGGGAACAATTCCATGCCCACAATGCCGCCTTTTTACGCCGCGTTTCACCACCACACGTCACAACAACAGTCTATGTGCCACACAGTCAAGCGCAAAACGTCGTTGAAGCCACCAACCGTTTAAGCAAAATCAATGCAAAATATGCAAACTGGAAAACCTATACCATAAAATCAGGAGACACCCTTTCACAAATCGCCGCCCGAAACGGCACATCCGTCACTGAATTGCGCCGCGTTAACCATATTTCCGACGCCATCTATGCAGGCCAAGATTTGCTCGTACCGCCACAAACAAAAAAACGCACCACAGCGTCACGCTCCAACAACAAAACAACAACATATAAAGTCAAATCCGGTGATACCATGTGGGGCATCGCACGTAAATTCAATGTCAATCCACAAAAACTGTTGGCTGCCAACGGCATGAACACCTCAACCCCCCTCCGCCCCGGAGATGTAATCAAAGTGACCTACTAATTGATAACACAACCTTTTGCCTATTGAGGCGATAATTCCGTCTATGTGTGGCCAAAGGAAACAAACGAACTTCGATATCTGCTCTGTTAAAGAACAAATGCAATCTGCCCCCCAAAAAAAGAGTGTTCTCTATGTCAGAAAAGACTCCGTACATAAGCGACCCTGAACTGGAAACAGCCATTGTCAATAACGAAAACTTTCTATGTTATATTGCAGATAAAGATACCTATGATATTCTCTTTGCAAATCAAACAATAAGAAATATCTTAGGCCTTCGCTATGAAGGCGAATATTTGGGGAAAAAATGCTATAAAGTATTCCAAAATCTTGATCAACCATGTGCTCATTGCGCAAACGAATGCCTCAAACCCGGGCAAAATATCCATCGTAAAATGTTTGTTCACCTCACACAAACAAACTATCTCCTCATTGATTCATTGATACACATCCAAGGAAAAAATCAAAGACTGACCATTGCCTATAACTATGATATCGAACATGCAGAATCAGAAGAAATTTCACAAAAATTGACAATGGAATCCACATTGTTAAAGTGTGCTCATACACTCATGGAAGAACACACTCTTGAAGAAGCAATCAATCATCTTTTAAGTATCGTTTGCGACTATCATAATGCAGACAGAGCCTATCTCTGTGAAATAAAAGAAGACTATAAAATTCAAAAAACCTTTGAATCAAGTTCGATAAACAATACAATACAAATGTGCTCAGAAGAACCGTTGACACCGGAAACACTGCAGGCAACACTCGATTTTTTGAAAAAAGGAAAAGAATTAGTCATTGCCAACATCAATGAAACGTTTGATGAAACATCCTACTTTTTCAATTTTTTTAAAAAAAATCACGTAGATTCAGCTTTACTCATTCCGCTTCTACATAAAGGCTGTGTAACCTCCTTTATGGGTGTTGATAATCCTCGCATTATGCCGGAAGATCTGACCCTGTTGGGTTCTGTTGCCCTTTTTATTAACGACGACATCAAAAAACGTCGTTTTCAAAAAAAATTGGAAACGTTATCATACATTGATGCTCTAACAGGACTATATAATAGAAATAAATATGCTGAATTAATAGAAAAAAATAACATGAGCAATGTGTCTTCCTTGGGTGTCATTCATGTCAACATCAACGGTCTGAAGCAAACAAATGAACTCTATGGCGAAGAATACGGTGACTACCTGATTAAAGAAGTCGCAAACATTCTTTCAACAGACATTAAAGACAATATTTATCGTTTATCCGGCGATGAATTTGTTGCGCTGTGTTTTAACATTGCAAAACCTGATTTTGATAAACGTATCATCGCGTTACGCAAAAAAAATATTGAACGAAAAGATATTGCCTTTGCCGTTGGCGGCATATGGCAAGGGAAAAAAATAGATATTCGCCAAGGTGTGCGTCAAGCCGGTGAAATCATGGTCGCCGAAAAACAAAAATATTACAAAGAAAAACCAACTAAAGAAATTCAATCACGCTCAAATTCACTAAAAATTTTACTGGAAGAACTTCGGCAAGGTTTCTTTTTCATTTATCTGCAACCTAAAGTCGAATTGCAGTCAGGACGCGTGATCGGCGCAGAAGCTTTGGTAAGAAAACGCGATAAAGAAAATAAAATCGTTCCTCCCGATGTTTTCATTCCCATCTACGAACATGAAGGAACGATTCGTCACGTCGATTTTTTTGTGTTCGAACAAGTGTGTCTACTACTGAAAGAACTTATTAAAGAAAAAAAAGCCCTAAAAATCGCCGTCAATTTTTCAAGGGTTACTTTTATGGCCTATGATTTGGTTGGCGAAATGATGCGTATTTGTAAACATCACGATATTCCACACAAATATATCGAAGTTGAAATAACAGAAAGCATTGATAAATTGGATTTTGAGTTTTTTGAAAGAAAACTTCGTGCTATCGAGACAGCCGGATTTGCTGTCTCTTTGGATGATTTTGGAGCCAAACATTCAAATTTACTGATGCTGGCTATGATTGATTTTACAGAAGTAAAAATAGATAAAAGCCTTATTGATCATATGACTACACGAAATAAAAATAAAACCGTTGTCAAAAATATTATAAAAACCATTAAAGAATTAGGTGCTTCGTTATGCCTTGCCGAAGGTATTGAAACAGAAGAACAAAAACACGCTCTACTCGAATTGGGCTGTCAACATGGTCAAGGCTATCATTTCTATAAGCCTCTCCCCCAAGAAGCATTCATGGATCTGTGTCGTTCTATAAAAACAAAACGTTAGTCAATCTTCAAATTTCTACAATCATCTTTATATTTTTGATATAGCCTCTTATTGGTATCTTTTTTTGCTAAAATAAACAACAAGGAACAAGGAGTATCCTTTTGAACATATCATTAGACTCCATAAGAAAAGCTCAATCGATATTGGTGCTAAGCCTACTTCTTGCGTTGCTTATTTTTTCCGGAGCGTTTTTTATTGTTCGTATGTATAACAATGAAATTGCTGATTTTGAAAAAATGTTAGGAAATGTTTCACGAAATAATGCCAATGCTGTTGAAGTAACATTTACAAAATACATCAATTTATTAAAAACAGCGGCACTGTGTGTTCAATACCCTGAACAAAACCAAGTCTTTTTTCATAAAACACTTGTTGACTTAGTTAAATTTGAAGACTTTTCGCATATCGCCACAGTATATCCAAACAACTCTGCCTACATCACACAAAATAATACATTTATTCCCGCCGACTACACATTCAATAAGCAAATGAACACAAAAAAAATATTTATCAGCAATGTCTACACCGACAAATATTCAACAAAACCTTCTATCTCGATAAATATTCCGGTATTTGACGATGACGGTATGTTACACCTCTATATTGTTGGAGTTATAACAACAGAAACACTTTCAAATATTTTTAACAAAATCTTTTACAATGTCGGTGGATATTATAATATTGTTGATTCAAATGGTGCATATATTGCTGCCAGTGACTCAGAATTGTTGCTTCTTATGGACATATCATTCATCACAGCCATCGATACCGTTGACCTTTTAGCCGGCTATTCCAGAGAAGCTGTGCGCAATGCTTTTACTCTAAGAACAGAAGGCTTGGTTCATTACCGTCTAAACGACAATGAACGCGTCGCGTACTATAGTCCTATTCATATCAATAACTGGATCATTTTTTCCGTTGTGCCCGATGACGTGATTACAACAAATCTTGCTTCTGATTTCCATACAACAATCATTCTTGTTGTCAACATTGTTTTTATTTTTTGTGTATTGATTTTTTTGGTATACCGATCGCAACGTGCGTTAAAGAAATCTGCAGAAACCAATGAAAAAAATATTCGTTTTGTCTCAGAACAAATAAATAAATATATTCTTGAATGGGATTTTATAACAGGAAGAATCAAAATAACAGGAAAATTAAAAGAGATTTTTAATCAAAATAATAATATTTTTTCAACAAATCAAAGTGTGTTAAATTCTTTTCTGTTTGCTGAAGACATACCAATATTTCAACAAGCAATCAATGAATTGAAAAAAGGCAATCAAGCTTCAGAAATAAAAATTCGCATAGCTTGTAACAATGGTGATTTTCTATGGTTTCTTTTTTCAGCTGTTCCTATTGCGACAGATGATCAAGACCGTTTATATGATAAAGCCATTGGTTTTTTGACCAATATAGATAAACAAGAAAAAGAAGCGCATCTCTTAAAAAAGATGTCAGAACTGGATTCTTTGACACAAATATATAATAAAGGAACAACAGAGCTTTTAATAAATAAGATTTTAGATCAGTCCAATGAAAAAACAAACATGCATGCATGCATTATCATTGATTTAGATAATTTCAAAGAAATCAATGACACGTTTGGTCATCAATTCGGCGATCATGTCATTCAAGAGACGGCTGAATATCTAAAAAGTATTTTCCGACAAAATGATATTGTCGGTCGAATCGGCGGTGATGAGTTTTTAGTGTTTGTATGCAATGCATATTCAGAACAGATTGTCACCGATAAGTTTTTACATCTGTTAAAACACTTTGATAAAAATTATAAAAATGATGAAAAATCGGTAAAAATATCAATCAGCATAGGTGTCGCGGTCTACCCCACACATGGAAACACGTTTACAGCCCTTTATCATAATGCAGATATGGCTTTATACGATGCAAAACAACACGGAAAAAATACATTCAAAATTTTTAATGGACAAGAAACGATAGAATACATTTCCGACAGATCAGACAAAGAAAGTCAGTAGTGTTGCTACGTCAGATGAATCAAGATACATACAAAGAAAAAAATTCATGACAGATCTTCTTTCATCAAAAGGTTTATTGAACGGCGTTACAAAGGGCAGTGACAAGACCGTCTTACTCAAAGCAAAAGGAAACAAGAATGGCTATTAAGGCTTTGCTCTCCGGCGAACCGTTATATCTTATGGATGGTTCGGCGTTTATTTACCGTGGTTTTTATGCCGCACAAAATCTTTCACGCTCTGACGGCTTTCCGACAGGTGCGATTTTTAATGTTACACGAATTTTGCTTAAAGTTTTGCGCGAAGAACGCCCCAAACGCTTTGTCATGGTGCTTGACGGCAAAGGAACGACCTTCCGTCACACGTTGTATCCGGACTATAAAGCACAACGTAAGGCAACTCCCGAGGGATTGATTGTTCAACTTGAACCCATTCGACGCATGACAGCAGCTTTGGGCTTACCGCTTATTATTTCTGACGGATGTGAAGCGGACGATTGTATTGCGTCATTGGCAAAACGTTTTGCTTCCGAAGGTGTAGTCATGATCGGCACTGATAAGGATTTAAAGCAGTGTTTGAGTGACAAGGTGATCATGTGGGATCCGGCAGGTAAAGACGGTAAAATAACCACAGCAGAAAATTTTACTGCAGAAACAGGTCTACTTCCATCACAATGGCCTGATGTTCAAGCCATTATAGGAGACAGCAGTGACAATATCCCCGGTGTTCCCGGGTTGGGTATAAAAACAGCACAAAAATTATTTACAACGTTTTCATCCCTTGAAGATATTCAAGCGCGTTTCGAAGAATTACCGTCTGCTATTCATAAAAAAATGACAGGACATGAAGAGGCAGTATTTTTATATCGTGAACTGACTCGATTAAAAACAGATTGCTGTACAGAAGTAAACAAAGAAGATTTGTATGTTGGCAATGTGCAACGGCAAGAAGCGGCGGCATTACTGCGTGAATTTGAATTGAATTCTTTAGAACGTGAGTTTGTGCGAGCGATTGGTGAAGGAAGCTTACAATCGCAAGATCAAGAGACTGTTTCACAACAAGGATCGTTGTTGGAACCAACCACACGTCAAGAGCAAGCGATATACACCATTCCCACAATGTTTCCTGTCATCTATGATCAATGGGTTGCAATATTACCCACAGAAAACGCGATATTGATGGCCTGTTCGGGGATGGAGTGGCTTTATAGCGGCTCTATTGAAGAATTGGTTGATTATCTGGCGCGTGTGGTAGCGAGTACGGCAGAGACCCGTTTGGTCACGCCTGACCTCAAGCATCTGTTTCATTTAGATCCACGTTGGAAACGTATTCCCAACGCCCGTTGGTTTGATTTGAAGCTTGCGGCCTATTTACTGAATCCCGAACAACAAGATTATGGCTGGCCTCGTCTTGTTGGTGAATGGAGTGCTGCGCTTGGGCGTTCACAGGGTAACCCCGCGTTATTGGCCTTAGCTATCCAAGAAGCTTTGGCTCCACGCTTGAATGTTGCAGGTTTGCAGCGATTATCTCACAACTTGGAATTGCCTTTAGTGTCTGTTTTGGCAGATATGGAAGAGCGCGGTGTACAACTTGATCTTGAACAGTTACGTATTTTTTTAGATGAGGTCAAAAGCGAATTGGAAACATTGACTGAGCAGATTTATACTGCGGCAGGCGGGTCTTTTAATATTCGTTCTGCGCAACAGCTTGGTGAAGTACTTTTCAAACGTTTACAATTACCTGCATTACGCAAAACATCAGGAGGACAAGCGTCTACATCTAAAGATGTGTTAGAAAGTTTATCGGGTAAACATCCTGTTGTCGATGCCTTACGAGAATATCGCATTCTTGAAAAATTGCGTTCCACATATTTGGAACCGTTACCTAAACTTGTGAATAAAGACGGGCGTATTCGCACAACGTTTAATCAAACAGGTACCGCTACGGGACGTCTTTCTTCAAGCAATCCCAACTTACAAAACATCCCTGTTCGTGGTATCCAAGGACAGCGGATGCGCGCGTGTTTTACAGCATCTGAGGGACATCTTCTTGTGTCTGCAGATTATTCACAAATTGAGTTACGGGTTTTGGCATGTATTTCTACAGAACCGACACTCATTCAAGCCTTCCGAGAAGACGCTGACATTCACGCACGAACAGCAAGTTTGCTTTTTGACATTGAACCCTCTTCTGTGAGCAGTGATCAGCGCCGCATGGCAAAAACCATTAATTTTGGTTTAATTTATGGTATGGGAGCACAAAAGTTGGGGCACGATCTGGGGCTGTCGCTTGCTGAAGCTCGTAATTTTATTACAAATTATTTTAAACATTTGTCAAGATTGCGTGAATTTTACAGTCAAGTAAAAGCTGAAGCTTCAGCGCAGGGCTTTGTAACAACCTTGAGTGGTCGTCGTCGCTTACTTCCGGGTATCCATTCAAGTTCTGCACAGCTTCGTGCTCTTGCCGAACGCCAAGCCGTCAACAGTGTTATTCAAGGCAGTGCGGCTGACATTATAAAATTAGCCATGCTTGCAGTACAACGCGATGGGATATTACAGGAACTCAACGCGCATTTGGTTTTACAAATTCATGACGAGTTACTCATTGAAGTGCCGAGTGAACATGCCCAAACAGCAGGCCAACGCCTAGCCAACCTTATGGAAAACATCTCGCCGACAGAGACTCCCTTAGCCATACCGTTGCGTGTCGATTGGGGCGTCGGTAGCAATTGGCACCTCGCCCATTAGAATACTTCCGTTATTTTTTCTCTGTTTCTATTGAACCATTATCATTGTCTGTTTGGATAAAAAGATTTTGCAGAACGCTTGATACGCGGTGTTACTCAGAGCGAAGCAATGAGCAATCATCCGAATAACACCGCGGAACAAAGAGGATTTGGGGGGAGTTATCCCCCCCAAAAAAATCATTCTAAACAAACTCTAAGCATTATGCCAATGTATCCGGAATGATGATTGTTATATTGTCATCATCATTGGTATATGTCGTATAGTTTCCGTCGTTGACTGCATTCCATCCTTCATCTTGCAAATTATTAAGATTGCCGCCAAGTGTATTCAAAACATCATCCACAGAATCGCCTTCAACATCGCCAAGCACAATCGCATCTATATTGGTTATATTACCATTTTCAAGGCCTTCCATAACATCTTCTTTAGACAATCCATTTGCCAACAGAACGTCAAAGCTCTCGCCGTCCCCACCGTTAACAAAAAGATCACCCAAGCCCTCACCGTTACTGTCGCCTTCCAATTTAATCAGATCACTCCCGGAACCTCCATGGAGCTCTTTATCTCCCACTTCACCAATGAGCGTATCGTCACCGTCACCGCCGTACAGCATATCACTACCGCTGCCGCCGTTTAGGATATCATTACCCTCACCTCCATAAAGGGCGTCGTCACCGGAACCGCCACGCAATCCGTCATTGCCTGTGCCGCCATAGAGGGTGTCATTCCCTGAACCGCCATAGATAATATCGGTGCCGCCTTCACCATAAATGACATCATCACCACCGCCACCATGCGCCATATCAACATAGCTGTCGCTTGATTTTGAAAAAGTGAGATGACTGTCTTCACCCCAAGGAGAGGCCACGGTACTGTCGTCGCCTTCCATGAATCTTTCCATGGTTTCTTGAGCTTCAATCTGTTTCTCTGCCGAGATAGGCGCGCCGCCATCAAGCCCTTCATGATGACTTTCACCGAGGTAAATGGTGTCATCGCCACCGCCCATATAGACATCGTCATTGCCACTCTTCACGTCAATGGTCATGCCTTCACTATTATATTCAGGGGAAGACGAATATGGATTATGTACACCGCCACCCATGGCAACATACACATTTTCAAAGCCGACTTGATAACTCACTTGATCATTAAAGTTGTCGGTGACAATATCTATATCTTCTTTACCGGGCTGCGGTTCAGGCTCCTTGGTTGCGTTGGGGTCAATGGTCAACGAGGCTGAAGAGGTGTCACCGTCAGCATCTTTTACCGTGTATTCAAAGACAAAGTTTTCAGTATTTGTGTCAACGCTGTCAGGGGTCGACTCAAAACTGTATGAACCGTCGGGATTCACCGTCAGCGTACCATAGGTTTCGTGCGTTGCCGTGATCACGCCCTCATCGTCTTTTGATATATTCCAATCACTGTCCGTTGTGCTTAGATCTGTCACGCTGTCTCCACCGTCGGCACTCTTTTCGTCATTAGAGAGCAAACCATGTTCTGCATCAACCGTGATCCGTTGTCCTTCCTCAACGGTGTTGCTGTCATCCTTTGCTTCAGGTGCAGAGTCTGAAATCGTCACAATAATTTCTACTGTTATTGATTGACCATTTGCATCAACCAAGGGCACTTCGACAGTTCCTTCAAAGGCGTCTTCAACATTTTCATGATCAAAAGCGTCGTTTTGTGTAAAAACAAGTTCGCCTTCGACAATCTCAAATGTACCAATTTCTTTTCCGTCTT
Organism: uncultured Desulfovibrionaceae bacterium; assembly: GCA_964369685.1. Classification (GTDB taxonomy): domain Bacteria; phylum Desulfobacterota; class Desulfovibrionia; order Desulfovibrionales; family Desulfovibrionaceae; genus Avidesulfovibrio. Next base: position 1,298 of record CAYJFB010000003.1, on the reverse strand, counting down.
CTGTTGTCGCTGTATATGAACCACCTTCAATCTGTGCACCGTCGGGAATGGTAATATCTGTAATCACCTGTTGATCGGCCATGTCGTCATCAGAACTGTCTACGGTGCCTTCTGTATCAAGAGGAATCACAGCATTAACAGTCTGTACAACTTTGTCCCCATCACCGTCTGTGAAATTCAGCGTCACATCAGTACGTCCACCAGCGACATCATAGGATACTTCCCACTGTTGATTATCGGTACTGGTCATGACGATATCGCCCAAGACGAGCGTATGCGTGCCTGTCGCTTGATTATACGATGTTTCGACGCCACCCATCCACTCACTGTTTGAAGTTTGTGTCCATGTAGATGACTGTGCATCCCATACCACACCAAGTCCAACGGTTGCTCCATCACTTGGCGGAAGTTCAATTTTGGCACCATCCATATCAGCACCAAAATCTATGTTAAGATTGGCATTTGCGATACCTTCATCAGTAACAAACGCCGTTGTATCGGAGTCCGCAAGGATAATAGGTGCATCATCGCTGATATTCACCTTGAGTGCGACATCAAACGTATTGCCATTGGCGTCTTTCAACGTCACAGTAATAGAGTTTGAATCGACACTGTCATCGTTACCTTGTTCTAAAGGTTTTCCAGAGTTCCCCGCATGGGACACATTGGTACTCAAGGTAACAACAAGATTTCCGGTACCATCATCGTCGACACTATATGGGCTGTTTTCAACAACATTAAATCCTTCAATTGACCAACCTTCTGGAGCTGTCCAAGTAACAGTTTCACTTGTGGCATCAAAATCTGTTCCTGTACTCAACCCTTCTTCATCAACATTGAGATTTTCTTGATACGACACAGGAGCCTTGGCAGCATTGGGATCAATGGTCAATGAAGCTGAAGAGGTATCACCGTCGGCATCTTTTACGGTGTATTCAAAGACAAAGTTTTCAGTATTTGCATCAACGCTATCAGGATTCGACTCAAAGCTGTATGAACCGTCGGGATTCACGGTTAACATACCATAGGTTTCGTGTGTTGCCGTGATCACGCCCTCATCATCTTTTGATATATTCCAATCACTGTCCGTTGCGCTTAGATCTGTCACGCTGTCTCCACCGTCGGCGCTCTTTTCGTCATTAGAGAGCAAACCATGTTCTGCATCAACTGTGATCCGTTCTCCTTCCTCAACGGTGCTGCTGTCATTCTTTGCTTCAGGTGCAGAGTCTGAAATCGTCACAGAAATTTCTACTGTTATTGATTGACCATTTGCATCAACCAAGGGCACTTCGACAGTT
>CAYJFB010000002.1:116137-206215 GCA_964369685.1 uncultured Desulfovibrionaceae bacterium | reverse complement strand
CTACGCCGACTCCCTGACGGATTAAAGGATAAGGCCTGAAAGGGGTCGCTTTTTGTTAATAGTATTATAAAAATTGTGAGATTGTATCACGTATTAAGCCTATATGTGGGTAAATCTTATTTCTTGCAGAGAAATGATAACACGAAAATAAAGTGATATTTTCTATTGTTAAAGTCGTTAAAGGAGGTATTTTTTTGGGGAAGCGCATAAAAACAGAAAAATGTTTATTCAAATATGATATGTTACGAATAAAATAAGGATTAAGGAGAACTATTTTCTTATTCCCAGAAAATATTACATTTTCAATCCACTGCAAGTGTTCACGAGAAAGCATTTGCCGAAATGCTGTATCCTTTTTGCTACTTACGCCAGTGGTGGGAATGTCTAATAACTCTATGAAGGATATGTGCTTTGCGCTTTGTTTTGTCAGTCCTATGTGGCTAAAGTTTTTATGATAAGGGACACCCCCCCTTGTTTTTGGAAAGGGGTACTCAGTATGAAGAAAAGGATGATGAATCCCATATTTTTCCCAAAAAGTAACTCCATTTTTATGATATTCAAGAATGTATGAAAAGAACGGATGATGAGTTAAATATTGACTATAGTTTGCATCCTTCCCCAATATGATGACACTTGCTTTTTCTGGGTGTTGCCCTTGATATGGTTGTTCAGAAAAAAGCTCACAAAGCTCCTGTGATGGATGCTTCGCATACGTCATGTTTGGTGATTGTGCCATTATAAATCTTCCCATATAAAATTCACAATTAAATTTATATATATGTACCAATAAGAAAAGTCAATTAACATTTCTTTTATGTTTAACGAGTGCAAGAAGCTTGTGTAATCTCCCCCTCTCCGCCATTTAAGTAAATCATAGTGTTCAATATGAACACGTTGTATTCATTGAATTGCGTATAAGAAACGACCTCTATTTTTATGATAGTGTCGTTTTTTTTGTAAACTATTCATATGTTATATTTTTTCAGCGAGTATAGCTATTTTCTTCTCAATATCGGCATCATTTGCCAAATCCTGTTTTCCTTCATAGGAGAATGACGAACAAAACATCATGTCCCATTTGAGATATTCGCAGATACTTTCAAATTGACTAGCTATAAGTTTATACTGAATATTTTTTGTATCTAATGCACCTATAGCAATAACACCAACTTTTTTCGACGCAATTTCTTGTATCAGTAAGTCTTTTGAATAAAATTTATCGATATATGCCTTGAGCTGAGAACTGATCCCCCACCAGTATACAGGTGTGCCAAAAATAAGGACATTTGCTTCCATCATTTTGTTCATTAACTCAGCACTGCCGTCTTTCATCACACAGTCGCCGCCGTTTTTCTTGCAACCGTCACAGTGCATACAGCCTTGTATCTTGAGTGCAGGAACATCAATATATTCACAGTCTGTATGGTTGTATTTTTCATGAATGGCTTTTTCAAGCAGGGCCAATGCGCATTTTGTATTACCCTTTCTTGGGCTGCCGTTAATTATCAAAATTTTCATAAAGATTCCTCATGATTCATTGCAAAAACAGCGAATCGTATTAGATTGGTTCTTTTACAAGCTCGTTCACAAAAAAACCGCATTTTTCGTGCATGTACGCCGACTTTATTGCGCAAAACCCTCAGGGATTTTGTCGTCTATCTTTTTGTGAGTAGAGACGACAAAGACTGTTAAACATTTTGCTTAGTGTCAGCCAATTGAATGTGGCGTAAGCACACACCTTGTGGCATATCGTAGGCAAATTTGATGGTTGTGGCCACGTCTTCAGCGCTAATATTGGTAGCACCGACGGCTTTTGTCCATTCCTTATATCCTTTAATAATATCAGGATTTGTGGTATGCTCTAAAAGTTCTGTGGCAACAGCGCCGGGGCAGATGGTAATAACACGAACATTATACGGAGCCAGTTCCTCTCTGGCTACCTCGCTGAGTCCGACTACGCCGTATTTTGAAGCGCAATAGGCTGCATGATTACCAAAAGCTTTAACCCCTGCAATGGACGATACGTTAATAATTGTACCGTATTGTTGTTTCTTCATATCAGCCATAACAATCTGCATACCGTTCATGACACCAAGTACATTGGTATCAAGCATGGTTTTCCATTCTGCTGTATCTTGGTCTTCTAGACTGCCGAGCATCATGACGCCGGCATTGTTGATCAGTAAATCGGTTTTGCCGTATGTTTCTTCGGCTTGGTGCACGGCACTTGCAAATTCTGCCTTATTGGTCACATCTACTTTTTTACATATGGTGTTCGGCAAGTTCATGGCTTCGACAAGCTCAACTCTGCGAGCAAGAAGCAAGAGGGGATGCCCTGCTGCGCTGAACTGTTTTGCCAAGACTTTACCAAAACCGGAACTGGCACCGGTAATAACAACGAGTTTTTTCATTATGCTCTCCAAGAGTACAGTTAAAAGGGGCTTATCAATCAAGTAATCTCAAGCACTATTGCCTTTTTTTCTATTATAGTAAAAAATACTATTTATGTATTTTTTACTTTTATAAAAAATGCTTGTCAATAAGGTACGTTGTTTTCTCTTAGAGAAAGGAAGGTGACTAATGGAAAAAATAGTGGTGGCTTCTGAAATTGAAGTGACGCTTAAAATGATAGGCGGAAAATGTAAACCACTGATTTTATATATGCTTGCAGAAGATGGCACAAAGCGTTTTAAAGATCTTATGCGAGATGTTAAAGGCATTTCACAAAAAACTCTGACCAATCAATTAAGAGAATTGGAAGTTGACGGCCTCATTTTGCGTCAAAGCTTTAGTGAAATTCCTCCTCGGGTAGAATATTCTATTACAGATAAAGGCTTAACACTTATGCCTATCCTTGAGCTTATGTGTGAATGGGGTGAGAAAAATGTTGATGAACGGTTCATTTTGACAAATCCTGCCTGTGTAGAGTAAGAAAACGAGCAAAGCGTGTGTTGACTTTCAAAAAAATAAAGCGTGTTCACATGCTTGTCGTATGTCAACACGCTTTCATTACTGTAAAAGGCTAAGCAAGGAGCAATGCTTTCCCTGCTATTCTAGGCGTATTATCGTACATATAAGTTTTTTTGTGTGCATTAAAAAAGTAAACTGACATAAAAAAAGCCAGAAATTCAGCTATAGGAACAGCAAGCCACACACCGTTTAAGCCCATAAACTGCGGCAAAGTAAGGATTGCCAGAGAAATAAATACAAAAGTGCGTAAAAAGGAGATAAATGCCGATACTTTACCATTGGAATATGCCGTAAAAAGTCCTGATGCAAAGATATTTATGCCTGAAAAAAGAAAACCTATAGAAAAGAGATAAAAGCCGTGCACTGTAAGCTCATAAGCCTTTGTTCCTCTCTCTAAAAATATACCGGCGATGGTTTCATTGATGAGAAAAGATATACACACAAGAGCAACGGAGCTTACGCCAATAAATTTAATACAAATAGTAAATAGTTTTCTTAAGCGTGACTTATTCATGGCTCCAAAATAGAAGCTAATTACAGGAGCAATACCAACGGAAAAACCAATAAAAAATGTATTTATGAGCAATTGCGCATAAAGCACCACAGTAATGGCGGCTATGCCATCACTCCCTGCCATTTTCAGCATGGTTATATTGAATAAATATGTAGTCACACCTGTAGCTAAATGGGTTACCATCTCTGATAAACCATTACCGCAAGCTGTAAAAATAGACTTTATATCCAACGTAAAAGCCATAAAATGCAGAGTTTTATGTTCTTTTTTAGTAGAGAAAAAGTATATGCCCATAAGAGTAGGTAGAGAAAATCCTAAGCCGGTAGCCAAAGCGACTCCTTGCATACCCATGCCAACATACACGATAAATACATAATCTAAAATGAGGTTTGTCATGCCACCAACCACAAGTGCTAAAAGGGCAAATTTAGGTTTACCGGAAGCAATCATGGCATTTTCAAAAATAGTTTGTAAAATGGCACAAGGTGCAAAAATAGATAGTATAACAAGGTAATCATAGCAATATTGATATGTTTCCTCATTGGCACCAAGGACATTTAATATCTCTTGCAAAAATATTTGTGTAAATAAAGCAAGCAGTACCCCTATACCGAAACCTGTGATACAAAAAAGAGTAAATTTTTCCTTGGCATTGCGCGACTTTCCTTCACCCAAAAGCCGTGCACAAATTGCATTGCCCCCTGTACCAAGCATTGTTCCGACAGCTATAAAAACCGTAATTATAGGCAAAATGATGTTTAGGGCTGAAAGAGCATGTGTACTGATGAGGTTAGCCACAAAAATACCGTCAACCATGGTATACACTGACATGAAAATCATCATAGAAATACTTGGCAGCGTGAATGTAAGGACATTCTTAAAAGTGATCGTTTTAATCATAAGTAGTGAACTCCTTTTACTAAAAGATCTTTCTTTACTCAAAAGAAGAGAGGTCTTATGTTCACTATAAAGTATGACATAATGTGAGAGTCAATCAAAAAGGTGAAGAATGGAAAAATATTTATCCATTGGTGAAGTGGTTGCAATGAAAGGGGTGAGTCATAGGGCTTTGCGCCATTATGATGATTTGGGAATATTAGTGCCTGCGTATATAAATCCTGAAACAAAGTATAGATATTATTCAAAAAATCAAATAATTGTGCTTGATATTATTATTCTTTGCGTGGCGTTGGGTATTCCTTTGAAAAATTTCAAAAACTACATGCTTGAGGGTGAAAGTATTGATGCAAAGCAGATGATAGTTGATGCTAAAGCCAAAGCTTTGCAAGTACAAAATGAAATTGAGCAAAAACTCTACTTTTTACAGTCTGCTTTTGAGCAGTTTAGCGACTTTGAGAAGAGCTCACAGCAAAAACGCGCTTACACAAAGCAGATACCTCAGAGATATTTTCTCACCACCTTCGAACTTGAGGCGTTTGGGACACATGAAGATTATTGGACAAAACTCACTGGTCTTTATAACATAGCGTTAAAAAAAGGCTTTGCTTTATCTGTCAATCAAGGTTTGTGTTTTTACTTAAAAGAAGGACGCCCACGGGTGAAATATTTTGTAGAAATTCAAAAGCCAAAGTTTTTTCAAAAAGACCATTCCGATATTGTCGTCATACCCAAAGCAGAATTTTTATGTGAATGTTTTGAAGATAGATGTTTTTTCGACGCCTTAGAAAAATATCACTCACATGAACGATATCTTGCGGGAAATATGTTTATTTTATGTGAGATACTTGAAGAAAAAATTACGCATAAGCCTGCTCCTTTTGAAATACAGTTATTGTTGCAATAGGCAGAGCGCATGAATAGATACAACAAAGCACAAGAGCCAAAGCTACTTTTTAGACGCCGTTTCTAGAAGAGTATTTCGTAGGGTTGTTTGTCTCTGTAGTAGCGGCTTGTTTGATATCCGAACGAGGCAGCATATGTGGCCAATTCCGAAAATTTCCAACCCAAATGTGCGGTACAATGTGCGTCTGAGGCAAAATGAATCGGAACGCGAAGATCGGCGGCAAGTTGCATGATCATAGGTCCCGGGTAAATTTCTGCACACGGTTTGCGTAACCCCGCCGCAGACACTTCCATACTCATCTTGTTGTCGCGGATGGCAACAAGCGCGTCGCGAACCAGATCTAAATGATCGCCGGAAAGCCAGGCGTTGAAACGATCGATGCTAAAAATTTTAATGATATCGGGATGTGCCGCCATCTGTGCCACACCGCTTTGCGCCATGGCAGTGAGAGTCAGAAAATAGTCGTGATAGTGTTGGAAACAGGCTTCATCGTCCAATGCGTCCCAATCGGCAGGGGTCGCGTCAAAGCCCCATGTGCCTAAAAAATGCACCGCACCGAGCAGATAATCATATGGTTCGGCATTGATGACGGCATCTATAAAAGGTCGTTCTTTTTCAAGCCAATCAATTTCAAGACCAAGTAACACTTCAAGTGTGCCTTTGGTTGAGCGCAAGGCTTGCACATCGGCAAGATAGATGGGAAAACTTTTTGTCAGTTGTTCTCGGTACTCTTGAGGATAATCGTACCCCAAAGGACGTGGAGAATGTTCGGAAAAACCCAATCGACGCAAACCACACGCCTGTGCTGCCAGAAACATTTCCTTGACCGTGTCGGCACCGTGAGAATGTACGGTGTGTGTGTGTAAATCTGTGGTGATCATTGCAAACAGCCCTCAACTTTTAAAGACAAAACGACGCATGGAAACATTCAAAACAAGACCAACCAACGCAAAATTCACTAGCATGGCACTGCCGCCGTAACTCATAAACGGCAAAGGAATGCCCACCACAGGCATGAGTCCCAAAACCATACCTGTATTGATGAGAATTTGCCAAAAGAAATAAATGAAAATGCCCGCCGCCAATGTGCTGCCGAAGCGATCTTTTGCATCGCGTACCGTGGTAAAGATACTCAGTAAAAATAAACAAAAGAGTGTTAACAGCAAAAGACATCCCATAAAGCCCCATTCTTCACCAAAGACGGCGATGGCAAAATCGGTATGTTTTTCGGGTAAAAATCGTAATTGGCTTTGTGTGCCTTGTAAAAAGCCTTTGCCCCAAAATTCGCCTGAACCGATGGCGATTTGTGATTGAATGATGTGGTATCCCGAACCTTGTGGATCTTTTGTGGGATCAAGAAAGGTGAGGATGCGTTGCTTTTGATAATCTCGCAAGAAAAACCAGCTCAACGGCAATAACGGCAACAACGCAAGCAAACAGCCTTTGAGTACCCGCAGTTGCACACCATGATACAAAATCATGCCGCCCAAAATGGCTAAAACTGTCAACGCCGTTCCCAAATCAGGCTGAAAAACAATAAAGCCGGCAGGAATGAATCCTACCAGAGCCACACGAAATAACTGTGTCCAATTTAAGGTTGCGCTATCCAACGCCAAAACTCTGGCACCCAAGATCAACACGGCAAGCTTTGCCATTTCGCTGGGCTGAAGATTAAAAAAGCCCAAATCCAACCAGCGCTTGGCACCATACACCGTTTTACCCATAATCGGCACAAGCATCAAGGCAACCAAAGCAATGAGGAAAAAAATAAGAGCAAAACTTTGCAGTTGGCGATAATCAAAGACCATGCAAACAATCATGACAACCACACCCATTGCACCCCAAATCAATTGGCGATGATAAAATGAGGCTACAGATAAACCGTCTTCAAGCCGTGTGCCGCTGGCTGAATACAAGTTCAGTACGCCAACGCCAAAAAGCAAAAGCAAGCAACCAAGCAGTCCCCAATTGAGGTGAGTAAGCAATCGACGATCTATCAGCATAATACATTATCTATGTGCCATATGAGGACACGAATGTTTAAGGTTAAAAAATGACGGACAAAAACAGTCTGACACGATGAGGTGATCTTTTTTGAGAGCCTGTGCAATATAAACGCTTTGAACACGTTCCAGCCATGTCATTGAATGTTGAGAGGTGGCAGTCTTCAAAGTTCTTGGAACACTCTTTGCAGTTTAGTAACATATGATGCATTGTTGTCTGAATTTTGACAAACGGGCATGTGTAGCGAATAGCCCTCGACAACATAACAAAAGGATGTGGCATGCCCCCTTTTCGTTTTGGATTGCAACAAGTTCTTGATTATCGAGAACAACGCAAACAGCAAGCTCAAATAGCCCTCGGTCATGCCCAAGCCAACTTGACCCGAGAAAAAAACAGAGCCGACGAACTCGATGCCATGATTATAGAAACGGAAGAACGTTTATACGGCAACGCTGTTTTGGACATCGGCGAACGTTGGCTTTTGGAACATTTTGTACGCGGTTTGCGCAGCGATGCCGCAGAAACTAAATCGCGTTTACAAACACTGACCGAACACCGTGATGCCATGCAAGCAGAACTGATTCTTCGAGCCAAAGAAGAGAAAGTTCTTGAAAAGTTAAAAGAAAAACAAGCGGCACGTCACGTTGCCGAGGAAAAACTCAAGGAGCTGCGCAGCTATGATGAAACAGCCGCGATTCGCTACAAAATCCCTGCTTTCTAGAACTTGTCAGTGGGTTTTGGCCATTGGATTGTGCAAAGTCGGTTTGCTTGGCACGGTATTGTTTTTATCTTTCAACGATCATTCAGGTGTCGGTGAGTTGGGTGCTGTCACAGCTCATGCCGCAGAAATAGCGCCGATTGCCGTACCGCCCGCACCACAGGTTCGTGGGCAACGCCAACCATCGCCATTTGCCCAACAACCCGACTATGCAAGACCAACCTTGGTTCCCTTACCAAACAATCTACAAAATCAAGCCGCTCCTTTACCGCAACACGAGCCAAGACCCGATCAGCCGCAACAGGCTCTCGCACCGGCTCCGAGGCTTGATTCGTTTGTGCCGCAAGACTCCGCACAGCGCAGACAAGAAGAACTCAACCGCCGCGAACAAGAACTCTTGACTCTGCAACAACAAATGCAATCCAGATTGGAAGAATTGCATACCCTTGAAGGGCGCATCTCAGGTATGTTGCAAGATGCAGGCAATATACAAGACGAAAAATTGAAACATCTCATTGACGTCTATTCGAATATGAAAGCCAAAAAAGCCGCACAAGTCCTCGCCACGTTGGATGAAAGCATTGCTGTCAAGATTTTGGCAGGCATGCGCAGCAAACAAGCCGGGCAAATCTTTTCTTATATGGCGGCTGAACCTGCGGCCGTGCTTTCTGAGCTGCTCAGTAAAACCCAATTACAATAAATCAAAACAATACAATAAAATCAAAACAATGTTTGCAGGTGATCTGTTTTTACCGCGTTTTTGAGTCATGTATGAGTCAAAAACGCGGTGTTGTTTTTATTGTTCTGTCAATGTGATTCAGGCAGAAAGGTCATATTTCTTCATAAGAGTATGAAGTTTTCTCATCAAAAGATGTTGTGAGCGTTCCCAAAGAGTGCCTATGAAATTTTGCTTCCTTGGCGCACAACACCGTCAGAGGTCAATAGCTTGAGTACGCCATCGCTCTCTGCCGATAAAATCATGCCTTGAGAAACAAGACCACGGATCTTACGCGGCGCCAAATTAGTGACAACACACACTTGTTTGCCCACAAGGTCTTCGGGTTTAAAGAATTCTGCAATACCGGAAAGGATCTGCCGTGGTTCTTCTTCACCGAGATCCACAGCAAAAACCAGCAGTTTGTCGGCATTGGGGTGTTGTGTACAACTTTGTACCGTGCCCACACGCAGATCGAGTTTTTGAAAATCTTCAAAGGCGATAGTATTGCTCTTGTCGCTGTTGTCAGCGGTGTTTTTGTCTGCAGGTTGTGTTGCGGGTGAAGGGGCGTTGTCTTTTGGTGTTGTTTTTTGTTTTTTGGGTTTTGTTTCTTTTGAAGTTTCGTTTGTTTCTTTGGGTAATTCTACACGCGGAAACATGTTTGATGCCGCAGCAAGCACACACCCTTCAGGCAACTGATTCCAGCGTGTGGGTTCGCTGTGTAAATCGCTGATGGGTGCACGGGCTTCGTCGGCTTCCAAGCCTAATTGTTGCAACATGTTTGCGGCAGCACTCGGCATAATTGGCCACAGACAGCAAGCCACCTTACGCATACATTCCAACGTCAAGCGCAATACCGTGCCGAGGCGTTCTGTTTCTTCAGCTTTAAACAATGCCCATGGGGCTTGGCTGTCAATATATTTGTTCAGGGCACGCACAAGTTCCCAGAGGCTTTCAAGTGCGTAAGAAAAACGGATTTCACCAAAGAGTTGTGTGTAATTTTGTACGGCGTTCTCGGCGAGCTCCGTCAACTGTTTGTCATCGTCGTTCAATGTGCCGAGCGGTGGCACTGCGCCCGAAAAATATTTGGTGTTCATTGAGAGTACACGACTGAACAAATTCCCCAAATCATTGGCCAGATCGGCATTTAAACGCGTGACCAAGGCGTCTTCGGAAAAGGTGGCGTCCGAACCGAAATGCATCTCGCGTAGCAAGAAATAACGAAACACATCTAAACCATATAACTGAATTAAATCCAATGGTTCAACGGCATTACCCAATGATTTCGACATTTTTGCATTGCGTGAGAGCCAGTAACCGTGAACGTTCAGGTGTTTGAACAAAGGCAATTCGGCTGATTTGAGCATGGTTGGCCAAAAGACGCCGTGGGGTTTTAAAATGTCTTTGGCAACGAGGTGTTCACTGGGCCAGAAGGTGTTGTAGGCATCGCCGTTTGGCCAATCCAAGGCAGAAATGTAGTTCAGCAAGGCGTCAAACCACACATAACAGACATAATCTTTGTCAAAAGGCAATTCAATGCCCCATGTTAAGCGGCTTTTCGGACGAGAAATACACAAATCTTCAAGCACGCCGCCCTCAATCATGGCCAAGACTTCATTGCGATAGCGTTCGGGGCGGATAAAATCGGGATTGGCTTGCAGATGCTCTTTCAACCATGGAAGATATTTTGACATTTTGAAGAAATAGTTTTTTTCTTCGATAAATTCGGGTTTGGTTTGGTGTTGGGGGCACAGACCGTTTTCGAGTTCTTTTTCTGTATAAAAGCGTTCACAGCCTGTGCAGTAGTGTCCGCCGAATTCACCGTAATAGATGTCTCCCGCGTCGTAGACACGTTGTAAAAAGGCTTGTACGGCGGTTTTATGTTTTTCGTCTGTGGTGCGTACAAATTGGTTATTGCGCACTTGCAGGCGCGGCCAAAGATCGCGAAACATGTGGCTGACACGGTCAACAAAGGCTTGAGGGCTTTCTCCGGCGGCTTCTGCGGCTTTAACGATTTTATCGCCGTGTTCGTCGGTACCTGTCAGAAACCAGGTTTTGTCTCCGAGTAGTTGATGGTAGCGCGTCCAACAGTCGGCAACGATGGTTGTGTATGCATGGCCGAGGTGCGGTTGAGCGTTGACATAATAGATGGGGGTGGTCACAGAAAAGGTGGACATGTAGATTCCTTCGAGCTTTTTTGCTTGTCAGTGTCTCATTGTATAAAACAACAACTCGTATATAATACTATAAGCATTCTTTTTTTCAATATGTTATAGTTTTGAAACCGCGTTGTATCTTTTTGCAATGAGACATGAGAAAAACAGTTTTTTTGCATGACAAAAGAAAATGGGCTATTTTTTCTTTTTACGCTTATTTCGTGGAGTGTGTATTTCTTTTTGTTCGTGCGGTACTGAAACGCGTTTTTGAAAGAGGTCTTCTTCGGAAAGTTCGTCCGAGATTTCCAACATATCGAGATCAGCGACCACGACCATTAAATCATTATGTGGAGTGTTTTTTTGTGGCGAGTGTGTTTTTGGATCATTTTTTTTGCTGTTGGATTCGGGACGTTGGGGGTTGAGTTCTTGCCATTCTTCCAAGGCATATTCTTGTTCTTCGCCTTGTTCGTTCAGCACGGTTACGCTGTTGCGAAAGAGGTTGGCACGCAACACTTTGAGCGTGCCGAGATCGGTTTGATAGCGTTTGCCGAGACGTGGACACGCGTTTTGGAACACATCATAATTTTCTTGTTCATAGCTCAAACAACACAAGAGTCGGCCGCAAATACCCGATATTTTCGCCGGGTTGAGAAAAAGATTTTGCTCTTTTGCCATTTTTATGGTGACGGGAGCAAATTTACGTAAAAAGCGACGACAGCAACAGGCCATGCCACAACTGCCCACAGCACCGAGCATTTGTGTTTCATGGCGGACACCGATTTGTCGCAGTTCGATGCGTGTGCGGTATTCACGCACCAAATCTTTGACTAATTCGCGAAAATCAATACGCATGGGTGCTGTAAAATAGAAAATGAGTTTGGAACGATCAAATAAACATTCCACATCCACAAGTTTCATTTCCAACTCGCGTTCTTGTACTCGTTCTTTACAAAATACGCGTGCCGCAGCAACCAGCTCGTTATTTTTTTCTTCTTCCAGCAAATCGTCTGCCGTGGCACGGCGTACAATATCCCGTACCGGTGTTTCCGCCAGTTCCGTAGGAACGCACTCCGCCAACACCGAAACACGCGCAAGCATCAACCCTTGTTCTTCTTCCACAAGGATTTTGTCACCGATTTTAATGTTTCGATCCGTATTGTTATAGACATGCATGGCGTTGATAAGGGAACTTTTGGCACAAATATATTGACTCATAGATAATCCAAAAATCAGACTTCAAGGAAAGCAAAAAAGAAGTCTGTTTGTCGATAAAAAAAGACTGCCGTAAAAAAGATATTCAAACAAAATGCGTTCACGACAGCGAAACAAAAAACGCATACAACACGATTGCGTGTATACAGTTCTGTTCTTTTCTTTCATAATGGCTCGCCTGTCAATGGCAAAAGCAAACTGGATTTTTTTTACAACTTGCGCTATGTAACCCTCCATGGCGTAATTGTTTTTTGCATGACAGTTTTTTGAGCCACAGGCCGCAACAGACATAAAACAAAAAGAACGAAAAACTTTATTTTTAGGAATGTGTACAACCTTCATGAGCACCTTACATGATCCCACGTTGTGTCGAGCTTTGTTGCAGAAGTTGCGACTCTTGTTGCTCAAACATCATGAACGCCCTTTTCGGTTTATGGAGGTGTGCGGCACACACACGGTATCTTTGTTTCGTTCGGGTTTGCGTTCATTGTTGCCGTCTGAGCTTGTGCACGTGAGTGGCCCCGGGTGTCCTGTTTGTGTCACGGACGACAGCGAAGTGGCCGCGTTTTTGACACTTGCAGAACAGTCAAACGTGATTGTGGCGACGTTTGGCGACGTGTTGCGCATTCCTGCACCGGACGGACGCAGTTTGAAACACGTCCAAGCCCAAGGTGCACGAATTGAGATTGTGTATTCGCCGTTGGACGTGTTGTCACTTGCCGCAGCCAACCCTACCTCAGAAGTCATTTTTTTGGGCGTTGGTTTTGAAACTACCGCACCGACTGTAGCGGCTCTGCTTGTCCAAGCAAAAGCTCGTCAATTGAATAATCTGACGGTTTTTTCTTGTCACAAACGCGTGCCGCCTGCCTTGGCGGCGTTGCTTAAAGACACAGACCATCGCATCGACGGCTTTCTGTTGCCCGGTCATGTGGCGATGGTGCTTGGTAACGAACCCTTTCATTTTATTGCCGAAGAGTTTCTTTGTCCTGCGGTTGTTTCCGGTTTTGAGCCGGCAGAAATGCTTGAGGCTTTGTGTATGATGGTTGAACAAGGTCATACGGGAAGCGTACGTGTGATCAATGCATATCCGCGCGCTGTGTGCGAAAAAGGTAACCCACGCGCACGCGCGATCATGGACAGTGTTTTTCAAACAAGCCACGCGCGTTGGCGCGGACTTGGTGAAATTCCTGACAGTGGCTTGGCATTGAAAGCCGACTATGCAGACTTTGACGCCTGTAAACGTTTTGGCATTGTGCCAAAAACACAACAACCTCTAGCCGGTTGCCGTTGCGGAGACGTTCTTAAAGGTCAGCTCACACCACCTCAATGTCCTCTTTTTGGTCATCGTTGCCGTCCCGAACAGCCTGTTGGGCCGTGTATGGTTTCTACGGAAGGTTCTTGTGCGGCGTTTTTTGCCTACAGCGTCCAATAACTCGAATGACGCAAAAAACGTCTTATAAATTTCCGCAACATGAAAGGAATGCATGGGATTTGTGGCTTGACGAGTCTAAAAGTTGCCTGTATAGATCAACGGATCTGAAATTGGAGTAACGGCCTTACGCCGCCTTTTTATGATGTAACGATATTTTTGAGAAGGAGATTCTTTTCATGAAAAGAACGTATCAACCCAGTAAAATTAAACGCGCTCGCACCCACGGTTTCCGTGCCCGTATGAAAACTGTCAGCGGTCGTGCGATCATTCGTCGCCGTCGTGCTAAGGGGCGCAAAGTATTAGCGCTTTAACCCGTCCGAGGCGGCATAGGCTTTTACGGCGGTCCGATTTTACTCCCTGTTATGATGTGGGCCGCCGTTTTTTTTCGCGTCATTTTCTTATTTTTGTTCACCGCCGTGCGGATCGAGATGCATTGTGGCGAGTCGGGTTTGCGGTTTCAAAAAAAGTCGGTACGGCTGTGATCCGTAATCGGGTTAAACGTGTTTTGCGTGAGTTCTTTCGCCTCTATCAACAAGAGATTCCGTTCGGGTACGATATTGTTGTGGTGCCGAAACGTTCACTTGTTCCCGCAAAGTTCACTCTGCATCAGGCTGTTGAAGAGTTGTTGCCGATTGTACGACGCCTTCATGACAATGAAAAAGCCTGATTGCACACACGCTTGGCCTGCCTGCCGCAAACGCGATTTCTTCTCAAAAAAACCGTTCGGGTAGTGGCAGTCCGTGAGTTCGCTTTGCGGAAATATGCGATAAAGGGCGTTCACGGCATGAAAAAACTTCTCACAACTCGTTTTTACGCAACAGCGTGTGCGTTCGGCACAAGGTGTTCGAACGTTTTGAGTTGGTGTGTGTTATTTCCCGTGCGTTTGTATCAACTTTTTCTTTCTCCCATTCTTCCGTCAAGTTGTCGGTTTTACCCGACGTGTTCGGTATACATGATCGAAGCGGTTCAAACCCACGGGGTTCTTTACGGAACATGGCTTGGGCTGCGTCGGCTTGCCCGTTGTCACCCGTGGTCCTGCGGCGGCGTCGATCCCGTGCCGCCACCGACAGCTTCTCAAGGGCAAAATAAATAAGCACCACTTCGACTTTTTAGTATCAGGAGCATTCAAAATATCATGGAAGACAAACGCACTTTTCTTGCCATTGGCTTGTGCCTTGCCGTCATGGTGGGTTGGTCGTACTTTGGCGAATTTATGGGTTGGACTCCCCCCCCCGCACAACCCACAACCCAAACACAAAATCAAGTACAAACGAATAATGCCGTTTCCCCTGCCGCAACAGCACCTCTTGCCCCCGTACAAACCTTGAAGCCTTCTGAAGGGCGTGAAGTTCGTGTCGAAACGCCTTTGTATTCGGCCGTGTTGTATTCGGGCGGTGGGATCTTGCGCTCTTTTCAATTGAAAAACTATGCCGCAGATTTGGAAGCAAATTCTCCACCGGTCGAACTCGTCAGCCAAAATGCCGCCCTTGCCGCACCCCTGGGACTCGTCCTTAACGGACAACCCACATGGAGTACAGGACAATGGTCGTTTACAGGCGATAACCTGAACCTGGCAGAAGGCAATACCGCTTCCTTGACTTTCGTCGGTGAAACAGACGGTATTCGCGTGAGCCGTGTGCTGACCTTCTCCGCAGACAGTTACCTGATCAATGAAAATGTGATCCTGCAGCCCCTCAACGAAACACCACGCACCGCATTGCTCGGCTTTACTCTGAGTGTGACGCCCTTTGCCGGTGAAAGCAGCTACGATCCCACTCGGATCGCCTGGAACGATAACGGCACCTTTGAAGAAGATACCGATATTGCTGACCTTACAGAAAGCGGTTTTCAAACCACAGGCACCTTGCCTTGGGGCGGCGTGATGAGCAATTTTTTCATGACCATGATTGCTCCTCAAAACAGCGACAACCTGACCATGAAAGGACGGATAGAAAACGGCGTTTGGCGCGTCGGTATTGAAACGCCATTGTTGACGCTGACGCCTGCCGCCAACAATACCGTTGTCAATAACTGGTGGTTCGGTCCCAAAGATCGTAACGTCTTGTCCTCGGCTCCAAACGATTTGAGTGCTGCCGTCAACTATGGCTTTTTTACCGTCATTGCCAGACCGTTGGTGGCGATATTGGAATTCTTCCACGGTTTTGTGGCCAATTGGGGCGTGGCTATTTTGCTTTTGACCTTGGGCATTCGCATTGCGTTCTGGCCACTTTCGCAAAAAAGCTATAAATCCATGGAACAGATGAAAAAAATTCAACCCATGATGCTCGCTTTACGCGAAAAATATGCCGATGACAAAACCGCACTCAACCGTGAAGTCATGCAATTGTATAAAACATACAATGTGAACCCTGCCAGCGGCTGCTTACCCATTTTAATACAAATTCCCGTGTTTATCGGTTTGTATCAAGCCTTGCTCAATTCAATTGAATTGCGCCATGCGGCATTCATCACTTATTTGCCGTTTACAGACATTGTATGGTTGGCGGATTTATCAACAAAAGATCCGTTTTATATCACACCTATTTTAATGGGTGTCAGTATGGTCGTGCAACAACGCCTTTCACCACCTGTCGGTGATCCGGTACAACAGAAAGTCATGATGTTTTTACCCATCATTTTTACAGTCATGTTTCTGAATTTCCCCTCAGGACTGGTGCTTTACTGGCTGTGTAACAACGTGTTATCTATAGCTCAACAGTGGTGGATGTTGCGTAAAATTTCAACAACGCCCTAAACAAACAATATATATGGTACGGAATCACGTTACAACATGTTTAAAGGCCTCTTCAAGAGATTGTTCTTTGAATCATAGGTGACGTGTCTTCCGTACACATCTTTTGTTGGTATGTGATTAAAAATATGTACGCAGAAGCTATTTGTGAAATGCGTTGTAGTTGTTGAGTGAAGATTCCCAAACGGTTCGATACAAGTACATGAAGGATACGTATGGACACATTTATGGAGTTTCAAGGCAAAAATCTTGACGAAGCCATTAAAAACGCTTGCGAATACTACAATACCAAACGCGAAAAACTGGAAATTGACATCGTGCAAGATGCCAAAACCGGCGTATTTGGACTGATTGGCGCACGGCGAGCCGTCGTGCGAGCACGGCGCGCCGAAGTCCTGACCGATCTTGGTGCGTTGCGAACAACAGAAAAACAGAATACCGTAACCGAAACAACAGAATTCGGCTCAGCCAATACAAAGTGCCTCGGTAATACACACTCTCTCGGTAAAAAAGATTCGCTCGTCGCGTCTTCAGAATTGCCGAGCAAACAGAAAAAAACACCGCGACATCACCCCAAGCCGCAAAGAAATGCGCCTCTCACACCGTCGCAAACAGCAACCGATGTGATATGCCAACTCCACAACGAACCGCAGAAAAAAACCGTTGAAGAGATTTCGCAAACACATAGCGAAACACATTCTGTTGGTTGTACTTCGCTGACCGTGGCCGATGATTCGGTGAACGATCAATCCCCTCAACGTCACGGCATGGAAGAGACGGTAGAAAAAATTTCCTCCTCACGGCGCGGTGTACGCACACGACACGGACGCCCCGTAGCCCCGACAACAGATCGACGACACAAACACATTTCGTCAACACAACGTGAGCAAACAAACCCTCGCGACGTGCTTGAGATTCCAAAAAATGTGCACCACGAAACGAATTCTTTGGATATTGAGCTTGACGAAAAACATGATGGTTCGACACACACGCCATTTGAATCACTGGATCAGAACGTCTTGTTGGCGTGTGCCAAAGACACTGCTCATGGATTGATAGATCCTATTCTCGGCGAAACCCCCATTTCTGTGGTCTTGGGACGCGGTTTTGTAGAAATTCAAGTAGATTGCGGTGACGACTCGGGTTTGCTCATTGGGCGCGAAGGTCAAACGTTGGCGTCTTTACAATATCTTGCCTCACGGATTGTCAGCCGTGTTATGGATTCTCCCGTGCGGGTGCAATTTAATGTGGGCGATTATCGTGAACGCCAAGATTCGCGTTTGCGCGAGTTGGCTACAGTGCTGGCGGAACGCGTGCGAAGTACGGGACGATCTTGTTCAACACGTCCGCTCAGTTCGTATCACCGCCGGATTATTCATATGGCTTTGCAAGATGCACCTGACGTACAAACAAAAAGTGCCGGTGAAGGCGCTTTAAAACGCATTATTGTACAACGCAAACGTCAGGACTCCGAGTGATCCCCATTTGTTCTGAACGCACGTCTTTGTTTGATCGGGTGCCGTGTGTTTTTTTGTTTGCTGTGGGAGGTTTTTATGCATGAAAACGATACCATTGCAGCCGTGGCTACAGCTCCCGGTTCGGGAGGCATTGGCATTGTTCGTCTGAGCGGAACACAGAGCAAAAACTTGTTGCACAAGATGTTTTGTGCTGTCGGTAGCGATTTTTCTGATTTTAAACCATGGACTCTGCATCGTGGTTTTGTGCATGATCGTTTTGGACGCACCTTGGATGACGCTCTTGTGGTTTATATGCCTGCGCCAAAGACGTTTACCGGCGAAGATGTTGCAGAGTTGCATTGCCATGGCAGTCCTGCTTTGCTTGCCGCGGTGTTGGAAGAGTTGGTGTGGCATGGGGCGCGCTTGGCTGAACGCGGTGAATTTTCTCGACGTGCGTTTTTAAACGGGCGCATGGATTTGAGTCAAGCTGAGGCCGTGGCCGAACTGGTGGCGGCGCCGTCTGTTCAAGGTGCTCGGCTTGCGCTTGGCAAACTCAAAGGACTCTTGACACAACGAGTGGAAGCGTTGCGTGAACAGCTTGAATCTGTTCGGGCACAGCTTTGTTTGGCTGTTGATTTTCCTGAAGATGAAGTCGAAGATATAGATAAACAACGCATGATCCACGCGCTGAACGAATGTTGTCATGCGTTGCAAGCGTTACTTGCCGGTGTTGAGCGCACGCGTTGTTGGCGTGAGGGGGCGGTGATTGCGTTGGCAGGACCTGTTAATGCAGGCAAATCAAGTTTACTGAATGCGCTTTTGGGAAGAGAACGCGCTATTGTTACGCCCTTGCCGGGAACCACACGTGATTTTTTGGAAGAACGAGTGGTGTTGAACGGTTTGCCTGTGCGGGTTGTTGACACTGCCGGCTTGCGTGATACGACTTGTTGTGATGCTGTGGAAGCAGCAGGCATCCGTATGGGACAAGAACAAGTTCAACATGCCGATCTTGTTGTGGTATTGGTTGATGGTTGTGTGGGGCTTGTTGAAGAACACCGTTTGCTTGTTGCCGATCTTGATCCACAAAAAATTGTTTTGGTTTGGAACAAGGCAGACTGTGTGTTGCCTGAAAACAGTTCAAGTTGTGCGGTGTGGCAGTGTTTTTCTTGTCTTGAACGAGTTGTTGTGTCAGCGCGCAATGGTGTGGGTATTGAAGAGCTTGCCGAGGTGTTACGTACGCAACTCTTGGCACAGAGTGGTGGTGGCGTCGAACCCGATACAGATGAGTTGGCTCCCAACGCGCGTCAAGCCCATCAATTGACACAAGCCCACAAGGCGTTGTCTGCGCTGATTGAAGACATGCAAGCCGATGTGCCGTATGAATTGTGTGTAGTGCGTCTTGAGGAAGCCGCGTGGGCTCTGGCTGAATTAATAGGGCTTGGTACGGCAGAAGACGTTTTAAATCATATTTTTGAATCTTTTTGTATTGGCAAATAAGTATGGATTCATTGACAAAATATAAAGGGGCCTGGAGCAAAGAGGCCATTAATGCCTTGCCGATCATTCGATATGAAGGCCCTGTGCATCTTGTAGAGCGTCTTGATGAGTTGGATGCTGCGCTTGATTTGTTGTCTGCGGACACTGTTCTTGGTTTTGATACAGAAATGCGTCCGTGTTTTGAGCGAGGTAAGCAGACGTACCCGGCATCGTTGTTACAATTGGCGGGTGCCAATGCTGTGGTGCTTGTGCGATTGAAAGAGGTGCCTTTACATGGACGGCTTGCGGATTTGCTTGCCGACGAGAATTGTTTAAAGGTTGGAGTTGCCATTGCGGATGACATGCGTCTGTTGCAACGCCGTTTTTCTTTTACGCCTGCAGGACTTATTGACTTGGGATTGACCGCGCGGCATATGGGATTGAAAACACAAGGTTTGCGTTCCTTGGCTGCCAATTTTTTGGGAGGACGGCTCAGTAAAGGGGCGCAGTGCTCAAATTGGGAGAAATCAGAACTCAGTGTGCCACAAATTTTTTACGCTGCAACAGACGCATGGATAGGGCGTGAATTGTATTTGAAAATGCAACAAATACCTGAAATGATTTTCCACAGCGTCGATCTCACTCAACGCAAAACCTCGCTGAAACGTCGACGTTTTTCACGCCGTACATCCTCAAATCATCCTTGATGCAGTCAAAAAGCGCATTGAACAATAAATCGAAAAAATCGTTAAAAAAGTGCGTTGTCTTTGTTGATTGCACTTTCAATTGTTGTTCCTGAGTGCCTGAATTCGTTTTCTTTTCCCTGTGTTATGTTGACGTTGCCTTTATAGAATTGGTAGGTGTTTTTTCCTTCACGTTTCGCATGATATAAAGCAATATCTGAACATTTATAGAGTTCTTCAAATGTACTCCCGTGAAGCGGATATAAAGCAATACCGATACTTGAAGACACTTCCACGGTATTTCCTTCATTCTGATATTCTTTATGAAAAAATGTACAGATCTGTTCACATTTATCCAAAACGAGCTGTTCAGAAACGGTGTCTTTCATGAAAACAAAAAATTCATCGCCACCGATTCTGCCCACAATGTCGTTATGTCTAAACAGTGATTTTAAGTACCGTGCGCTTTCGATAATCACCTCATCACCGAATTGGTGTCCAAAGGTGTCGTTAATCGCTTTAAAATTATCCAAATCAATAGTCAATAAACAGTGCTTGTTTACATCGGTTTTTGAATTGGCAAGAATCCGTTTGATCAGCAGTTCTGTTGTGCCTTTGTTATATATTTTTGTTAAAGAGTCTAATTCTGACATCTCACGCAACAATGCAATTTCTTTTTCTTCTTCGTCGATATTTTCGATGAAGCCGATAGCTTTGTTGACGACTTCTCTACGCCCTATATGTTCTTTTATTGGGTAACCGGACAATAAAAACCAAATATAGTTACCGTTTTTACCCCGCACTCGCAGTTTTAAATCAATAACAAACTCGCCCCTTTTCAGCTTTTCTACAGCAGTTATGGCATTGGGGACATCTTCTTCATAGATAAATCCGCTACTTAGATCATCGTACATGGAGTTTGTTAAGGTGGGTTTATCAACAGTCTCTAAAAAAGCGCCTGTAAAATGGACTTCATTTGTGGTAAAATCCCATTCCATGATATATTTATTGGTTTGTTCAGCGATCAGTCTGAATTGTTTTTCTTTTTCTTGAGCCAGAGCGGTCATGGTTTTTTGTGATCGATAGATCCAGAATGTCAATATAGTAAAAATAGCAACAATATTTATAATTAATATAAACATGCTGTTAAGATTGGTATCGATTTTATCTGTTATTTGTTCTTGCGGAATGGCAACATACATGATCCAATCGTTGATTTCGATTGGTGTATAATAGGCGAGGCGTTCCTGCTTTCCGTGTTTGTCTGTATATTTTAGAATGCCTTCAGAGCGCAGTTTAAATGCATTTAAAACATCTTTGCCAAAATAGCCGTCAAAAAATTGGAGTTCGCCCACAGCCTCTTCAAAATTAATATTCACGGCAAGCATTTGATTTGAATTACTGAAAGAAACATAATTTCCGTTTGAATCTATGATATAATAATAACCGCCGACATCATAAAAGGTTTTATTAAATGATGTTGATAATGCTTCTACGTCAAGCAATCCAATTAAATAGGCAATGAAGCGCCCTTTCCCGTCTATGATAGGAACATTAACTGATACAACTTCTTTTTGGACACCTCTGTCATAGTAAATATCTGTAACAAAGATTTCTTTATTATTCATTTTTTTATTGTATTTATTGTCTTTATACCTTTCGTTATCATCAGGAAATGAAAGATATACACTGATAAAATCTTCATATTTCTTTAAATGAATAATAGATTCTACAGAATTTTCGAGACTAAAATCTTCATTTTGAAAATTTGATGCAAGTAATAATAAGAAATTGATATATTTTTCAAAAATATTTTCTACAGCATTCGCATTATTTTTTGTTACTTCTTCTAACATGTTTTCAATTGAATGTACCTCATTTTCTTTTATATTTTCGACGAAAATCACAACAGCGACAGACAACCATACAATCAATCCAAAAATAAGAAAGGTGCCCGTTATTTTCTTTTTATGAGTGCTTGTTTCTATATTCATAGTGATGCCTTTCCTGTCTGTAATGCATTAATCCATAGTATATATCGACTTGATAGTCGGTGTATAGTTTTTTTATCATGTTGTGTTCAGAAATTTTTTATAACATCTTGAACAGGTTCAAAAAAATCTGATTTCCCTTTATATAAATATGAAATAAATATATAACCCATAATAAATAAAATAGCCTAAATAGCCGAGGATGACAAGCAAAAAAATGCTTACAACTCAACCATTCAGATCTCTTTCACTTTTAGTGTATTTTTTTTTGGCAGATTGCCGAAAATATTTTCTTTTTATGAATAAAAAGCAGAATCTTCCCAGCTTGCCTTTGGCAATGTTTCCGCCTTACTGAATAATTTGAAAACTATTCAGCATTGTTTATTCTATAGTGTGTTTCTTTTTAATAAACTGGAGAGTCCGTATTTTTTGACTTTATAGTTAATCACTCGATAGCTGGTTTTCAAATTTTTTGCGGCTTGTAGCATATTGCCGTTGCTTTGCTGTAAGGCTTTTGCAAGAAGATTTTGTTCAAAACGTTCAATAGCAGTGGTGAAGGATTCATCTGTCTGTTGCTCTTTGACCGCATGTTGTAGGGCGGTGGGTAAATGTAGCGGCAAGATATTGTCGCCGGTCATGTTTTTGAGGGCAAAGCACATGGTTTCTTGCAGTTCATGCAAATTGTCTGGCCAAAGATGATCCATCAATATTTCCTGAACCGTTTCGGAAAGCAACGGACATGCGCATTGTTGTTCTTTGGAAGCGTGCCGTAAAAACAATTTTGCCAATGGTAAAATATCTTCTCTGCGTTCGCGCAATGGCGGGAGTGCAAGGGGTTGCACAAAAAGACGTGTTGCCAATGCGTCTACTATACGGCCTTCCTGCACCAATTTTTCAGGTGAAAGATGGCTTGAGCAAATCAAACGCACATTGACATCAATGGGGTCTCCACCGCCGAGACGTGTATACTGTTGATCCTGCAACACTGCGGCAACGGCATTTTGCAGGCGCGGTGAGAGGCTTTCAATATTTTCCAAAAATATATCGCTGTTTTGTGCCAGCTCAAAGAGCCCTTTTTGTGTTTGTGTGGCTTCAGAAAACGCGCCTTTTTTGTAACCGAACAGTTCTCTGGCGGCTGTTTCTTCATTTGTTTCTGCGCATTGAAAATGCAACATCGGCAATTCTCGGCGTGCACTGCTGCGATGAATGGTATGTGCAAGTCGTGTTTTGCCTGTACCCGGTTCACCGTGTAAAAAAAGAGGATTGTGTCGTTGTCCGAAGCAAATGGCTTGTTCTAAAATTGCACACATTTTTTTTGAATGGGCGACAAAGTCAGGCTCTTGTTTTGGCGGTTGCATGGTTAGCGTTGTGGTGGGGTGTTTGTGACGTACTGTCGCTTCAAGCAAATAGTCCGTTTGGGTTGCGATCAGATCGGCGACCAATTCCAAGAAACGCGATAGTGTGTGCAGTTCCTCAAGAGAGGTGCATGGGGTGTCTGCGCTGAGTACGCCAAGCACTTGGCGTGTATGCTGTTCGGTTGAGATTCGTACAAGCACCGGCACACTCAAAAAGGCGTGTGTTTCCATTTCTTCTGTTGTGCGTTCAAAAAATTTACATAAAAATAAAGGATGTCCGAACATGCGTTCAACAATCACAGGCTTGCCTGTCACAAAAACCTGCCCTGTGATCCCCACACCCGGCGTATACACAACTTGCCCTGCACGCGGTGAACTCTCAGCAACACACAAACGCAAACTGCGGGTTTCCGGATCAAAAATAACTAAGTGAGGGCGTACAAAAGCATGGCGTTGTGCCAAAATGCCTAAAATGGTTTTCAATGAAGCTTGAAAACCATAACTTGGGCCAAGTTGAAACGCAATTCGTTGTAAGGTCTCAAAAAATTCTAATATTGTACTCACAGTGAAACCTCACACGCATTCTGTATTATAAAAAATGATAGACGTCTGTTACGGCAGTGTCTAATTGTAAAAATAAACAACTGGACTTTAAAAATATAACATGCTGAAAAGCTATGTTTATAATACTCAAAGACGGTTGATATTTTTCTACAATTAGACACGATTAAACAAGTAAAAGCGTGTATCCTTCAGGATATATTATTCGGCATTGGGGAAGAAGAGTGCTTTTCCTTCCAGTGTAAAGTCAGCGATGGCTTTTTGGGTTTTTGGGCTTACCCACCAGTCGAGGAATTTTTCTGCTTGTGCTTGTTTTACATTGGGGCAATGCTTGGCGTCTACTTGCATGGCGCTGTATTGATTGCGCAACGTCGCATCACCTTCAACCAAAATTTCTAAGGGGGTAGAATCTTCATTGGAAGCCGCATATTTGATATATGTGCCGCGATCAGTCAAGGTATAACCGCCTTTTTCATCAGCGATACGAATGGTTGCCAACATGCCTTGGCCTGCGTCTACATACCAAGCGGCTTGCTGGGTGGGAATGGCAAGGTTTGCTGTTTGCCAGAGATTTTTTTCCGCATTGTGTGTGCCTGAATTGTCGCCTCGGCTGACAAAGGTGATCTTTTTTTCACTGAGTGTTTTTAAGGCTTCGGCAACACTTTTACCTTTAATTCCTGCAGGATCTGCAGGAGGCCCCAGCAACACATAGTCGTTGAACATCACTTGACGACGATCTTGACCGTACCCGTCTTTTACAAAGGCCATTTCCAACGCAGGCGCGTGAACCAAAAGCACGTCAACGTCACACGCTTTGCCATGTGCCAACGCCTTGCCTGTGCCCACGGCAACCCAATTCAAAACAAAACCGTTTTCTTTTTCAAAAATAGGTTTCAAATAGTCCAAAAGCCCCGTATCTTGGGTACTGGTCGTTGTTGCCATCATCAAGGGCTCAGCTGCCAGAACAGAACCGGGAACCAACAACGCAACAGTCAATAATACAACACGCAACATCTTCATACGCAATGTCCTCTGACAAAAATCAATATAAAAAGTTTTTTACAACATGTCTTTTTTTACAAAAAAGTACATAGATATCTCATCATACCACTTTGATACATGTTGTTACATTTAAAACACTGTAAAGAGTTCTCTCAACACATATCTATTGAACAATTGTTATTTTTATGCTTGCTCATAGGTGTTGTCAAGACACATTGGTTTATCTTTTTTGTATGCAATATATGTTTTTTGCATTATTATGTATGGTTTCATTCGTGTTTTAAAAATGAAAGAATATTCGTGTGTGGAAGAAATGATTTTTGTTATATTGAATTATTTTTCACAAACGATGTTTTGTTTCTGTATAAAACTTTTTTTAAAAGAAACCATGTAAAAAACATCAATATAAAAAAGATTTAAACAAGCGATACATTGTTTAAAAATAGACCATAGATGTTTTTTTCAGTTCTTTAAGACTTTCCAACATGGCATGTTCATTCAATCGTGTTGTCTTGCGCAGTTCTTCGATGACAGCCAAACATTCTTCGGGTGTTCTGCCGTGGATCATGGTGAAGAGGGTATATGGCCAATCTTTGGCGGTGGAGGGGCGAAAATAGCAGTGCGAGATGCGTTGGTGTTTGGCGGCTTGTTCCCCTGCTTCGTCTGCCAAGGCCTCGTCGGCGATCCAAGCAACCATGACATTACAATTCCAGCCTGTGCGTTGGTGTTTGATGCTTGCGCCGAAGCGCCGAATGGCGCCGTTTGCTTTCAACCGTTGAAGTAAGCGTAAAACCTCCGCTTCTTCAAGGCCAACTTCTTGTGCTATATCTGTATAGGGGGTTGCGGAATCGGGTAAATTTTTTTGAATAATCCGTAAAACGGCGCGTTCTTGTTCAGAAAAATGTTCACTCATTGATTTTCTCCATAATTCTTTTTTTACAACATGTATACATCTCAATATGAATCTGCCTAGCTTCTTGATACGTCACGCTGAAAAGTGGCCGAGGCGGTCAAGGTCTACCCCATTTTCGGAATATGCTGCAGAATCAAGGGGGGAGGGGGGAATATTCCCCCCTCCTCAAAAAAAAACGAAAAGCCAGCCCAAAATAGCTCTAGAGTCTTTGTTTTAGATAGTCTCGTGCGGTTTTGGCAATACCTTGGGCATCAAGACCGAGGTGTTGCCGCAGGAGTTGTTGTTTCCCATGAGTGACAAAATGATCCGGCACGCCGATATGTTTGAATGTACATATCGTGAGCAGTTCTTGTTCATTCAACGCTTCGAGCACGGCCTCGCCAAAGCCGCCAAGCAGTGTACCCTCTTCAATGGAAATCATTAACGGCATTTGCCGCGCCAAGGCATAAAGTTGTTCAGTCGGTAAGGGTTTCACCCAACACGCGTCAAAAACAGCAATATCAAAGCCTTCAGAAGCGAGCAATGCTGCGGCTTCCAAAGCCTCTTTGACCATACTTCCCACAGCCACAAACACGGCGTCATGCCCTTTGCGCAAAAGTTCGCCTTGTGCAGGTTGTAACGATTCAAGAGCACATTCAGGGTCTTCTGTTGGAAAAAGAGGCACACCAAGAGCCGCACCGCGAGGATAGCGGATGGTTATGGGTGCGTTCCAGTGCAAAGCAGTATACAGTGCGCGTTGCAAGTACGCCTCATCGCGTGGTGCCACAACAGACATATTGGGGATATGGCGCAAATATGGAATGTCAAACACTCCATGGTGTGTGGGGCCGTCTTCACCCACCAAACCCGCACGATCCAAACACAACGTCACAGGAAGATTTTGTAAACACATATCATGCACGACTTGATCGTACGCCCGCTGTGCAAACGTCGAATAGAGCGCGACAAAAGGACGCAATCCTTGAACAGCCAAACCGCAGGCAAAGGTGATGGCATGTTGTTCACAAATACCCACATCCACAAAACGTTCGGGAAAGCGCTCTTTAAAGCAGGCGGTGCCTGTGCCTGTTGCCATGGCTGCGGTGATGGCCACCACTCTGGCGTCATGGGCGCCCAGATCGCATAGAGTTTTTGCAAAAATTTCTGTCCAGGATGCTTGTCCCGCTGCGCTGATGCTGTCACCGGTTTCGGGATCAAAGCTGCCCAAACCGTGGAAATGGCTTGGTTGTTCTTCTGCCGGAGCATAACCTTTGCCTTTGCGCGTCAGAACATGCAACAACACAGGGTGATCGTCTACCGATGCCGCCAATTTAAGGTGCGCTTCCAAGGCTTGTTGATCATGACCGTCAACAGGGCCGATATAATTAAACCGAAAGGCTTCAAAGAGCATACCCGGCGTAAAAACGTTTTTCAATGCCGCGTGCGCACGACGCACATAGGTCACCATATTTTCGCCGATGCCGGGCAAAGAGCCCAACCATTCTTTGATTTCTCGTCGTACACGCCGCGCCCACACTCTTTCCATGTTGCGGCTGAGAAACAAGGATAACGCGCCGACATTATGTGAAATAGACATTTCATTGTCGTTCAAAACGACAATGAGTCGTCGTCCCATGGCTCCGGCCTGATTCAAGCCTTCAAAAGCCATACCTCCCGTCAGTGAACCGTCGCCGATCACGGCCACCACATGGCTTTTACGAACCTCGGGATCCGTTGAAAGATCTCTGGCCATAGCCATGCCCAAAGCCGCAGAAATGGATGTGGAAGAATGCCCGACACCAAAATGGTCATAGGCGCTTTCATCGATTTTAGGAAAACCGCTGAGTCCGCCAAACGTGCGTAGTGTTGAGAACTCTTTGGCACGTCCCGTTAGCAATTTCCATGCATACGCTTGATGTCCGACATCCCAAACGATCTTATCATGTTTGTCGGGATCAAAAAGTGTCAACAGAGCCAAGGTAAGTTCAACCACCCCAAGTGAGGAGGCCAAATGTCCGCCGTTGGCAGCCACGGTATTGACAATCCGAGAACGTAAAGCTTCCGCAAGCAAGGCTTTTTCGTTGAGGGAAAGTGTTGCAACATCGGCCGGATGTTGTAACGCATCAAGAAACGAATGATCTGAGGGAGTGTTGTTCATAATGTTTTGACGTAAAAAAGTGAGGAAAAAAACACAAAACGCCGTAAAATACAAAAAACCTTAATGGGCGCGTTGAATTTGGATCTGAAGAATTTCGCGTAGGAGTCCGGCTTCAGTGTTGTCAAAAATTTCTAACGCTTCAAGCGCTTTTTGTGTTTCTTTTTCGGCTTCAACACGGCATTGTTCAAGACCCAAGAGGGCAGGCCAAGTGAGTTTACCTTGTTTTGCGTCGCTGCCTGCGGGTTTACCCAATATTTTGGTATCTTGCGTTTCATCCAAGATATCGTCAATGATTTGAAAGGCCATGCCGAGTCCAGCCGCATAACGCGCTAACGCGGCACACTGTTCTGCATTCGCGCCGACAAGCAATGCGCCGCCCACACACGCCGCTCGAAACATGGCACCCGTTTTGCCGGCCTGCATGTGACGCACAGCGTGTTGCTGTTGTTTGCGTGTTTCGGTATCTGTGGCAGGTCTGTTCCCTGTGAGTGCCATATCCAAAACTTGTCCTCCCACCATACCGCGACTTCCCGCAGCGTAAGCCACTTCATGCAACGCACGCAACACCTGTCCGGGAGGCAGCGCATTTTCATCGAATCCAACATGAGCCATAAAGGCAAACGCGTCGGTCAGCAATGCGTCTCCTGCCAGAATCGCCGTGGCTTCGTCAAACGCTTTATGGTTGGAAGGACGGCCACGGCGTAAATCGTCGTCATCCATAGCCGGAAGATCGTCATGAATGAGTGAGTAGGTATGGATCATTTCAAGTCCGGCCGCAAAAGGGAGCACTTGACGAGTCAGGTTTTGTACGTCGTTTCCCGAATAACACAAACGCGCACACAGGATACAAAGCACAGGGCGGATACGTTTTCCCCCTGCAAGCAGACTGTAATTCATGGCTTCCCGTAAAGGGGTCGGCATGGGCAAGTCAATCAAGCTGTGTGTGAGAAACGTTTCAATCTCTTGCAATACAACAGAATACGACATAGACAATCCTTAAAAATGTGTAACGGTATGGCGCAGACGTTCGGCCCAAATACAGGCCATAGGTTCATATTCAAGCAAACCGTGCACCACGGATTGACACTGAAACCCTGCGTGTTGCAATTGTGAAAGCCAAGAAGAGGGGTGTGTCCCCGCCATATCTTCCAAGGCGTGTGTGCCTGCCAGGGCAAGGAGTGGCATTAACCAGATCCTACTTGAGCGTGTCTGCTGTGGCAACGTGTGAAGTTTTTGTAAAAGGTGTTCAAGGCGGACGTCGCCTTTCATTGTGCCGATAAAAACCTGTTGATCATAACGAGACATCGCGTTGCCCAGCGCCACATAGAGTTCGCTTGACCTGCGGTGCAGGCTGCCATGTCCCATAAACAATACGGTTTCATGGGCTTGGCGCTCATAAGGTAAGCATTTGCAAAGTGCTGCAGCCACAGTATCGCATTCTTCTTCTGTGCACAATAACGGCTTTCCGATATGCAAAGCCATAAATTTTGAACGCATTTGTTGTACACATTCTGCAATGTCTTCGTATTCCAAGCCCGGTACGACATGCAGTGGTTGTACAGCCACATGTGTGAACCGTTCAAAGGCCATTTTTTGCAGGGCTTTGTCAACGGAGTCAATTTTTTTTTTGGCGTGAGCAAGACGTTTACGCAGAGATGTTGAAGTGAAAGCCCAACGAACGGCAACATTCGGGCACCGTTGCCGAACCAACGCTTCAAAAGCGTGTAGCGTGGTGATGCCTTGTGCAGAACTTGCACCGAATAAAGCCAATAAGATGCCTGTTTTTATGGGAATCATTGTAGGCGACCTTATCAGTAAACCACACCATAGGACATCACTTCGGGACGATGAAAATAAAATTCTATGCGTCGATTTTTGGTTTGGCTTTCGGCACTGTTTCCGGGTTCGAGAGGGCGAGTATCTCCGTAACCCACAGCGCGCAGGCGCGAGGGTTTGATGCCGTGTTCAACCAAAAAACGCACGGCTGAAGCGGCTCTGGCGCTTGAGAGTTCCCATGCCGAGGGGTATCTGAGGTTGGCTGCACTGGCTTCTTGTACTGCGGCATGCCCACGGATTACAAGATATAAATTGTATTCTTCCAAGATTTTTAACACGCCTTCAAGAACTTTTTTTCCTTCATCCGTCAAGGCCACAGAACCGGGGGCAAAGGTTGTCGCAGAATTGACACGCAAAAGCACGCCGACATCATCAGTACTGATGCCTGTTGAATTTTGGGGAATGGCGTCAGCCATGAGCATGGTACGAATTTTTTGTGCGACAGCATAGAGAGAGTGTTCGGCTTCTGATCGTTGTATATCCCTTGTGTCTATTTTATCTGTATTTTGGACGAAAGGATTATTTGAAATGGGCGAAGTGTTGTTTGAATCAAAGGTGCCTTCGGCAGAAAAAAATGATGCAAGGCCTTCTCGTGTTTCAAGCGGCACCATGTTCAAAACCCACATCAATAAAAAAAAAGCCATCATAGCCGTAACAAAATCGGCATAAGCAACTTTCCATGATCCGGCCATACTCCCCTCCTTCTAAAAACAATCAACATGTTTTCAAAACCGTCTTGCTCCGAGAGACAAAAGCGTACAGATAAATTTTTATAGCCGATTGCCGCAAGCTTTGTAAACTGTAAAATCCGAATCTTTGTTGAGGGACAAACTATAAAAGAGTGTTTTTGTTTTTTTGTAAAAAGGCGCAACGAGCCGATTTGCATAAAAAAAGCACAAGAGCCGAAGCGCTCTGTGCTTTTTGGGGGATGATTCAGCTATGTAGTGATTTTTACCCACGGAAACGGCAGCATTATTTCAGCAGATAGTCTTCATAGAGAATCAAAGTCAACTTCCCTTTATTCAAATAACTGTTTGCGACATCCAGCAAGTCTTGTTTAATGCCTTCGATATTATCGGGATTGATCAAGAATTGGTGCGTTTTATTGCGCAAATAATAGTACATCGCGTCACGCAGCGACAAAATATTTTGTTTGGCATCTGTCGCGGCAGCTTCATCTTGGGCGATGAGTCGGAAGCGTGCCTGTAAAAAACGCACTTCATTTTCGTCGCGTTGTTCGATCAAAAACGGTGCAAGTGCCACATGATATTCTTCTTTGCCCGATACAGATTGATTTGAGGGCACAACCACCACAACCGGTTCAACAGTTGCCACAGGCGGTGGCACATCCATAAAATAAAAATAATATACAGCTCCGCCAAGCAAAACTAAAAGCAACAACGTCGAGCTGATGACAAAGGGTTTACGTTGCCAAAATTTGGGTTGTACAACCTCCACTTCATCTGTCGGTCGTGCCGCAAGCTCGCTTGGTTTTTTTTCTTCTTCCTCTTCAAAGTCAAGGAAGGCGGCGTCGTCCAAATCGAGTTGGACTTTTTCTTGAGCTTGTTGAACAAATTGGGTTGCATTTGCCACATTGTCATCAAGGCTAAGATTTTCAAGGTCCACATCAAGTTCAGTTTGCAGTTCGGATGATACGGTGTTCAAAGTTTTTCCTCCACGCTACAAGACTGCACATCACACAAAATACAGCGTTGTCGGCACAACGGTTACGCTATTGAAGCACAATGAAGACCAAGCGGTTGATAAAAAACACAATAAACATTGAGCCAGAGCAATTTCATACGAAACTGCTCTGTGTTATCCGACAGGTTTCAAGAAAAACACGCTTTCTGCACCCTGAAAGATTGTGCAACAAGCTTCTTTTGACAAACGCGACATGCGAAAACAACAGCGTGTCAAAAAACTCGTCTCTCATGCCCCATAAACAGAGGATTAATCAAAAATTTTATCAATTTTTTGTTTCAATGTTTCGGCAGTGAACGGTTTAACAATATAATTTGACACTCTTGCCTGTACCGCTTCAATGATATTTTCTTGTTGAGCTTCGGCAGTAACCATCAAAAACGGAATTTCTGCAAACTCTTCGCTTGCACGAACCTTACGCAACAGTTCAATGCCTGTCATTTGGGGCATATTCCAGTCTGAGAGGATGAAATCAATTTTTTCTTTATTAAGTACTTCCCATGCCGTGGTGCCGTCGTCGGCTTCTGTGACGTTTGTGAAACCGATTTGGCGCAAAATATTTTTCACAATACGACGCATTGTTGAAAAGTCGTCCACAACGAGAACTCGCATATTGAGATCGTAAGCCATACATCCTCCATGGGGCATATTTATTAAAAACATTGAGAGAAGAGAACTTGTTTATCGCTCTTGCCGCCGAACATATACAGAGAAAAAAACAAAGACAGACACAAACATACGATTTTGGCAGTTTTTTCTTTGTTCTTTTTCTTCATGTGTTCGCAAAAAAAGACATTAAACGAATCGCCATGTGTTGAGCAATCAACGATCCAACAGAGCAAACGCTCGGCGCAAACGAGTCAGTGCTTGGGCGTGTAGTTGAGATACACGTCCTTCCGTGACACCCATAACCATTGCAGCTTCACGCATATTCAACTCGTCCGTATAGTATAGGGACAATACCAATTTCTCACGGGGTGTCAATGTTGCAATAAGACTTGCCACTTTATTGATCAGCGCATTGTGTTCTGTTACCGAATAGGGGCCGTTTTCGGTGACATCTTGGGCAATGCCCAGGGATTCTTGTACAACTTCAAGGGACAAGCAAACTTGGTTTTGCAAGGCTTCAAGAGCCTGACGCACGTCTTTCAAGCTAAGTCCTGTATGTTCTTGCAGTTCTTCTTCGGTCGCCGGACGTCCTGTGTTGTTTTCGATATGCCACCGTGCTTCATCCAACTGTCGCACACGTTGTCGCAAGCTGCGTGGAAACCAATCCAAGCGGCGCAATTCATCAAGCATGGCTCCACGGATACGGTTTTCTGCAAATGTTTCAAAGCGTACGCCCAGTTCCGGTTGAAATTTACCGAACGCTTCCATCAATCCCAAGGAGCCGGAACTGAGTAGTTCGTCCAATTCGATTTGTTTGGGTAATTTTGTTTTGAGACGTAAAGCGATGTAGCGTATTTTGGGTGCAAAGCATTGTACAAGCCGAGATTGTTGCAGGCGTGTCAGTTCTGTCCAGTGTAGCGAACCGGATTCGAAGGCTTCCAACAGATCACTGTTGGAAGAGGAGTTTTTTCCAGAAGAATTTGATATTGCCATCAAGATTCGCCGGGACATCCCACTGT
Source organism: uncultured Desulfovibrionaceae bacterium (assembly GCA_964369685.1). GTDB lineage: Bacteria > Desulfobacterota > Desulfovibrionia > Desulfovibrionales > Desulfovibrionaceae > Avidesulfovibrio. The sequence goes on along the minus strand of CAYJFB010000002.1, from coordinate 173,195 downwards.
TGAATTTGACGTACCAATTGTTTCACCCCCAAACTTGCCGGACAGTCCGGGCGTTCAATCACAAAGGGTTTTTGGGTGACAACAGCCTTACGAACAAGAGGATCGCGCGGAATCGAGCCGACATAGTCAAGCGAGATACCGCTTAAAAAATGTTCACAAGCCAAATGTAATCGTGCAAACAAATCTTTGGCTGCCTTGGTGCTTTGCGCCATATTGACCACGATTTTAAAACGTTCCACACTGTGTTTGTATTTCATGACTTTGATCAACGCATAGGCATCTGTAAGCGATGTGGGTTCCGGTGTCAAAACCACGATGCGTTCTTGTGAGGCGATATTAAAGTAAATCACGTTATCATTGATGCCTGCTCCGGTATCGACGATCAGACAATCTGCCAATTCATCGAGTCCGTCGACGGCTTCCAGCAATTCCAGTTTTTGTCCTGTTGTGAGTGAGAGCAATTCCGACGTGCCGCTGGAGGCGGGTAAAATACGAAAGCCGTAAGGGGTTTCACACAAAATATCTGCCAAGGTCGCGTCTTCATGGAACAGGTGAAAGAGGTTGCGTTCGGGAGTTAAGCCAAGCATAACATCCACATTGGCCAGGCCAAGGTCGGCATCAAGCAACACAACCTTGCGTCCTTCTTGGGCAAGACCTGCGGCAATATTTACGGAGAGGTTGGTTTTGCCTACGCCACCCTTGCCGGAAGTGACAGAAACAACCAGAGGAAGAGAACCCATTGTATATCCTTGTCGGCATCAAAAAACGTTAACCTGAGCCGGGAAGTTGGCGTTTAAAGACCAAACGCCAAATGAGCGACTCTGTTGCCGGAGCAAGCGTGTTGTGCAACGCCGAGCCGTAGGACAAGGCCGAAACAGACAACCCGCAACTGGCACAAAGATTGATCATGGAACCATAGCTATCACTTTCATCAAGCTTCGTCCATATAAGACTTCCGGGCAACATGCTTTGATAACGTTCAAGCAAGGCTTGACCGTGTGCGACACTGTACATTGGTGACAGCGTAAGGTGTACCACAGCGTCGTCCATACTGCCAAGGCCGAGAACCGCCAAAAGTTCAGCCAAGGAACCTTCGCGTGTAATCCCGGGGAGATCAACAAAAACACGTTCACAATACCGTGAAGCCTGCATGGCGGCACGCATGGTGTGTGCATCGACAGCCTCAAGGTAAGTAAAGCCTGAAAGTTCTGCCCAGTGACGCAATACAAGGCGTCCGTTACCGCGTTCACAGTCGGCATTGATGAATGCGATGTTCATATCGGGGTTTGTTTGACGAAGCAACAAAGCCATGCGTAAAGCTGAAATGGTTTTACCGCTCCCAAATGCACCGCACATGATGTGTATGCGTTCGGTCCATTCTTCGGCAGACCAAGGACGGGTCGAGACCAAAGCACTCAGTGCTTCAAGAATGGACGCTCCGGGAGATGAGGCAAGGCGTTGATATAAATCCATCAAAACCCAACCGTCAACGCCTTCGCGGCGCATAAATTCCAAAGCCACACGTTGTCGTGGTGAGAGGCGTTCCCATTGGATAGACGGCAACATGAGCGAATAAATGTGTTCGCGAATTTGCAACCAATCTTTTTGCCACTCGCCCCAATCACCGCCCATGCTATTTCCGACACTCACCGCACCGACTGTCGGCGCCAACGTGCCGTTTCCAGTACGATGCAACGCATCCAGAACGCCGACAGGACGATCGATGCCTGCCGTCACTTCATGCCATCGTTCACCGTCTTTACGGAAATCGCGGCTGGACAGAATGATGGCCTCAGGCCCCAATTCAGTTTTTATTTGAGCAAGCAGATCTTGTGTGCTCACCCCAAGATAGGTTTTGATCTGCATCACTCAACCCCAAGGGCACCCACCGATTGCAGGCGGGTGTCAGACGTTATCTCGGCCTGCGAAATCACAGGCACATTGGGTAAAAAGCGCATTATCAACTGCGCAAGGTGCGGACGAACCACGGGTGAACATAAGATAACAGGTTGCCCATCGGTGCGTACGGCTTCTTCAACGGTGCGATTCAAATTATGGATCAGACGTTGTGCCACGGCGGGATTCAATGACAAGTAACTCCCATTTTCTGTTTGTCGGATGGATTCCTGTACTGTCCGTTCGGTATTTTGGTCAAGAGAGATTACAGGCAAGACCCCCTGACTGTCCAGATAGTTTTTGGTGATACTGCGTGAAAGTCGTTCACGGACGTATTCCGTCAGCATTTCCGGACTTTTTATATTGGCGCCGTAGTCACCCAATGTTTCGGCGATGGTCAACATGTCACGGATCGAGACGTGCTCACGAACCAGACTTTGTAAAACTTTTTGCACACTGCCCAAGGTGAGTGTTGCGGGAACCAGCTCTTCAACCGCTTTAGGCGTGTGTTTACCTAAGGTATCAAGAAGGCCTTGCACTTCTTGCCTGCCAAGGAAATCGGCGAGGTGGTGTTTCAACACTTCGGTCAAGTGGGTTGCGATGACTGTTGCGGGATCAACGACGGTGTAACCGGCTAACATCGCTTCTTCGCGTTGTCCTTCGTTAATCCAGAGTGCGGGCAGATTAAAGGCCGGTTCGCGAGTGCTCACGCCTTCGACTTTACGTGTTATGTTTCCCGGATCCATGGCCAAGTAGTGGTCGATCAATATTTCGGCACTGGCGACTTGATTGCCTTTTATCAACAAGACATATTGTCCGGGCTTTAGTTGAAGGTTGTCACGCAAATGTAAAGAAGGAATGACCACGCCCATATCCAAGGCAAATTGGCGTCGAATGGAACGGATTCGTGAAAGTAAGTTGCCGTTTTGATCTTCGTCGACGAGCGGAATCAAGCCGTACCCAACTTCCAATTCTAAAACATCCAAAGGCAACAGCGCTTGAACTTCTTCGGGGGTGTCTGCTGTTGTTGCTGTCGGCGCGCTGTTCTTGCCTTTTTTCTTGTCGTTGTTTTGTGCTTCTGCTTCCTGATCGCGACGACTGACGGATTGAGAAATAAAAAACAATATAAGAGCAAAAGTCATAAAAGGCAATGTCGGCAGACCGGGAACCAGAGAAAAAGTGCCCAAAACAATGGCGGCAAGACGCAATACACGCGAATTATAGGTGAGCTGAGCAACAAATTCTTCGCCCATTTTGGCTTCAGCAGCAGAACGAGAGATGATTATGCCCGCACCGATCGCCGTGATAATGCTTGGAATCGTGGAGACAAGACCGTCACCGATGGTGAGCATAGAATAGGTTGCCAGCGCGTCGCCCCAGCCCAGATCTTTTTGCACCACACCGATGAGGATACCGCCGATGAGGTTGATGAGGGTGATATACAGTCCTGCGGTCACGTCACCTTGTACGAATTTGCCCGCACCGTCCATGGCACCGTAGAAGTCGGCTTCTTTGCGCATGTTTTTACGGCGTTCGTTGGCTTCACTTTCGTCGATGAGCCCCGCGTTCAGGTCGGCTTCGATGGCCATTTGTTTACCGGGCATGGCGTCAAGGGTAAAGCGTGCCGCCACTTCGGCGATACGGGTTGTTCCTGCGGTGATCACGACTTTATTCAGGATGAACAAAATCAAAAACACAATCGCACCGACAATATAACTCCCCCCAACCACAAACTCAGCAAACGAACGGATCACTTCACCGGCAGCACCCGGGCCTTGTTCGCCGTTCAGTAAAATCAATCGGGTTGAGGCCACGTTGAGCCCCAAGCGCAATAAGGTCGTGACCAAAAGTAATGAAGGAAAAATCGAAAATTCCAACGGTGATGTCATAAACATGGCTGTCAACAAAACAACAAGTGAAATGCTGATGCTCAAAGACAACATGGCATCCAAAATGAATGTGGGTAACGGCACCAACATTGTAAAGAGAATGACAATAACGCCGCCGGCAAGAAGGATATCACCTTGTTTGCTGAAGCGTTCATAATCCATTTTGGGTAGCTTGCCGGAAGCCATAATATTGACACCTCACCGTCAGTTTTTTTTGAAGGCTTTTGTTTTTTATTGCAAGCATAGACATAACTTTGTGTTTATGCTTGCGTTCAAGGGAAGGAGATGCTTCAAAAAAAGATTATCTTTCTGGGAGCTTGCCTTTGATTCTCCAAATTGAGGCCAAGATAGCGGCCACAGCTTTGTATAAGTCTTCGGGAATCATGTCTCCCACTTCTACACTATTATACAAAGCGCGTGCCAAGATCACATTTTCGCGAATGGGGACGTTATGTTCTCGTGCCACATCTTTGATGCGGCGTGCGAGGTGGTCGGCGCCTTTGGCAACCACAATGGGTGCGGGAGCTTCTTGAATGTTGTAACGCAAGGCAACGGCAAAGTGTGTGGGGTTTGTGATCACGACGTCGGCTTTGGGGACGTTTTTGAGCATTCGCTTACCGATGACTTTGAACATTTCTTGGCGTTGTTTGGATTTGATGAGTGGATCGCCTTCGGCATTACGGTGTTCGTCTTTGACCTCTTGCTTGGTCATTTTGAGGTTTTCTTCATATTCGTAATTCGTGTACCACATATCCATTCCGCCGATAATGAACATAGGCGGTAATGTCCATAGAATAATATAGAAGCCCAACTCCATGAGATAACGGATAATGCCTTCAGGCGTTTGATAGAAAAGCGGCAAAAAATTGTCTCTTTCCAACCAGATAATAAACAATGGTACCAAAGCGATAATGAGACCTTGCCCAAGGCTACGCAAGAGACGTACGATTGTTTGCAGTGAGGCAAACATGTTTTTAAAGCCATTGATGATATTAAAGCGTTCCCATTTGAATGCCATATGTTTTGTTGTCCATAGAGGACCGATTTGTAAGCGCAAGCAAAGCCAAGCCGCAAGGCCGATAGAAAACAAAACCGGTAAAATGATGACAGCCAATTCATTGGCGATATAGGTCATTAAGGCATAGACGGATTCGTCATTGATTTCAAATTTTCCGGACAGAGTAAAAAGCATACGAAAGACTTCTAAAATATGCGTGCTCATGACGCCCATAAATGCCGAAAGCGCCACAACAGCGGCGGTGTTGGTTACGGCTTTCACCAATTCTTGTGATTTGGCCACATTGCCTTCGTCTCGTGCTTTGTTGCGACGTTTCGGTGTGGCTTGTTCTGTACGACTTGGATCGGCTTGGGGCATGGCGAGTCTCTGTTGTTTGGCTTATTCTTGGGGACGCATGAGTGAAATGAGGTTATAAAACAGTCCGTCAATGCCTGTGATATAGATACTGACTTCTTCGGCAAGAATTACAAAAAGCATGCCAATCAAGAAAAAACCCACACTGATTTTTAAAGGAAACCCGACTTCCATGACATGAATTTGCGGTGCGGCGCGGTTCATTAAACCCAAGGCCGCTTCGGCCATCATTAAAACAACCATAACGGGCGCGGCGAGGCGTACAGCAAAAATAAATACGGTGGAGACCAGTTTGATCATGTCGTTCATTAAGTCTGTGCTTAAAAAAAGTTCTCCTGCTGGTAAAGCTTGAAAGGTATAGGCAAAGGCGTGGATCAGCATTAAATGCCCGTTAAAAGCCAAGAACAGGAGAGAGGTGATCATGTATAAAAAGTTTGCCACCAAGCCTGTTGTCCGCCCTGAAACAGGATCGGCGAATTGGATCATGGAAAAGCCCATCTGCATGGCAAGGATTTCACCGCCGGATTGAATACCCGCAAAAAAGCAATTGACGGCAAGAGCCAAAACAAGCCCCAAAATCACCTCGCCAATCACCAACAGCAACAGATCAAACGGGTGTGCAGGCATGGATATGCCCGATAAAGCCACAACAGGCCATAAAGCCAACGACAACAACAGACACAACGCGCCCTTTACAGTCCGCGGTACCGAACGGGAGTCAAAAATAGGAAAAAGAAAAAGAACAATGCTGATGCGTGCCAAGGTGAGCAAAAAACTCAAAAATTCTTCAGCATTAAAATTGAATATATCCATATTTTTTGTTGCTTTCTCAGTTTTCCAGCCAATGATCAAGAGCTTTACGCACGTGCGGAGCCATGGCGGTTTCAAGCAAGCGAGTTTCGTTTTCCGGTAAACGATCCATAAATTGGCGCAGATAGGGATCGTTTGAGGTGTTGAGCGCATCGACTGTGTCGGCAAAGACGAGGCGACCTTCGCGCAACACAACGACATGATCGGCAATGCGTTGTACACTGGCAAGATCGTGTGTAACCACAACCAAAGTCATACCCGGATAGGCCGTTTTCATGTCTAGCAACAATTGATCCATCTGTGCCGCATTAATGGGATCAAGCCCCGATGTGGGTTCATCACAAAAAAGGACAGGTGGCTCTGTAATAATGGCACGTGCCAAGCCTCCACGTTTTTTCATACCGCCCGACAGTTCGTTGGGGTAATAATCGGTATATTCTTCAAGACCGACCAATGCCAGCGCACGAAGCACAACCTCATTGATGTCATCGGGGCGAAGCTTGGTGTGTTCATGAAGCGGCAGACCGACATTTTGCGCCAAAGTGAGTGAGCCAAGCAAGGCTCCGTCTTGAAACAAGACACCAAAACGTCGCCGAAGACGACGAAACGCATGATCCGACAGGGCAAAAAGATCGTTTTCACCATAAAAGACTCGTCCTTTTTGAGGACGCGACAAGCCTATAATATGGCGTAATAACGTGGATTTACCACAGCCTGATTCTCCTAAAATAACAGAAATTTGTCCTTCGGGCAAGACCGTTGTGATGTCTTCGAGAACAAGGCGTTCGTTGTAGCCCACACTGAGATTGTAAAGCGTGATGTTCCAGGAAGAAGCGTTTTGTTGTGTCATTTTTTGCATCATTTTGAATGTTCTCCTCAGAGAGTACGCTTGAAACAATTTTTTGTCAGCTTGTTGCGGAAGCAAGCACGTTTTTCATCTGTGTTTTTCAGAGGATGTGTTCTGAAACGCTGCTTACCGCAAAACCGAAGACGTCACCACATAATCCGCGATCAACACAAGAACACACGAAATCACCACAGCCGACGTGGTGGCGTTGGCGACCGCTTCGGGGCCTTTGCCGTCATGACGCAAATGGGCGTTATATCCTTGATGACAGCAAATAAGACTGACCAACAAAGAAAAAACCACTGATTTAATAAATCCTTCGGCAATATCAAGTGGTTTGATGGCTTCTTCAATTCTTCCGAAATAAACCCCTTCGCTGATTCCCAAGAGTTCAACACCCGTAAGATATCCACCAAAAATACCGACAACGTCAAAAAAGGCTGTCAGTAAAGGAAAAGCAATCAGCGAAGCCAAAAAACGCGGCGCCACAAGATAACCCATGCCCGAAATATCCATGACTTCCAAGGCGTCGATCTGGTCTGTTATACGCATGACACCAATCTCAGCGGTCATGGCCGAGCCCGCGCGTCCCGTAAGCATGATTGCCGTCAACACAGGCGCTAATTCACGCACCAAGGTTAAAGAGACCGCCGCACCCAAAAAACCCACAGATCCAAACTTGATCAAGACGTAATAACCTTGCAAACCGAGCACCATGCCCGTAAAAAGACCAATTAAACCAATAACAAAAACAGATTGTGCTCCAATGACATAGAGTTGATGTATTGTTTTTGAAAAGAGTTTCGGCACCAAGAAAACATGTTTGCAACCTTCAAGAAAAAAGAGAAAAATACTGCCCAGCTTGTGGAGTATCTCCAGAGCAGAGGCGCCCAACCAACTGAGTAAATGAATCATCGTTTTCTCCACATGCGTTTCAATGTTTTCCGTACGTTGCGTCAAGAAGATGTATTTACACATATCCATGTTTTTTTCAAACGCTTTTTTGAGTGAAAAGACGTTCAAGGTCGAGAGATCTGTTACACTCAAAATACGAGAGATTGCCTTTGGCAGAATAATAAAAGATACTATTTTTTAAGATAATGCAAGATGAGCTCTGCAGTAATATAATAAGTGATCTGTAGAATGCAAATAAGCGGTACAGATATTGAGGCTATAAATAATGATAAACGTATTTGTAAACGTAAGAATTGAATGATAGAAAAAACATTGACAAAAAATAAAGAAACAAACAATGACATGATAAAAAAAATGATCCCGTATAAAGATATTTCTGATATGGTTATATATGAAAAAATATTTGCATTACGTAGCCATTGTATTATATTGCGAAACCATGAAAATGTATAATATACACTTAACGATGTGCACAGAGGCACAAGCAAAAGTTGTATTTTATATTGCCGTTTTATTGTTATAAATGCAGGAAAACCTACAAATAAAAAATAAAAATATAAAATAATTAAAAGAGGTTCAATATGCATGATAAAGCGTCAAGATGTGTTTTTTTATCATAGGTCTGACCCCTCGCTTCAATGCGTGAATATCATCAAATGGTACAATGTATATGATGGCAAGGAAGTGCGTCGTGTTGAGAATATATATAACAAAAAAGTCGGTGAAATATGACGCAAAGGCAATCCACAAAAGGCGTAATTGAGACATTAACAGGTTATAGTATTTGAATTCAAAAAGAATAGCAACTATGGCAATATGAGATACGCACCCTTTTGAAAAACGATAAAATTGAGACGGCAAAATGATTCTTTTTCTCTTAGTCAACAAGAAAATGGCAGCGACTCAATGGTTTCAACTCGTTATGAAGAATCAATAAAAGCGTTATGCCAAGGAGGCATAACGCTTTTATTTTAAAGAGAGTTCTATCTATTGTTTTTATTGTCGTTCAATGCTTTCAGAAAAGTCTTTTGTATTAAGCCCAAAGAACCAAGCGTGTGTCAAGCGGTGACATCAAGTCGGCACCGAAGGGAACCGCACGGACACCATATGAATGATGACCGTTTTCTGCCACCGAGAAATCGCCGCTAAAAAGAAGCCGTCCGGAATCTAAGCGTTCCTTCAACTTTAAAGGCACCACCTTGGGGGCTTCCACAAAGTCATGTGTATCACGCGTTTCACTGCGTCCGACAACAAGCTCAATTTGTAGAGAATCGGCATCAAAATCGCCTGATCTGGCTGTCACTTGAATTCGAATTTTTTGACCGACATAGAGTGTATCGCTGTCTACACCTTCAAAAATCACTTCTTCAATCGCCACACAAGGGAACGTGTGTGCAGCCGCGTGTTTCCATTCCGCAAGGCGTTTTGCCAGAGCCAATTCGTTGGTAAACATTGCTTTTTTTCGTGCAGCTGTCGGTGTGTAGTATTGTTCCATATAATCATTGACCATACGGTGTGAACTGAATTCTGCCGTCAGCGTGCGCATGGCGTTACGGCTGAATTCAAGCCAATTGTTTGGCAGGCCATTGGCATCACGATCAAAATACAACGGCAACACATGTTCTTCAAGTTTCGTATACAACGATTCTGCATCGGCATAGTCTGCTTGATTTTCCAATGTTTTGAGATTCTTTACCACAGGGCCTATCGTCCAACCGTTTTTATCATTGAAGCCTTCGCACCACCAACCGTCGGAAATACTCAAGTTCAAGCCCCCATTCACCGACAGCTTCATTCCGCTTGTTCCGCTGGCCTCATAAGGACGTCGTGGCGTGTTGAGCCATACGTCACAACCGCGGGTCAATAAGCGTGAAACAGCAAGGCTGTAATCCTCCATAAAATACATATGCCCGAGGAAGCGTTCATCAAGGGTTGATTTGACAATCTCCCTCATAATATCAATACCATGCTGATCCGCAGGATGTGCTTTCCCCGCAAAAATAAAAATCACGGGACGTTTCGGATCGCTAAATAAACGTTGTAAACGCTCAGGCTCGGCAAACAGCAGATTCGCACGCTTATACGGTGCAAAACGCCGTGCAAAACCAATAACCAATGCGTTGGGATTGGTTAAACCATTGCGCATTGCCTGTTGAGTGGCACGCGGCACATCCAAAGTTTTAAAGATATTTGTCAAGCCTTTATCGACAGCCTGTAAAAGGCGTTCTTTTTCTTTTTTCTTAATATCCCAAAGTTCTTGTGAAGGGACGTCTGCAATCTTGTTCCATGCGCCGTCATTTGGTGGTAAATCCGCCCAACCGTGGCCTATTTTTTCATTCAACATTCTGCGCATAGACGGAGAAACATACGAAGCCACATGTACACCGTTGGTCACAGAACCAATCGGTACTTCGGCTTGCGAATACCCCTTCCATGCCGCTTGCCACATGTCACGCGAGACATCGCCGTGTAAACGGCTGACACCGTTGGCTTTGAGCGAATAGTTCAATGCCAATACCGTCATTTCAAACATGTTGCTGCGATCGGTACCTATCAATCGTCCCATATTGAGGAAATTTTGGAAGGATAAACCAATGCTGGATGCGTATTCGGCAAAATAGCGTTCCATCAGATCAGGAGCAAAGCGTTCGTTTCCGGCATCTACAGGTGTGTGTGTTGTAAATACGCAAGAACCGCGAACAGCTTCGCAAGCCACATCAAAACTCAAACCTTTTTGCATCAAGTGGCGAATGCGTTCAAGAATTAAGAAGGCCGAATGTCCTTCATTCATATGGTATACCGCAGGACGAATGCCAAGCTGTTGTAACATCTTGACGCCGCCCATACCCAGCAAAATCTCTTGACGTAAACGACAATCGCGATCGGCAACATAAAGACGTGCTGTTGTTTTACGATCTTCAGCCGTGTTGTTTGGGAGATCCGTATCCAACAAATATAACTTGATCCGACCGACGCGCACTAACCAAACTTGGGCGTGTAGCTTGCGACCCGGTAAATCAATCACAACCTCCATCGGTTCCCCATCGACCTTGAGGACACGTTCTACAGCCATGGTTGTGAAATCGTTTTCGGGATAGACAGCAAGCTGCCCGCCGTCGGGCATGAGTCTTTGTCTAAAGTAACCGTTTTTATACAAAAGACCGACAGCAACCAAAGGCACGTTCAAATCGCTTGCTGATTTGAGGTGATCCCCTGAAAGAACACCCAAGCCGCCTGAATAAATGGGCAGGCTTTCACATATTCCATATTCTGTCGAAAAATAGGCTACAGGATGATCTGTATTCAACACATCATCAACCGTTTTGGGGGGTTCAGCCATATAAGCATCGAACTTTTTAAGCATGGAATCCATTCTTTCAAGATATTTGGTATCCTTGCTTAATTCTGTCAAACGCGTACTCGAAACCGTTGCCAACAAGGCTACCGGATTGTGTTCGCAACTTGTCCAGATATCCGGATCAATTTCCTCAAACAATTCCCACCCGGCAGTTTGCCAGCACCACCAAAGGTTGCCTGCCAGCTCCCGTAAGCGACGCAAGCGTGTCGGCAAAAACGAGATCGCCGTAAACGCACGCAATACAGGCGTAACAGATGAACTTGCTTTAAAAACACGTTTCAAATCATCGGAAAACCCCATGACTTCATCGTTGCGCTCCGCCACTTTGGTTAAGGCATGGGTATAGGCTGTTTGGTAGTGTGGGAAAAATTTTTCCCATGAGCAGAAGCTTGTCAGATCGCGTGCGGCTTTGCGTGCGGCAGCAAGCTCTTCATCTGATTGAGAAATCGCTTTTAATGTGGTGTCGCGCAGATCCTGCATCACTTGTTCATATGAACGATGTTGACGGGGAACAACAAAAACACCGCCGGATACCGCTTCTTGTGCTTGCACCTGACGTGTCCATTGACCAAAACCGGAAAGATCCGTGGTCACTGTCGGCACAGACCAAGCCGCACTTTCTTGTGGTGTATAGCCCCACGGCTCATACCATGAGGGGAAAACACCAAGATCGCACGCCGCAAGGGTTTCTTCATAGGTCAGATTGATAAACCCGTCATGGCCGTTCAACTGTGCGGGGACAAACACCACTTGAACGTGATTTTGCGGATCATTGGTGAGACCAAGCCGTTTGCAAGTGTTTAAAATAGGATCATTGGGACCGTCATAGACATTGTGTGAAGTGATCCAGTGTTCGCTACGGTACGGTTTTTTGGTGGGATCGCCGCTTACGGCATCGGGATTGACACCCGTGTGTCCACCCATCACTGCAAACAAGGCCACAACATAATTGTCGGTGCCGCGTAACGATTCATTCATTCCCGCAAGCGCGTCAAGAAACACATCCAGACCTTTGTTATGAAACTCATAACGTCCGGAAACCATAATAAAACGCGTCGTTTTCGGTAAAGGACGGCGCAACAATTTTTCAACCGCACCGCTTAATTGCTTGCGATACGCCACAACTTCACTGCGATCCTCCGTATAATCCGGAATGACACGCATATCCAAACCGTTTGGTGTGATCACATCGGGCACACGAGCCAAAAAGACCGCCGCTTCGCTGGCTGTGATCTTACTGACCGTGGCAAAGCAGTCGGCTTCTCTGGCAGAGATGCGTTCCATGGAGCATTTGGCTGTAATGTTATGGTTTGCGGCTTCGCGTGTGGGGTTGAGTTGATGCATTTGTTTATAAATGTCGCAACCCGTACCCGCCATGGCACGTCCGAGCATGGTGGCGTGTGTGGTAAAGACCGTACCGATATTTGGTGTTTGACGTTTTACAGCCAACAACCCCGCACCACACATCCATTCATGAAAATGGGCTACAGCTTTTTCATCGTTTGGTTCAAGAATTTCTTTAAAAATAGATGTAATGATTTCACCGCACACGGTACTGAACATTACCGGTTCGGTGTAATCCCAACCGCCTGTCATGGAGTCGACGCCATAGCGATTCCACAGTTCGTAGAGCAACTGGTTGACATTGAGACGATCTTTAAAACTCACCAAGATCGTTTTCGGGCGTCCGGGAATGTTCCAACGTCCTAAACGGCATTGAAAGTTATGCAACGCCAAAGCAGCACGGATGGGTTCCCAGCATGGTTCGTCTGTTTCTTCAAACTCGGCGTTGTTGCCCATGTCCGGACCCAACATATAATAACGATCGTCAAAAAATTCAACAGCCTGCAGCGCTTTACTGCTGACGACCGTATAAATGCCACCCACTTTGTTACAAACTTCCCAGCTTACTTCAAAAGCAGTGGTTTGGTTCAACTGTGTATGCATACATCCACCTCAAAGAGGCCTTGCCTCAAAGTTGTATGATCAAAGCTCACCGTGTAGCAGACTGCAAAACGCTGTCCACACACGGTGCGGAGTGCCTCACTCCTGCAAACCAGAACGCATCATTCAACCCCTTTCGTTCAAGGTTTGCTCAAAATCTGCCAAAACATTCATGTAGTTGATGTAGGCATCATAGGGCGAATCGTAGGCGTTGAAATATTTGTGTACGTCTCCGTCTGTAAACCATTTTGTGCACATGTAATAAAAATGGTCGGAGGTTTGCAAACGACGCCAAGTTTTGATGATGCCTTCATCTTTTGTTGCACGAACGGTTTCTTCCAAGCGGTAGACGGATTCAATGGCGTCATTTTGCATGTCGTTACCGAGCCATGCGGTGAGATCGCGTTCGGCGTCTGCCCAAGACACGGTGTCGGGCACGTCCAAACGCGCCATGGGGGATATGCTGTCTGCCGCTTCGGAAGGCGTGATAAAACGGAAATTGGGATTGGCCAATACTTGTGAGGGCAGCGCACGCATAAAATCAAAAATGCCTGTATCTGCCCATTGGTGCTCACCAAAGGTTTCATAATCCATAAATAGGTTGATAAGCTCACCTTGTAGCCCGGCTGTGTGCAGCCAACCGGTGAATTTTTCTGCAGTCAGTGGGTATTCCGGCCAACCACGGTTTGAAAAACGGAAAGCAATGTCGTCAGAAAGATTGTAATTTTTCAACAACAACTTGAGATCAAGACAAGAGCTCGGTTGATACATGATGTTTGGACTGCGCCAACCAAGCACATGATCCGCGCCTTCAGCCAAAATCGCTTTATATCCCATATCTTCAACGATTTTAGCAATATCATTGTTATAAATCAGCTCTGTGTCACGAAACACTTTCGGCTGCACGCCAAAATATTTGTCCAACAGATCCGCGTGCATTTGAACCTGTTGTTTAAATTCTTCGGGTGAATACAAAACAGAAAGCGAGTGGGCATAGGTTTCTGAAAGCAGCTCCACACAACCTGTTTTCACCAATTCTTGGAAACTTTCAAGGACTTCCGGAGCCCACATTGCGAATTGTTCCATAACAACTCCGGAAAGCGAAAAACTGATTCTGAATTTTCCGTCATGTTGACGAATCAAATCCAACAGCAGCTTATTCATAGGCAAATAGCATTTGTGAGCGACTTTTAATAAGATCTCGCTATTTGCTTTATCGTCTTCATAAAAATGACTTTGCCCCATATCAAAAACGGTATAGTGACGCAGACGGTACGGCTGATGAACTTGAAAATAAAAACATATTGCTGACATAATCTATCTCCCAAGAAGAATACACGTTAAAATAACATCGCAATGTTGCTTGCAGACGCGGCTTCCTGTCTTTGAGAAAAGCCGCTTGCAAAAGCGTTCGCGAAAAAATAAAGTTTTGTAATGCGTTTTTTGAGCACTTTTTCGCGAACGCTCCAAACCGTTTCGATCAAATAACAATACATTGTCTCGTGTCTCATAAAAAAAGAGACATGCTTTAAGCTTTTTGCAAACAGTTTTCGTAGACTCCGATTAACTTATTGGCGGCGTTTTCCCAACGAATGTGTTGCAATTCTTCTCTGCATTGTTTGGTCATTTCTCCGGCAAGGCGCGGGTGGGCAAGCACCGAACAAATTTTATCAGCCATGCCCCGTACATCCCAAAAGTCAACCTTGAGCGCGTTTTGTACAACTTCGGCAACACCCGATTGACGAGAAATGAGCACCGGTGTGTCATAGGCCATAGCCTCAAGCGGTGCGATACCAAATGGTTCGGAAACACTCGGCATGACATAGAGATCGCTCATCGCATACATGCGGTCAACGTCTTCACCACGCAAAAAACCCGTAAAGTGGAAACGATTGCCCATCCGCATCCGAGCGACCATACGTACCATTCGTGAAAGCATGTCGCCACTGCCGGCCATAATAAAACGCACGTTCGGCATTCGCGACAACACCAACTTTGCGGCCTCAACAAAGTATTCGGGGCCTTTTTGAAATGTAATACGACCCATAAACAATACATATTTTTCATCTGTACTGTGTGTGGGAATGTCTAATTGAGCGCGTGATTCTTCACGAGTCACTGCATTATGTACCACAACAATCTTTTGCGGATCAATACCATAGAGTTCGGTCACGCGAGTTTTTGTATAATGGCTGACCGCAACAATCACATCGGCCGCTTCAAGACCCGCACGTTCAATGGTTGCCACTTCGGGATTGAGGTTGCTGCCGCTGCGATCGCTTTCAAGAGCATGGATGTGTGCCACAAGCGGCTTACCGCTCAAGCGTTTGGCGACAATCCCTGCAGGATAGGTCATCCAATCGTGCACGTGAATCACGTCAAAATTTTCGTCTTGCAAGCCAAGAACACTTTGACTGTAACGAAACACTTCATCCATCAAGCCTTGACCGTAGCCGCCGTGTAATGAAATGACGGTTTCACCGCTTTTGGTCTGTCCTTGATTGCGCTGTACAACCTGAAGCAGTTGTTCGCTGGTTTCAGGTGAAACCAAACCGTCTGCTTGATCCAAAAAAGCCAAAGGCATGGTGCAGGGATCGTACATGTACGAGTTGGTAGCGCTTTGATAGAGCGTTTGAATATCGGCATAGCTTTGCGGCGTTGCGTAGGCATGGAGTGAGGAATCGATCGGATGCATCTGCAAACGTTTTTGCCATACGTCACGCACAACAGCCGCACGCGTTTCAGCATCTGTTGTGCTTTGACATACGTTTGAGGGCTGAATGAGGGGTTGGTTGGTTACAGCTTTGTGATAGACTGTATCGGCGTTGTCACCTTCTGTCCAAGCAATGCGTGTGCCCGAGGCTCCGCGTAACGACAATCCTTGAGGCACGGCCACCGCGTCGTGCCCTTCCATGCGCGGCAGTACAAAAAGCACTTCAGTTCCTTTTCCTGCCAAAGCACGGGTCATACCGTAACAGGCAGTGCCCAATCCTCCGCTCATATAGGGTGGAAATTCCCAGCCAAACATCAAAACTCGCATACTCTTCCTCTGGCTTTGTTTTTGTTAAACAGTGTGTAATATTTGAGGCATTAACCATAAATAAACAATATGTAATTCTATAAGGCTTTATTCTTGTATGTGTTCACGTTCCCATGTGCTGACGGCTTTCGGCGCGGCACGGCGCAAAACACCGAGAAGACGAAGCACTTCTGCAACACTCCACGCTTGCGTGATGCAACCGTCGGGCGTGTGTGGGGGATCCGCGGTAAAAATTTCAGAAATCGATCCGACACCGGCATCTCTCAAATGTGTGGTTAAAAGCGGTGTCAAGGTGTCGAGCAATTCGCGTGCGGCATTTTCGGTATCCCAGGCGGCACGCAATAAGGCATCACCATAGATACCAAGCAACCATGGCCATACTGTTCCCTGATGGTAGGCGCCGTCACGTTGTTCGGGACTGCCGCCATAGGTTGAGGCATAATGAATATTATTGGGTGAGAGTGTACGCAAACCGAAAGGTGTCAAAAGATCATTGCGGCACGCGCTGACCACATCACCCCAGAATTCTTCTTCAAGGATCGCATAGGGCAAACCCACGGCAAAAAGCTGATTGGGACGCAAGCTTCTGTCTTGTCCTTCGGGACGCCAGCAGTCGGCGAGATACCCCTTATCGTTTTTCTGGATCCAAAAACGTTGATGGAAGGTTGCACGCATGGCTGTTAACGATTTTTTGTGGCACAAAAGATGCGGGTAGCTTTCGCCGTAACACTTTGCCGCTTTGCGTGCAAAAGTCAGTGCGTTGTACCAAAGTGCATTGATTTCAACGGGGCAACCATAACGTGGTGTGACGGCTTGTCCATTGACGCTGGCGTCCATCCATGTCAGTTGCGTTTGGGGATTGCCCACATGCAGGAAGCCCGCTTCGTCACAATGCACATGCGGTACGGTACCGGATGCGTATTTTTCAATAACGGTTTTGATGAACGGCCAACAATGTTTACGCAACAATTTCGGTCCGTTTGGTAATAATTCAAAGGCGGTTTGCGCTGCCCAGACGTACCATAAGGAGGCATCAATACAGTTATATGCGTGGTTGCCGTCTGAAGAAAACATGTTGGGGATTCGGCCTTCATGCGCGCCTTTGGCCAAACGTTCGAGTACTTCAATGCCGCCTTGACTGTCTCCTGAGGCAAAGGTCAAACCGGAAAGAGCAATACATGTGTCGCGTCCCCATGCACCGAACCAGTGATAGCCTGCCACAACCGCTTCACCGCCTGTGGGATCGGTAATCATGAAGCGTTTGCCTTCTTGTTGCAGTTGTTGTTCCAATAGAGAGAAATTTTCGTTGTCGTTTGTGCGACGTTTGATTTCCTCGTCCCAAAGATCTGAGAGCGTGCCGAGTTTTTCAATAACGTCTTCCGTGCTTGCCGAAATCACAACAGATTGTCCCAAACGCAATTCAAGATCAATGACGCCGGGTTGGAAGAGGTCTTCATGGTTGTCAAAGCCGCGTTCGGCTTCAATCATATACTCAACATTACGATACCAATCCGGAGAAGGATGAAACACAAAGGCATTGTCGGATTGCATAAAAAACGGCGGCATGGTGTTGTAAGGCTGAATAAAGAAGCCGTTTTTGGCAGGCCATGTTTTGACTTGAAGATCGATGTTGGCGGCACCTAAGGCATGCATATTTCGATAAGCCAGCAAAGGCTTGACACGCAGTCGCGCGGGGCCGGGCATGGTGGAGCAGGCGTCTGCGCTGTCGCCGCAGAGCAGGCTGTAACGAATCAAGGTGACGTTGTGTTTTTCAAGCATCATAATTTGACGCACCAGATGCAGATCACCATAGCGATATACAAATGTGGGCACTGTGCCCAGTGTGACCTCATGTAAATATTCGTGCCCGCGAGGATAATAGACATTGGGATGCTTACGGCAAGAAAATGTCGCTTCACGACCGGCAACAGACAACGATTCTTCCAGTGTGGAAAGCAAAACAAAACGGCCGGGAGGATCGGCAAGTTCCACAGCCAATAATCCATGATATTTTCTTGTATTACAACAAACAAGAGAACTTGAAGCGTAGCCGCCCAAACTGTTTGTTTCAATCCATTCTTGACGCAACGATTTGCGTAAATTTTGGCAAACGGTTTTATTAAACACAAATTGCATGACCTTCCCCTTTATGCTGATATCAAAATGCAAAACCAAAACATCGTCGTTATGGTAAACGTATTTGAGAGATAAAACACAGAACACATATAAATATAAATTCTTTATATTCTCTTCACTTCATATTCCGTTAACACTTTGTATCAACGGTAATGCAAAGGCTTTGATTGAATAGCTAAAGAAAACAGAACGTGTTGTTGAATCGTAAAATCAAATAAATACATTGCCATATTGTATATCCACGCTATTCTTTTGAATAGGTTTGTGGCAATGTTCTGTAAGGACTTGTCAGAAGATGCAAAACATGTTCTGTTGAGTTGTGGGCTAATCTCCTTTTTGGGATGTTTTTCATCATTTACACGACAGAGTTGACAATCATGTGCCATCATATCCGTAAAGAGCGTTTTTTTATTCAAAATTGTATACTTGGAGCGTTGTTGTGTGTAGCTCTCAGCGGTTGTGCAACGCACGACGTACACACTTCGACTGCAGAAGAGCCCTTTATTACAACCGGAAAACAGAAAACTGAAAAACAAGAAACTAAAAAAGCTGTCATACAAGAGGTGATACATCCCGAGGCCTCAGAGTTGTACAGTCTAGCACTGAACATGTGGTTTGAAGACCATTATGAAGATCCCGAACAGGCCATAGCCTTACTCAACAGTGCTCTTGCATTGGAGCCGAATTTTGCTGTAGCTTTGGGTCAACGGGGTTTGGCTTTTCAACAATTGACGTTATTTGCTGATGCCTTTGCGGACTTTACTGCAGCAATTCGCTTACAACCTTCAGCCGAATGGTATGCCAGACGTGCGGGCTTGTTGATTCGTGAAGGCAATCCCCTCGGTGCCGAGCGAGATTTGGAGACAGCGTTTCAAAACGATCAAGAAAACGGTACTGCATATATGTACCGTGGTGTTTTACAACTGATGAAGCATGATCATGAAGCGGCGTGCCGCGATTTTTCTGCAGCAGCTCGTTTTGGACAGCCTCGCCTGTTTGAAAAAGCACAGGCCGATGGTCTTTGTCCATAGGTAATGGGTCTTTTTTTGATACAAAAAGGCAAATCCCGTATTTATATTTAAATACGTTCTTTATTTTGGCGTTATGAGTTTTTTTACAGAGAAAAGAGTGTTGTTCCTGTAGATAAACTATAACCGTGAGAAGGACTATTTCATATCTTTGTAATTTTTGCAACACACTTCAATGCACGTTTTACGCAATAGAGGAAGGGGTTGATGAACGAAAAACGTACTGATTTTCCGGTATGGCCGCTTATCTTTTCTTTCATTGGATTTTGTTTTGCAGTTTGGAATAGTATTGATACGCATGCCTTGCCGTGTCTGGGCAGTGGATGTACACTATACAGTACATTTAATATTGGCGGTCTTTCCTTGTGGTGGTTTGGCATTGTGGCGTTTGTGTTGTTGTTTTTACTTGCTCTTTTTAGAAAAATGCGTTTGGGTCTTGTTACAGCGGGTGTCGGTGTTTTTTTGGACTGCATCTTATTGGTCGTCATGTTATTGACATCACCTTGTTTGTCTTGTTTAGTTATTGCTTTCTTTTTTGCAGCGACATATTTGGCGTTTCTTTTACATTTTGAGTTACAGATTGGCGGTCAGAATCGAGAGTCTCGACGTTTTTTTTCAGGTATGCTTTGTATATGGAGTGTACTTTTTATTACTAATATTGGTTTTGTAGGGCGCAGTTTTAGTAGTCCTTGGTCTATTGTTGCTCCTGCGGAAACGTCTGTTTCTGCGCAGGCACATGTTTATTTTTCATTGCATTGTGGTGCTTGTCGACAGCTGATTTTGGGGATTCCCGAGGCAGAAGCGCGAAAAATGGCTTGGTATCCTGTTGCCGAAGAAGAGGGTGATGTATTGGCTGTGCAGCATATGCAAAGCGCACTCGAAGAAGGCTTATCGTTACTTGAAGCGTATCAAAAAGCACAAGAAAGCAAAAATTTTTCAGTATTTAACATACAACAAGTGTTACAAACATTGACTCCGGAGGCTTTGTTGTTGCAAGTTCGACTGTGGATCAATCAAGCGCATGTTGTGACATATGGTGGTGCACAGTTACCTTTTGTGGAATTTCGTGGTTTACCGAGTGCGTTGCTGCGTCAACCACCGCAAAGCGTACGTTACAGACCAAACCTTGACAGTGATCCTTTGGCAACAGATTTGCCTTTTTTAAACATTGAATCGGCAGGAGCATGTACGGAAAATGCCCCTTGCCCAGAATAGTTTTTTATCAGGGGAGGAAGATGTTTTCATTGTAAAATAAATAGTTTGATTGTACAGTAAACGATTGACTGTCATAAAATGGTTATTCTTTTATACAGTGAGGCCTTGTCTAGTCTCTGTCGTCATCGTCGTCGTCATCGTCATCATTGTCGTCTCTGTCGTCATCATCTCTGTCATCATCTCTGTCGTCGTCTCTGTCGTCGTCATTGCTATTCGGCAAAAAACTGTTTGTAACATTTGTTATTTCTTTTTTTATATTATTCAAACTTTTTTCTACTTGATTCACGCCATCTTGAATTCCACCGTCAATATTTTTCCATGTTTCATTAATATTCTCTACATATTCCTCAGAAATGAGTTCTGCATACACACTGTATGCGCTAAGAAAAATGATAATACAAGATGTCATCAGTATGAATGTCTTTTTCATTGTGTCCACTCCGTGGCAAAATTGTTTATTTATATAAAAGTTAATGTGAAAATATTGCCTTAAGCTCTTTGAAACTACGGCACATGGTAGCGCGTAGCGATATCATGTGCCGTAGCATTAAGGGGGCTTGGGGGGGATTATCCCCCCCAAACAAAAGAATAAGAAATAATTGAAAAAAGATCAGCGTTCGCGGAGGGCTTCTTGTTTGGCTTTAAGGATAGGCTTGAGCAAATAGCTAAGGATTGTTTTTCTTCCTGTCAAAATATCAACAGAAACAATCATTCCCGGAATAATTGGCAAAAATTCATTATTATGCTCAATCGCGTTTTTCTGAGTACGTAATTTGGCAAGATAGAAAAACTCTCCTTCTTTACCCTCAATAGTGTCTGGGCTTATTTGCTCCAAATGTGCTTCCAAACCGCCGTAAATCGAAAAATCATATGCCGTCACTTTTACCATCGCTTCTTGTCCGGGATGCAAAAAAGCTACGTCTGCAGGACGAATACGAGCTTCAACCAGTAATGAATCGTCAAGAGGCACGATCTCCATTATCGGTTCACCGGGTTTAATAACTCCGCCAACGGTAGTGATATAAATTTGATTAACCGTACCCCGAACAGGCGCACGCAATTCGGTACGCGTTACTTTGTCACCACCGGCAGCCAAAGTCTCTTTGAGTGATGTCAATTCTGTCCGACGCTTACTGATTTCGGCATTGATTGTTGCTTCCATTTCTGCTTGACGTGAATAAATACGCTCTTCGGCTTCTCGCGTTGCTGCTTGTGCTTTGGGAATCAACGATTCTAAAGAGGCCAATTCACCTTCCAACGCCACAACAGCTTTTTCTAAACCCAAAAAGTCAACTCGAGAATAAATTTTACGCTCCATAAGCGGACGCGCTATATTGCGTTGTTCTCTGGAAATACGGAGATTTTCTTCCGCTAACGCTTTGCGGCTTTCCAATTCTTCCGTTTCACGTCTGCGTTGTTCGTATTGTGCCTCAAGAACACTGAGTTCACTTCGTGCCTGAGCTGTACGAGCAGCATACAAAGCGCGTTGGTCTGCCACCTCCTCAAGTGCTGTTTCTTCCAATTCTTGTGAAAAAAGTGGTTCAAGGCCTTCTACCAACTCCGCCTCAAGACGGATAATCGCCAATTCATTTTCTTGTATACGATTGCTCACATCGCGTAACTGTGATTCTGCCAATTTATTGTCAAGCTGAGCCAAAGGCGCATCCGCTTCAACAATTTGGCCTTCTTTCACAAGCATCGCACCAAGAATACCGCCTTCAAGATTCTGTATGATCTGCGTGCTCTGAGAGGGAATCACCTGCCCCTCTGCACGAGTCACTTCATCAATACCTGCATAATATGCCCAAACCAACATGCTGAGCAAAAATAAACTCAAGACCGTAGCCAACATGATAGGCCCCGGTTTTGGTTTACGAACCAATGCTGCTTCCACAACATTAATATACGGTAAATCATCAGGTTTGACACCATAATGTGTCACAGGAACCTGTTTTTGCGGTAAGTTTGGTGTTGATTTCGCCGGAGGTGTAGCTTGGGGGGAATCATTTTGTGTTGCCATATTATTCTCCTTCACGATCCTACTTTTTGCGAGATGCAGGGGTGCCGCGAAGACGTTGCAACACCTCTTGCTTGGGACCGTCGTCGATCACACGTCCGCCGTCAATGACAATCAATCGATCTGCCAAGTCAAGTAAACTCATGCGGTGCGTGATAATAATGACAGTTTTTCCTTCTATGACCGAAGCCAAACGCTTAATAATGGCACGTTCTGAGGCGTTGTCCATATTACTCGTTGGTTCATCCAAGATAAGCACGTCCGGGTCATTGACAAGGGATCGTGCCAAAGCTACCGCTTGACGTTGACCGCCGGAAAGCGACATCCCACGTTCACCAACCTGTGCCCCAAAACCCGCAGCAGAAGAACGAATAAAATTCGTGACACCGGCAATCGTTGCCGCACGCAAAACCAATTGATCATTCATGGACGGATTGCTTAAGGCAATGTTGTCACGGATAGATCCATAAAAGAGTACGACGTCTTGGGGCAAATAACCAATGCGGTTGCGCAAATCAACCTCAGACATTTGGCGGATATCTACCCCTCCAAACTTTACCGCACCCTCGCGTGGTTGGAATAATCCCATCAAAAGTTTGCCCAAAACCGATTTCCCCGCACCCATTCGCCCGACAATACAAACACGCTCTCCCGGTGCAATAGACAGTGACACATTTTGTAATGCCAAACGCTCAGATCCGGGATAACCAAACGTGAGTCCATCAAGTTCAAAAGAAGGCTCAAGATAACCAAAGTCCACGTTATCGTTGTTGTGTTGTCCTTCCGAGGGCAAATTCATGAGCAAATCCAAGGCTTGCAAAGCCATACGCGAACTTTGTAAACGTGTAAGCAACGTGGCTATCTGCATCAAAGGCGCCATCGTTCGTCCTACAAGAATGTTACAACCGATGAGTCCACCCATGGTCAATGTGCCGTCGGCAATCAAAAAAACGCCCCAAACCACCATGCTCACAGTCACCAGTTGTGTGATGAGCGTTGAAACCGTCACTGCAAGATTTTTGTATTTTCGTGATTCCGTGCCCGCAGAAGCCGAAAGCTCTGATAATTCTTCCCATTGCCGTAACAGTTGGCTTTCAGCCATAGACGTGCGTACCGTTTCAAGGCCGTTGACAATCTCAACAAGCAATGCGTTTTTTTGCATGTTTTGCTTGTAGCTGTGTTCGGCAGAACGCTTTGTCGGCGCTTGGATAAACAACCCGGAAATAATCAAAATAGGAATCGCCGCTAAAGGCAAAAAGACCAGTGGTCCTGCAATATAACTAATTAATAGCAAAAAAATCGCCAAAAATGGCAAATCAATAAACGCCAATAACGTCGAAGAACCAAAAAATTCGCGTAAGGATTCAAATTCACGGATGTTGTTGACCAAGGCTCCCGTTGAATCGGGTTTAGAATCAAAACGCATGGTCAAGACTTTTCGCAAAAGACGACTCGAAAGAACCACGTCGGCGTTTCGTCCCGCAACGTCAACAAAATGGCTGCGTAGATTGCGTAACAAAAAATCAAAAAAATACGCCAATAACACCCCGATTGCCAAAACCCAAAGTGTCGTAATAGCGTTGTTTGGCACCACGCGGTCATACACATTCATCACAAAAAGTGGCGTAAGCGCACCGATAATGTTGGTGACAATGCTCGCTAAAGCCACATGCTTGTAAATAGGCATGTAATAAACCAACACATCCCAAAACCAACGTTTGCTTTTAACCAACGAAATGGAAGCCGCGCGTTGGTCGAGACGTGACTCCAGTGTTCCAAAAAGCGTGTATCCCGAATAATCGTCTTCAAGATCTACAAGGTGTACAGTTTGTGGTGCTTCGGCGGTTTCCGGGAAAAACACCGTCGCAAGTTCATTATCAATGGCACTCAATACACAAGAACGGTTATTGTTGAGCAACAACACACACGGAAATGTCGGTTTTGGAATGTCACGAATCGATTTGCGATAACTGATTCTGGCATCGAGTCCGGCTTGCCGCGCCGCCAAAAGACACGAACCGGGTGACGCGTCACCACCCGTAAGACCGGCCATAAATGAGGCTGCCGACATCACTTTCCCACGTAAACGCAATAAAAAAAGCACACTGTGTACAAGTGGGGGGATATAATCAACCTTAGAAGGAGGAAGATCCATCATGGTATCGACGGGTTTAGGGGCAGCCCCTTCACTGTCTTTCACAAAGCTTGGTAAATCGGCCATGTTTTCACCCACACAGTTGCCCCCTGTTATAACAGTAGGGGAAGTGAGTTTGAGGCAAATTGAATAGTAGAACAGAATCTATCAATAAAAAATTCAGACAGAATGTATTTCTGTCATGGTTTTTTTATTTTTTATTCTGTTATGTGTTTTTGTCTTTGCCTGCAGAAGCAGGCTATATAACCCTCTGTTATACAGCCTGCAAAAACTATATCCAAAAAACGGATCTATTGGAAGGATTCTTTGAATGAAAATTTTTGATAACCTTTTTACCAAAGATTTTCATGGGGATGGAATCGATCATCAACGATTGTTTTAAAGCGTTTTTCTTGATCCACTTCTTGTGTGAAGCTGTCTGCAGCAATACCCATATTGGGAAGCATATTGCCTGTCAGGGCTTCCAGACGATACGCACCGACAACAACGTTACTCAAAGCCGTTTCAAGTTCGGTTGACGAGTTGAATAATTCGTTTTCGGCATCCAACACATCAAGCAGACTGCGTTGACCAAGAATGAATTGTTCCAAATAGGCGTCACGTGTGGCCGTGTTGAACATCACCGCTTGTTCGTTAAGGTCACGCACACGTTGGGCAACGGTATACCGTGTCCAAGTGTCGCTAATTTCCATACGTAATTCGTCCATGAGATTCAATAAGGTTGAACGAGATTCACGCACCCGTCCCAATGCGGCACTCACTGTTGCATCGTCTGCACCGCTACTGAACAAGTTCCAATTCATGACGATATTGGCGCCCCATTCACGAGTCCATTGATTGCCAGGGCCGTGACGGTTGGTGTGGCTTGGACCCGCTTCAAGATTCACTTGCGGATGATAGGCTGATTCTGCCAATTCTTTTTCACCAAGAAGAATCGCAATATCATGTTTGTATGCTTGGATTTTAGGATTGTTTTTTACTGCTTCATGTTGAATTTCATCAAGAAGTGTATACATGCCTGCAGGCATGGGCAATTCGTCAAGAACTTTTGGGGCATGGGTTCCTGTAAGACGGTAATACGAGTTTTCGGCTTCGCGTAAGGCAGATTCAGACGTTGCAAGTGTTGCTCTTGCTGTAACCAAACGACCTTGAGTTTGGGTTTCATCAGCGGTCGTGCTTGCTCCAAGTGCGACACGCTCTGCTTGAGAAGCCAAGATTTCTTCGTGTTGTAAGACGTTGGCTGTTGCCAATTCAACGATTTTGCGTTGGCGTAACACATCGGCATGCGCGATGATACCATCAAGAGCAAATGTTGTGGCGTTGTCAAACACACGACTGACAACAGAATCGACAGTGGCCTCACCCATACGTACTCGACTACGCGTTGCGAAGCCGTCCCAAAGGGGTTGAGTGATGGTCAAACTGATGCTGTCATCGACTTCAAAACCTTTGTCTGCACCGAGTCCACGTGTTGTTGTATCACTCAATGACGTATAGCCAACGCTACCGGCCACATCCACACGCGGTCCCCAGCCTGCTTTTGCACTACGCAATTCATCGCGCACAACGGTGAGGTTCTCTTTCAGAATTTTTAACCCTTGGTGATAATCAAGGGTACGTCTGATCGTTTCTTGTAAAGAAACAGGCTGTAAAGCAAGCAGTTCATTAGGCATGTCTTCTGAAAAAACGTCTGTTGCGACTTCGACGGGGGTATTCAGCATGCTTTCAGATTCGACAACCATTTCTTGAACGTCCGTAACAGGCATGTTCTCAGTTGTTGTTGTGGAATCGGTAGTAGGATTCATGTTTTCTTGTTGTGCCGTATTCATGCATCCAACCAGTGCCAGTGAACACAAAGTCATCGGAGTAATGAGGCGTTTAAACATAAGCCTTCCTTCATTACGCGGGGAGCGTTTTCTATAGTTAAAAGTTACACTCAGTGTATCTGAAAGATCTGACTGAGATCAAGACGTTATAGACAGAGAGCAAACTATACATTTTTTGGAATTCGCTGTGTCTTTTGTTCATTTCTCAATACAAATACCATGGAAGAGATAAGATACGATTTCTCCTCTTAAATTATTTTTGTTTTTTATAGAATATGAATGTCTATAATATAAGACAATCTGTATCCTCTCGTCAAGTTCTTTTTATCTCTTCAGAGAACATGCTTGCCAAAACATTGTATGAAAACACCCAACAGATTTGGCAAGAATAAAATAACATGAGGTTTGGCCTCTTTTACATTTCACAAGTGCACTGTGTAAACACTGTGACAATATATGCAATGAGTGTGCCAGAATGGTGTTTTATGATGTTACGGAAAGAACAAGATTTAAAAAAATGCGTGTTGTACAGCTTTATGATAGGCCTTGAGGCGTTTTTGTTCAGCTTTGGTTCTGTTGAGTGATTTAAGAAGTATGCCGCGTTCTTCTTTTGCTTTGTTCAGTAATTTAGCGTGGATACTTGATGCTTTTTGCAGTGCTGCGCGATACTCTGTGGGGTTTCCTTGGTCTCCCAGAGCCAGTGCTTTATGAATCAGGTCGTTCCGTTGAGCAAAGAGTGTTTCCGCATTATCAAGATTGCCGTGATACAAAGCCACAAACTCTTTGTGGCCAAGTTCTGTGGCTTGCTCAAGCAAAAATAGACTGCTTTTTTCTTGCGCTGACATGGTTTATCCTTATGGGGCTCATATATAAAAATGATTATAAGATAAAAATAACCACACGATATGTTTTACTTCTTATAAATATTCTTTATATCATTGCCAACAATATTGTTGCTGATAGCAATATTGTTGGCAAGAATTGTTTTTGGCAACAAAGTTGTCACAACTGCTTTTATGCCGGTTGAATATGATTCAAGAGTTCTTGAATGGTGACACGCCATGCTTCACAAATGGGTTTCAACTCATATTCCAAAAGGTCGGCGAGCAAAATCCAGTCATTATTTTGTAGTTCTTCGCTCATTTCTGACAGCAATTCGGAAAAACGCTGCATGTTTTCATTGAAGTGTTCATTGTTTTCCAAATTGAACTGTTGACGCAGTTTATTCAGCATATCCAAGAAATTTTGCGCAACACTGAGCATGTCATGTAACAAATCTAAGGCTTCTTCGTCGTCGGCTTGACGGAATTGTTGAGCAATGTTCTTACTGCTTACGAGTAACAAATCGATCACTTTGAATAATTCTTGGGTCATGGCTATAGCCAATTCTTGAAAAGGGAGGGAGTGTATTTCAAGGGTATTGAATTCAGCGATGGTAATGTCTTCGGAATGGTGTGGATAGAGTTCGGAAAATGTTTCGCCGTCAACAATAACATCAGTAATCACACGATCTTTCAGCTCATCACGGGCGGAGATAAAGACGAGGACTTCTTCGAGGTTGGCAAAATCTTCAAGACGCACAGAGACTGTGTTTCCATCAATAGTAAGCATGGTTTGACTCCCTGACTAGAGCGGCACGTCTATAAAAACATGCAGCGATGTTGTGGTGTGGAAAAAATTGCCTATAGCAAGCGGAAAGAATTTTTATGCAAAACATATGCCTTTTATAGTGTTTTACGCACGATTTGCAAGTTCTTTTGTAATGCCGAGGCAAGTTCCAAAACGGCATTCAGGTTGTTACCCCGTTCTTGGGATGCAACCTGCCAAAGGCGGCTGATGGTTGTTGTGTGTGTGGATTGTTCAAAGGTGTCGGTTAAGGCACTGACCGCGGCTAAAAGTCGAGGTGCTGCGGTGTGTTGTCCTTGCAAGAGTTTGTTGCCGTAGAGTAAGATTGCACTGAGTCCCGTATCGGCTTGTTGCAGAATGGTTTGTAGTGTGTTGCGCATTTCGTTTGAAAGGCCGGCGTGCGGATCATTCATGCCCTGAGGGGCTGTGTTTTTGAGAGAACTATTGGAATTTTTGCTTTCATAGTTGTCAAGAAACTGACAAAAAAAGTGTTGTTGAAGTCGTAACCAACTTGTACGCGGTGTGTCTTCATGTTCGCTGAGGGATTGTAGTTGCATCCATGTGCCGGTTGGTGTTGTTTGGTATTGGGTTTTCCAGATTCGGAGGGTGTTGTTGGTTTTATTCAGCCATGTTCCTGTATGGAGATAGTGCAACGCAAGATTTTTGATGTCTTCTGCCGGAACCAACTGACCGCAAGAGCCGTCTTCTACGAAACGGGAACACGGTGTGCCAAAGGCGCAGGGGTGGCAATCGTTGTTGGGTTCTATGCAACAACAGTTTTCCAGATAGGGCCCCGTGTCCCAAGCTTGTGCGGTTGCCAAAAAAAGTGCCAAAATAGGCACGCTTAAACCGGCAGCAAGGTGCATGGTGCCTGTATCATTGCTTATAAGAAGGCGTGTGAGGGTGAGGGTGGCGGCGAGTTCTTGGAGTGAAGTTTGTCCAATGAGGTTTACGTGTATGCCGCCAAGGGCGGCATACTGTTCAGCAAGGTGTTGTTCTTGTTTTGTACCGAGTAATAATGGCATCAAACCGCAGTGTGCATAGATTGCGTTGCCGAGTGTGACAAAATGTTTTACAGGCCATTGTCGTTTTACGGCACTCGCGCCGAGTTGAAATGCCACATAACCTTGCGGAGTTACACCATTGTGCATTGTTTGAAGGCGTTGTTGCATGGTCTCACAAAGTTGTTTTTCAGGCTTTTTGAGGGCGTTTTGCGGCGATGTTTGACCATAGCCGCATACACGGCGAAATAAATCGACAATGTTGAATGGGCTGTTGCCACGGTGCAATGAGGCGACTTCAAAAAAGGATGTCCAAAGACGATCGTTATGTCCAAAACCGTGACAATCAAGTCCGAAACCAAAGAGTGGTTCTTTATCGGCAAGAAAACGTCCGAGTAAGCGCGCAGATACGCTGGGTGTGAGATTGATGATGCGTGTCGGTGTCTTGGCGATATGGAGCGTTGTTTTCCAGTTGTGCAAGATTGGCAATGCCTTTTTCCAATCGGTGTTTAAACTTGCCAACAAACCGCTCCCCGGCAGTACGATACAATCATGTAAACCGTGCAACAGGGTTCGTGTTGCAGCAAAATTTTCCAAACAAATCATGGAAACCTCATGACCGTCTGCAACGAGATCATGAATGAGTGGTTGTGTTTGTAAGATGTCACCGAAACGTGTCAAATTGATCAACAACGTACGCATCAACGTATCCTTCACGTTTTATTTTTTTGATTGACAACGATGAAAAAAATCAACGCACGCGTGTGCTACAATGGGCCGACGATGGGAAATTCAACGAGTTTTGTTTGTGCTGTCTTGTTTTTTTCTGTGTCTTGTCGTTTGTTTGTAAAACGCACTAAAAACATCCCGACAAAGTGAGCCCCGCGATATGCTTCAACACGATAGAGCGTGCCTTTGCGATCAATTGAAAATTGGGTGTTAAAGTCTGTCGCACGCAAGAGCAGGTTGCTTTCATCTTTACCTTTTGTTGCGCCGATGGCATTGATGCGAATTTCTGATGCTTTTTGTACTAAAAACGTTTTGGAAACGTCCACGCGTTCACCAAAAGAAATGGTGCGTAGCGTGCCGTCGATTTCAACATCCAGCGTTTGGATAGACGTATCGACAGTGTGCCATTCCGGTTTAAAACGAGTGAGACGGTTGTTGCCGTCATGGATAACAAGATTATCACCTGTTTCGACAACGGCAAGAATGGGTTTGTTGGCTGTGAAGGTTGTCGGACGTTTTGGAAGCGGTATGGTTCCGAGAATGCGTGGGCGAAGATCTGTCAAAGGTAAAAAAACACGCCCGTCGGCAAAGTGAAGAGATACATTGTCTTTGAGCGCCGCTGTGATACCTTGTGGAGAAAGAACAAAATGTCGTTGAAAGTCGATATCCATGTGTTGCAAAAACGCTTCCACAGCCAGAAGGTGATAATATGTCCGTAAGGCGACAGAAAATGATTTGCTGGCTTCGATGCCAAAGGCAGGAATATTGTTGCGTACGGCGAACCATGTCAAACTTTTTTCCATTTCACTGTTGCCGCGATCGGTGAGCGTGTTTTTGAGATAAAAGGCGTGATTCGCGTCCAATAAACGATGATTCACAGTTTGTACGATTTCTGTTGCGCATGATTGTAAAATGTTATCGCCTTGTTCAAGGCCTGATTTGTCAATAATGATTGATTGTCCCCAACGTTTTGGGTTTGCCTCGGCAGAGACATAGTGCGGTCGGTAAAAGCCGCTCCCATCATGCAGATTTAATACAAGCTTGATTCCCGAGTCTCGAATAAGCGTTTGAATCCGTTGTATGGCTTGGTATTCCGGATCGTTTTTTTTTAGTGTGGCAAACTTGCGATTCATATCACCGTGGGGGCCGCGCGAGCGTTTGATGATGCCTGTAAAGTTGAGATTGGGAACAACCGTGATTGCACCTTTGCTCAACGTGTAGTGTGTCACCAACAGTGAAGCCGCGGAAAAACCGCCCGGTTCATCGCCTTGGATACCGCCGACAATCAAGACTGACGGCTCGCCTTTACCTAAAATATGACTTGAAAAATGTGGTCGATAGGCGTGTACAACACTCATTGAAAACAACATAAATAATAAAAAGAAGATACTAGGTATAAATACTTTGTACATTGTTCGGTACCTTTTCAGACGATCAAAACACTCTGGCGTTGCACTTCCGGAAAAAATAAATGGCGTTAAGCTTCACGGTTATCGTGTCTTTTGTTTTCTGAATAGAATCGTCTTTTATCTTCATACATGGCTGCATCCGCCTCTTTTTGTGTTTGTTCCCAAGCCTCTACTGTTGAGTCTGAACAGATTGCGTATCCCAATGCCGCGCTGGGGCAGACGATATTATTTTTACAAAGTTCTTGCAAAAGTATTTTTACAGCGTTCATGTAGGTTTTTACTTTTTCTGCTTCAACGTTGAAAAAGAGTGTTGCAAACTCATCGCCCCCAATACGGTATACCACATAATCGTGTGGTTCCACAGACTCTAAGGCCTTGGCAAACGCTTTGATATATTCATCGCCTTTTGCGTGTCCCTGGGTATCGTTAATGCGTTTTAAGCCGTTCAAGTCTGAAAGAACTAATGCACAGTTTTGGATATGTCTTGTTTGAATATGATTTTCGGTATCCATTGTATAGGCATTGCGATTTTTTAATCCTGTTACGGAATCCGTATTAAAAACATTCCGAAAATGGGGGTTGGAAAGTCGCCGAAACAAAATATACGAAACAACGACAGCACAAGCGGATGTTAATAGAATAATAAACGGTGCAATAAAACGAATCGTACGATACGCCTTATACTGGCTGCTTGCTTCAAACTCGATTCCTAACGTACCGATATGTTTCCCCTCAGGATCGTGAAGCGGAGCATAACTCACAAAGACTTCACCCCACTCTGTTGAAAAAATACTGCTTGACGTGACAATATCTTTATCCTCAAAAGATTTTTTCAAAACAGATATAAATTCATTTTCCAAAGGATAGCCCGGTGTGCGAAAATCTGCATGATCTGTATTTAGCCCATCCATATGATAAATACACACATCATTTTCATCCCTAATAACCGTATACAGATATTTTATTGAAGCAACACTGCGAATATCATTTAAAAATGCATGAGCCTCTTTATACATTGGTTTTTGCATGTCTGCTTTTGTTTTTATTTCAGAAAAGACACGTTGATCGAGGTGTTTTTCAATATGTTTGACCAAAGGCAAAACCCGCTGCTCGATCGAATTATGCATGTCACGGTAGCTAATCATGTAAGAAAACACAGATAAGACCGCACAAGATATAAAAACCATCACTGCGACCAAAAGAGAGACTTGGACGTCCACCCGATATAGCATGTTTTTTCTATCCATCTTTCCTCCATGAACAAACAATTTATCGCATAAAATCAGCAAAGAAGAAAGGCCTATTTATCAGAAATAAATAGATAGTAAAATATTTAATTTGTATTGTGATATTTGTTCTTTGTATTTTATGTTGTATAAAATACAGATTGCCAAAAATTCACACAGTCTTTTATACGCTCTTTTCATTGCTGTTTTATTTTTTGCTTTCTTTTTACTCTATAACAAAATACACTGTTTTTGAAACAAAATTTGTTAAAAAATTGATACGTATGAAAACAATACCAAACACCTTTTATAAGACGTCAACACGTCAGAGAATGCCACATCATGATTGAAAACCTCATGCCTCTATTGCCAAAAATTTTGCTCTGGGGCGCGTTGCTTTGCGATCGCGTATTTGGTGAGCCGCCGACGCGTTTGCATCCTGTGTGTTTTATGGGAAATTTGGCCTTATGGGTTGAGCGTTTATTACGTCGTGGAAAAAACGGTAATATCATGACCTTACGTGGGGCTTTGGCGTGGTTGGTTGTTGTTTTTCCGTGTCTTTTTGTATCTGTCGGTCTTGTATATGCGGTCTCTTTGGTTGGCGGTATGATTGGTGGCTGTTTGGGTGCGTTATTTTGGGTATGGATTTGTCTTGCCCCGTCATCATTGGCTGCTCACGCATTGCGTGTTGCCGAAGCGCTTGAAAAAGACGATCTCCCAACGGCGCGTCAGGCTGTCGGTATGATTGTCGGCAGACAGACTGCGGCCTTAAATGCCCATAGCGTCGCCGCGGCTTGCGTGGAAACTGTTGCCGAAAACCTCACCGATGGCGTGCTTTCAACATTGTTATGGGCTGTTATCGGGTTTGTTCTTGGGGTTTTTCTTTGTCCTTATGTGCCTTTTGTCGCGCCCTTGGGAATGACCGCTGCTGTTGTAAGCCATCGTTGTACCAATGTCTTGGATGCTATGTGGGGTAAAAAAAACGAAACATATCGTAATTTTGGTACATTTTCCGCTCGCTTTGACGATGTTCTTAATCTGTGTCCTGCCCGTTTGGCGTTACCATGTGTTGCGCTTGCGGCGTTACTGCTTTCGACGTTGTATGCAAAACAAAGTTTGCGTGTCGGGTGGCGTTATCGACGGGCACACGCCAGCCCCAATTCTGCATGGACAGAAGCGGCTTTTGCGGGCGCACTGAACATTAAACTCGGCGGACCCGCTCATTATGCGGGGATGACCGTCAATCACCCATGGATTGGTATCGGCTCTGCAAACATTACCGCACAACACATTCGTCAGGCGGTTTCTTTGATGTGGCGGACAACTGTTGTTTTTACCTTCATGTTGTCATTGTTGGCTTTTTTTATCCTGTACGCATATTTATAGGGGGTTTTCATGCACACACTCACTATGCCTGCCTTTTCCGACGAAGCGGCGAACACGACACTCAATCGTCTGAACAGTCTTGCCAAACTCCCCGGCAGTCTCGGCAGTTTGGAACACTTGTGTGTGCGTCTGGCAGGCATTACCGACAACCCATGTCCGCAATTTCCGCGTAAAGCGGTTGTCTTGTTTGCCGCCGATCACCATATAGCCTTACACGGACTCAGCAGTACAGGGCAAGAAATTACAGAAATACAAGTGCGTAACTTTTTGCAAGGCGGCGGTACCATCAATGCGTTTTGTCGCAACGCAGGCGCACACCTTACGGTTGTCGATGTGGGTGTCAAACGTGATTTGCACGACGCTGTAGGACTTGTACAACGTAAAGTCGTTTACGGTGCAAATGATTTCAGTCAAGAAGCAGCCATGACTCGTGAACAGGCTCAAGCTTGTCTTCAAGTCGGTATTGATATGGCGCGAGAAGAAGTACGCCGTGGTATTACCTTACTTGCTGCAGGCGAAATGGGCATCGGCAATACTTCTCCGTCTTCAGCATTGGCTGCCGTGTTTACGGGCGCATCCATAGAAAAAGTCACCAGTGTCGGTTCGGGGATTCCTGCAGAGAAGTTACAACTGAAAATCAACCTGCTTAAAAAAGCTCTCGAACTCCATAAACCAAACCCGACAGATCCCATGGATGTTCTCGCGAAAGTCGGTGGGCCGGAACTTGGTGCCATGGCAGGCTTGATGCTTGGCGGTGCGGCGTTGCGTGTGCCTGTGGTTGTCGATGGTTTTATTGCAGGCGCGGCGGCAGCGTTGGCTGTGGCGTTGTGTCCCGATGTACGTCATTTGCTTGTCGGTTCGCACCTTTCCGATGAACCGGGGCATCGTATTCTTATGGAACACCTTGCAATACCTACCTATATTGATTTCTCTTTGCGTCTTGGTGAGGGTACGGGGGCGGCATTAATGTTTCCGATGATTGATGCTTCGGTACGGATTCTTGCCGAAATGCGTACGCTTGCCGAATTGGGGTTTAAAGGCTAATCATGCGATTTCGTGCTGCGCTGGCTTTTTTTAGTCGTTTACCTGTCGGTTCTGCTCCGCTTCCGCATTCTCTTGACGGCTTGCTTGGCTGGTTGCCTGTTGTCGGCTTGCTGATTGGTTTGTTGACAGCCTTGCTTCTCGGCCTGTTGGCTCATATATTGCCTGCGACGCTATGCGGTGTTTTGGGGTGTTTGTTTTGGGTCTGTGCCACGGGGGGCTTGCATCTTGACGGTGTGGCCGACTGTGGCGATGGTTTACCTGTGGAAACCACCCCCGAACGACGTTTGGAGATCATGAAAGATCCATGCCTCGGCACGTTCGGTGCGTTGGCATTGTTTGCGGTTTTATTTATAAAAATAAGTGTATTGAGCGCCCTCGTTGAAACATATCAAACAAACGGCAACACTCTTGCGGCTTTTTGGCAGCTTGGTGTGGCGTGTACTTCTGCCGCTGTGCTTGCACGGTGTGCGTTTTTTCTTGCCTTGCGGGTTCCTGACGCGCGTCCCGGCGGACTCGGTACCGCCATGCGCAGTGGGCTTTTACCGTTGCATAAAAAAACAACATTCGCATTGGCTTTGTTTTTTTTGGCTCTGCATGGACTACAAGCTCTGACGCTTTTGATATGCCTTGCAGTTACGGTTTTTTTTCTGTTGCAGACCGCCAAAAAACGTTTGGGCGGGGTTACGGGCGACGTCTTTGGTTGTCTCATTGAAACAGCCGAATGCGCTGTACTCTTAGGTTGCCTCGTCGCTTTTTAGAGCGTGTTGATGGTCTTTTTATTTTGGGTAAAAAGATTCTCAGAGCCATTTGAAATGTGGTGTGATTCGGATACTTGCTCAAAGCGTAGCGATGAGTAAGTATCCGAATCACACCACGGAAACAAGGGAGGCTGGGGGAGGCTTTGCCTCGTAGGGATTATCCCTCGGAAAGAACGTTAATCCTGACGGATGACGATGCTGGCGCCGTCAGGGGTTTCGAGTACGCTTTTAAGTGCACCCACAACGTGTTGGTCATAGCGGTTTGGCATAGATTGTAATTGAGTAATGGCCTCGGCAAACGCGAGCCCTTCACGATAGGATCGTGGGCTGACCATTGCGCAAAAGACATTGGTTACCGCTAAAATCCGTGCGTGTAACGATATTTGTTCGCCGGAAAGTTTTTGCGGATAGCCGCTGCCGTCCATATTTTCATACATCTCATAAATTGAATCGACAACAGGCAGCCCAAAATCGATATCCTTCAACAGTTCTTTGGTATATTCGGGCACACGAGTCATTTCTTGTTGTTCTTCTTGGGTCAATTTGCCATTTTTGGTCAGCAGTTCTCGCGGCACAAAAAGTTTTCCCACTTGTGAGAGTGCCGTTGCCAAACGCAAGGTGTTCACGTCTGCCTCAGAAAGGTGTAGTTGTTGAGCAACCAGTTGGGCTAAATCGCCCATTTTACGCGAATGTCCCGCAAGATACGGATCGACACCTTCAACAGAGCGTGTAAACGCCGCAATCAAACTTTGTTGCTGGAGTTGTTGGCGCTGACTGCGACGACGGAACTCCGTAATATCACTGATTGTGCCTACCGCGCCTTGTTGTTGTGTTTGTTCATCATTAAACAGATACAGATTGACACGGAAAAGACGTTCTTCGTTTGCCTCATCAGGCCAAATCAGTTCTAAAGATTGACCACTTCGTGTTTCGTCCACTTTTTTGATGGCGGTCAGTAGCTTATTAAATACCTCGACAGGCATGTGTCGTGCAAGGTTGGTACCGGGGATGATTTGTTCGTCATCGTCAATCAGATCCGCAAAAGCACGGTTGCATACCTGAATATTCCCTTCCGTGTCAGACATAAATAACGCTACATCCAACGACAAATTGACACTGTCAAGCAAGTTTTTTTGGCGGTTGATCAAGGCATACAGCTGTTGAAAATGATCGGCAACCGCTTTTTGTTGACGACCGACAACAATATGCCACAACAAAGCCAGCAACAGCGCCAAACCAATCACCGTCACAAAACCTGTTCCAAAAATTTGGATTGCGGCGGTATTCAGTTGGCTTTCAATCGCTTCTGCGGGCAGTTCAATGATCACCCACATGTCGGCGACGTCTGTCGGTAATCCGTATGAATACACTTCCCCGTTGGCTGTGAGGTTTTCACGTTTGCCAAAGGGAAGTGTGTTGTTGCTGTCAAAATTGAGAGCGGTTGTGTTGACGGGAAGGACGTCAGCCGCGTGTACAAGCGCAAAGCCTGTGGGTGTTTTTTGCAACAATTGCGGTATAAAGGTCGTGCTTTGGCGTGGATCAAGCATTAAAGAGCGCGCAAGTTGTCCCGATGCAGGCACCGTCACTAAAAGCCCCGCCACAGGTTCTTCGGTTTGACTTTCTCCGTCGGCGAGAATGCTGGCGAGCGGATCAATGACATCGAGCACAAGCCCTGCCACGGAAAGCCGTAACGGCGCATAATAAATGCTGCTGCGACTCAAGGCTTCTGCCACGGCCGCTTGTTGGGCGGCGTCGATGGGCGTGGGGCGAGAAATTGCCGAAAGCAGGGTTTGCCCTTTGCTGTTGACAAGTCGTGTATCAAGAAAACCGCTATAATTCATAAAATCAAGCATCACATTGCGCATGAGTGGAATTTGTTCGGCTAAAACAGAGATGTCTTCAGAGATATCGGCGGTGGTATTTTCCGCTTCGTTGAGCAACGCGGTTGTGCGTGTGTCCATAAAACTGGCTTCGGAAGCAAACAACCGGAACAATTCAGAAGAACTCACACGTTTGATCTGATCACCCAGATCGGCCAGCCATAACGAAAAATTTTGCGCCCGACGTTCCGCTTGAGTGTGAAAATATTCTGCTTGTTCACTCAAAATAACTTTTGTTTCTTGCTCATAACGTACAACACACACATACCCTATGGTACAGCAGAGCAGAAGAACAAGTCCCAGTAAAGCCAACACAGAGGTGTGTTTTTGGCCTTTATTCCAGTTTGCGGTGTTTTGTGTGGTCACGTCCATAGAGGCTTCCTTTTGCGTCCGGTCGCTCGGCGTGTTTTAAGGTTAACGTTTGGGGCGAACATGTGCCCAGCGAAATTTTTCGTTGACTGAAAATTGCGGTGCATAGTTTTTTATGCGTTCTTGCGGTAAAACAAAACGACTCAAATTGTCCAAAATAAACACCTGATCATCAACGTATACAGCAAGAATTGCGTGCGCAATATTGCGGATCAGCTCTTTCACCACCACAATACGCATTTTGTCAATCGGAAACCCAAGCTCTTTGAGGGTGTAATATTTGGCAATGGCATAGTCTTCACAATCGCCGGAGGTTTTGTGAAATTCTTTTGGAATCGCCCAATAATCGGGTTTTCCGTATGCATCGGGGTCTTGTCTGTACGGCCATTGATTCCAAAAGCTGTTGACCGCGGCGATTTGTTCTTTCACAGGCATTTTACTCAATTTTGCTTTGAGGTCGTCCCATTTGACATTGCCTTTTAAAATAGCACCGGTTTTTAAAAGCGGGCTCTGTTCATTGCGTTTGAGGACACTTTGCCATGTGGGTAAATTTTTAAATGAGCCTCTGAATTCAACAGTACCAAAGAGTTTTGGTGATTTTGGTGCTGCATGAACACTGACAAGCGTGAACGGCGCAAGCACAAGTCCCAACCATACAAAAACGGTGATCGCAAAACGATACACTTGTTGGGGAAATTTTTTTTGCATGTCTTGCACAGAACATCCTCCACAAACTCTCTCTTTTAGTATTGTGCATTTTTTTCTGAAAGACAAGTCATACATTCTCTAAAAATATATTATTCAACAATAATATTCAATCACTGTTTCTGTGTTGCCAAATAAAGGCGAGTAACCAACCAGTCCATCACTAACGTGGGATTGACTGTTGCGTGTAATGCGTGTTGTGCTTGGTGTATGGCATCGAGTACAAAAGGGATGCGTGTGTGAGGGATTTGTGCAAGCAGTGGACTGAGCGGATTGGGGCGTGCTTTTGGATCCGTCAAACTGCAAGCCAATGTCTTTTGTAAAAAAGCAAGCAGTTGTTGTGCTGTTGTGTTATCCATAGCGCCTTTTGTTGAAGTGCGTGCAAACCATTGTCGACCTGTTTTGAGAAACACACTGAGATCAAAAACCCAATCTTGTAAATGCTCGTGCGCTATGGCGTTCAAGGCAGGCCAAGGCAAGGTGAATACCCAACTGCGCGAAACCAAAGTCGGCAAAAGCCGTTCGCGTTGCGGTGTCGTGATCACAAAACACAACCGTGAACGTGGTTCTTCAAGCACTTTTAACAGTGCGTTGGCCGCTTCAATGCCGAGCGATTGTGCTTCTGCCAGGACAATGACACGATACCCTTGACTGCGCGGTGCTTCACCAATCAACGTGCGTACCCCCCGAACAGCCTCAATACCGATTGAACCTTCGCGACCGTCAAAGACAAACACGTCATGAAACAGCTCGGCACCAATTTGCAAACACACCGCACACGACAAACACGGCGGACTGTTTGATACCGCGTGCGAACAATTCAACAAAGCCGCCTGCCAATGCGCGAGAGCAACACGCTCTTCAGGTGTGCCGCCTTCAAAAAGTAAAACCTGAGGCGGCGTGTCGGCTAAGCCTATCAACGTTTTGCGTAACGCGTCTGTTTTTGTATCCAATGCCGCGTGGTAACGCTGACGTGCGTCATCAACGCTCGGTTGTTCTTCAGCTGCAACCTTTTTACCGACAGCCATATTGTTTCCTTTTTCTTTTTTTGGGGGAATTCAACGACAACGCATAGTCTCCCCCTTCCCAAACCGTCTTGATTCTGTTGGTGTTATTCAGCATGTAAAAAATTATTTCATGCTGATTTGGCGTATTTGTTCGGCGAGTGTGTTGACGGTGTCTTTGTTTGGTGATGGTTTTTTTGTCCAAAGTTGCACGCCGTCATTGTTTTTTCTGGGGATGAGATGCCAATGCACATGTCCCACTTCTTGTCCCGAGGCCGCGTAGTTGTTTTGTAACACGTTGAGGCCGTCAGCCGACAAGCTTTCCATAAGACTGCGTCCCACATGCTGTATGGCCTCGAATATTGCCTGAGAAGATGTTGCGGACATGTCAAAAATGGTTTCGGCGTGTTGTTTGGGAATGATTAGCGTGTGTCCTTGGGTGAGCGGATTGATATCTAAAAAAGCAAAAACCTCTGCTGTTTCATAGACCACAGCTGAAGGCAATGTTTTTTGAATGATTTGACAAAAAATACATGAAGACGCATTCATTTGGTTTCTCCTGCTTTGATAGAGGCTCTCTCGTTGTTGACAATGCATTTCCAAAAGAAACACTGCCGCATACTATGACAATTATACAAAGAAAAGAAAGGCAACAGTGTTATTGAATCACAAGAAATAGTGAATGATTGTAAAATCTTTGAGGTGTACGGTTTTTGGAGCATATGATTATTGAGGCGCCGTGTTCCATTGTTTTGCAGAAAGTGTTGCAAGTGCTTGGATAAGGCTCTGTGTGCCTTTTTTGGCATAGCCTTGTGCCACAAGTGTTTGATACACTTGTTCTGCCGCAGCGAGTCCGGGTAAGGTCAATTGCATACTTCTGCATTCATCAAGGCAAAGTCGTAAATCTTTGAGAAAATGTTCAACATAGAAGCCGGGTTCATAATCACCGTCAAGTATACGCCGTCCCAATGTGTTCATTGCCGTACTGCCTGCCGCACCATGAATAACCGTTTCAAGCCATTGACGCACGTCGAGTCCCGCTTCTTGTGCAAACAATAAGGATTCGCAAACACTAAATGTCACACCGGCTACGGCAATTTGATTTGCCAGCTTTGCGCGTTGTCCTGCACCGACTGAACCTGTGTGTACAATGGTTTTACCCATGCATTCAAGACATGGGCGTGTACGAGCAAAGGACTCCGCTGCACCGCCGACAAAAATCGACAACCGCGCTTCGCGAGCACCGATATCGCCTCCTGTCACAGGTGCGTCAAGAGCCATGCAGCCTTTCTCTGCG
Organism: uncultured Desulfovibrionaceae bacterium; assembly: GCA_964369685.1. Taxonomy (GTDB): domain Bacteria; phylum Desulfobacterota; class Desulfovibrionia; order Desulfovibrionales; family Desulfovibrionaceae; genus Avidesulfovibrio. The sequence continues at coordinate 132,313 of CAYJFB010000002.1, read as the reverse complement.
GCCTGTGTGGCAATGTATTCGGCAAGTGGTGGTGAACTGGTTGTCATGTCACAAAAGATACCGCCTGCGGCCAACCCTTGAAACACGCCATGTTCACCCAAAGCAATCTCTGCGACATCAGCAGGATAGCCGACAATGGAAAACACAATGTCCGAAGCCGCGGCGACAGCTTGCGGTGTTTCTGCCCATTGTGCGCCGCCGTCGAGCAACGTTTGTGCTTTGGCTTTTGTGCGGTTGTAAACCGTTAAGCTATAGCCTGCTTTTTGTAAATGTCCGGCCATGGATAATCCCATAACCCCGGTTCCTATCCATCCTATACGTGGTTGTACAGACATTGTGAATCTCCCTGTTTTCAGAATGACTTTTTCAAATAAAATCAAGCTATCATTTGTAAACGGTTATGTTTGTACTTGAAAAAGGTTTGTTTGGTGCATAAGGGCTTGTGTTGTGGTGTTTACTGTTGTGGTTTGGGTATTTTGCAACGTTGAACGGGCAGAAGTGAGTGTATCGGCTTCCATACCAAGTTGTGCACGTTTTCTTTCAAGATGTTGTACAAGGCCAAGATAACCGTATTGGAGTTGTTCGGCTTGTTTGTGTTTGGCTTGGACGACGGCAAGGGTCATGGACAGTGGTATGGGAATACACGGAATATCTGCACCATAGGCAATGGGATCCAAAGGATTGGCGTTTTGATATTCTATATACGCTTCATTGTAATCTGGATCACCAAAAGAAATTTTAGAAAACAATGCCGCAACATTCGGGAATTGTTGTGTTCCTGTTGGTGTGTACAATTCGCTCATGAGGTCGTGTGCTTGAAAGTGCACACCACAACAAGACACGATGCCATTTGTATTGAGCAGAGTATTTTTACGCCCCCACGTCTCTCGAGAAAACACACTTTCGTGATGAACACGTAAGCGCAAGAGGTTTTCTATTTGTTGAGTTAGGCTGGGAAGCGGATTGATTTGCTGTGTATTTTCTAAACGAACAAAAGATTGTTTACGGTCAACAGCAAGCATTTGTGTGCCAAATTGTTTCCATAGAGTTTGCAAGCCTTGTAGAAGGGCTGCGCTTGCTTTTGCCAAATCGCGGACGTGGCTGACGGTATCGTATTGTGTTTGTAATTGTGTGAGTTCTGCATCGAGGTGTTGAGTGTGCGCATTGTTCGCTGTTTGTGTAGGAACAGACACGTTTTGTTTTGCTTGAATGCTTTGCGCACTGTCTGTAGAAGCAAGGGGGGTGGCAATCGTTGAAGGCAAGGGTTGGAGATTTCGGATAGAGTATGCTTCAGACATGTGTTTGTGCTCCGTGTGTATTTTTTGTGTGAAGCCTTGACTGTTAAAGAACCCCCAATGAAAGGGATTCTTTAACAGTTATGTCGGATTTTTATTTTGTCGGAGTGTTCTGCGATAATCGCGCACGGCGCGGTTGTGGTCTTGCAGGTTTTTGCTAAACACATGAGAGCCGTCACCACGGGCGACAAAATAAATGAAATCGTGCTTTTCAGGTTCAAACGCGGCCTCCATACTGGCTAATCCCGGGGAGCAGATGGGACCCGGAGGCAGACCCGGATGTTTATACGTATTGTAGCGGTTTGTGGTGTCGTTTAATTGAGAGCGTAGGATAGAGCCGGTGAAAGAGGGGCCGATGCCATAAATAATTGTCGGATCGGCTTGAAGAAGCATACGGCGCCGCAACCGGTTGACATAAACACCCGCAACACGTTTGCGTTCACTTGCAACGGCGGTTTCTTTTTCAATAATCGAGCCGAGTGTTACCATATTTCGCACCAGTTCGGCGTTGTTTGGTTTTGGTCGTTCCATATTTGGCCATAGTGATGCGGTGCGTCTCCAGAATGTATCAACCATACGATTTGCAATACTTCGTGCTGAATTCAGGTTTTGTTCTGCGGGGCGCATAAGCAGGTAGGTATCAGGAAACAAGAAACCTTCTGCCGACGGAAACGGGATACCCCAATGTGCCAAAAATGTCGGATCATGGATGATTGTTGCAAAGTCATCAAAGCGCACCATGCCGGCTTGTTCCAAGCGTTTGGCCACTTCCCACCAAGGTAACCCTTCGGGAATAGTTATGCGGTCGAAGTGGGGTTTGCCTGATACAAGGTGAGTCAGAATCTGTATGGGAGACCAATTTGATTGCACGACAAAGCGTCCGACTTGTAATTTTCCTGCATTTTTTGTCAAATATGCCATGATATTAAAGCCCATGGCGCTTGAGATGACACCGTGTTTTTCGAGTTCGTCCGACACGGATTTGAAAGCTCGTCCCGGTGCGATTACGATTTCAATTTCGCGCCCGACGCTTTCTGTGGGGCTGTGTGCGAACCATAAGCCTCCGACACCGACAAGAGCCACCACAAAACAAGCAAGAGCCAGCATTTGTATAATCACAACCAAGGTGCGATATTTTTTTTGGGGTTGACGTTTTTTTTCTTGCGAGTCTTCATGGTTGGCAGTCATCGATAGGCCTCCGTTGGTCTTGTTCCAGAGCCAAAAAACTTTCTAAAATGCGTACAGCAGCTTGTTGGTCGACGACAGCGCGCATGTCTGTGTGTTTTCCGACTTCGTGGAGATCGCTTTCTGCGGCGTAAGAGGAAAGGTATTCGTCCATCCAAAAAAGTGGTAGGCTTGTTCTTCGTGCAAGCCGTGCCGCGAAATTGCGTACTTGTCGTGTGGTGAGGGAATCCTCTCCATTGGCGGTGCGTGGTAAGCCGATGACAATGGCACTTGGTTTTTCAAGGGCAATACATGTCATGAGCTCGTCAAAGAAGCGTGCTTTGGTTGTCATTTTGAGTGTACAACGCGGAAAAGCAAACATTCCCGACGGATCAGAAACAGCAAGGCCTGTGCGTTTCAGGCCGTAATCGATAGCCACATATTTCAAAGGGAACCTTTTCTTTATAAAATATAGAAAAAAAATAGAAAAAAGATAGAGTCTGCAATCGTTTTTTTTACGATTTTTTACACTCTCAGACTTGTTTTTTTGTTGTAAAACGGCCAATATCTGTTTTATATACAAAAGAGAGCGTTTTTTCTGTCTCTTCCAAGCGATGTTTTTTGAATTATGACGAAGCGTATTGCCGTTGTAAAGAGACAGTCTAAATTTTTTCGAGACAAAAGCGTTTTTTTTTATTTTACCCTGCACAAAGCTCGGGCGCAAGTTTGTGATTGTGCGTCTTGTGTCTGTTTTTGGTCTGTGTTGTTTTTTTGAAGGTGCGGGTATTTTTTTACTTTTAGGAGAGGCTATGAATTTTTTGGAACTTGTCAGCGCAGCGCGTTCGTGCCGTCGTTTTCTTGAATCTGAAACGTTATCGAAAGAATTTCTTAAAAGCCTTGTGGATTGTGCGCGTCTCAGTCCTTCAGCACGCAATCAACAAGTTTTGCGCTATATAACCATTTCAAGCCCTGAAATGTGTACAAAACTTTTTTCGACCATGCGTTTTGCCGCCGCGCTGAAAGATTGGAAAGGACCGCACGTAGGCGAGCGCCCCACAGGGTACATCGTGATCCTTGAGCCTGCAAAAAACACAAAATTGATGGATATTGATGTAGGGATTGCCGCACAGAATATTCAACTTTCTGCGACTGCGCTGGGATTTGGGGCATGCATGGTGATGTCTTTCGATACGAACACGGTTTCTGAACTTTTGTCTGTCCCCGAAGGACTTCAACCCGTAATGATCATTGCGCTGGGACGTCCTGTCGAAACAAGGGTTTCAGACGACATTCATCTTGGCGATCCTCAAACATATTGGCGCGATAATGATAATGTACATCATGTTCCCAAGCTCATACTGGACGATATTCTCATCGCTGATTTTTAAATGTTTTTCGGCGGAGGGAAGGACGAAACCTTGCCTTCTCCCAATCTCTGAGCGGCCATGCTTTTGATCCTCGGCGCGCTTCAAACGTGAATCGGTTATATGAAAAGAAAAAGGCGTTATATCTTTTGATATAGCGCCTTAAAATAAAAAATTATTTTATGGTATACATTGTTTTGGAATGTTCTCCTCGGAAAAAAGAATTATGCGATCTATTTTTTTAAGCCGAGTTGTTGCATGAGAGCTTGACGTACGGTATCGATGTCACCTTGACCGTCCAAGGTGATGTATGTGGTCTCACCTTGTTCAGCCAATCTTTTGAAGTAATGTGCGGCGGCTAAGGTGCCTGTTTCCGCATTATAATAAATGTCATGGCGTTTATTGATTGCTTCTTCATCTTGATCGTCGGCGCGTGCAAAAAGTTCACCTTCGCAAACGCGGCATTGATCCCCGTGGGGCTTGATTGCCTCAATAAAAATGTTATTGGGGTGGTTGTTGTCTGCTTGGCAAACGCGACGTCCCATAATCCGCTCACGAGCCACCTTGCGATCTAAATCAATTTCAACAACATAGTCAAGTTTCATGCCTTGTGCTTTCATCGCTTCATGCAGTTTTTCTGCTTGCACTAAATTTCGCGGAAAACCGTCCAAAAGCCAGCCGGAAGCACCTTCTTCTTGCAAGGTTGTCAGCACCATGGGGATTGTTAATTCATCGGGAACCAATTCGCCTCGTTCCATAAACGCTTTGGCTTGAAGGCCAAGATCGGTTCCGCCGCCGACATGTAAACGGAAAATAGCACCGGATTCAATATGTGCTATTCCAAACGCTTGTTTGATCAGCGTGCCTTGTGTGCCTTTCCCACTTCCGTTGGGACCAAAGATAAGAATATTCATCAACGTATCCTTAAAAAAAGAAGTTGTATGTGATTGGGTATTGTCTATAATCATTCGACATTTGACAATGCTTCATAGCACAAAGCGTCAACACAAACAACTTCTTTGTGATCGTCAATATACATGCAAGTAGGATTGATTTGAAACAAGTTCAACCTCTTTGCCTGTTGCAAGTGCGGCATAATTTTTTTCGTTGAGATTGATTATTGGCAACAATTGATTATAAAAATGCTTACATATTAAAGGTCCTGTCAGAATAACAGGATCTGTACGGATGTTGATGATTGCACCGGGTGCCGTACCGAGACGCAGCATCTCCATCAAAACAAGACCTGCACCACTGCTGCCTTTACCGAAAGGAAAGGCAAACACTTTGCCTGTAAGATTTTGTCCGTAATTGGCATGGCGGTAGTCTGCCACGTCGCCTGTTTGGATATTTACACCGCCGACAAAACTGATGGGATCGTTTGAATAGATCAGCTCTGCACGAATATCGCCGCCAATCACGGTTTGACAATCTAATTTGACCATGGTTTCCGCTCCCTTACAACACGCCCTGCAACGGCTGTTTCCACACATTCCTGAATACTGCCAAAAACAGGATGAATACCAATCTTATTGAAGCAATAGGTCGCAAATTTTCCGGAATTGGTCATGATGGATTCTGTGCCCCATTTGTCGGCAAAGTATTCCATTGTGCAACCATCAACAAAAATATGTATACCAAGTCGCTTAACAGCATCAAGCAAACCGCTGTTCTCTGCTGTTTGATAGGTGGCTCGACTTGTATAAATCCAAAACATTGTGTTTTCATGCACCGTGCGTCCCGCAAAAGAATCATGTAAATGTTGAAATTCCATACACGAAAAATGCGGGCAACCAAGTGCAATCAAATCGATAGAACCTGTATGATCAAAATGGCACATTTGCGCTTCGGCTTTACGCAGATCTTCAAGTGTTAACGGTACAATTTCTTGTGGTTTTTGACCGCCAAAAGCCATTTCTGAGGTTTGCGCTTCGGGTGTCACGCCAAGCATATGGAAAAGTGCGATACCGCCTGAAGAGGCCACCGTCGCACTGAATTGTTTCAGATTATCTATGCTGATATTGTTTGGAATACCGTCAATCGCCCAAACGCGATCGCCGACAATGCTGCCGTACGCGTAGGCTACAAAATTATACATGCTTGCATCGGCAAAAAATTCTGGTTTAATGTCTTTTTCAAGCGTAACAAGGCCTTGTGCTATTCTGTTTTGGGGAACGTGTAAACCAAAATAGGGGACTCGTCCCGCAACACCTGCAAGCAATTCCAAAGGCCCCGCATAGCGATTGGTGCGTGCGCCGACGATAGAATTTACATAGGCAATCACGTTGGATTCGGCGCAAGCAACCTGTTGCCCAAAAGTCGGTTGAAAACCTGCTTGATACGGCGCACACGTCCATGAAGCGATCGCACCGAGCTTCAGATGTGAGGCTTCAATACGCCGTGTGGCAGACATGCATTCAACACTTTGTTTTTGCAAATGCCAATGATTCATATCAAGTGAACAAGCATTGGTTGATGTCGGTACAACAAAGCGTCCGCCGATTTCTGCCAAATGTTCGGCAAAGGCCACTTGGGCTTCACCAAAATATACGGTGCTGTCGTCATGGCATGATACAATTTCAACAAAACGATCCACACCATAATACAACCCGAGATCATACAACACCTGCATGGCCATGCGTCGTGCGTCGCCGTGATCGCCTTGTAGCAGTGCTTTTTCATAATCCGTCAAGTGGATTGTTTTTGTACACATAATATTATCCTTTTTAAGCAGTAAGGAATCTTTGTCATAAGCCCATGACAAATACTTTGCTTTTTCCTGTTGTATCGCTATATTATTTTCATGTTTTCATATAAAAACTTTTATTGTTTGACAAGAGACGGTGCTTTTTTGATGTGTTTATTGTTTTTGAGGTGATTGATGTTATCTTGTTTTAAAGCGTATGATGTTCGCGGTCGAGTTCCCGAAACGCTCAATCCACGGATTGCGTATGCCATTGGTATGGCTTTTGTTTCTGTTTGTAAAAGTGTGCGTGTGGTTGTTGGTCGAGACTGTCGGTTGTCGAGTGACGCATTGAGCGCGGCATTGATTCAGGGCTTGCGCAAGGGCGGAGCAGAGGTGGTGAATATTGGATTGTGCGGTACGGAAGAAATGTATTATGCCACATTTGCCCACCGCTTCGACGGCGGGATCATGGTTACGGGGAGCCACAATCCTGCGACAGACAATGGGATGAAGTTTGTGCGCTCCGATGCCCAACCGATGAGCGGTGATTCAGGATTAAAACACATTCATGATCAAGTGTGTCTTTTTTTACGACAAAAAGATTTACCGTATGAGTTTCCCGATCGTCCTGATTGTTTTGAGACATCGTATCGTGCAGAATATGTAGATGCTTTATTGCGGTATACTGACAGAGACGCTCTTATACCGTTACATATCCATGCCGATCCCGGAAACGGATGTGCAGGGCTTGTTTTAAATATGTTGGCTCCGCGCCTGCCGTATGTATTCAGCTTTGAAAATATGAATCCTGATGGGCAGTTTCCAAACGGTGTTCCGAATCCGTTATTGCCTGAACGGCGTGCGACAACAACGCGTGCCGTGCAAGAGCATCGTGCGGATTTGGGTTTGGCGTGGGATGGCGATTTTGACCGTTGTTTTTTTTATGATGCTGAAGGCAAATTTATTGAAGGATATTATATTGTCGGGTTGTTGGCACAAAGCCTTTTGTTGCAAAGTCCGAAGGCACATATTGTTCATGATCCGCGTCTATATTGGAACACGCAAGATCTTGTGCTTCATGGCGGCGGTGTTCCCGTCCGATCAAAAACAGGCCATGCGTTTATGAAAGAACACATGCGCGCCACAAACGCACTGTATGGCGGAGAAATGAGCGCACACCATTATTTTCGTGATTTTGCCTATTGTGACTCAGGGATGATACCGTGGCTTTTGGTGGCGGAGTTGCTGTGTCGAACAAAAAAAAGCCTTGCCGAATTGGTTGCCGCGCGCCAACGTGCTTTTCCGTGTAGTGGTGAGATCAACCGCACGGTAACAGAACCTCAACGTTTGCTGGAGCAGATTCATCAAAAATACGCTCCCAAAGCTTTACGGATTGATACAACAGACGGCCTTTCAATCGAGTTTGAGTCATGGCGTTTTAACGTGCGCATGTCAAATACCGAACCACTGTTGCGTCTCAATGTGGAGTCAAGAGCGGATCAAACGTTGATGGAAGAAAAAACAGCGGAATTGCTTCATTTTATTGAAATATTTACTGAGTAATGTTCGTGCTGTTTTTACTTAAGCTGTAGAATATACAATGTAAATCTTTATATATTGAGGTGTCTCTCATGAAAAAAAATATAATGAACAGACGAGAATTTTTAAAGAAAAATCTACAAACTTTAGCCTTTCTGTCTGCATCTTCTTCGTTCATCACTTCTGATTTGTTCTATCCTCAAAAAGCAATTGCAAGTCTTGAGCCTGATGTAACGATAGTAAAAGGCAGTGCCAAAGTTGCAACTCGTGCTGCAATTGAAGCTTTAGGTGGTCTTTCAAAATTTGTGAAAGCCGGTGATAAGGTTGTTATCAAGCCTAACATCAGTTTTTCAGGTGGTGTGGAAAGCGCTACAACCACAAACCCCGAAGTTGTTCAAGAGCTTTTGATTCGGAAGGAGCATATTATTCTTTAAAAGAAGAATTTCTTTTGAAAAAATATAAAAATCAATAAATTATGAACATGTGAGAAGTGCTTTTTCCGGATAAGGAATCGCTTATTGTAAACGAATGACAGTTCGTTCTTTCTTGTTTTTTCGTTTATAGTCATACATTTTTATGTCTGCCTGTTTAATCAATGACTCGGCGCTTTCGTTTTTATACTGTTCATCAACAACCACAATCCCATAACTGATTGACGTTTCATAAGGTTTTGCATGCAAGGAAGAGAACTCTTTTATATTATGAACAACTTGAAGGATCGTTGCAGAGAGATTGTCATGTTGTGGAATTTTACCGATAATGAGAAATTCATCACCGCCCAATCGAGCAATTGTTTCTGTCGGGTAATGTTCTTTTATAATTTCAACCACGGCGTGGATATAGACGTCACCCTCTTCATGACCATACGTGTCATTGACGATTTTTAAACCGTTCATATCTATGAAAATGATAAAAAAAGGTTCTTGATCATGGAGAAAATGTTCAATACGGTGATAGGCGACCTCACGCACTTTTAAACCTGTAAAGGTATCGGTTACAACCTCTTTTTCCAGTTGTTCGACATGTTTTTCTTCTTCACGAAGCGCGTTAACCAAATCATAAAATTTAAATTTATGCATTCTCAATCTTGAAAACAAAAAATTATAATAAATAGATAGAGCATAGCCAAGAATAACGCAAATAGCGATTTTTATGGCAAGATAGAGCATCTTTATATCTTCAACAGGTGATGTATATATAATAAATACAGTAAAAGAAAAATATACAAAAGCAGAAAGCAACAAATATAACGAAAATCGGAAATTATCAGAATCTTGCAAGACATTTTCTACTTTTGTTATTTGAAATATTTGTAAAAGAAACGAAAAGTAAATTGCGGTCAATGTAAATGCTGTTATTGTGACAAGTAATCTATGTTCCTGAACTATGCCATATTCACTGATCATTATATTGTTATGGATGGCAAAAGAGGCAAGAACAAACATTCTTATAGCAAAAATATTCACTACCGCAGAAATAGCTTGAAAAAGAGTCACCATCCAATTTTTATTGAATATCAATTTAATTTCTATCAAGTAGAGTAAGAAAAAATAGATAATAGTAATATATTCATATTCAAAACTTACATACATCGTATAAAAAAAATACGAATAGCCATTAATTAATGAAACAAAAAAAATCTTTATTGTGATATGTTTTGTATCGTATGCTACAGGCATAGCGACACGAAAAGCAATAAAGCCAAACAGTATGTATGAAATAATAAATAAATAAATCATTATATATTCTCGCCAATCTTGTTATGTTCGGCATAAAAAGATTTTTTTCTTTCACGCATAATACGGTCAACAGCTTCAACAACAGCATGAGAGCCTTGTTGTTGTAATTCTTTAGAAACAAGCAACAACCCAATGCTGGCAGACATGGGAAATTGATAGATGTTTTTTTTCATTGCTATTTGTTTTTGAATTCGTTCAGCAACAAGTGAAAGAGCATTTTTTGTCATATGGTTTCGCAATACAACCAAAAATTCGTCACCACCAAGGCGTCCCGCAAAATCTTCTTCACGGATGGATGTTGTGATGGCTTGTGCCGTTTCTTGAATATAGAGATCGCCGCGTTCATGACCGAAGGTGTCGTTAATATATTTCAATCCGTTGATATCGACAAACAAAAGTCCAAAATTTTCTTTTTTATTGCGGCAAAGCTCTTCCAAAGCTTCATACATGAATTTTTTGTTGTATAAACCGGTAAGTGTGTCGAAGGTAATTTTTTCTTTGATTTCTTGTTTTTTTATAAGGAGTTCATCATAGGCTTCTTCAGCAGCGTCAGATTGTCTTTTATACACTGACAACTCAATAAAATTGGCTGTATACATAAAAATATAGTAAAAAATAGCCAACGAAACACTGAGTATGCTGAATAAAAGATAGACTTGTCGACTATATAAGATATCTGAAACAAGAACATACATATCAAAAGATAAATATGAAATAATAAATACGACTGTTACCGTAAGGCTTTCACTATATGGAGAGATCGTGGAAACTCGAATAACTTTTTGTAATGGTATAATTTTTTTAAAAATTTGTAGAAACAGTAATAAGATTGTAAAGGTTATAAACAGAATAAATATTCGATGTTCACTTATCTTTAAAGTGAGCAGAGGTGGCGTTTCATATAAAATACTTGAAATCATTAATATAGGTAAATACGTAGACAAAAAATGTAATGTATAAACAGATGCACCAAATAAAGCTTGCGATAAAGGTGCTTTTGATATGAGTTTAAATTCAACAGTTAAAAAGAAAATAATGAGAAAAGAAGTTAAATGAAAAGGAATAAAATCAGATCTATTCATTATTACAACAATTGAATTGATCAATGAAAAAAGAATAGCTATAATTTTTATTTGTGATGGTTGTTGAAGTATTTTTGCTGCGTAGGCGAACAGCATCAAATTATATATAAAAATGATGCTAAAAGTAGCAATGTAGTATAAAAAAAAGCGTTCCATAGTAATGGGGTTCTGTCCTTGTGCACACGCCATCTTTGCGCAGTTGTCAGAGCGTTTTTAAAATCTCGTGCTCTCACTGAAAAAATCTGACAAGCGAGCGTAAAAAGTTAAAAAAGAGGTAAAATCATATATGTTCCTCACAAAACGTTTCACAACTGCAATGGGTTGTGTTGAACATTGCTATGCTGTTGTTCTGTCCGTCTATGCATGAATTTGATATAACTCAAACTTTTCGCCTCGGCAATGTTTCCGATTGATTTTTTTTTATTGATTAACGTGTTTATATTATTCTGTTTTTTGAACTTGTCTGTTGCTCGAATGACTTTGTTTGAAAAAAAAATCACAGTAGCATGCATAAAACAGGGAAGGAAAGGTCAGTTTTAGAAAAACATTTTTGTAGCATGTGTTTTTTTACAGAACTTTAAGGCAAGACTTCACTTTGGTTTTATTTCCATGTACAAAGGACATGTGCTTATTTGAGTGTAATTTTTTTCTTTTTACCATACGTCATTGAGTCGTATTCACTTTTATTATGAAGGAGTTTTCTATGCCGTTGACAAATCCTAAATCTATGTTTGATCGCGCGTATGCAGAAGGCTATGCCGTGGGTGCTTTCAATGTAAACAATATGGAGATCATTCAGGGTATTATGCAAGCCGGAGCAGCAGAAAACGCGCCGCTTATTCTACAAGTTTCTGCCGGAGCTCGAAAATATGCAGGACAAGGATATATTGTAAAATTGATTGAAGCAGGATTGCAGGAGTCTGATTTACCTGTAGTATTACATCTTGACCATGGTGCAGATTTTGACATTTGTAAGGCCTGTGTTGATGGTGGTTTTACATCGGTCATGATTGACGGTTCACATTTGCCTTTTGAAGAGAATATTGCATTAACGCGCCGTGTTGTAGAATATGCGCATGAACACGGTGTTTGGGTAGAAGCAGAATTGGGTCGTTTGGCTGGTGTTGAAGAAGATGTTGTCGCCGAAAAATCTGTGTATACCGAACCTAATCAAGCGGTTGAGTTTGTTGAGCGGACGGGTTGTGATTCGTTGGCTATTGCCATTGGCACAAGCCATGGTGCGTATAAATTTACAGGTGCTGCACAGCTTGATTTTGATCGTCTTGAGACCATCAGCAATTTATTACCCAAATACCCTCTTGTATTGCACGGGGCTTCGAGTGTTCCGCAGGAGTTTGTTGCTGCGGCGAATCAATATGGCGGTAAGATTGCCGGCGCACAAGGCGTTCCCGAAGATCTGTTGCGTCGTGCCGCTTCTTTTGGGGTTTGTAAGATCAATATTGACACGGATATTCGTCTGGCAATGACTGCTATGATTCGGAAACAATTTGCCGAACATCCCGAAGAATTCGATCCGCGCAGTTATTTGAAGCCTGCACGGGAAGCCGTTGCGGCGATGGTTCGTCATAAGATTGCCAATGTGCTTGGTTGTTCGGGAAAAGCATAATTTTTTTTTGCAACTTACATTTTGCTTGTGCCTGTCAGATATAATTAGATAGTCATGAGGCTATGCGGGGTATGATCGGAGGAGATTGTTGTTTTAGCAATTTCCTCCGAAAATGTTTTTATTGCAGGCAGACTGTTTTGTGCTTTTACCGAAATAAGCTGTATCGAGCTGAGCACAGGGCAATGTCTGCCGTTTTGTAAATTTCAACATATTAAAATAACAAGATAAAAAAACTTTTCTCGGAAAATTGTTAAGCTTTTTAGAAAAAAGACTTGACGGGAATCACTCAGATTGATATACCTACATCAGTTATTTTTTTATGTGTTTAATTCATTTTGCTTCTGTTTAATTTCAAAACTTTCTTTAAGGAGTATTAACATGGCCAGCGCTGATTTTAACGGTACATTGCCTGCTCTTATCACCCCCTTTGATGCAAAGGGTGAAGTTGACGTTCCTAAACTTGAAGCTTTCATTAAGTGGCTTCTGCCCCAAGTGCACGGTTTTTATGCTTGTGGCTCTTACGGTTCTCAGCCGCTTCTGCGTCCTGATCAATGCAAGCAAGTACTTGAAGTTGTGATGAAGTGCTGCCAAGGCGCCACCGCTTACAAAGGTCGTAAGCCTGTTATTCTTGCTCACGTTGGTCGTCCTTCCACAGAAGAAACCATCGATCTTGCAAAACACGCCGCCAGCTTGAAAGTTGATGCCATTGCTGCGTTGACTCCTTACTACTACCTCCATGGTCTGACCGGTCCTAAACTGATCACCGACCACTTCAAAATGTTGGTTGACGCTGTCAGCAAAGACGCTCCTGTGTTCTTGTACAACAACCCCAAATACACAAACTACTGCGTGACCCCCGAACAAATCGGTGAATTGGCTCGCTACGGCTTGGCTGGTATGAAAGACTCAAGCACCAGCATTCAACTTTGCTATGACTGCATCGCTGAAGCAAAAGGCACCGACTTCACCTTCTTGGTGGGTTCGCAAACCATGCTGTACCCCTGCCTCGGCGCAGGCGGTCAAGGCTGCGTGTCCGGTATGTCCAACTTGTTCCCCGGCCACATCAACGACATCTTTGATGCCGCTGCTGCCGGTGACAACGCCAAAGCTGTTGCTCTGCAACAAGAAGCCAACGAACTGCGTCACCTCACCGGTTCCGGTATTCCGCTTCCCTTCTATCATGAAGCATTGAAATACCGTTGGGGTATTGACCTTGGCATGCCCCGTCGTCCTATCCAATTGCTTGACGACGAAAAAGCCAAAAAAGTTCGCGAAGCTCTGGATCGTTACCCGAACCTCCGCTAAGCATACGCTTTTTCATTGATTGTACGGGGGTGGAAAGCCTGCGTTTGCTCTCTGCCTATGTAGTGTGACAACGTTGACTTTCGCCCCCGTATTTTTTTCTTCTTTTTGTATTTGAATTATGATGTTGTAAAAAAGTTTTTTTATAAAAATACGCTTTACGCATCGCTATGGTTTGTTCGGCGCGTCGGAGCGTTCCGATGCTCGGTTCTTTTTGGAGGTGTCGCCTCAAAGTGAGCCGGGATTTTTTTTATCTTTTTTAGTATAAAACAGGATGTGTTATGCCAAATATAGTCACAGTCGGTGAGCTTTGTGCGGTTTTTGTTGCCAAGGATGTTGGCAAAATGCGCTATTGTCGAGATTACACTGTCCGTCCTGGCGGAGCCGAAGCAACCGTGGCTGCCGGCGTAACGCGCCTTGGGCATACTGCAGGTTGGATGAGTGTTCTCGGTAAAGACGAAATCGGGCATTATTTGCTGAATCTTTTGCGCGGTGAAGGCGTGGACACCAGTTGTGTACAAATGCGTGAAGGCAAAAACACGTCTGTTTTTTTACGTGAACGTCTGCCTAATGCCGTTGCCAGACACTATTATTATCGTAAAGATTCTGCATTCACCACGATCAGCCCCGATTTGCTTGACGAAGATTATATTGCGTCTGCTCGCTATCTCCATTTGACAGGCATCACTCCTGCTCTTTCCGATTCGGCAGAAGAGACTTTATGGCAAGCCGTTGAGATTGCAAAAAGACATAAAGTGCAAGTCGTGTTTGACCCCAATATTCGTTTGACACTGTGGAGCGCAGACAAGGCTCGTGGGGTTATTGAGAAATTTATGAGAGCTGCCGACATCGTTTTGCCCGGTCTTGAAGACATGCAAATGTTGTATGGTCAAATCTCTCGCGAAGAAGCCCTTTTGCGTTTGAAAGACATGGGATGTGAGAATATCGTTTTGAAAGTCGGCGATCAAGAAGTCTTGGTATACACCGGCGGTCATGCTGAATTTATTCCTGTTGAGCTTGTTGCCACCCCTGTTGACTTGATGGGTGCGGGCGATTCTTTTGCTGCCGGTTTACTTTCCGGATTATTGCGTGACATGACGCTTATGGATGCTGTGCGCCTTGCAAATCTTGTGGCACGTTGTGCTATTCAGATGTCGGGCAATATTGAAGCCTTGCCGTCTTGGGAAGAAGTTGAACGCATCCTGAACAAGACTGTTCAATACAATCGTTAAAAAAATGAACGGTGGAGCGCTTTTTTTTAAACGTTCCACCGTGTTTTGTATGAGCGCTTCCGCAGTCGTTTGTATCAATATGAAGGAGTATGTATGAAAGTCTTGGTTATGGGCAACGTTCGTCAAGAAGGTTTGGATATTCTGAAAGAATTTGCTGAAATTGTTGTGCTTCCCGAACCGCCGGACAGTGCCGCTGTGTTGGAACACATCAAAGATGCCGACGGTATTCTGCACAAAGTCGGTAAACTGGGCAAACCCGAAATGGAAGCGCAAACACGCTTGCAAATCATTGCACGTCATGGCGTTGGTTTGGACTATCTTGATTTGGATTGTGTCCGTGAAACGGGCATTCCCGTGCCGATCACCAATACAGCCAACTCCAATTCCGTGGCAGAAGCCGCTATCGGTTTGATGTTGGCGGCTATCCGTCATTTTTCACAGGGCGAAAATATGCTGAAACGCGATAAAGTGTGGCAACGTGAAAAATTGATGGGACGTGAAATCCGTCATCAAACAGTCGGATTGCTCGGTTACGGCCGTATCGGCGCACGTGTGGCACGCATACTGGATGCCTTTGGTGCCGAAGTCATCGTACACGATAAATTTCCTGCATTGGCTCAAGAAGACGGACGCACGATTGTCAGCTTTGATGAACTCCTCGAACGTGCCGATATCCTTTCGCTCCATTGCCCCCTGCTGAAAGAAAATGTGGGTATTCTTAATAAAGAAACGATCGGCAAAATGAAGCGTGGTGCTGTTATCGTCAACACCGCTCGTGGCGGTTTGATCGATAAAGACGCACTGAATGAAGCGCTTGAAAGCGGACAACTCGGCGGTATCGCAACCGATTCCTTCGATCATGAACCCCCGGATTTCACCGACCGTATATTCACCTTTGATAACGCACTCACAACGCCACACTTGGCTGCCATGACCCTTGATGCTCAAGTTGCTATGGCTGTCACTGCTGCTAAAGAAGTCCGCCGCGTCCTTGTTGAAGGCCTCGCCCCCACAAACAACGTTTTTAATTAATTTTTTCTTTTTTTCTGGGGGGGATAATCCCCCCCAGCCCCCCTTGATGCCGCGGGGGGGGGGGGGGGGGGGCGGCGCGGGGGGGGGGGCGGGGGGCGGGGCCGGGGCGGGCGG
>CAYJFB010000002.1:115712-116127 GCA_964369685.1 uncultured Desulfovibrionaceae bacterium | reverse complement strand
TTTTGTTTTGTGGGTTCGCCCCCCACCCCCTGCCCCGCGGGCGGGCGGGGGGCGGCTGGCGCGCCGGTGTGGAGGGGGGGGGCCGGGCGGGCCCCCCCCCCCCCCCCCGCGGTTCAAGGTTGCTCAGGGAAGTTTTTACTCAAAAAGAAGAACAGAATAAAGAAAATCTTTTTCAAGAATTGTTGTTTATTGTTAAGAGTTTTATTTTATTGATAAATAAACTGTATTGATGTTAAGTTTTTGAAAATTTTAAATAATAAAACTCTTAGAGCAATTTGAGACGCGGTTGGCTTCAGCGGTTTTGTTCAAGAGTGAAACGATTGGGGCAAAACCCAGGAGCCCACCCCGGCAACCACGGGGGGGGGGGGGGGGGTTACCCCCCCGCAAAAAACAAAAACTATATTAAGGGCCCGGG
>CAYJFB010000002.1:14757-115702 GCA_964369685.1 uncultured Desulfovibrionaceae bacterium | reverse complement strand
ACCAATTTCCCCGGGGGTTGGCTGCAGCGTTTTGGTTCAACCGTCAACCGATGGGCAAAAACCGCTGAAGCCAACCGCGGAAACAAGGGGGTCTGGGGGGGATTATCCCCCCCAGAAAAAAAGAAAAAGTATATTAAGGAGACTTTCATGTCTACGATGATTGATGCTTTATTGGATCGTGTTGAGCCGTTGCTCAAGGGGACTCTTGACGGAGCCTTACAAGCCAAGATTTTACAGTGTTTAACCGATCACCTTGCCGCCGTGTTTAGTGCTCACGGGAGTGCCGTTGATTTGAGCGGTCGCGCGTTATTGCCCATGTTTGGGACAGGTGTTTGCAGTTTGGCAGGCTTGAGCGAAACGTCGAGTGCTGCCGGTGCGACTTTTTACAACGGCTTGATTGCCACAGCCGAAGACATGGACGACGCACACAGGTTTGCCTCAGGTTTACACATGAGCGCGACAACGTTTCCTGTGTTGTTTGCCTTGGCAGAGACAGAATCTGTTTCCGGTGAGCAATGGATGCGTGCCGTGGCTGTGGGCTATGAAGTGTCTTCACGCATCACACGGGCAGCAGATGCAGGGTTGAGAGCGCGCGGCTATCATTCCACAGGTGCGGCAGGTGTTTTTGGTGCGTGTGCCGCGGCATGTGCGTTGTTGGGCTTGGATCGGGAAACAACGAAAAATGCTTTGGGCATTGCCGCTTCGGGTGCAGGCGGTTTGTTTGCGTTTATTCATGAAGGGTCTTCGGTTCGTCATGCACATGGTGCGTGGGCATGTTTGAATGGCATGACCGCCGCACGTTTGGCTCAAAACGGCTTAACAGGCCCTGCGGCCGTCTTGGAAGGCTACAACGAAGCAGGCAAAGACGGCTTCTTTGCTGCCTATGCCGAAGGCTGGGACGAACGGTTTATTCATGAAGCAGGCAAGCCTGAAATTTTCAATGCCTACCACAAATTGCACGCAACATGCGGTCATGCGGCACCTGCCGTCACGGCGTTGCAAGCGTTGCGTGAAAAAGTGACCGCCGCAAACAGCCCCATCGCCGACGTTGAAATTCGTTGCTATAAAGCGGCGGCGGCATTGAATAACGCCGCACCGCGCAGTGTTTCTGAAGCCAAATTCTCGTTGCCGTTGATTACAGGGATTATTTTGCGTCACGGCAAAGCGACACTCTCCGAAATGACGCAACAAACGGTGGAAGATGCCGAACTTCAAGCCTTGGCAAAACGCGTGCGTGTCGTTGAAGATCCCAAAGTGGCGGCAGAGTTTCCGAGATTGCGTTCTTGTGAACTGACCGTGCGCCTTGAAGACGGACAAGTGTTTGAAGAGCGTGTCGAAGCGCCGTTGGGTATGCCTGAAAATCCTGTCGGCTTTGATGTTATTGAAGGCAAATTCAGAAACGCCGCTGAGGGCGTGTTCACAAAAGAGCGCCAGGATGCGCTGTTGAAGGCTATTATGGATTTGCCGCAAACGACAGTTGTTGATTTACCGAAATATTTACGGAAAAATTAAAAATATTATTGTTTTTAATTTGTTATATTCATATTGCTTTGGCTTTTTCTAACATTGCTTAATGGTTGTCGTTTTATTTTTGAATGGCAAGACACTCAAAGCAGTTTGAACTGTGGCACAAGAACAATGCAAAGCATTGATGGGTGCCGCAGGAACAAGGGGAGTGGGCATTATTTCCCCCAAGAAAAAGAAAAATCAATCTTACAAAGATCGAGTTTTTGGAGGAAGTCATGGCTTTTGATCTTTTGGTTTTTGATTGTGATGGCGTCATTTTAGAAAGCGAATGTGTCAAAACGGAAGCGTTTATGGCTGTCGGCGAGTTGTTTGATGCCGACAAAGCAGACTGGCTGTTGAAAGCGTATAAAGCAGGCCCCGGACTCAGCCGTCATGTGCAGTTTGACGCGTTTTATGAACATTTTTTTCAAAGAGCGATTACCGAGACAGAACGGGCGCGTCTGAACGAAGTCTTCCGCGAAACATGCCACAGACGCTTGCGTGAAGTGGATTTTGTCCCCGGCGTGCTTGATGTTGTAGAGAAGTGGCGGCATCGTGTGCCTGTGTATGTGTGTTCGGGAACGCCGCAGGAAGATCTTGAAAATACATTGAAAATGCGCGAAGTCGATCACTTATTTACAGCCATTTGCGGTTCTCCGCCTATTAAGGATCAATTGTTGGCAGACATTGTCAAACGTGTCGGTACAACCCCTGAACGTACGGTCATGGTCGGCGACAGCAGCACAGACGCCGACGCAGCCTTTGCCGTCGGTACACATTTTTATGGTCGTGGTCAGTCCATGAGTGCCTATACACCGCATTGGGGTGAACATTTGCACGAATTGGACGCTTGTTTGGAACAGCTTTGGCAGTGTGCGGATACGGTACCTGTCTCACGAATAAAGGAGTAAGCTTCATGAAATTGTTTGATCTTTCCAATAAAACCGCAGTAGTCAGCGGTGCATCGGGTGCTTTGGGCGGTGCAATGGCTGCGGGGCTTGCTCAAGCCGGTGCCAATGTTGTGCTTTGTTACGGCTCCAACAAAACAGCCGCACAAGCACTGAAAGACAGTCTCTTGGCACAAAATGTGACAGGACGTATCGAAATTTCACAAGTTGACGCCAACAACATGAACGGCGTTGAAGAACACGCCCAATGGGTGAAAAATGAATTTGGTTCAGTCAACATTTTAGTAAATTGCGCAGGCGGCAATGTTGCGGCGGCATTGACAGGTCAAGGTAAAACTTTTTTTGACTTGCCCATGGAAGCTTTGCAAGAAGTCGTGCAAACCAACCTGTTTGGCGGTTGCATTTATCCTTGCATGAGCTACGGGCGCGCCATGATCGGCAATGCCGACGGCGGTTCGATCATCAACATCACCTCCATGAATGCCTATCGTCCTCTTGAGGGGCGTCCGGGCTACGCCGCAAGTAAAGCTGCTGTCAGCAACTTTACCATGTGGCTTGCGACGCATGTTGCCAAAGAATGCAATCCTGCCGTGCGTGTCAACGCCATTGCCCCGGGCTTCGTTCCCAATGCTCGTACCTTGGCTTCATTGCAAAATCCCGACGGCTCCTACTCCGAACGCGGGCAAAAAATCATTAACCATACTCCCATGGGGCGTATGGGCACTCCCGAAGACTTAGTCGGTACCTGTATCTGGTATGCCGCAGACGCTTCCAAGTTCGTGACAGGCACAGTGACTGCCGTAGACGGTGGATTTAACGCCTATTCCGGCGTATAAAGATATTTCGTTTCATGAATAGCTTGAAATAGACAATGTAAATATAATTTCTGTTATTTTGTATTGCCTATTTCAAGTCAATAAAATTTTTATATATTACTTTTTTAAATATTATTATGAAACAAGAGTGTATAGCTTGTTATTCTCTTGTGTTTAGAATAAAAATGATCTATGAAACAACAGCGTAGATAAAAATAAGATGTCTTGTTTTTACCTGATACACAAATAGGCCTATTTATGGTCTGTTTTTTTATTCCTATCTCCATTATATCATTTTAGAATGCTTTTTTTACAATGAATGAATCATTTTGTTTATTGAAATGTATTTATTTTATTGCTTGAAAAAGCATCAATAACGTTTTTATTATTCATTAACACTTTTTTTAGGATGAATATATATGCAAGCACAAAGTATACCAAAATCCATCAGCTATCCTCAAGTTAGGTTGAACAAATTTCATAAGACCATTAACTTGACGATGACTCGTATATTTAAAGCGTATGGTTTTAACATCACCCGTGAACAAGAAGCCATTTTACGCGCCTTATGTTCTACTGAGGGCATCAATCAGGCAGAATTAGCCACCCTTGCAGGGCAAGAACGCAACAATCTTTCGCGAACCTTGAATATTTTGGAAGAAAAAGGTCTTGTTTCGCGACGGACATGTCCCAATAACAGACGGAACAGTCTTGTGCACATCACAGCCGAAGGGCGTAGGCTTCATGGGGAAGTGTATAAAGCGATCGAAGAATATCAGCAGATTTTATTTGGCGGTCTCAGTATGGAAGAAATTCAGAATTTTGTGAATACAACGCATTATCTTACACAAAATCTTGAAAATTATTTGGCACAAGTTGAATAAAGTGTTTTTTTGTCATTTTTGCCGAAGGGTTTGCTTTCGAAAAAAAGGAGAGACCCAATGCTTCATTTAGCACTATTGGCTTCGGGCAGCGGCAGTAATGCACAGGCGATCTTTGACGCGATACAAGCAGGCAAACTTGAAGCGACAATCAAGATTGTGTTGTGTAACTGCTCTGATGCCGGTGTTCTTGAACGCGCAAAGTCTGCAGGGATTAAAGCTGTTTGTATTGAACACAAAAACTTTTCTCGGCGTGAAGCGTTTGATCTGGCAATGATCGAGTGTATTCGTGAAGCGGGGGCAGACACGGTGGTTTTGGCAGGTTTTATGCGTTTGCTCACACCAACATTTATTCAGGCTTTTCCAAAACGTATTCTCAATATTCATCCGGCCTTGTTGCCTGCTTTTCCCGGTGCTCATGGCATGCGTGATGCCCAAGATTGGGGCGTTACTATTTCAGGATGTACTGTTCATTTTGTAGATGAAATTATGGATCACGGAGCGGTGATTATTCAAGCCGCCGTTCCTGCCAATCCCGGTGAATCGCAAGACGCTTTGGCACAACGCATTCATCGCTATGAGCATCGTATTTATCCTCAAGCTTTACAATGGCTTTCAAAGGATCGTCTGCGTCAAGAAGGACGCCACATACAGCTTCTTTCGGATCCGCAGTGTAAGTCCTCTGTCCTTACTGAACCTGCGTTGGTGTGGCCGCCGCTGGAAGATGATTTTTAGAAAAGAGTATTTTTTTATTCATTGATTATGCAAAGTATCGTGCCTTGAGGCAAGCCGTTGTACAAGTTGTGCGGCCTGTTGTGTATAGTGGTGTTGGTTGCTGTAGGCAACGCCTGCTGTTGCAAGATCGTGTCGAAACGTTTGTGAGAGGCACAGGTACATTGTGTTTGCCAAGGCCTGCGCGTCATTTGGAGCAACAGACAGTTTACCGCCTTCAGAAGAGACCTCGTCGTTAATATCAATGACGGGAATGCCTTGAGCACGCACTTCGAGCATACGCCGACAGCGTCCGTAATCCTGTCGTGCATTGATCAACACATGACAATAACGCAACTGCTGAGCGTGTTCTTGTTCGCCCAATAAAGCCAGTTGTACATCCACACCAAGTTCTTTCGCTCGAGCAAGTAAAACTGCAAATGTGCTGCCTGAACCGACAATACGCACTTCCCATGTTGAAAGGTTGTGTGGCGAGACGTTTGGGAGTGAGGCAGGAGCTTGCCGTTTTTTCATGTGTTGTAAATGTTTCATGGCTTCTAAAAGCCTTTCTAAGGCAGGCGTGTTATCTAAGGTTTCTAAGGCCAAAAAGACACAACGTGGTTCTGTTGTTGCGGCTTGGGTGTGAAGTGGCTTTGTTGCGTGTTTTTTATTTCTTTTGGGTTTGTCTAGTGTCTGTGGGGCGACAAGATTGTTGTGTATTTCGTTGTTGAGCTTTACGGTTACGTCATGCCCGGGGGAGATCACATGGATGCGTGTTGACTCGATGCGTGCGGCGAGTAATCGTCCTTCTTGCCTTGTTGTGTGACAATAGATAGTATCCGCGTGCTCACAGACGCGTTTGTTTCCTATATGTTTTAGAGACATTGGATCTTTACGCCATAATGTCGCAGAAGGTAAGGCTTCTGGCACATCTCGAATGGTGAGCAACAATCTGGTGTCTGTAAATTCTAAAGGACAGTACCGTCGCGCCAATAATGCCACACAAGCCGCGCGATAACCCAAGGCGTGTACCACGGTAAATCCGCCTGCAACGAGGTGTTTGCGCACCGTTTGCATGGCTAAATACAGATTTGGAAGAAACCTATAAACGGCATGTACTGTAATCTTGTTTTCTGCCAGATTGTTTTCTGTCGACAAACAAGCCAAAGCACTGTGACGTAAGCACAATAGCGCACTGTTCTCAATAGCGGACGAGAGAGTAAAGCTTTGTGCCAAAGCCATACTCTCTGCCGCAGCAGCGGAATCCATATCAAAATCAATCAGCAAGACACGCATACATTTCGTTTTGTAACGGTTATTTGCTCATGGCGTTAATAAAGTCGTTGTTTGATTTGGTACCGCGCATTTTGTCCAACAGGAATTCCATACTGTCAATGGAAGACATCGGGGCAAGGATTTTACGCAAAATCCAAACGCGTTTTAACACGTCATCAGGCAGCAACAAATCTTCCTTACGCGTTCCCGAGCGGTTGATATCAATGGCGGGGAAGACACGTTTTTCGGCCAAATGTCGATCAAGATACAAGTCTGAATTGCCCGTGCCTTTAAATTCTTCAAAAATAACTTCATCCATTCGTGAGCCTGTATCAATCAGAGCGGTGGCAATGATTGTCAGGCTACCGCCACCTTCAATATTGCGTGCGGCGCCGAAGAAACGTTTGGGACGTTGTAACGCGTTGGCATCGAGACCGCCTGAAAGCACGCGCCCCGAAGAGGGTGTGATGGCGTTATAAGCGCGTCCGAGTCGTGTGATCGAATCAAGCAAAATCACCACATCGCGTTTGCGCTCCACAAGGCGTTTGGCTTTTTCAAGAACCATTTCACACACTTGCACATGGTGTTGCGGCGGTTCGTCAAATGTTGAACTGACCACTTCAGCACGGCGAACGGTTCGTTCCATATCGGTCACTTCTTCTGGACGTTCATCAATCAATAAAACGATCAAATAGGCGTCGGGGTGATTGGCACTGATCGAATTGGCAATATTTTGCAGAAGGATTGTTTTACCTGTACGTGGGGGGGCAACAATCAGTGCACGTTGTCCGCGTCCGATTGGCGCCATGAGATCAATCACACGACACGAAACATTGCTGTCACCGTTTTCCATGGTAAAACGACGGTCGGGATAAATGGGTGTCAGGTTGTCAAAAAGAACCAAATGCCTGGCACTTTCCGGCGGTTCAAAGCCGATTTCGTTGACTTTTAGGAGTGCAAAATAGCGTTCGCCTTCTTTGGGAGAACGAATTTGACCCGAAACGACATCGCCTTTACGCAAATGAAAACGCCTGATTTGGGAAGGCGAAACATAAATATCATCAGGGCCCGGCATGTAATTGGAAAGCGGCGAACGCAGAAAGCCGTATCCGTCAGGTAAAATTTCCAAGACACCGTCACCAAAAATCAAACCGCTTCGTGATGCACAGGCTTGCAGCATGGTAAAAATGAGTTCTTGCTTGCGCATGGAACTGGCATTGTCAATATCGTGTTGTTCGGCAAGCTCCATGAGTGCCGACATGTTCATCGTCTTCAACTGAGAAAGATTGAGTGTGGAACTTTCCTGATCCAATTCACCATCCGAAGCATATTTTTTTTTACGCATAGAAGCCCGCTATACAATTCAGGTTAATCGAGTGTTGTAATACCGTGTTCTTTTTTAGGAAACATTTTTATTGCTATTTCCTTTACGATCTTACAAGTAAAAAGACAGCCCAAGCCATTGACAATTCGGTATTGTCCGAAAAAAGGTCAAAAAAGTTCATACAGCCACACACAGTAACAGCACCGTGTATTGAGATTTTTATAAAAAAAAAGAACAGTGTGTTGTGTTGCATGGTAACATGTGGCCTGTGTCATGAAGTGGCAGCAGACAAGGCGTTACAAGGTAACACCAGACACCGCAAAGACGTTCGTTTGTCGAAAATGTTTTATAATAAAACGTTTCTCAACGCCATGTTGAGGATATATCGCTATGTAACGTTGCAAGACAAAGGCGTCGTAGCCTCAGTCTTGCAACAAACCATTCACATGCAATCAATCGCGACGCGGGCGACGATCGCCGCGTTCACGTCGTTCTCCGCGTGGTGAAGAAGGACGAGCGGTTGATTCAGGTGTCCATTCAATGCCTTGTTCTTCAAGCAGCACGGCTTTCCGGCTGGCACGAATACGATCTCCATTGATTTCGATAACCTTGACTTGCAACTCTTGTCCAAGTTGTACGGCATCGGAAACTTGTGCTACGCGTCCCACATCCAGTTGAGAAACGTGTACCAACGCTTCACAATTGGGCATGATTTCGACAATCGCGCCGATTTCAAGAATCTTACGCACTTTGCCCATATAGTTTTTACCGAGATCGGGGCGTTGATCGTAGTATTGAATCATTTCACGAACTTGTTCCATGGCTTCAGCCGTTGGCGCAAAAACAGAAATGCGTCCGGAGTCTTCAATATCAACCGACGCGCCTGTGGCAGCGGTGATGGCTTTGATATTTTTGCCGCCGGGTCCGATAATCATACGAATGATATCTGGATTAACAAAGAGTTCAGTATGTTGTGGTGCATAGCGTGACAAATCCGTTCGTGGTTCAGCCAAAGCTTTGGCCATTTCGCCAAGGATATGGAGTCTGGCTTCACGCGCTTGAGTCATGGCTTTGCGCATCACTTCCGTTGGCAATCCATTGATTTTTATATCCATTTGCACTGCGGTGACGCCTTCGGCACTGCCCGCAATTTTAAAATCCATATCGCCGAGTGCATCTTCGTCACCGAGAATGTCAGTCAAGACGATGAATTCGTTGTCTTCTTTGATCAAGCCCATGGCCACACCCGCAACAGGCGCTTTGACAGGCACTCCCGCGTCCATCAAAGATAAGCAGCCGCCGCACACGGCAGCCATAGACGAAGAACCGTTGGATTCGAGGGTTTCTGAGACCACGCGAACGGTGAATGGAAATGTTTCCAAGCCGGGAATGGTCGGGCGCAAGGCTTTTTCAGCCAACGCGCCATGTCCGATTTCGCGACGAGACACACGCACAGGTTTCACTTCACCAACGCTGAATGGTGGGAAATTATAATGCAACATAAAGTATTTGGTGACATCGCCTGTCAAGGAATCCATGCGTTGATTGTCGCTTGAACCACCGAGGGTGGTGACGGCAAGTGCTTGGGTTTCGCCGCGAGTGAACAAGGCAGATCCGTGTGTTCTGGGTAAGAAACCGGGTTCGATGGCGATGGGACGTACAGTTTTGGTATCTCGTCCGTCAATGCGCACGCCTTCCGTTAAAATGCGACGGCGCACAACTTTTTTTTCTACGTTACCCAAAATATCACTGAATTGTTTTAGTTGCTCTGCATTTTCGGCAAATATGGGATCCGCTTCCAAAGCCGCCAAAACTTGCGTGGCAACGGCTTTACGCGCTTCTTTGCGATCTAATTTTGATGTGATGCGCATGGCTTCGTCGACGCCATACTGCATGGCCAAGGCTTCAACGCGTTCTGAAAAGTCTGTATTTTCTGTTTTTGCTTCGTAAGCCATTTTGGCTTTGCCGACCATTTCGCACAATTTGGTTTGTGCTTCAAGCAGGGGTTGAATTTCTTTGCGTCCCCATTCCAAGGCGTCGATGATCACGTCTTCGGATAAAAAGTCTGCTTCGCCTTCAACCATAGTCAAGGCATCATGACTTGCTGCAAAAACGATGTTTAAATCGCTTTGTTCCATTTGTTCGATGGTGGGATTGAGCACGAACTGTCCGTCCAATCGTCCGATTCGTCCGCCGGCGATGGGGCCTTCAAAGGGCAAGGGCGAGAGCATGATCGCTGCCGACGCACCGCTGACAGCCAACACATCGGATTCATTTTGTTGATCGGAAGACAATACCGTCGCCAACACCTGCACGTCTTCAAGCAACCCTTTGGGGAACAAAGGGCGTACAGGACGGTCAATCAGACGCGAAACAAGCGTTTCACGTTCGGAAGGACGGCCGATTTCACGACGGAAGAAGCTGCCGGGAATGCGTCCTGCAGCATACATCCGTTCGCTGTATTCCACCGTGAGGGGAAAGAAGCCTTTGCTTTCTTCAAGATGCTGGGAACAGACAGTGACCAACACGACGGTATCGCCGCAACGAACAGTCACGGAACCGTGCGCTTGGGTTGCCAAACGGCCTGTTTCAATGGTGATGGTTTTGCCGTTGATCACGGCATCGACACTTGAGGGAGCCGGTCTAAAACTCATAAATGTATTCCTTCTAAGAACATGTCTGTAAAAGCCATACGGTATGTCTGCACAAAAAAACGAGGCACTGCGTGTTGTTTACTGTGGCAACAAACACCTGCTGCAAACAGTTTGCGCGCTTTTGAAAAAACACAATGAACGCAAAAAGTACGCGGTGGCGATTTGGCATAATGGTGCAGGGAATGGCGTGTATATTGAAGGAGATTCCGGGAAAAAGGTCACGGCATGACATTTTGCCCGGACCCTCCTTCACTCGAGATGGAACAATTCCGATATTCGGCACAGAAGGCCGAGGATTGTTTATTTTAAGATTGTGTAGCAAGTCGGCGCACACGCATGTGGGGCTTATCTGCCACACAATCTTATCATGTTACTGTTTTTATATGTCAAAAACAAACACGCGCTTACTTACGCAAGCCAAGCTTTTCAATCAGTGAACGATAGCGTTGCACGTCTTTGGATTTGAGGTATTTCAAAAGCTTACGGCGTTGGCCGACGAGCTTCAACAAACCTTGACGGGAGTGAAAATCTTTTTTGTGCATTTTGAAGTGCCCGGTCAAGCCTTCGATGCGTGCGGTCAGTAAAGCCACTTGAACTTCAGGGGAACCGGTGTCACCTTCACAAGTAGCGTGTTTTTCCATAACAACTTTTTTTTGAGCAGCGTCCATCACCACAGCAATTACCTCTATGTTTGTTAAAAGATTATCATCACCAAAGCCCTCGCAGAACCGTCCAGAAAGGCGTATTGATGCCTGCCTGTTGCCGTTCTTGTGCTTCAAGCAAAGCGAGCGGCACTCCCAACGAATCCAAGGCAACGGCTTTGTGTCCTGTATGCCATGGGACATGGAGTACGCGTTCTGCGGCAAGCGGCATACCGTTGCGTAACGCTTTTTCGTCGTTTTTTTCCAATTGAAAAACCGACCAATTCGGCAACGCTTCTGTCACAGGACGAAGGTTTTCATGCAAGCATTCCGGATTATCAAGAATCGCTTGTAAGGAAACCGCCTGTTCAAGGCTAAAGGGATGACTGTACTCCCGAACGAGTTTTGTCAGTACGGCTCCGCAATTCATCCGTGTCCCCAAGCTGTGGGCCAGGGATCGGATGTAGGTACCCGAACTGCAAACCACTCGGAAGGATGCACGCGGAAGATCCACCCAGAGGAGTTCCGCCTGCGAAATTTCTATTTCTTTTGTTTTTTCGGGTATGTCATGCCCCAAACGCGCCAGTTTGTAAAGCCGTTGACCTTCATGTTTGACGGCAGAATATGGAGGAATCGGTTGTTGACTTTTTCCTATCCAGCTTTGAATCTCAGCCTGTAATCTTTCGGTAAAAGGGATAGGGTTGTCTACAAGCCGTTTTTGTTCTGCGGTAGAAAGGGTGTCTTGAGTTTGTCCTTCATCGTCCCATGTGTCGGTGGTGCGTCCAAATTCCACTTCTGCAAGGTAGGTTTTCATACCACCTGTCAGGAGATGTCCGGAAATTTTGGTTGCATGCCCCAATAAAACCAATAAAACACCTTGCGCCATAGGATCTAATGTTCCGGCATGACCGATTTTTTTTTGTTCCAAGCGTTTTATGCGATTGATACATTGCCTTGAAGACATGCCGCGTGGCTTGTCGACAACAAGAAGTCCGTGCAGTTGTTTCATGATATGTGGGCTTTTGGCCTTGTGAGGGGGAACGCGGTTTTCTATTGATTGAGGCGTCTTTTGATGAAAGCACAAGCCGTGTCAAAAGGCACGGCGAAGAACCTTACAAAAAAATACCGAAATAGACAAGTCAACAAGATGACATTTTCTGCTATGAGAAACGACTATTAATCCTTACTTTCAGAAAAGGTTACTCTTTTTTTTTTCAGCCGTCCAGTTTTTTCTTAACATGATTTCTTTCTTTTTGGCTAAGAAGGGGGCTTTCCCATATAAAAACATTGAAGACAAAAAGACTCAGAGGCGTTCGCGGTCAAGAACGCGACAGTTGATGGCTTCAGCCAAATGCCTCAAGGCAAGAGATTCTTCGCCGTCCAAATCGGCGATGGTACGGCTGATGCGTAAGATACGGGTGTAGGCGCGTGCAGAAAGCGCCAACGCTTGTGTTGCTTCGCGTAGAAAATCATGGCTTTGCTGATCGAGATCGCACCATTGTTGCAGGAGGCGCCCTGAGAGATCGGCATTGGTTCTGCAATGAGGTTCTTGTGTATAACGTTCTGCTTGAATGCTTCGTGCCATGGCGATGCGTTTGCGCATGCTTGTCGAGTCAGTTCCTGTTTTGTGTGTTCGCAAGTCTTCATAAGGTACGGCGGGCACATGAATGTGCATGTCTATACGATCAAGAAGCGGCCCTGAAAGGCGAGAACGATAACGTTGAATTTCTGCTGAAGAGCACAAACATTTGCGTGTGGGATCGCTTTGATACCCGCAAGGACAAGGGTTCATGGCGGCAACAAGCATACAATCAGCAGGAAAAGTTACAGTGTGTGCCGCTCGAGAGATCGTTACTTTGCCTGTTTCGAGGGGTTGACGCAACACTTCCAAGGTGCCTTTGCTGTATTCGGGCAATTCGTCCAGAAACAGCACGCCGCGGTGCGCCAATGACACCGCTCCCGGGCGCGGAAACGTTCCGCCGCCGACAAGTGCGACGCTTGAGGCTGTCGGGTGTTGTTCTAAAAAAGGACGTTCGGTGACGAGACCGTGTCCGTTGAGTTTTTCAGCGACGCTGTGAATTTTTGTCACTTCAAGCGCTTCTTCAAATGAGAGTGGCGGCAACACCGTCGGCAAACAACGCGCCAACATGCTTTTCCCGCTCCCCGGAGGTCCCACAAACAACAAATTGTGTCCGCCTGATGCAGCAATTTCAATCGCACGTTTAGCGTGTTCTTGTCCTTTGACATCGGCAAAATCAATAAGGCAAGACATCTCGTCCAAAGGTGGCGGCGTAAACACACGCGGTGTAAGTGTTTGTTCACCAAGCAAAAAAGCCACAGCTTCTTGTAGTGTTCGTGGAGCATAGACCTGTATACCTTCGGCAACGGAGGCTTCGTCGGCGTTTTCGGGAGAAACCAGCATTCCCCTCGCTCCTTCATCCCGCGCCAATAAAGCTAAAGGTAAAATGCCGGGTACAGGGCGAATATCACCGCTTAATGAAAGTTCGCCGGCCAAAAACCAACCCTGCAACGCGTCTTCGGTAATGTGTCCCATTGCCGCCAACAGTGCGACAGCTAAGGGTAAATCGTACGCACTGCCTGCCTTGCGCCGATCTGCCGGTGCCAAATTAACAGTGATTCGTGCCGGTGGTATTTGTAAACCGCAGGCTCGCAACGCCGCAAATACCCTGTCTTTCGCCTCCCGAACAGCGTTGTCCGGTAAACCGACCATCGCAAAGGACGGCAGTCCCTGACGCACCATGTCGATTTCAAGATCGACAGGAAAGCCGTCAACACCCTGTACACCACCACACCGTAAGCACACAACCATACGACCCTCGAGGTTACAAAGTTTATGCGAAAAAAAGATCGAAATGTTTGTTTCAACGTCTTAACTATATATGTACAGAAGAAAAAAAGCCAGAGAATATAAACAGCATGTTTAACGTTTTTGAAAACAAGCAAAACAGTATGAAACATGTTGCCTATAAAATAAAAAAACTTGGAATGTTCTGCTCAAACATATAACGCTTGAACAAAACATTCCAAGTTAAAAAAATGGCGGAGAGGGTGGGATTCGAACCCACGATACAGTATTATCCGTATACCCGCTTAGCAGGCGAGCGCCTTCGGCCGACTCGGCCACCTCTCCTTAAAGACATCTTGTACCAGATGCGAAGTAGATATTTATCCAAGTCATACTTTGTTGTCAAGACTTTTTTGAACATTTCACAAAAGGAATTGTAAAAGCACCTTTTGCATAAAAAAATCAAAGATAAAGAAGAAATGAAAGAGTAAACATTATTACGCAAGTTTTTCTGTCAGCTGTAATGCCAAATGACTCTCTTGCTCAAAGCGGCGTTGCACTGCGGCCTGAACATGCGTTGAGCTTGAGTGAAAATTTTGTGCTCGCAGGGCATAGACATTTTGGATGAGTTCTGTTTCCAATGTTTGTTGATTCTCGGCTGTCAAACCGATCTCTTCGGCGGCTTGTCGAAAAATTCTGGCTGCGCCTGTGGGGCCGTGTTGTACAGCGGTGCTAAACAGAACTTCTTTCAGGGCTGTTGAAAAATTGACGGTGTCGTAACCGACGTCACTGACAGCTTCTAAGGCCGGTTGATAATGGCTTTGGGCAATAAAACGTTCTTGCAATTCACCGAATTGCTGGGGGGTTTCTTGCGCTATTTCACGCCAAACCGTCGGCATTTCGCCGTTTTTACTTCCGGTATTGGCAGGTCCTGCATTGGCCAAGCGTTCTGCCAGTTGCGGATTTTCTTGTTGTAGAAATTCAATAAAAGCCTGCATGCTGCCCGGGCGAGAAGCTATTTGATATTTGCCGTACGAGGTGCCGCCTGTGCGATCATAGCCGATGGCCGAAACACCTGCCGATCCCGATTCAAACTGAGCAGACAAAAAACCCATGGGGAATGGTGTTGTGTTGTTTTCTGTGTTTTTTTCAGCATGCTGTGTTTGACCTATGTGAGACAAAGCATTGGGAAACACTTCCTGCGCCGCATTTGGCAACGCGCCGCCACGCCGAATGGAATTGAGTGCAAAACCTTTTGAACGATCAGGTAGTGCAATGCCTTCTTGCGCGGCTTGATGCAGAGCTATGCCGCGAAAATCTTGCGGACGAAGCTGAATGCCGCGTGAAAGAGGTATGGCTTCAGATTCTTGCGATAGGAGAGAGAGGCTGCGATGTTGGAGCCTATCTGTCGGTATTGTTTTTGTTGTCGGGGAGGTGTTGTTTTCTTGCGTGTTGATTACGGCATCGGCTTGTGTATTGTGTAACAACCCAGAAAACTTTGTGTCAGAATGCTGACTGTTTACCGCGTCAGAACGCTGTCGAATCGTCGATGTTTGGCTCGAAACACTTGTATTGTCAAACTGTAAACTATTGAAAAAACTCATCTGCAAACCCTCCAAAGAAGACTTCAAGGCTTCTTGTCGTTCTTTAATTTGCAAAAAATGAGCCAAACTAAACGTTGTGATTTATCAGATATTTTAAAATGACGATCTGAACTTCTTTATCGACTATTTATACGATGTCGTTTATTTATGAGAATCAAATGTTATTGTACTTGCTTCACTGTTGTAGAACGTCTTAAAATCATCTTTAAACATCGGTTTTGCATAATAATAACCTTGAATTATATCGCAACCCATATCTTTTAAAATTTTTACATTTTCTAAATTTTCCACTCCTTCTGCAACTGTTTTTATATTCATACTCTTTGAAAGCTGAATAACACTATTGACGACAGCAATACTTCGTTCATGTTTTTCCATATTTGTAAAAAAACTTTTGTCTAATTTAAGCACATCGACAGGTATATTCTTTAATAAACCAAGAGAACTGTACCCTGAACCAAAGTCATCCATAAACACTTTAAACCCTTTGCTTTGTAAATGTTGTATAAGCATTATTAAGTCGCCTTCATTATTTAGCATACTGCTTTCTGTAACTTCAATACCCATATATTGTGGTTGAACATCATACTTTTCACAGATCTTCACCAATGTTTGAACAAAATCAACGGAGTAAAGATGTTTGCGAGAAAAGTTGACAGAAAGTATAAAAGGCATCCCGCCTTCTTTAATCCATGTGTGCATATAACGACAAGCTTGTTCAAACATATACATATCAAGTTTAAGAATAAAACCGTTTTGCTCAAAGATGGGAATAAATTCATCGGGGCGCATCATTGTATCGGCATGTTGCCAGCGTACAAGCGCTTCGGCTGCAACCAACTTACCGCTCTGAAGGTCAAGCTCCGGCTGTAAAAACATCATGAATTCACCTTTTTCTAAGGCTTCCTCCATATGATTTTCTATGTCTTTCATTTTTATTGCGTTGGCTAAAAATTCCTCAGAATACACACTGAAAAGGGCTTTTGTTTCTTTGGCATAGCGGTGTGCAATATTCACTTTTTCGATGGCAGCAAAAATATCAATATTGTTTTCTGCGCCCAGATAATAAAACCCTGCAACAATGCGCAGGTTGTAATTGAAGTCACTCCCTAAAAGTTGAGACAGCCGTTGGGAATAAACATCGCGCCATTGTTGGACATTTTCCTGTGTATAGGCCAGCATGACCAAAAATTCGTCGGCATGGATATGCGCGCTGATGCAAGCCGGCAGAGATTGACAAGAGATCGCTTTTGCCATGCTTTTTAAGACCCTGTCACCCTCTTTACTGCTGAGCGATTCATTGATCAATCGAAAATTTTCTACATCAAACTTTATAAGCAAAAAGTTTTTTCCACTATTGGCTGCTACAAAATCTTTTGAATCCAATTTAAATTTAACTAATGTATTGATTCCTGTGAGTTGTGAAATATAGGCAATTTTTGCTATTTTTTCCAGTGTGTTTCGTTGTGAAGAGTTGATGATGATACCAAATATCGATACAATCGACATAACAATTATTGAAACAATGGCTGTAACGCTAACAATACTGTTTGTCGTTGCTTGAATAATAGCTTCGGGGATGATTGATACAATCATCCAATTCTTTATGCCTATAGGTCTATATATGATGCTATGTTCTTCGCCGTCAAAGTGCACAAGTCGTTGTCCACTGACATTGTTGGCTATATCATTTTTAAAGAGGGTCAATGCTTCTGTACTCTCGACATGGCTTTGTTCTATTTTTTCAAAGACATTGGAGAGTGCCAAAAAATCAGTATTTTTCACACTATTGGACAGTATGTTCCCTTTAGAATCGACAATGAGGTTGGCATATAGTCCTTGAATAGGATCGCCAAGCATTTTATCCAAACTTGATAGATAGATAACGCCGGCAAGTACACCGCGTGTTTCCCCGTGTGCGATCATCGGTGTTGCAATAACGATTGCGTGTTCATGTTGCAGTGTGAATAAAAGAGGATCGCTGATCACTGTTTGCCCGTTCAGAGCTTTTGGGAAATATTGTGTTTCTGCAAGGTCGGCAATAGCAGAATCACTGCCAACAGCATAACCATATGGATTGATGACAAGCATATAGTCAAAACTTCTTGAAAGAAATCGGTAGTCTTCGGAGTCAAAATTGATATAACGAAGATAATCCCATACGGGTAAGAGTGAAGCGGAAGACTCAAGAAGATTGATATTCGATGCAAAGCTTAATTGAAATGTTTTTGAACTGTTGTTGACTAAATGTTCAAGGTTGTCATCTGAAAGTTCAGTAATTTTATTACCAATATATAAATTATAAAAAAAGATGGAAACAATAAGTACACAAAGAGCACCAACAATAGGTAACAATAGAATAAAATGTTTTTTTTCACTCTGCGGCATAATATAACCTTTATATTATGGATGTATTTGAGAATTTAATTTTTTTACATAGTTATTTGTGGCTTCCTGAACATTTGCTCCATTAAAGATCTGTTGCAGCATTGTGTACCAAGCGATACGTTGTTCAGGCCAAGCGGGCGTTCTTTGATAATAATCGCCAAGGTTTTTCAAAAACGAAATATAAACAGACATTCTTGCTTCATTTTCAGTGTTTGCGTACACATTTTTAGAAGAATGTTTTACGGGAAAAAATTGTGTTGCCAGAATGCTGGCTTGACTTTGTGTGGGATCGTCCACAAAGAATCGAATCAATTTTTTTGCTGCATTGACTTTGTTTATATCGCCTTTGTTAAAGATACCGAACCCCCAAATACCGCCCTGGAGTTTGGCAATACCGTCATATGCAGGAAAGTTCATCGCAAAAGGGGTAAAATTCACTTGATTTGCATATAATGATTCATTGGTTGCATTCCAAGCAAGTGTTATTGCGGTTTTTTCGGCAGCAAATAACTGCAATTCATCTGAAGCCACAAGATCTGCATGATGACTCAGAGCGTTGTTTTTTACCATTTTTATCAAGAGCTCTAAACCCTTAACGCCAGATTCCTTATTAATAGTATAGGCAGAGTGATCGTTGTTTGTAAAGGAAGCGTGATAAAGGTTACTGACAAGAGCTCTTGTGCCTTGATCGCCGCCTTGTCCGCCTGAATAAATAATTCCCGGCGTTTCTACAAGGCCACTGTCACGAATCGCTTCCATGGCCGCCACAAAGTCTTTGGTTGTCCATGAGCGTGTTTCTTGGTTTATAAACTTAAGCGCTCCTGCTTTTTCAAACAGTTCGTAGTTGATTGCCATAAGGTGTGTTGTCATGACCATGGGGTATTCATAAAACGCACCGTCAGGCGCTCGACAAGCCTTGACAATTTCTGGAGAAACTTTTGAAATATTTAAGATTGTTTTTTCATCCCACATGTCGCGAAGGTCTATCATCAAGCCACGTGCGCCCCAATTTGCAAGAAGCCGTTCAGGCCCTTCCATAATAATATCCGGTGCCATTCTTGCTTCAATGGCTTTTTCAATGCGTGTATCGCCGGTAGTATAGTCGAGTGTTTCGACGGTGACATGAATTTCCGGATGAATCCTGTTGAACGCCGATATAAACTGTTCAACGATTTCTTTTTTCCCAAAATCGCCTACAGGGAAGGTCCACAAGCAAATCTCGGTAGTCGGTGGTTCAGAGTTTTTTGTTGTGAAGTGATGTATGGGTGTTTTTTTTGTTGCAGATGTCGTTATATGAGTTATTGGTTTTGCCGCATCGCTTTTTGTCGTATTGTACACACAAAAAACAAAGAACATAAAGAATATAGATAAGATTATTGGTAAATATCTTTTCATATTTCTTTCTCCATAAATCGACAACCATCATTTTTCATAAAAAATTGTAGGCCGGGTTGCCTTTTTATGTTCAATGTATGTCTATTGGTTTGTGTTTTATAAAACAAACTATATAAACACTCGATAAATAAATTCATTTCAATACGTTGGGAAATGTTATTTATTGTTATAATCATTAGTATTGCGTATCTATCTTCTTTTCCGCTACATATAGAAAATGATTTGTGCAGAAAAAGAGAAAAATGTATCAATAAATAATATATGAATCATGTAAGAGAAAAGCAAGTCTTACAGGAGCATTTTTATTTTCACTCTCTTGATAGAGAGCCTATCAAAGAACATGTCATGGTAAGCGAAGTTGTATACATATTCACATATTTCTAGATCTGTTGAGAACATGTGTCGTACAGATGAACACTCTCTAAAACCAGTGCAAACAGAATGAATTTGTATTTTAAAGTTATAAGAAGCTGATAGATAAAGAAAAGGGCGTTATACCTCTCGATATAACGCCCTAAAATAAACAATTATTTTAGCAAATAAGAAGAATCTTAGTACATGCCGCCCATACCCATATCACCCATACCACCGGGCATGGGCATATCTTTTTTGGGTTCAGGTTTTTCAGCAATGGCGCATTCGGTGGTCAACAGTAAGGAAGCGACAGAAGCAGCTTTTTGCAGAGCCACACGGGTCACTTTCTTGGGATCGATAACACCGGCTTTAATCAGGTCTTCGTATTCACCGCTTGCAGCGTTGAAGCCAAAGCCTTCTTTTGTTTCGGTGCGCACTTTAGCGACAACAATGGAACCTTCAATACCTGCATTGGAAGCGATCTGACGCAGGGGTTCTTCAATAGAACGACGGATGATGTTCAAGCCGGCGAGTTCGTCATCATCGGCGGGTTTGATGTCATCAAGTGCTTTGATGGCGCGAACCAGAGCCGTACCGCCGCCGGGAACGATCCCTTCTTCAACAGCAGCTTTGGTTGCGTTCAGAGCGTCTTCAACGCGGTCTTTCTTTTCTTTCATTTCGGTTTCTGTTGCGGCACCGACATGAATAACGGCAACACCGCCGGCCAATTTGGCCAGACGTTCTTGCAGTTTTTCGCGGTCGTAATCAGAAGAGGTTTCTTCAACTTGCGCACGAATTTGTTTCACGCGAGCTTTGATCTCTTCAACTTGGCCTGCACCGTCAACGATGGTGGTATTTTCTTTATCGATGGTCACGCGTTTGGCGGTTCCCAAAGAATCCAAGGAGATATTTTCAAGTTTCATGCCGCGATCTTCAAAAATCGCTTCACCGCCGGTCAAAACGGCGATGTCTTCAAGCATGGCTTTACGGCGTTCGCCAAAGCCGGGAGCTTTGACGGCGCACACTTGCAAGGTACCGCGGAGTTTGTTCACTACCAAGGTAGCCAAGGCTTCGCCTTCAATTTCTTCGGCGATAATCAATAAAGGACGGTTGACTTTGGCAACTTGTTCAAGAACGGGGAGCATGTCTTTCATGCTGGAAATTTTCTTTTCATTGCAGAGAATGAAAGGATTTTCCAGTTCACAAAGCATTTTTTCAGCATTGGTGGCAAAGTAAGGAGAAAGGTAGCCGCGGTCAAAACGCATGCCTTCAACAACGTCAAGTGTGGTGTCAAAGCCTTTGGCTTCTTCAACGGTGATCACGCCTTCTTTGCCCACTTTAGCCATGGCTTCGGCAATGATATTACCGATGGTGGCGTCGGAGTTGGCAGAGATGGTGCCGACTTGAGCAATTTCTTTTTGATCACGGGTGGGTTTGGCAATGCTGTCGAGTTCGGCAACAATGGCGTCAACGGCTTTGTCAATACCGCGTTTAATAGCCATGGGGTTACGGCCTGCTGCCACGAGTTTCACGCCTTCGCGATAAATGGCTTGAGCAAGAACGGTTGCTGTTGTGGTTCCGTCACCGGCTTCATCGCTGGTTTTGGAGGCCACTTCTTTAACCATTTGAGCGCCCATGTTTTCAAATTTATCTTCAAGTTCAATTTCTTTGGCCACAGTCACACCGTCTTTGGTGATCACGGGTGCGCCGAAAGATTTTTCGATCACAACGTTACGACCTTTGGGGCCCAAGGTCACTTTCACGGCGTTGGCGAGTTTGTCCACACCGCGAGACAGTTTTTCGCGGGCTTGGCTATCAAACAAAATTTCTTTAGCAGCCATAATGTATATCCTTCTGCCAGCAACAGACCGAGCGGTCTTGCTGGCTTTCTTTTTTCAATTGTTTTATTTTTTTGAAATGTGCTTTCTTGTATGCAAAAAAGAATATTGCTTTTCAATATGCACTAAAAAAAGTCACTTGGTGAAAAACCATCAATCTCAGTGAATTGAAAACTATTCAATGATGGCAAGAATATCGTCTTCACGCATGACGAGGTGTTCAACACCGTCGAGCTTGACTTCAGTTCCGGCGTATTTGTTGAACAGCACGATATCACCAGCTTTGACAGCCATGGGAATCAGTTTGCCGTCGTCGGCGCGCTTGCCGTCGCCTGCGGCAACAACTTCACCGCGTGAGGGCTTTTCTTTGGCACTGTCGGGAATATACAGGCCGCCGGCAGTCTTTTCTTCAGACTCAAGACGCTTGACCAGCACGCGATCATTCAACGGTTTAAGACTCATGACAATTCATCCTCCAAAAAATGGTATAGTACAAAATAAAAACAGACCTTTAGCGTGACAAAAAACAAAACCATTGCTTCAAACAAAAGGCTTAAGAATGGCTTCACGCTTTTTGTCCATTTGGAACGAGGCATAAAATAAGAACACTGTCGGCATCTGTGAAGGGGTAAAAAGGCTTTTTTTTCAAAAAAAACTTTTTTTATACTATAACATGTTTAAATATAAATATTTTTTTTATAAAAAAATACATTTTTTTTGTAAAAGCATACTAGAAAATGTTTCAATGCAAAAAATATGTTTATCTCATATATGACATTGCGTTTTTGATGTAGAGTGAAAGATAGTACAAAATAAATACAGTAGAAATACTGTGAATTTTTTATTTTTTTATAATATGCATACTTGTTTTATTAGAATCTTTATGTAAAAATTCAACAATAGCGTGTTTTACATTATTGTACATAGGCAACAGCCGAAAAGGAGTTTTTATGCGCCTAAAATTGCTTGGTAAAATCCTCATATCTACACTATTTCCTATTGTCATTGGAACAACGGCACTCACCTTTATTGCATCCGGCCTTTCTTCAGACGGCATCTATGACGTGACAGATATTCAGTTGCTGGAATTTGCCAAAAAACAAGCCTCTGAAATCGATAATATTGTGAATACCGCCGTTTCGCTCGGCCAGATGGGTAGCAGTGTCACCAATATTGAAGAAATAACACGACTGGCAAACGAATTGGGTAATGCAAAAGAATCATCTCCTGAGTTTAAAAAACTTCAAGCCGAAGACAATGACTTTTTGGAAAGTATTGTAGAAAAATTTCCTAATATTTCTGCTGCCGTCATTACCGCAAAAGACGGTATTGTTATTGCCAGTGCTGAACCATCCAGCATGGCTTTGGATTTAAGCAGCTATGCCAGCATACAGTCCGCATTGGCGGGAAAAAATACCATAGAGACCCGCCGTTCTCAACAAACAGGTAAAATTAGTGTTATGGTGGCTTCAGGTATTACCGATGATGTCTCGGACGCCGGTGTTGACGGGGTGTTATTAATTCTTATCGACGTGGAGACCTTAGCCAGGGTAACCATCAATGATGTAAAATTAATGCCCAGTTCAAATCTCTTTTTGTTGGACGATAAAGGCGTGATGCTCATGGAAAGAGCCTTTCCCGAACTTGTGGGGAAAGACAATACCATCTATGAATATGTGCGTACCATTATGGCAGAACGCACGGGTATTACGACATATGAATGGGAAGGCATCAATAAGGTCACACATTTTGCCGAGTTACCAACAACAAAATGGTTTATCGGTATTGAAACCGATGAAAGCGATTTTTATATCACCTCCAATGAAATAACATTGATCCTGACGTTAGTCGGTGTTGTTATTTTCGTGGTTGTGGGACTTGTCATTTTCTTTGTAGTGAAAAAAGTGGTTCTTGCCGTTTCTCAGAGTGCCTCAATTGCAAGTTATGTTGCAGAAGGAAATCTTACCTTAACAAGGCAACAAGAAGCACAACTCGCCGATGCCGTGAAACGTGAAGACGAACTTTCTACATTGGCTCGAGCGCTCGACACCATGATCAAAAACTTGGCTCAAATGGTTTTTGCTTCAGAAGAAAAGAGTAAAGAAGCGCAAGTCGCCGCCGATAAAGCCGCCTTGGCCTCACAAGATGCAGAAAAATCTGCTCATGAAGCCGAAGAAAAAAGACAAAGCATTCTCGTTGCCGTACAAAAACTTGAAGGCATCGTGAATAATATCACCTCGGCTTCCGCAGAGCTTTCCGCGCAAATCGAAAGTTCAACCGTTGGTGCCGAAGAACAATCGGCTCGAATGGAAGAAACCGCAACAGCCATGGAAGAAATGAACGGCAGTGTGCTTGAAATTGCCAGAAATTCAGGTGTCAGTGCAAAAATCGCCGACAATACAAAAGAAAAAGCACTTGAAGGCGCTGAAGTCACTCGCAAATGCCAAACAGCCATGACACAAGTCAAAAATGAATCTCTCAAACTTCGTAACAACATGAACGATCTTGCAAGCCATGCCCAATCGATCAATGCTGTTATGGGTGTCATTTCCGATATCGCCGACCAAACAAACTTGCTTGCGTTAAACGCCGCTATTGAAGCCGCCAGAGCCGGTGAAGCCGGACGAGGCTTTGCGGTTGTTGCCGACGAAGTGCGTAAATTGGCAGAAAAAACTATCGCTTCAACCACTGATGTGGCCAATGCCATCAATGCCATTCAACAAAGTACAGAAGTCAATGTCCAACAAGTGGACACGGCCGTAGCACGCATCGAAGAAGCAACAGAACTCGCTGTCGGCGGCGGTGAAGCGCTGCAAGTGATTTTGAAAATGGCAGAAGAAAGTGCAGACGGTATTATGACGATTGCAACTGCCAGCGAAGAACAATCGGCAACCTCTGATGAAATCGCTCGCTCTATTGCTACGGTATCCACTATTGCCGGCGATACGGTGAATGCGATGAATGACGCCTCAAAGGCTGTAGGATTGTTGACCGAGCAATCTCGTCAATTGGCAACACTCGTAGACAATTTAAAAAATAGTTAGAAAAGTGAGTTTCTGGGGGGAAGAGGCCTGCGAGGTGGGGCTTCCCCCAAATTTACATGAGGGCGTTTTTATTCTGCGGCGCATTCCGGTGCTTTGCACTGTGCTTGCGCCGCAGTGTTTATGTCGTTTTGAGCGTTTGTTACTTAAAAATAAAGCAACACTCACTTTGTACGGTTGGGAACAGTCAATGTTCTATTGCGATCGTGTTGTCTTATTTGTGAGTGTTTGTTTGAGAAACGGCGCCTACAATGATGTCTGTTGCTTCTTGTAGATGAGCGGCGCAGGGAATGCCTACAGGCAGTGTTGCACGTTCCTTTTCTCCATAGCCTGTGCGTAACAGCACCGCTCGGCACCCAACTGCCAAGCCCGCTTCAATATCCGAACACTTATCTCCCAATATCCATGAATGAGATAAATCGATATGCAATGCCTCAGCCGCACGCAACAACAAACCCGCCTGAGGTTTACGGCAGTCACATTTTCCTGAAAAATCAGGATGATGTGGGCAAAAATAATACGCGTCGATACGATTTGTTTCATCCAGTAATGTTGTATTTACCCAATCATGTAACTCGTGCACGTCCTGTTCCGTGTAATAACCGCGCGCAATCCCTGATTGGTTGCTGACCACAATTAAAAGATAGCCTGCGGCTTTTAAAGAACGCAAACTGTCTTCGGCGTGTGGTAACCATGCCCAGTCTTCTCGACGAAAAAGATAATCCTTTTCTTCATTTAATGTGCCGTCACGATCCAAAAAAACAGCGGGTTTGGGATGCGTGACCTTGTCTTTATCGTGTTCTTGCGTCAATACCATGATTATCTGTCCTGTCTTTCCTGCGCTTCAGCCAAAGCCAAAGCCAACAGCGTGCGCACGCCAAAACCTGTTCCGCCTGCTTCATGTAACGCATTGCCTTTGCTTTTTAATGCAGGCCCTGCAATATCAATATGTACCCAAGGGGTTTTTTCATCAACGAATTGTGCCAAAAAAGCAGCGGCAGAGCACGAACCGCCCTCACGACCACCAACATTGGCAAAATCTGCCGTATTGCTTTTTAATGCCTCAAAATACATATCCCAAAGAGGTAAAGGCCACGCCGTCTCACCAAGTATCGTCCCTTCTTCGCACACGCGTCGGCTCAAAGCTTCGTCACGGCTAAACACCCCCGCAACATCCTTGCCCAACGCAACCACACACGCACCCGTCAACGTGGCAATATCCAATAACAATTTTGGTTGCCAACGGTGTTGTGCATAACTCAACGTGTCGCACAAAACCAAACGTCCTTCTGCATCGGTATTGATGATTTCAATGGTTTTTCCGGAAAAAGATGTTACCACATCACCGGGACGCGTTGCGGCTGAACCGGGCATGTTCTCAGCACAAGCCATAAGCCCGACAACCCGACAATAAGGGCGTAATTGCCCCAAAGCCGCGAACAAACCCAAAACCGCAGCCGCGCCTCCCATGTCGCCTTTCATGGCCTCCATGCCCAGAGAAGGTTTGAGGCTGATACCGCCGCTGTCAAAGGTCAATCCCTTTCCCACAACCAACAAGGGTTGTTCTTTTTGGCATTCCGGGTGTGCGTATTCAAGCACTACAAGCCGCGGTTCTGTGGCAGAACCTGCCGCTACAGCCAAAAATGCACCCATTTTTTCGCGCTCCAGAGCATCGCGTTCAAGCACCTCACAATGCAGTCCGCTTTCGGCATGGGCTGACGCTAAGGCCAAAGCCTGCTCTGCCAACGCTGTAGGCGTAAGCACATTAGGCGGCGTGTTGACCAAATCACGAGCCAAACAGATAGCCCCTGCTTCGCTTTCTGCACGAATAAGGGCATGTTGTAACGCTTCGGACGCACCGAGAAGCACGATTTTATTCGGATTGGGATCCAGTGCTTCTTTCTTTTTGGCGCTTTTGTGTGCCGTTTGTCGATGTAGACCCAATAATGCACCGCATACGGCTTCTCTCACCAACGCTTCGGCATTCTTGTTTGCAAAGGTTTTGCACAAATCCGGAAAACTGATTGCCATATCATCAAGACGAAGCGCACGACAATGGCGTGCTGCCGCGGCAAAGGCATTACGCACGGCAGCCAATTGTGTGGCAAGATCTTTATTGACTTTTTGCGCTTTGCCCAAACCGCACAGGATGACACGAGTTATGGCGTGTGTCGTCGGTGCATACAAAACAACAAGTTCATCTTTTTTTGCGTGAAAATCATGTAAGGCCAAAGCGTCTTTTAACCATGGTGCGGCTGTCAGCAATTCTGCCGAAAGCTGTGTGACAGTGTTTGTGTCATCTTCAAAAAGAACGGCAATAACAGCCGAAGTTTTCCACGCGTGTGGTATTGATGAATCAAGAATCGTTTGCATCTGTCGCATACTCCTTATGGCTATACGGTGTGTCTGTGAATAT
Organism: uncultured Desulfovibrionaceae bacterium; assembly: GCA_964369685.1. Taxonomy (GTDB): domain Bacteria; phylum Desulfobacterota; class Desulfovibrionia; order Desulfovibrionales; family Desulfovibrionaceae; genus Avidesulfovibrio. The sequence goes on along the minus strand of CAYJFB010000002.1, from coordinate 89,145 downwards.
TTGTTAAAAACAATATAATGTCATGTTTGTTGTTCGCACTGTTCTTTCAATCGTTTTGTGTGAGATTTATTGTGGTTTTTTATTGTCTATATATTGACTCGTTTTCTTTGGAGAAGGGAAATATTTTACACAATAGATGTTGTAACATTGTTTTGCAAAACAATCTTTTTGTGAATGAAAAACAGTATTTTTTACTGTTTAAACGGTTTTGTTCGTCAATAAACGCAATATTCTCTCTTGTTTTGTTTGTATTTTGTTGCTATTTTGTCCGTGACAGATTGTTTTGAAAAAAGAGAAACACTGTGATTTTCTTTTTTACAAATCTGTTACACGGAAAAATAAAAGCCTGTTACGATACAATTTCATTCACTGTGTAAATATAACATGGCGTATTATCGCCAAGGAGTTGTTCATGGCCAGCTCATCTTCCTGGAAACATTATGAACATCTTACAGACATGTCTCGGCTGCGGGCCATTGCAGAATCTGTTTTTACCGCACGCAATCATGCTTCCGAGCCACGGTTTGTTTCACCGGCAGAAGCCTATAACCTCGCCTGCCGTTTGCCTTGGGTGACTGTGACAGATTTACCGATGGATACCGAAACTATTCATCGACTTGGTTTGGCCGAAGACGCACGAGTTTTTAACGACAATAACGGACGTACTGTCGGTCGTGCTGCTGAAGCACGTATTTTCTATAACCGTGCCTCCAAAAAGGAGCAAGATCAGCTTGAAGGTTTATTACGCGAAGCTGTGTACACAATGCAATGCAGTGAAAAGCTCATCATGGCTGAAGCGGTTATCGGTTTGGATAAAGACTTGATGATCAAAGCGCGCATGATCGCACCCGAAAGCGATGCCGCAAACATCTTTCATTGGTACGCCAATTTTATGCCTCTTGCCGCTGTTCCCGAATATGGAACAAGCAACCCATTACCAATACAAGATATTCTTTTTGTTTCTTTTCCCCAGTGGACATCCACAGATCCTCGTTGGGCAAAAGGCTGTGTGGCTGTCGATGAAGAACACATGACTATTTTTAACTTGGGTATGCGTTATTTCGGTGAACGCAAAAAAGGCACCCTGACCATGGCTTGGACTGCAGCCATGCGTTTGGGCATGGTGGCGGCTCATGCAGGCATTAAAGAAATTGATTTTTCTGAATGCCCTGAGTTCCAACATCGCGGCAAACAAGTCATTTCGTTTTATGGTCTCTCCGGCTCCGGTAAATCGGCACACACCAACTCCTTGGACAATGCCGGCAGTTTACCTCAAGGCTTCCGTCGCCGCATAGCACACGATGACGCTTTCCAAATCGATTATAAAAATAAAACGTGTTATGTTTGGGAACCGTCACTCTATGATAAAACAGACGGACGTGATCTCGAACATCCCGATTGGAAGTATTGTATCACCACACAAAATATGATGACCATGAATATTAATGGCAAAATTTTGCCTGTTGGTGAAGATATCCGTAACAATAACGGACGCGCTTTGTATAGCCGTGCATTGCTCGGTGAAACCGCAAATCGTATCGGCTTTCCGAACAGTATCGGTTGGCTGATGAAAGATTCGACATTGCCGCCGATTCTTAAAGTGACCAATCCCGCATTGGCTGTGGCTTTGGGGGCAACCCTCATGACAAAGCGTACAGCGGCCGAAAACGTGAGCGCCGAAGAGATGCAAAAATTGGTGTTTGTGCCTTTTGCAAATCCTTTCCGAGTCTATCCGCTATATGAAGATTGTCTTGGCTATGGAGCTATTTTTGACGCCGGTTGCGAGTGTTATGCTTGGTCCGGCGGTGGCGGCGGTTTCTGGAATGGTTCAGACTCTACTTTGAAAAACGTGCCGTTGGCAACCTCATTAACATTGCAGACAGCCGTGCTTACAGGCAGTCTTGAATGGGAAGATTGGGAATTTCTTCCGGGAACACAAATACCGACAAAAGCGTCTGTTGAAAAAATTCTGCCGGGATATCACGCGCTGTTTGATCCCTATGCTGTGCCGAATAAAGAGGATTACTTACAAATGCTGCGTGATCGGATGCAACAACGTCATGACTTCTTGAACGCCAGTGATGTTAAAGAACGTCCGGAATTGCTTGCAAAGCTTTTGGCATCACTTTCTATCTAAAAGTGAAACAGTTTCTTGCTTTTTCAAGCTGTTCTGAAAGTCTTTTTATCACAAAATGAAAGGCGCACGGCATAACTGTGTTTGAGTTTTTTTCTTGGGGGGGGATAATCCCTCCGAGGTGATGCCTCCCCCAAACCCCCTTGTTTCTGCGGTGCGATTGGGCGTTTTCTCATCGCTTTGCGCTGAATCAACGCCCGATCGCACCGCATCTCAAGTTGTTCTGAGAGCCTTTTCACTCAAAAGACCCGACAAGCATAGTAAAAATATCTTTGGATCGTGTTCAATATAAAATGATTTTTTGTGTTCTCTCAAGAAAATGAGTAACGTTGTCCATAAGATGTAAATATGGCGAACATGAGGTGCGTATGCGAATCCGTACAGGATGTAAGGTCAATCTTTTTCTGCATATTCTTGGCGTGCAAGACAACGGTATGCACGAATTGGCGAGCCTTTTTTGGCCGCTTACAAAACCTTATGATGAGCTTGAAATTTATTGTGATACAAGAAATATACAAAAAAATAAGCCATATATACATATTGATTGTGAGCATAGCCACATTGATTCCAAAACAAATACCTTGACCAAAGCTTGGCACGTCTATGCCGATGCAACCGGCTTTCAACCGTCCATTGAAATAACGCTGTATAAAGGTATCCCGACAGGCGCAGGACTCGGCGGGGGCAGTGCGGACGCAGCGACGTTGTTGCACTGGCTTGATCAAGAAAACCCCTTCCCCATCGGACAACAACGCCTTGCAAACATCGCCACACAGGTCGGAGCCGATGTGCCTTTTTTTATATATAATCAACCATGCATGGCCTATGGTGTCGGAGACAAACTGATGCCTTGTCATGCTTTTACAAAGGCTGTCCGTCAAAAAGGATTGGCTTTGGTACTTGTTTGTCCTGCTGTTTCCGTCTCGACACCTTGGGCATACGCCGCATGGGATCAAGCAGAAAGACAAAAAAATATAAAAAAAGAAAAAAAAGCCTTGACAACCTCAGGGGAGTTAGATAGAAGATTCTTCTCTCAAGGACGAAATGCCGATGAGTGCCTGAACGAACACGATGTGGTCAACATGGCATCAATGATGGTCAACAGTTTTGAAAGCGTTGTCTTTCAAAAACATCAAGAACCGGCAGAAGTGAAAAAACAACTGCTACAGTATGGTGCCTTAGGTGCCGTTATGAGCGGAAGTGGTTCTTCAGTCGTCGGTTTGGCGGAAAGTTTGGAAAAAGCTGAAGCCATTCAAAAAAATCTTGAGCTACAAGGGTTGACAAGTTATAGTCAAACTTTGTAATGTGGTTGTCAGGTGATGACAATAAGGTATTGCTGGGGTGTAGCCAAGTCGGTAAGGCAACGGGTTTTGGTCCCGTCATTCGAGGGTTCGAGTCCTTCCGCCCCAGCCAGAATACTTTGTGGTTCACAATTTGTGCATTTGTTTAACAAATGTTAAAAAGCATGTTCAACGGCGTGCGCCCCAAAAGCTTTCAGGATCCGGCTCTTACCGGAAAAGAACGCTGGGAGGCGTAGGCCGTTTTTTGTTAACACAAAGTCTATTCTTTGCAGGTCTTCAACCCTACTGAAAGGGCACATCCATGTACGGCGATTTGAAAATATTGACAGGAACAGCCAACAGTGCGTTGGCTCAAGCCATTTGTGATCATTTGGGCTGCCGTTTAACGCCGACGTTGTGTGAAAACTTCAGTGACGGTGAATGTCGTATTGAAATAGGCAGCAGTGTTCGTGGGCATGACGTTTTCATTGTGCAGCCGACTCATGCACCTGTCAATTACAATCTGATGCAGTTGTGTTTGATGCTCGATGCGTTAAAACGCGCGAGTGCCAGCCGTGTTACGGCAATCATTCCTTACTATGGATACGCACGCCAAGATCGCAAAGTCAGTCCGCGTGCGCCGATCAGTGCCAAGCTTGTTGCCGATTTTATCAGCATGGCGGGTGCGCAGCGTGTGGTCACTATAGATCTGCACGCAGGACAGATTCAGGGCTTTTTCAACTGTCCTGTCGACAATCTGTTTGCCTCGCGAGTATTGCTTGAGCCGCTCCATGATGTTCGTGAGGATGTGGTTGTGGTTTCACCCGATGCCGGCGGTGTTGAACGTGCGCGTTCCTATGCCAAGATTATCGGTGCCCCTCTTGCCATCATTGACAAACGACGTGACCGCCCCAACCAGGCCAGCGCAACACACGTTATCGGTGATGTTGAAGGAAAGGTGGCTGTGCTGGTTGATGATATTATTGATACGGCCGGAACCATCTGTGCGGCAGCCGAAGTGTTGTTGGCTGACGGTGCCAGAGAAGTGTATGCTTGTGCGACGCACGGCGTGCTGTCAGGGCCTGCTATCGATCGTTTGAACAATTCTGTGTTTAAGCGTGTTATTGTCACAGACACCATTGCCTGTTCGCCCGACAAACTTGCGGCCTGTCCCAAGCTGCAAATCACTTCTGTTGCGGGCTTGCTTGCCAAGACGATCCATAATATCCACAACGGCTCGTCCGTCAGCGTTCTTTTTTCATAAGTCTATTTATTGATTGTTTATACACAGTGTGTCTTGTTTTTTTCACTTGAGTATAGACACGGTTTTTGCTTATTGAAGTGTGTTGACGTGCTCTGTTTTCCTCTGCCGGAGCGCATGTGGTTTTTGATAGTTGTTTGTATGTCTCGGTTTTTTTGTTCATACAAGCCGAGTAAATATTCCTGCTTTTCTTTTGGAGAAATAGAATCATGGCTGATTTAAACGTCTTAGCTGTTCAACGTCGCGAAAATATGGGCAAAGGTCACAATCGTCGTCTTCGTGCCGCCGGCATGGTGCCTTGTGTGTTTTATTCGCGTGAAGGCGAACATATGGTTTTACAAGTTGAAGAACGTGTATTAAACAAAGTGTATGCTGAAGTGCGCCGCACGACTGTTTTCAATATTGAATTGGAAGGCAAGCAATATCCTGCTTTGGTGTGGGATGTGTTGCGTGATCCTTGCAAAAGCACTTTTACGCATGTTGATTTTTATGGCGTAGATTTGGATCGTCCTGTCAAAATCACTGTGCCGTTGCAATTTGAAGGCACGGCAAAAGGCACCAAAGTCGGCGGTAAGCTTGAAACCTATCGTGAAAAGTTGGTTCTTATTGCCAAGCCTTTGGACATGCCTGCTTCTGTGGTTGTTGATATGACCAATTTGGATCTCGGTGAAACATTGAGTGTCGGTGATTTGCAATTGCCTGAAGGTGTTTCTGCCGCAGCCGGCAGTAATGTTGCCATCATGAGTGTCATCGCTCCCAATACGGCAAAAGAAACAGAAGAATAAAAAGTTTTATAGAGACAAATCCTTGTTTGGTTGGTCTCTTTTTTCGATGCGTGTACTTTTTGTTTATATTTTTGTATAACGACTTGGAAGTGCACTGCTTTTTATGAGACGAAAATCGTAATAGATTTTCGTCTTTTTCTTTGGACGAGAGAACGGGGGTAGATGAAAAAGGCTCTTGAGTTTTTTCTTCAAAGAGCAGGGCAGTAAGACGGTGCTTTGTTTTTTTTGGTTTTCCCCAAAGCAAGGGGAGTGAGGCGCATCTTCAAAGAAGGGAATGAATAAGGTAAGGTGTATGGCTGTTGAAGGATTGATTGTAGGGCTGGGTAACCCGGGTGCGCAATACGCGGGTACGCGACATAATGTCGGTTTTCTGTGTATAGAGGCTTTGCTTGGGTGGGCAGACAGGGTTCATGTTGAGTCCGGCGCAAAATTTAAATGCGAATTGTGGAAAGGGTGTTTTCCGAATATGCATGGGCAATGGCTTTTTGCCAAGCCGCAAACATTTATGAATTGCTCGGGCGACAGTGTACAGCCGTTGGCTCAATGGTACAAAGTGGATGTGGCGCGTATTGTGGTCATTCATGACGAGCTTGATTTGCCGCTCGGGCGCATGAAATGGAAGCAAGGCGGCGGAAATGCAGGACACAACGGACTGAAATCAATAACACAGCGTTTGGGTACGCCTGATTTTCATCGTTTGCGTATCGGAATAGGTCGACCTGCGTCAGGTGGAGAAACGGTAAATTATGTGCTCGGACACCTGGCAAAACATGAACGTGATGCTCTTGCAGGCATGCAAGACACCATTCAACAGTGTTTCACGGCTTTTGCAAATGATAAACAGCCGGATGTCGTTCGTCTCGCCAACGCCTATCGTTAATTATTTTCCGAGGAGAGGAAATGTTTTTTCTCTCCTCAGAAAATAAATAAATGAACGTTTATGCTTTACTGATTTCTACGCCATAGTCTTGTTCGGCGCGGTTGACCACAGCACGAACGCGTTGGCATGCTTCTTCAGAAAGCGGTTCAGGTTTCCAAGTATTGAGCAGTTCTTTTGCTGCTGCAAGAGCTCGTGCTTCCATATCGAGACTGCCTGCATCTTGCCAGCGGTCACGAGTCAAGCGATCAAGTAATTTGGGCATGGTTTGGATGCGCATATTTTCGAACGTGTTCATGTGTGAGAGAAAATCTCCGCGGGGGCCGACCTCCTTGATCACCTCCACCGAGAGCGTCTCATCATTCACAACAATACCGTTCATGCTATAGAGCATCATTTCGGCCATTTCGGCGTCCATCAAGAGCTGGCTGTAACTAATGGTCATTCCCATTTCCAGCATACCGAGACCGTAAATGATGTTGGCACCTGCCAGCATCGGTAACAGTCCGGTCAGCGTCTTTTCGTGTCCGCTCTGGGCATCACCGCATTTGCTATCCCCCTAGCCACCCGCTGCCCAAGAGGGCAGCTTGTAGTAGCGAGCCATGGCGGCAACACCGGAGTTCAGCAGCGCCAATTCAGGCGTGCCCACAACAGCGGCACCATAACGCAAATCCATAGCAGTAGAAGAGCTTCCGTAAATAAACTTTGAACCGCGGCGAGTTGTTTGTGCCAACACAAGGCCTGCAAGGGCTTCACAGTTGTGTACAACCAACGCGCCTGCAAGGTTTACCGGTGTTGAGCCGCCTGCCATACCCATAGAGAGCACATTGACAGTCGCATCATTTTTGACCGCGGTCATGATGACTTCACACACATCAGCCGTCAATTTCAATGGGCTGATTGGACAAGTGTTAAATGTAACGGGGCACCGTTCTGCAAACACTTCTTCACCCACGGCCGCTTTGGCCATGTCAATCATATATTGAGTCAGTTTGCCGTTCCCGCCGCCTGTGAACACGTGTTTTGTGGTGTTCATCAAAAGTGCTTCGTAGTTGTGAAGTTCAGCTACGGCTTCAGGGTAGTCCTGTGCGCCGGCCATACGTTCGCATACGGGAATAACATCTAGCGCGTCAACAACGCGTGTTAAATCCTCAACGTCTTTTTTAGTGGTGTTGCGGACTTCGCCCGTGTCCGGATCGACCAGATAGACGGCTTCGCCAAAATTGGTGAAAACAACACGGGTACTGTCCAGAACCACATCACGATCCGGCGTGCGCCCTGCAAGCACAATGGTTTCGGGCGCACAGTTGACGGCATCTGTGATCATCCATTGCGGAAAGCGCACAATGTCTTCGTCAACAACCTTCGCACCGGCAGCGACAAGCAATTCGCGTGCTTCAGATGAACCAATAAGAACACCTGTATGTTCAAGCACTTCTAACGTTGCCTTGTGGATGGCATCCATCTCATCTTCCGTGAAGATATTCAGACTCATGCCACCGCTGGTCAGGCTACCGGCCTTTTTCCAGCGTTGTGCCATATGACCTCCTTGTATTTTGATTGTACGTGTTTCATGACTGAAAAAATTAGTTTCAAAACAAAGAAAACAAAAAATCAAGAAAAAAGATGCGTTGCACAATAAAAACTCAAAGAAAAAATAAGAAATATCAAGATATATGAATAGTGAAAAACATATTTCTTGTATGTTCTTAAATTCTAAATTAGCGTATAAAAACCTCTTGATCAAGCTTTTTCTACGATTTTCAGAAAAAAAACTCCTCAAAGAAACGAAAGAAAAAAGCTGTTGTTTTGATAAATGCTTTTTTTCAGAAAAAATACCTATTAAAACAATGCATTATCTTTGTTAAAAACATTGTTTTATGATTAGATAAAGGTGTAAAAATAAAAATGATAAAATTGTAAAATAAATAATAGTACACGTAAAAATATCTTTTTTTGTAAATATATAAAATTAAAAAAAGATACATCTTTTTTTAATTTTATATATTGCTGTTTTATTTGATCAAAATGAAAAAATAATACAAAAAGTCAATGTAAAAAAAATAACAAGGTCTTGATCCTTTTTTCAAGGTGCTGTAGCCTTTATCAATTGCATAATATAACTCAAAGTAACCTCGGTAACCCCTTAACGAGTGAACATTGCTGATTTGTTCACTTTTTAAATTGAGAAAACAATACAAGCGAAGAGTCTTCACTATAAATAATGAATAAAGTGCTTTATCTCTTGTATTGTATCAACTGTTCTATGTTAGAAGGATTTCTTGATTATGCTACGGCAGATGACAATGAAATTCTTTGGGATGAAATGTTTAATGGAGAACATCGTGTCGTTAAATGACGAATGTTATGCTCGCTCAAAAAGATCAATGGGCTTTGAAGGAATGCATACAGACATATGTGATCGAAAAAGCCCATAAAAATCTGAACACTGAGATTATCGACAAAACGTTTTTAATGACACTCTACAGGACTCCATTCACCCTAAATAACAGGAGCCTTTTGAATGAACTCAACTCCGAGTACGAAAAAATTTAGTATTATTGGTGAGTATGACGCTAAAATTTTTTGGCCGCTCACGCTGATTTATGCCGCTATCATTATTTATGCCATTATTGATCCGACAGGAACGAGCGCAGTTTTTTCTACAATCCAACAAGCTATCATGAAATATTTGGGATGGATTATTTTGCTTTCGGGCACGTCTTCTGTTCTGGCGAGTTTATGGATGCTGTGTTCTTCAAGATTCAGTCATATAAAGCTTGGTGCTCAAACCGATCAACCGGAATTTTCTTTCTTTGCTTGGGTTGCCATGTTGTTCTGTGCAGCTTTAGGCACAGGTTTTGTCATTTTTGGCGTTGCCGAGCCACTTTTTCATATTTATCAAGCGATTACAGTAATCGACGCCGGTGTTGTCGGCAAACAAGAAGCGGTGCCTGAGGCTGTGCGTTTATCTATTGTACACTGGTCACTTTTTGGCTGGCCGTTGTTTGCTGTTGGGGGATGGGCTATCGGTTATGCCGCATATCGCTATAATAAACCTCTACGTACTTCTACAGGGCTCTATGGTTTGCTTGGTGAGAACTGTAATGATTCATTTATTGGTAAATTTGCCGATGTGGCTGCCGGTGTTGCCACCATTGGCGGTGTAGCCATGATGATTGGCCTTGGGGTAGCTTCAATCACCTATGCGTTTAAAATTCTTTGGAATATTGAACTTGGTGCTATCGGTCAATTTGCGGTCATGTTATTTTTTATTTGTGCGTATATTTTAAGTTCAGTCACCGGTCTTGCCAAGGGAATGCGTTACTTGAGTGAAGGCAACACGATAATTACCCTGACACTGTTGGTGCTTGTTCTTTTCTTTGGTCCTGCATCGATTGTATATTTGCTCAACTTGACCTTGCAAGCCACAGGTGAATATCTTTCTTCAATTCCCAGAATGCTCTTCTGGACAGATGCTGTGAAATTTGAATCCAGACAATGGATGGGTTTTTGGTTTACGTTCTATATTCTTTGGATGGTCACCTATATTCCTTTTACAGGCGGTTTTATTGCCCGTATTTCAAAAGGGCGCACCATGCGCGAATATATTATTGGCGCGGTGCTTGTGCCGACGGCGATGACCATTATTTGGTTTTCTGTTTGGGGTGGTTCGGCATGTTATGCAGAAATTACTGAAATTCTTCAGCTTTGGGAAGCTGTGCAAAGCAACCCGGAACGCGGACTTTATATCCTTTTGGGCTCTATGCCGATGGGAACGCTGCTCAGTTTTGTGGCGTTCATTAGTTTCTGTTTGTTTGCCATCACCACCGCTGATGCTGCCTCACAGTTTATTGCTCAGCAAACATCACCTGTGGGAGTGCAGGCTCCCGGAGTGCGGATTCGTATGTTCTGGGGGTGTGTGATTGGTTTTACGGGAATTCTTTTCCAGGTGACAGGTGGTTTTGCTGCAATCAAGTCCTTGGCTATGGTTATGGCCAGTCCTTTTATTTTTATCTCTTTCGCATATATTCTTTCTATTTATAAAATGATGCATAACGACGAAACAATTTTGAAAGAATAACTTTTTATCTTTCCCGGGGGCACTTCTATTAAAGGTTGTGCCCCCTTTCTTCTTTCTCTTTTAAAAAATACTCAGTATAGACCTGATCTACACGGCAAACTTTACCCACATGAGGGTGGAGTTTTTTTCCTTTTTATGCGTTATGTATTTTTAAGATCCTGAAAATACAGTTTGTTTTATTTTGGATCGTTTGTTGCAATTATCTTTTTAACAACGATTGGAACGCACAGAATCGATACTCGATTCTGTATAGACCATAACCATACGCAGCAACAGCGAATAAACAATCCGCCGTGGGGGATACAATGAATAACCAACTCGATTACGAAATCAACAAAGAACTTGGTGAATGCTATCTGTTTATGCGTGATTATGACAAGGCTGAAGGCTATTATCAAAAAGCGTGTGAAGCTGCCGATGATCAGATCGATCCGATCCTTGGACTCGCAACCATCGCCGTACAACGTGGTGATTTCGAAACCGCAGCCACTTTCTATACACGCACCTTAGACATACAAGAAAACGATAAAGCTTTGGCCGGACTCGGACTCATTAAAATGGAAACGGGATTTCATGCGGAAGCTTTTGATTTCTTTGAAAAATCACTCGCCAGCAATGCCGGAAACATGATTGCCCTCAATTGCTTGGTGCGTGAAGGCTATCAATTGCAAAAATTGGATCGTGTTTTGGTATGTCTTGAAAAAAGTTTGATTTCTTTTCCGGAAAGTACAGAAATTCGTGTATCTTTGGCAGGTTGTTTAATCAGTCTCGGACGCCATGATGAAGCGCGTGCACATCTTGAAGCTGCTTTGATCAATCAACCTGAAAATGTTGAAGCAAAAGAACTTTTTGCATACCTTGATGCCGCATAGCATATAGGCTTTGCAAAAATAGTTGATTTACGTTATATGCCTCCAAGGATGTTACGCTGTAAAACATAAGACAGTATAAAACATTGGTGTAGGCATAAAGATTCAACAATATGTTTTGGCTTAGAGAGTCAACATTGAGATCGGAATGGCTTGCGCTGTTTCGATCTCAATGTTGTTTTATAAGGATTTATCATATGTTTCAAAGAAATGTGTATCTTTCTACTGTCTCTCCTACAGAGGCCAGAGCGCGTATTTTTGCGTCCGTAAATCGAGAAGAATTGATTGTTAGCGAAGTGATTCCTGCGCAGGAAGCTTCGGGGCGTGTTCTTGCTCAAGCCGTCAGCGCGCGCCATTCTTCGCCCATTGCTCACTGTGCCGCCATGGATGGATACGCCGTACATTCATTGGCCACATTTATGGCGCGTGAAAGCAAGCCTGTGTATCTTGTTGAGGGCGAACAGTGTTTTGCCGTAAACACCGGCAATCCATTGCCTCAAGGGTGCGACGCGGTGATCATGATTGAACACGTTGTTAAGCGTGAAAATGGTATTGACATCGAACACCCTGTCTATCCGTGGCAACACGTTCGACGTATCGGTGAGGACATTGTCGCCACAGAATTGCTCTTTTCACAAAATCATCTTGTCCAAGCCTGGGATGTCGGCGCATTGCTTTCGGGCGGTGTTTGGGATGTGAATGTGTGGCAAAAGCCTTTGGTACGCATTATTCCGACGGGTGATGAGATCCTTGATTTTTCAAAACGTCCCGAACCGGGGAAGGGGGAAGTTGTCGAGTCCAATTCACAAGTGCTCACGGCGTTGTTACATCAGATGGGTTGTCTTGTTGAATGTTTGAAACCCGTGCCCGATAATCCAGAATTGTTACACAAAGCGTTGTTGCACGCCTTGGACAGCAAAGCACATATGGTCATTGTTTGTGCAGGTTCTTCTGCGGGGAGCAAAGACTATACACGCAGTATTCTTGAGAAAGAAGGCACTGTGTTGGTGCATGGTCTTGCGATCATGCCCGGTAAACCGTCATTAGTGGCCAATTGCCATGGCAAACCCGTGTTTGGTGCGCCCGGATACCCTGTGAGCACGTTGGTGTGTTATGAAGAATTGATCAAGCCCACGCTCGCATGGCTGACTCGTCGTCCCGTACCGCAAAAACCGTGTATTGAACTGCGTTTAACACGCTCAATTCCTTCGCAAATAGGTAAGGTTGAACGTGTGTTTTTGTCTGTGGGGCGTGTCGGAGAAGTCTATATTGGTACGCCGTTGGGACGCGGTGCAGGAAACATCACTTCGGTTACCAGAGGACAGGCCAGTGTCGATGTGCCCGCTATTTCTGAAGGTTTCACAGAAGGACAGTCGGTCAAGGCGGCTTTGCATATTCCTGAAGAAAGCTTGCAACGCAATCTTGTGTGTGTGGGGAGCCATGACAACACGTTGGATGTGTTGGCTGATGAATTGATGGCGTTACCCGAAGCCTTTGGGCTTGTGTCTGCACATGTAGGTAGTATGGGCGGGCTCAATGCTTTGAAAAACGGTTTTTGTCATTTTTCGGGTATGCATTTATTTGATACAGAGAGCGGTGACTTTAATTTTCCTTTTTTGAAGCAGTTTATTCCAAACCAAGAAGTGCTTGTTGTTAATTTAGCCATTCGGCATCAAGGTTTGATGGTGTTGCCCGGGAATCCTCTTGAAATCACTGAGTTGCGAGATCTCATTCGTGTTCGGTTTATCAATCGCCAACGCGGTGCGGGTACGCGTATTTTGTTGGATCATTTGCTGAAACAGCAAGAGATTGCAGGGCAACGCATTCAAGGCTATGAAAAAGAAGAGGCCACTCATATGGCTGTGGCGGCCAATGTCTTGGCCGGTACGGCAGATTGCTGTATGGGCATTCATGCCGCCGCGCAAGCCTTGGGCTTGGACTTTATTCCTTTGACCAAAGAACGCTATGATTTGGTTATTCCGCTCAAGTTCAGCGAAGATGTCGGTGTACAATCATTGCTCACCTTACTGAAAAATCCTGTCTGTCTTGAACGTATTCAAGGCCTTGGTGGCTATGAGACCACACTGACAGGACAAGTCATGCAGCCCGGGCAAGGGTTACATCGCGTATAAGTGTTTTTTTTATTTGGGGGAGTTAAACTCCCCCAAACCCCCTTGATTCTGCGGAGGTTTCATTGCTGCGCACTGAAACCTCCGCAGTCTAAGCGGCTTTGAGAAGCATCGCTTACGTTTTTTGACCCCAAAAAATATAAATAGTCATGAACAGTAAACAGTACTTGAAAGCTTTTACTTAGAAACAGCCCTTAAATGTGCTTGGAAAACGTTGCAGTGCAATGACTCTGGAATTCCATTTGTTGCTGTTTTTAATGAAAAATACATGATTCTATAAAGTGATGGTGTACGACATGATGCATGGACTTTTTGTAACGGGTACTGATACTGATGTCGGAAAAAGTGTTGTCATGGCAGGGTTGTTGCGTGCAGCATCATTAAACGGTGTGCTTTGCCATGCGATCAAGCCTGTACAAACGGGGGTTGCCTGTGCGCAGAGCGACGGTGACGAAGCGTGCTATCGTGAAGCCGTCCCGCACCACGACAACAGGACGATCTGCACACTTGAATCCTTTCGGATGGCGGCATCGCCGCACCTTGCCGCAGAACAAGAACAACGTCGGCTTACAGTCCGTGATTTGGTAAAACGGATTCAAGAGAGGTATAATGATGATTCGCACACGGGAAAAAAACACACCAATCTTTTGATCGAAGGTGCAGGCGGTATTATGGTGCCGCTTTCTGTTGAAGAAAGCATGTTGGATTTGATGATTGCGTTGCAACTTCCTGTATTGTTGGTGATTCATAACCGCTTGGGCGCGTTGAACCATGCGTTGTTGTCTGTACGGGTTTTACATGATTCGGGACTGTCGTTGGCAGGAGTGGTTTTTAACCACACGCGTCCCGTTGCAAACCATGATACCGCAACAGCCGCTCTTTTAAACGACAACATCACAACCTTCCAACGTCTTGTCGGTACAACGATTCCCGTGTTTACGCTGCCCTATCATGCCGATCTGCAAAACGCTGATGAAAAACTGCGTCAAGCGGCATGGACACAACAAGCCCATCATCTGCAACCGCTTGTGGCGTGTTTGACAAAGCCTGTTTCTGTTGTAGATTTACAAGATAAACAACAGGCTTTGTTAAATTTTGATCGTCAACATCTTTGGCATCCGTATACTTCGGCAACAAACCCTTTGCCTGTGCGCACGGTGTCTTCTGCCAAAGGAACGTGTATTCGTTTGGCAGACGGACACACATTGATTGACGGCATGTCGTCATGGTGGTGTGCGATCCATGGGTATGGACATCCGCGTCTGCTCAAGGCGTTGCGTGAGCAAGCAGGGCGCATGCCGCACATCATGTTTGGTGGATTGACACACAAGCCTGCCGTAGAACTTGCTCAAATGTTGTTGCCATTACTGCCAAAACGATTGGAACGTTTTTTTTGGGCAGACTCCGGCTCTGTGGCTGTTGAAGTGGCTTTGAAAATGGCTGTTCAATATTGGCAGGCGCAAAAAGAACCGCAACGGACACGTTTTTTGGTGCCGCGTGGCGGTTATCATGGCGACACCCAAGGTGCAATGGGGGTTTGTGATCCCATCAACGGCATGCACTCGCTTTTTCAAGGCGTGTTGAATGAACATCTTTTTATAGAACGTCCGAGTTGTCGCTTTGATCAACCGTTTCAGGTTGAATCTATGGTGGCTTTTGAAGAGGCCGTTCACAGACATCACCAAGAGCTTGCAGGGGTCATTCTGGAACCGATTGTTCAAGGCGCGGGAGGAGTGTGGTTTTATCATCCCGAATATCTACGCCGTGTGCGTCAGCTGTGTGATCAGTATAATCTTTTATTGATTGCGGATGAAATCGCGACAGGTTTTGGCAGAACGGGTAAACTTTTTGCTTCGGAATGGGCAGGCATCACTCCAGATATATTGTGTCTTGGAAAAGCCCTTACAGGCGGAACCATGACCTTGGCGGCAACAATCACCACCGAACACGTTGCTACAGGCATTTCTGCCGACAACGGCGTGTTCATGCACGGTCCCACATTTATGGCCAATCCGTTGGCGTGTGCGGTGGCGCTTGAAAGCCTTCATCTACTGTTGGAATCGCCGTGGCGTGATCGTGTTACACGAATTGCCGCTGCGTTGCATAGAGGTCTTGAACCGTGCCGCCAAAGTCCACAGGTTGCGGATGTGCGTGTACTTGGTGCTATTGGTGTTGTAGAAATGAAGAAACCTGTCAATGTGTCAATATTGCAAGATTTTTTTGTTGAACAAGGCGTTTGGATTCGTCCCTTTGGACGTCTTATTTATCTCATGCCGCCCTTTATCAGCACGAATGATGATATTCTGGCACTCACTACTGCTGTTCGAAACGTTGTCGATGCAAACGGTTTGTAAGCACTCTGCGTATATTTACGTTGAAAGTGGAATAGAGCCTGTTTACATAAACGCTTTTCCGGTTCTCTTTGCGTCAGATTTTACGGTTTTTTTCGATCCTGTATTTTTGTATACACTCCCTCAAAGTCTGTTTCTCTTTCTTGATATAACACACAAAATCATTTTATGTGAACTCGCTTTCATTTGTACTTTCTTGTATCTCTTTATAATAAAAACGCTTCGATTTGATGAGCACGTCAGAGACACAGCCTTGGTATAATAAAAAATAGGGAAAGAACGAGCTTCATAGAAATGATTTCCCTCTAAAAAAAGTGAAGTGCGTTAAAAGCTTGAACACACCACAGAAAAAGACTTGTCAAAATTTTTTTTTCTGGCAAGCTTGTTTTGCGAGGATACAAGAAAACAATGAATAAAAACGCTGAACAAGAACATCAAGCGATAGAAAACATGAGCGCAGGCAGTGAACTGGCCTGCATCTTGCTTGTGAACTCCGCACAACAGAAACAAGCACGCAACGGCCCCTTTTGGCTTTTGGAATTGAAAGACGCTACAGGGGTGTTGGAAGCGCGTATATGGGCTCCGCTCAGCCAAACCTTGACAGCGATCGCGGCAGGAAAACTTGCTGCCGTAGAAGGACGCCTTGAAAGCTACCGCGATAAACTGCAGGCCAATATAACTTCCTTTCGCCTCTTGAGTGACGAAGAACAACGTGCTGTCGATCTGCATCTCTATATCCCCTCCAGTAGCAAAGCCCCCACAGAAATGCTGGAAGAATTGTATATGTTGTGTAGTGAAACGTTTACCCATGAACCATGGCGTCGCTTTGTTTTTTCGCTTTTAGACGATCCCGACCTCAGACAACGCCTTTTGACAAGCCCCGCAGCCAAAGGCGTACACCACGCTTGGGCAGGCGGCTTACTTGAACACACTTTGGGGGTGTGTCGAGTTTGCATGAGTTTTGCGAGCATTTATCCCGAATTAGATAAACAAACGTTACTTGCAGGCGCGCTGTGTCATGATCTTGGTAAAGTGTGGGAATTGTCTGACAGCTTACATATTGACTATACCGACATGGGCAAACTTATCGGACACATCAATTTGGCTGTCCAATATTTGACACCGTTTTTAGAGGCCGCTGAAGTCGAGCCTGCGTTAATCATGCACCTTCAACACCTCATTCTCAGTCATCACGGACAATATGAATTCGGTTCGCCGCGTTTACCGCAAACCCCCGAAGCCTTGGCGTTACACTTCGCCGATAACGTGGACGCCAAATTGATTCAATGTCGTACCCTTTTTGCACAGCAAGAGTTCGGTTCATGGTCTCCGTATCAAAAAACCTTGGAACGCGCACTCTATAAAGCGCCACAAACACCGCAAGAGATAAAAACAGAAACCAATTCGCTCTCCGTATCCTTTGTAAACACCCCAACACAAGAGACCATATCCTCAACACCGCAACTTCCCACGGACGAAATGTTTAACGACGCCCCTTGGGACTGGAATATCGATGGTGAAGCCGATTGCGAAATCTGCTTGGCAGACGGAAAACGCCTCGAAAATACGACAGCCTCTTCACAAACAGAGACGCTTTCAACAACCTATGATATTCTCTCGGACGATGATGATTGGATTCATTGGGATGATGATACCCCAACCACAGATACGGTTCTCAGCAGTATAGACGAAGAAGAATTGCTCTTTGCAGAATCTGAAGCCGCCGCTCAAAAGACAATCGCTTCATCAATGCGGCAACAAATATCCACACCGATAACCAACAATAATCCTTCAATCAAGGATCAAACGAACCCTGCACCCTCAACAACGTTCAAAGAATCTGTTTCCAACGAACTCAAACAAGATGAGACTCCGTCTCACAAAGTAGAGGTCAAGCAATGTTCATTACTTTAGAAGGAATGGAAGGTTCAGGTAAATCAACATTACAAAAATTGTTGATGGAACGCCTGACCCGTCAGGGGCGTTACGCTCGCAGTACACGTCAACCCGGCGGTTGTGAACTTGGTCGGGCATTGCGTAAAGTGTTGCTCAACCCCTCAACCAACATTTGCGCCGAGGCAGAGTTGTTTCTTTTTTTGGCCGATCGCGCCCAGCATGTCAAAGAAGTGATTCGTCCCGCTTTGGAAGCAGGAGAAATTGTGATTTGTGATCGCTATGCTGACTCAACCATTGTCTATCAAGGCTATGGCAGAGGGCTTGATCCTCAAGTGGTATATACCCTCAATCATGCCGCCGTTAAAGGCTTATGGCCTGATAAAACGCTCATTCTCGATCTTCCCCCCACATTGGGTCTGTCACGCGCTATCCGTCGCAACACCGAAAGAGACTATCCTGACAGCGAAGGGCGTTTTGAAGCAGAAACCTTGGCTTTTCATACCCGAGTGCGTGAAGGCTTTTTGGATTGGGCGGCAAAACATCCCGAACGGTGTATTGTCCTTGATGCCACACTTCCCGCAGAAGAATTGGTTCGCGTTGCCATGCGCGAGTTGGAAGCCTAACACAACAAACATATTTGTAATAACGACAACCAAAGTTGGACAAAAAAAGGATTTGGGGGAGTTTTTCTCCCCCGAAAAAAAGAAAAAAGTCAAAGGTAATCAGGCATGGAATTCGAGCTTTCCCACTTGCTTTTTATTGTCGTTTTTTGTTTGGCTGTGGTGATGTTTTTTCGATTTACACGTAAACGACGTGCAGAGTATGCAGCCAGTATCTCTATGGAGCAGATGCTGGACATTTTGCATACAGCCATGCTCAAGCGCAGTTCTTTTTCCTTGTCTTTTCCTGTCCAAGGTATGCAAAATCGCACCCTCTCAGGGCCTTGTGTGCAGATTGACGACAATACCTTGATGATTGATCCAAACCTCGATTACTATGTCCCCGCTTGGACGGAGCAACCGGTTGAGGTCTACTTTGCTTTGGTGACGGAAAAACAAACGATCTCATACACATTCAGTACCAGAATCAAAGGCGGTGCCGATTATGCAAAACGTAAAGGCATTGTGTTGCAGATTCCTATCCATTTACACACCAAACAGCGTCGATCGTTTGTCCGTTTTACGCCGCCTGTCTATAGCCTTTTGCAGGTGCACGGTTGGCTCATGACGCTGAGTGTGCTTGAAAATGCCGTTCCCGAATTTTTACCGCTCCCCGATATCGACATCAAAGATACGTGGCAACTGGACAACATTTCTGCAGGCGGTATGCGTTTTTACGGCCCTCTTGGCATGAGCGATAACATCGCAGAACACAAAGAAATGCTCTTTCATCTTGTCCTCTCAAACGGAGAAGACAAAAACGGCGAAGAAAAACCGCCTCTGGCTTTATGGATTAAGGCGGATATTGTTCACCTTCAAAAAGATGAACACCGTTTGGCAATCAGTTTACAATTTGTTTCATGGGCATTGGGTGAAGAAGCACCCAGCTCACTTGCTTGGTTTGGTATCAACCAAGATCATGGCTTACCGCCTTTGGCCTCTTGGGTCTTGCTGACACATCTGGCACAAAGCGCAAAAACTAAATCCGAAAACCTCATGTAAGCCATATTTAGCCCTCTTTGCAGAGTACAAAAAATACTGTAGCATGTTTTTTGTTCGACTTTGTTAAAGACGTTGGACAAGATTGTTATCGAAAAAAACACCTTTTTTGTGTGTTTTAAGACGTCGATTTTACGTTTTGGCATGTGCCAAGACGAACTTTAACCAAGGAGCTTAGGGTGGACCGAAGTTCGGATGGAACCGTTTGGTCACATATTTGGAAATTTTTTGGACGTCGCAACCGTGGTGACGATTTAGAACAAGCTGTTCTTGAAGCTCGTGACGACGGAGAACTGGAGGCTGCAGAAGGTTCCATGATTTTAAGTATCCTGCGCTTGGATGATTTGCAGGTGCATGATGTCATGACGCCGCGTACGGATTTTGACTGTCTGCCATCAGGGAGTACAATTCGCGATACGGCACGTTGCATTGTTGAAACGGGACACTCCCGTGTACCTATTTATGCAGAAACGCGTGACAATATTGTCGGCATTGCGTACGCCAAAGATTTGCTTGCCATCCTGGGGGATCCGCAAAAACATGATACCCCCATCAATGAAATCATGCGTCCGCCTTTTTTTGTGCCCGAAACCAAAATGGTGATTGAATTGTTGCAAGAGTTTCGTACTCGAAAAAATCATATCGCCATCGCTGTGGATGAATACGGAGGCACTTCGGGGTTGGTGACGATTGAAGATGTCATTGAAGAGATTGTCGGCGATATTGAAGATGAGCACGACACCCCAAAAGAAATTGATATTCAAGACCTCGGGAATCGGCGCTATAGCCTTTCGGGACGGGCTTGGCTTGAAGATTTGGAACCTTTGGGTATCTATTTGGAAACCGATGAAGTCGATACGATTGGTGGCTATTTGTGTCTTGAAGCAGGGCATGTGCCGCAAGTCGGTGAAAGTTTTGTATGTAATGAATGGCGTTTTACCATTGAAGTTGCCGATGTCAAACAGATTCGTCAAGTGTTGGCACAACCTGCCGAAGAATCCTCTCTTGAAGAAGTTGAACCGTGTGATGCATAATGATGTTTTTTATTTTTTTGGGGGAGGGTTTGTTCCCTCTCCTCACAAAATAAAATATGAGAGATGAAAAACTGTGCAACAAGAATTGTGTTTGATTCATGCCAATTGCCAGGGGCTTCCTTTGGCAAAACTTCTTTGTGCTTCACCGATGTTTTCGCAACGTTGGTATTGCATGAAAATCACAAATTTTGAAAAAAATCACATCCCCAAAGCTGTCTTGAGTTCTTGCAGCCTCTTTTTATACCAGTATTTAGATGAAAAATGGGGTGCGTTGGCTTCAGCGGAACTTGTCAAACAGCTTTCGCCGACAGCGCAGTCACTCTGTTTGCCCAATCCGTTTTTTAAGGGATATTGGCCTTTTTGGACGGGGAACAGTTTTATGCAGTTCGGCGACAGTTACTTGGACAGTCTCATGGAAATGGGATTGGAACCATTGGAAGCCATGCATATTTATATGCACAAACCGCTCAAAGCACGCTTTAATCTGGATCAGATTTTGGATGCCTCGTTAGCTATTGAAAGAGAACGTGAGACACGGCCTTTCTTTCAAGTGTTGCCTTATGTCTTGAAACATTGGCAAGAAGAACAGCTTTTTACGACGATCAGCCATCCCGCACCAAACATTTTGCGCATGATTGCCAATGCCGTTTTAGCGCGGCTTGGTATACCAGCGTTGACCGATGATCATTTGGCTGCTGCCGGCCTTGACAAGCCCTACACTGTTGTTTGTGAACCTGAACCCACAGATGTGTTTGAACTACCCATTCACCCACAAGTCGCGGCATATTATAATCTGCCCTTTGCCAACGAAAACACATTATATCGCGTTTTTCGCAAAAAGATGACGTTTTCACAATATATTGCAGCGTATATTGAATGTTATCGCGAGAAAGTGCCGCTTTTGGGCTATCTTGCCACGGAATCGGAATCAGAATCGGATTGATTATGTTGTTGTATATTCACGTTCCGTTTTGTCGACGGAAATGTCACTATTGTGCGTTTAGTTCTGAAGCCTTGGTCGGTTCTCCAAAAGAAACGTTTTTGCGAATGCGTAGCTATACAGATACGCTTCTTATTGAATTGCAACAATGGGGCAATGCATTGGGGCGACGCACACTGGACAGCGTGTTTTTTGGCGGCGGTACTCCCAGTTTGTTGCCGTTAGAACTGTTGGCACGCATTCTGGAACGAATGCGTCAAGTGTTCCACATTCCTTTGGACACGGAAATAACGCTTGAAGGCAACCCCGAATCGCTCACCGATCGTACAGTGCTGCGTCAAATTCGCGGTTTGGGTATCAACCGTCTTTCTTTGGGTGTGCAATCGTTACACGATATGCATCTTGAAACATTGGGACGGGCACACCGTGCCCTTGAGGCGCAAGAAGCGTTTTTTCGTGCGCGTGAGGCGGGTTTTCAAAACATCAATATTGATCTCATGTGGGGCTTACCAAACCAAAGCCTTGGGCAGTGGTTCAGTACGGTCAAAAGTGTGCGTGATATGCAACCCGAGCACGTTTCGGCATACAGTCTGACCATTGAAGAAGGCACTGCCATGGCTGACTCTGTTGCGGGAAGTCGTTTGCAGCTACCCGAAGAACGCACACTGAGTATGATGTACACAGACGGTTCGGTATTGTTTGAAGAGGCAGGGCTTGTGCAGTACGAAATTTCTAATTACGCCCGTTCGGGACGTACCTGCCGGCATAATATGGGTTACTGGGAACAAGAAGATTATTTGGGATTGGGGCCTTCAGCAACCTCGACACTCTTTGGGTATCGTTGGACAAACCCGTCAACTTTGGGAGCATGGTCAAAAGCCGTGGGACGACGCTATGCCTCACCATGTCCTCGCGGAGAAGAAAAACCTTTGGTTTTTATAGAGAAACTCTCCGATGCAGAAAAGCTCACGCTGAATATTCAGGCGCAAGAATTGTTGATGTTGCGTTTACGGACAGTACGCGGTTTGTCTTTGCGTGACTATAAGGCCTTGACAGGACGTGATCTTTTACAACAACACCCTGCGCTGTTTCAGGGGTTGCGTCAACACGATATGATTCGCGCTCGTCATGGCATGTTGAGTTTGACGCGCAAAGGCATGTTGGTTTCAAACAGCATCATTCAAGCACTGTTTGATTATGAACAAGACGCGTTAATACAACTCATGGCAACGCAGGTATAAAAAGTATCGATTCGTGCCATATCGGAATCATGCTGTTTTTCAATAAAAAGCTTTTGTTGTAACAACTTGAACGGTGTCGTATGCACAGTGTAAAGTGCAGGCGCGCGTCGCAGACTCAAAGAGGTTTGGGGGCAGTATTCTCCCCCCCAAAAAAAAGCAAAAATTACGTAAGCGGTTCATAGCCCGGTAAAACGAATGATGAGGAGCAATCCGTTGCGCTTTGTCCTTTTGGACAATTTTTTTGCAATGTACAGATCTCACAGCCGCCTTTAAAAGGAAAATAGGTCAATACCGCATAACGATGCGCCAATGTAGGGCCGTCCTCTTTATATGGTACGCCTATATCAGTCAACGCGTCTGCCAATTCATCTGTCGGTTTTGGCGCAGGCGCACAGCCCGCTTCTTGGATCTCCGGCAATAATGTATTAATTGCGCTCATACAGAGTGTTTGTGCCAAGGCGTTTAAAACAAAACCGTCCGCAGGTGAAGCATTCCAAGCTTCATCAACATCTTCACCGGCTACATCACCGAGACGAACCAATAAATATTGTCGTTTACCCACATCTAAACGTTGAACATCCATGTCAGTTGCCCATTTATCCCATAATTTGAGGCAACGATCCATCAACGCCCCGCCAAAACGTTTTTCTTGACTCAGTGACAAAAACATTTCCATATCAAACCAAGGGGCAACATCTAATTTTTCTTTTGTGTAATTCATATAAAATGTCTCTATGTTCAAAAAGTGTTTGTAAAAACTTACAAAATAACACTTTTTTGTAAAATGCTTTGAGTGTATTTTTTTGAAAAAAAGTATACTCTTTAAACCTTCACCACAATAAAACGTTATATTTTGGCACGGCTTTGTCATATTGTCAAACTTCAACAGGAATAGACTTTACACTATACAAGGAATATTCTATATATCCGTTGTGTTTTCCCGTCTGAATGAAAAACAACAGCGTAAAGAAAAAGACACTAAAAAACAAATACGATAACATCCACCAATAAGGAACATGAATATGAATGAGCGTGATTCCCTTCGCATTCGTTATGAATACAATATTGAACCGGAAGTACGTCTTCGCTCAGCCCACGGCGTATGGGGCGGTATCAACCCTCAGGGTGAAGTGGAAATCAATTTTTATGTGGAAAGCGATAAAATGCCGCCTTACTCTGAGAGCGTAATCACTGCAGACGGACTCATGGGACACGAAATGGCTCCCTATTCCGAAGAGGAACGTGTGATTGTCCGCAACATTCATTCAAAAATAATCATCAATGCGCAAACAGCGCGAGCCATGCTTGAATGGTTGGAAGATAAAGTCAGTATTCTTGAAAATGACGACGACGGTGAATTATCTAATTCTCCCTTTGGTTCAGGACAGGCTTTTAATCAGTAGTTCATTTGTCAAGGAATGCTTCACATGCATATTGCCGTCGTTATTCTCAATTACAATACATGGCACGACACGGTGGCCTGTGCAGAATCTGTGTTGGCAAGTAGCGTGTTGCCGCGTTATGTCATCATCGTTGATAATGCTTCTACAAATGATTCTGTAAATCGCTTGAGAGCATGGGCAACTGCAAAATCAATACTGTTCACAGAACAGATTGTGACAGATAACGAGAAAAATTTTTCCGCCGCCATAGAGTCGGCAGATGTACTCGCTGCTGACAAAAGACAAACAAAACTTGTCCTTCTCAAAAACGACACAAACAAGGGCTATGCTACAGGCAATAATCTCGGCATACGTTTTGCTCTCAAAGAAGGTGTCGAGGCTGTGTGGATTTTAAACAGCGATACAGAAGTTACATCGAGTGCACTTGAAGCCATGTGTCTGCGGTTCAAAAAAAAATCGGATGCAGGCCTTTGTGGTTCCCTCATATGTTATATGGATGATAAGCAACGTGTTCAGTGCCGTGGTGGAGGGAAGACTTCGCGTTGGACAGGGCTTTCAGAGCTTGATGGGCAATATTTGTCTCGTGAACAGGCCCTTAAAACACCTCTCGAAGACATCGAAGCACGGCTTGATTTTATTTATGGTGCCAGTGTGATGGCAACAAGGGCATTTCTTTTTGAGGTGGGCTTGATGGACGAGCGTTTTTTTCTTTACAGCGAAGAGCAAGATTGGGGGTTTCGGGCACAAGGTCGTTACAAACTTGTCTATGCGCCTGACGCTATCGTATATCATAAAGAAGGCGGCAGTACCGGTTTTTCAGGAAAAAAAATAACGTTTTTTTCTTTGTGGCATCTTATGCGCAGTCGTTTAATTTTGACGGCAAAACACACGCCTCTTGCGTTGCCTTCCGTTTTGGCAACAATCGTTTATGCGGCGTTACGCATGGTTTATCGACGGTTATTTTAGATCGTGTCGCCAGAGATGTTTTTTAAGTTCTCTTGCATCAAATGTCATGGGCTTTTTCAATCATGTCTTTCTGTATACACGCTCTCAAAGCCCGCTTATTTTCTTTGATAAAACACAGAAAATCATTTTATGTGAACACCTGCTAATACGCGTTGCGCTCTTTATATTGTTCCATGAGTAGAAGAGGGATGACGATGTAAATACCAAATACAAGAATAAAAACCGATTGTATGGCGATATTGTTTCGCCGATGCTTCCGATAATAAAACACATATATTCCTGCCAACAGCACATGCAATAACAGACCTAAACCTAAATAGTTAGGACTCGGCGTGAAAATCCATTGTCCTTTATTACTGTGTAGATCAGAAAAAGAAAGACTAAAA
The DNA here is from genome assembly GCA_964369685.1 of uncultured Desulfovibrionaceae bacterium. Taxonomy (GTDB): domain Bacteria; phylum Desulfobacterota; class Desulfovibrionia; order Desulfovibrionales; family Desulfovibrionaceae; genus Avidesulfovibrio. Next base: position 63,851 of record CAYJFB010000002.1, on the reverse strand, counting down.
GGAAAAAGTATATGAGCTATGTCGGTCATCATTGTACTTTTTCCTCTGCTCATTGCATGTGTAAAAGAATGTAACGGTTCAAGATGCGATGGCAATACAGGATTATTTGCAATGGCAACAGCATGAATATCTTTGTTATCAGCGTATACAGCCGTGATGAACAATGGATCCATAATTAATTTGAAATCCATTTGATCAGAAATGTAGTTCGGTGTAGGGATTTGTGACAATCTAAAGCCGTCTTGATGCAAGAGATATATACGATCTTTTGTATCCAATACCAAACCTAAGTATTTTTTATCTGCTGCTTCTGCCATAACGATTTTTTTGGGGACGATGTCTTCGGCAAAAGCGACTTTATTTACGGTAAGGTTGTTGTTTGCGCGCAACAAATGAAACGTTTTTCCTTTGGCGTCTGTTACGAACACACCACCTTCAAACGGTTTAAATGTTGTAAAATTGCCCCAAATACCTTTGGCAGGAAATGTAAAACCTTGATCACGTAAACTTTTTGTATAGCTGACAGCTTGTTCCGGTTCTATATGATTGTGATCACTTTCGATAAATTCAAGCATTGTGTCGGTAAAACGTATTCTGTCGGCAGGCAAAACTAAGGCGACTTGCCCCGGGTTGGCATCAATGAGTGGATAGATTTGTTCTTTATAGACTTTATTATCCAAAAGGCGAGAAGGCATTTCAAACACGCGCCGTTCTTTTTGAATGGCTTGGCGGTCAAACGATTTGCCATGCAAAGTCATGGGTAACAAACCACGCAATTCCATGTTCCGATAATAGATAAATGGAATTTTTGCTTCAAACTCGTTGCGAGTAAAATACTCTCCCTTTTCATTTTTATAGACAACATCGGCATGATGATTTTCTGATTTTTCTTCTGCCTTTATGTCTTGATGAAGGAGCTGTTCTGTGTAGATCATCATGTTATCTACAGGACTATAAAACATGTGTGTTTTGTCAACGTTTTTAATAAATAGGAGTTGGTAAAACATTGGAAATACCCAAGAAAAAAAGCATATACTGATAAAATACATACATAAGCTTGCTAAGCGTCTTTTCATGCGACCCACCTGTTTCTGTAATCGTCAGCAGAAAGTACAAGACTATAAAACATGCACGGAATAAGCAAAATAAAATATGGTAAGATATCTATGTAAAACCCTGTGTTTGTATAAAGATACAGGGGGATACATAAACCAAAATATATACACGCCGCAAGGATTTTGCGTTTTGTTTGCGGTTCAAGCAAGACAAACGCACCGCCAAGATAGGCATAAAAGCCGGCTATAAACCAAGGTAAAACAGTAATCATTGCGGAAATACCCACTTCAGGCGGGTAAAAATAAACAAGGCTCAGATACAACATCAAAGCATCAAAGAAAAAGACTGCACTTAAAAAGCACATGCCGAAAAGCGCGTGTAGTAAAATAACAACCGCAGAATCGCACGGCACATGCAATGCAATACGAATCCTTGCATCACGCATTTCTTGTAAAAATTGAAAAATACAATAAATCACAGCCGTGAGGAAAGGGATAAACATGATGTCTTCGTAGGGAATTTGTCCCAAATTGACAGTCCTGTACCACACCACTTCTGAATGATCTTGAATAAACAGTCGGCGTATAACGATGAAATTCCAAATCATATAGATGATGTTGGCGGCAAAAAGCACGAACATCATGTAGCGCGTCTTGATGCTTTCTTTATAAAAAATGGCAGAGACGACAGATGAGATGCGCATTAATACCTCCCCGTAAAGCCAATAAAAGCGTCTTCCATATTTAAAGATTTTTGTTGTATATTTAAACTGTTGAGTGAATGTTCTTGAATTGTTTTCAGACGGGTAGCCTCATCGGCATAAAAAAACAGTTCGACAAAATCTTTATGCCATTCGGTGTTTACCAAAATATCTTTCGGAATGGTTTGCAAAACACGCTCAAGCTCGGTGTTGTCTGCGGGGCGCGGTATGGTATATCCTGCAAATTGTATCATAAAATCCGTCAAAGACGTTTGGTGTGCCAATTTATTGCGACGCATGAATACCGCGTCATCAACAAAGGATTCCATATCTTGAATGACATGTGAGGTGATGATGATGGTGTGTTCGCCATCTCGCAAATTTTCACACAGATAATCAATAAAAAGACGACGATATCCGGCATCCAGCCCCATGGAATAGTCGTCGAGAATCAGCAATTCCGGATCTTGTGCCAATGTAAGACCCAGGACAACTTGTGAACGTTGCCCTTCGCTCATGTGTGCAATACGGTGTGTTTTGGGAAGACCCAACAAATCGACCAAATGATAAAAGCGTTCGGGCTTCCATTTTGGATAAAATTGACGAGTGTATTTTTCGATTTGTTCAATGCTAAAAAATTGATATGCCAAGTGTTTTTCAAAAAGTAGACCGATACGGGCACGAGTTTCTGGACGTACGGTATAGGCAAGTTCACCAAATATACGGCACTGACCGCTATTGGGACGCATAAAACCCATTAAAATTTGAATTAATGTTGTCTTTCCGACACCATTTTTGCCAAGCAAGGCACAAACACGTCCTTTTTCAATGGATAACGTCAATCCATGATAGAGCTCTCGTTTACCATAATTATGTCGTAAGTCATTGATACAGATCGGTGCTTCATTCATAACTTTTTTCTTTTTTGTTTTTTTCTTGGGGGGATAATCCCCCCAAACCCCTTGTCGCCGCGGCACATTCCAGTGCTGCGCACTGTTCATGTGTCGCGGTTTCAAGTTGTTCTGAGATTCTATGTCATCCAAATCATGAAACGAGAAATATGGATAATTGTTAGGAAACGTTTATATCAAGGAGAGTGAGAAAGAAAAGGATCTAACGGACAATACTTTCTCCGGGAATTTCAACAGAATGTCCCGAACCGCCGTCAAAAAGGATTGTAAAGTTTTGCTGGGGGCGCGAAAGAACAACTTCACTGTCGGCATTGAGTTGTGCTTCTTGTAAAACACGTCCCGAATCGTCTTTGACGACAATACGAATACCTGTGGCCGATGAACCATCAGAAAATCCACCTTGGCAGGTAAAAGTTCCGTCAGCGTTATCAAAACAATTCAACAAAGCACTGTGTGCCGAAGCGTTTGATGCAAAAATCAATGCAAAGCCACAACATATTGCCATACAAAAATATTTTTTCATGATAGTTTGTTCCAAAAGTAATAATATTGAAAGGAGCATGCCCTATTAAAAAATATCTACGCCATTATAAAAAATTTTGACTGCATAGAGTCTTTTTTTTTGAGAATACTGTTTGTTGGGTAAAAGGATTCCTTGAGAGATTGAATACTGCGGTGTGCGTCGGTAAAAATGCTCAGAGCCAAGTGATGACAAGTTTTTCGACAAACACCGCGATAACAAAAGAGGTTGAGGGAAGCGATGCTTCATAGAGTGTAACTTCCCTCGAAAAAGATTCAAAAATGAAAAGTAAAAAGCATTAATCCATGTCGTAGGCTTGTACCCAGATCACGGCGTCTTGGGAGAGTTCTTTGCCTTTGTATTCTTTATCGGGACCGATACCCAATGCCGCAAAGCCCCACCAACCTTCTTTTGCCAAACCAAAAGTGATCACCCCGTTTTGGTCGGCAATGATGGTTTGTGTAACAAGCGCACCGTTTGGATAGTTTACCGAAGATTTTTCGGCCAGGGTGTTGGTGTTCAAATTCGGCTCGTGACTCATGTATTCAACTTCCACTTCGGCACCGGGAACAGGTTTACCGCCGGAAAGCACTTGACCTTGAAACACGTTGCCTTTCCATGTGGCATACGGCTTGATCATAGGCACGATTTCGCAAGGCAAACCGACAGGCTCGTTCCAAATAGTGGGCACACCGCCGACGTTGGCAATAAGCTTGGTTATTTGTTGCATATAAACGTCTTCTTCTTTTTCCATGTAATATCCGGGAACCATCACAAAGACATAGTCACCCATAGAACGAATTTCTTTTCTCGGAATCATTGCCGAAAAAGCAGGGGCAGCAGATCCGGGATTTTTCCAAGTAATTTCTTTTAGATATTGTTTCATATCTATTTTTTGCGGTGCATTGGCACCACGTTTATAAAGGGCATAAAATTCGTTAATACCACCCATATCCATCATGTGTCCGGCTTCGGCAGGATGCGTAAAAACGATACGCATATCCATATCTTCAGCTTTTTCCATATCTGTTTTTGGGGTATAGAGCATTTGGAAATGCGCTTCAGCCGGGACTGCCATGGTCAGAGTAGCCAAAAGGCTGAGGACGGCAGCAGTAAATGATAACCGATGCTTTTTCATGATAACTCCGTCATTGAGGGTGTAAAAATAGGTATAGTATCAAAATCGGCAAGCAACGTGCTTAAAAACGAACTAAAAAAGGTACAACCTTCAACTGTAAACAAACTATTCCACTATCTTGTCACCACTCACGTGAACAGAATGCCCTTCACCTGCATCCAATTCCATAGAATAGGTACCTGAGGGTTTTTTAATAGTCACTTCGCTGTTGTCGTCCATGGCAAGGGTTTCAAGGATTTTTCCGGCACTGTCTTTTACATAGACTTTAACACCTGCAGCCGAGGAGCCGTCGGAAAAACCGCCTTGGCAGGTGATCGTGCCGTCACCGTTATCAAAACAATCAAAGATTGGGCTGTGTGCCAATACCATTGACGGCAAACCCAACATCAAAGCCAAAGTCAAAACAATTTTTTTCAACATGATCATTTCTCCAAGGTAAAAAAGTAAAAAGTATAAAAAGACGTATCGGGTTATTATAAAAACACTTTTAGAGAGTTTTTATAGTGCTTGCTTGTTCTTTCTTGTTGCTCAGTCGTGCAGGAAGTATCCCCAATAAGAGGACGACGCCCAAGCAAAGACCATAAAAAGTCCACATGGCTTGCGTACCTGTAAGGTTGAGTAGCACTCCGCCGCTATATACAAACGTGGCAACAAGCAATCCTATGGTCATTTGAAAGAGTATAGAAAAAATCATCCAACCTGTAGTGCCTGTTTGACTGCGTACCATCATGGACGCAGGCAAGCACGGAGGATACAAAGACATAAAAAGCATGAGTGCTAAGGCATGAAGTGGGGTAAAACCATATTTTTCAAAGTTTTCTCCTGGTTTACCGCCTTCAAAACCGTATAAAGCTCCAAGGGTGGCGGCACTGTTTTCTTTGGCAGCGAGGGCAGAAAGAAGAGCAATATTCATGCGCCAATCAAAGCCTGCTCCTGCCGTAATGGGTTCCAGTGTTTTTCCTGCCATACCAAGATAGCTGTTTTCAAAGCGTTCTTGACGTATTTCACGTCGTAAGGTTTTTCTTTTGCTGTCTAGAGTGCGTAAGGCTGAGGCCAAGGTTCTGCCGTCTTTTCCTTTGCGCAAAACAATGGAGGCATAAATGGGCGATTCTTTTAAAGCGGTTTCATTGATGATTGTGGCTTGTTCTTGATTCAGTCCGCGTTTTCTTTCACGCAGGTCTTCTTGGTAACGGATCAAAGGCAATATATCGTTTTTTGTAAAGCTGTTTGAAAAAGAAGTTTTACTGACAGCCGTCATGAATATGTCTTCAAGTTTTTCTTGTTCTTGCAGATAATAGGCTTTACGTTCCTCTGACAGGTTTGGAAACGACACAAGCGCAAAAACGACTGTGGACACAGCCACGACAATAGTCAAAATTCTCTTGATAAAAACCCAAATACGCATCAACGTTTCCTGCAAGACATTTTTTAACAGCGGCATATGATACGTCGGTAATTCGATAATAAACGGTGCTGAAGGGCGTCCGCGAAGGATAGTCAGATTGAGGCCTTTGGCGACAATCAATGCCATAAGCAAGGTGATAGTCCCCATAAAAAACATGGTGCTTCCTGCTTCCGCGGCAAAAAAACCACTGACAAGCAGTAAGTAAAGAGGCACTTTGGCAAGGCAATTCATCATGGGTACAACAAGAATGGTCGTGAAGCGTGCCCTTTCGTCGGGGATGGCCTTGGTTGCCACAACCCCGGGAATGGCACAACCACCAACATAAACACCACCCAGAATTAAAGGTAAAGTGGATTGTCCATGTAAACCATAGGTGTGAAAAACTTTATCAAGAATAAAAGCGATACGTGCAAGATATCCGCTGCCTTCCAAAATGAAGACAAAAGAAAACATCAAAAAGAAAATCGGTATATAGTTTAATACCGCCGTCATGCTTTTAACAACCCATTCAATCATGGAACGCACGAGCGGATCTTCCAAAAAACCTTGATTTGGCAACAGTGAACCGATGAAATGTTCAAGGCCTGCCCAAAAAGGCCAAATTTGTGCCGCCAAAATGTTTCCGTAGGTAACGGAAAGATGATAAAATGCAAACAGTACTATAAAAAGAACCATCGGTCCCATAATACGATGGCAAACAATAGCATCAACTTTTTCTGTAAACGACAGCGTATTGTTTGCCTCTTGGTTTTCACGGTGCAATACGGCGTCATTCAAAGCGCGCGCTACCGTGTGGCGTACGGCGGCGATATGTGCCACAGATTGAACGGGCAGGGTTGTATTTGCTGTATTCTTGAGTTCTTGAAGAAATGCGTCAATGTTTGGAGGACACCGTTCAAGGCTACGGAGTGTCTCGAGTACCGCCTGGTCTTCTTCAAACAATTTCAAAGCCATCCAACGCGATGGGTAACACGTGTCTGCAACAGCTTCTTGGATCGATTCGGAGAGCGTTGTAATATATGGCTCTAAAAGACCGTAATCTACGCTAAATGGTTTATGCTCAGATGGATTTTGTGTATATTCACCGATCAATTCAAAAAGACGTCGATTCCCTTCGGCTTTGGCTTTTGTTGCTTGGATAGGGGCAATAGGAATGTCTAATTTTCGGGAAAGAAATTCAATATCAACTTGTAAACCGCGTCGTTTTGCGACATCCATCATATTTAGGGCAAGAATAACAGGCCTGCCCATCTCCAAAAGTTGGATAACAAAGTAAAGACCTTTTTCCAACGTGGACGCATCCGTAACAGCAATCACCACATCAGGACGTTCGTGTAAAATAAAATCACGAGCGGCCATCTCTTCGGGGGAATAAGATGTGAAGGCATATGTGCCCGGTAGATCGACAACTGAAATTTTCTGACCGTTAATCACGCAGGAACCGCCCAATTTTTCCACAGTAACACCGGGATAGTTGGCGACATATTGCCGTGCTCCTGTCAGTAAATTAAAAAGCGTTGATTTACCGCAATTCGGTTGTCCTGCAAGGGCGATCACTTTATTGGACATCTTCGGATACCTCTACATATTTTGCTTCCGAACGTCGTAGCGCAACATGATAACTGCCCACTCGCACTTGAATAGGATCAGTTAATGGAGCAGTGCGCACAAAGGTTATTTTTGTTCCGGGACAAATGCCTAAATCGTATAGCCTTTGCCGTAAAGAACCTTCAACAGAGATATTGGTTACTGACAAGGCACCGGGATGCTTAATGTCGTTCAGTGTCATGTGTACCCCTTGTCATACGAAGAAACGCATAAGCTGTTAAGAGAAAGTAAAAAAAAGGACATATCAAGTGATATGAGTCCTTACATTACAATATGGGAACAAAATATATTGCTTTTGAAAATGAATGTCAATTGCTAATTATGTTGTACATGCTAAGAGAATGAGCAAATTGGTTATGATCGTATTTTTAATGGTTGGTTGCATTGTTTGATGTGCATGTATCGGTATGGGGAGGAAGATTTTCCTGCTTTTGTTGACAACAACAGGAGGAATTTTTTTGCAGTATTCTTGTTTGGCTATCATCACCCATCGTTGATGGACGTTTTTGTGTGTCGTTGCAATCGCACGAAGAACATCCCGAACATCTTCCACCTCGAAAAGCCTTGCGTGCTTTGTAGGCAATATATCCCGCTGCCATAGCAACACAGAAAAAAACAATGAGAGCATCCGACATGACAATATTTCCTTTTTTTGAGGGCGAATCCTTACAAAAAAATTATCGTCGCGGCATCAATCTTTTATATGTATTGATGCCGCGGTGTTATGCCCTTTTAGGCATGTTTTTATTGAAAACAATGCAAGCAAATCATGCACAAGCTCTATTGTGGCGCGTAGAGAGTAAAGATGCCTTGGATGGCAGTTTGTATGGTTTGTTTTTCATCTTTAGGGGTTAAGGTGATTTTCACACGGTATGTCGCCCCGGCTTTTGTTGCGGCAAGCACTTTATGGCCGGTATAGGAATTTTCTGTTTGGAGGGCATGGCCGCCATAAACGGCAATGTCATTTACAGTTATAGGTTTATAGTTTGTGAGTGGATCACGGTCTGCTTTTGCATTAACAACGTTTACTATTTGTTCTTTGAATACAGCAATCGTGTTTGCTTTATCCAATTCGTTTTTATTAACGGGCGTTGCCGTCGGATTGGAAGGGTTGAAAAAGAGGCTTCCAACTCTGTTTTGTGGTTCCATGGCAATAATCAATCCGTCAAATTGCAGACCGTCCTTTGCTACTGAAAAACCGTCAGTTTTTACGGCTTGGTGTGCATAGACGTTTGCAGCGAAAAATAAAACCATAGCAAAGCTCAGTAACAGACTTGTTTTTTTCATGATTTCTCCACGTTTAACTTGTAAATCTTTACAAGCATATCATTTTCTAAGGTAAAATGAGCATCAGGTCATCAGCTAAAGGGACTTTAATGTTAATGAATTTCATTGTCAAGTAATGCTGAAGTGAGGGGGCTAAAGAACAAGATTTTGTGTGAAGTAAGGCCTCTTTTCTTAAGGAAACGCGTTTTTTGTTTAAGATGCGTATCAAGACATACGTAACTTAAGCAAAAAACGCGTTTTAAGCAGGCAGAAGGCAAATTTATTCAGAAATAATCCCTAGAGATATTTTTTGTAAGGAATATGCCTCATTTATGCTACACAAGAGAAAAGGCTTCCTCCTGTTTCACAAAGAGGACACTTTTCTGCATAATTTCCGTTATATGTGTAGCCGCACAGAGCACAAAGATAATATTGTTCCTCAGCGTGTACAGTATGTATTTTTTTAAATTTTTCCAAGCGGCGTGCATAAAGTGTCGGGTGTATGCCTTGATGTTGTTTTATTGTTGTAAATTTTTCTTTTTCTTCTGCTTTTTTTATTACAGGGCTAGGATTTTGGCGTCTTTGATGGCGTTGTGTGTTGTTTGCTGTGGCGTAAAACAGTGCCGCGACATGAAAAAGCCCTTCAGCTTCAGCTTGTTTTGCATAATGAAAATATCTGAGCGGCTCTAGGCCTTGTTCGACCTTGTGTATTTCTGTTTTTGCGTGCATATGTTTACCCCTTTAGAAATATATCATATAATATATAAAAAGAAGAAATGTATTATTCAAGATATGTATTTATATAAAAACATATCTGGTAAATATGATTTTATAAAAAAATATTTTCTCGCGAACACACATCATGTTTTCAATTCAACACTTTTTAATAATATAAGTTTTTTTTTATTTCTGTCAAACAGCTGCGCCGGAAGCATTCTTTTCTGCGAATGAATGCGTTTTCTAGCGCAGTAAAAAATCTTGACAATGACGTTTTCATCAAATAACATTCGTAAGTTCAACAAGAAACACACTCTGGCAGCAGCTTGGGGTGCTCGCCTTATGATTGTCGACTTTTACAAAAAAAAACGACAAAGGCGAGTAGAAAAGCTTGGGTTGGGGTGGCAGTAAACCCTTTTTTTTGAGGAGTATTCTCATGGCCTACGTCAGCATGAAGCAAATGCTGGAAACAGGTGTTCATTTTGGACACCAAACTCGTCGTTGGAACCCCAAAATGCGTCCCTTTATTTTTGGCGCACGCAATGGGATTCATATTATTGACTTGCAACAGTCCGTAAAACTGTACCGTACTGCCCACGATAAAGTGGTTGATGTGGTTGCCAAAGGTGGACACGTACTGTTTATCGGTACCAAACGTCAAGCACAAGAAGCCATGGCTTCCGAAGCCGGACGTGTGGGACAATTTTATGTGACCAATCGTTGGATGGGTGGCACACTCACAAACTTTACCACCATTCAAAAAAGTATTGATCGTCTGAAAAAATTAGAAGCCATGTTTGCCGATGATTCCATCAAGCGTTATCAGAAAAAAGAAATTCTGACCTTCCAACGTGAAATGGAAAAACTGGAAGCTACGCTTGGCGGTATCAAAAATATGGAAGGCTTGCCGCATTTGGCGTTTGTTATTGACCCCAATCGTGAAGACATTGCGGTGAAAGAATGCCGTAAGCTTGGTATTCCGATTGTGGCTGTTACCGATACCAACTGTGACCCTGACTTGATTGACTATATCATTCCGGGTAACGACGACGCCATTCGTGCCATTAAATTGTTTGTCAACGCCGTCGCCGAAGCGTGTGCCGAAGGGACTGCTTTGCGTAAAGACGAAGCAACCGATGCGGCTGAAGAAATGCAAAATATCGTCGCCGCCGAAGAAGCACAAGTCGACACTGCCGACGCCGAAACCGACACAGCCGAATAAATACTCAATGCTCAAAACGAATTGAGCGATGAAATGTTTATTTCGTAGTGTTTTATTATGATGTTGTGGTCTCTTTTGGGGTGAGTTTGTGTATACAGACTCACTCTGAAAGAGACGTTTTTCACCCGATGTATGTCTGTGTTTCATCGAATATCGTAAGGCTTTATACAAGCGTTTGAAAAAACGTGTGCATAAGAACGGTGTCGAAGTCAAACACAATGTTTTCGGGTTTATATGTCTATTTTTTTGGAGAGTAACATCCCATGAGTATTACAGCCCAAATGGTTAAAGAGCTGCGCGAGAAAACCGGCGCGGGTATGATGGATTGCAAAAAAGCCTTGGAAGAAAACGGGGCTGACATGGAAAAAGCTGTGGACTGGTTGCGCCAAAAAGGCCTTTCCAAAGCAGCAAAAAAAGCAGGACGCGCCACGTCTGAAGGACTCGTCGGTTGTACCTTGTCTGCTGACGGCCTGCGTGGTGTATTGGTTGAAGTGCAGTGCGAAACCGACTTTGTGGCACGCGGTGATAAATTTCAAGATTTTGTGAAAGCCATCACCGAACAAGCTGCAAGTAACTATACAGCCGACAACGCCGCTTTTCTGGCTCAAGTGTGTTGCAATAACAGCGCACAAACCGTGCAAGAAGCCCTGAATGACGCCATCGCCACCATCGGGGAAAATATGCAAGTCGGTAAAATTGTCGAAGTGAGCGTGCAAGGTCAAGGGTTGGTCGGCAGTTATGTACACAGCAACGGTAAAATTGCCGTGCTCGTTGAAATGCGTTGCGATAACGTGACTGACGCCGTGCGTGAAGCCGCCAAAAACGTGGCTATGCAAATTGCTGCAACCTCGCCGTTGGCTGTCGACGCGTCTGAGTTGGATCAAGCGGTTGTTGAACGCGAACGTGAAGTGTATCGCCAAAAAGCACGCGAAGACGGCAAGCCTGAGCAAATCATTGAAAAGATTGCCGAAGGCGCTGTGAAAAAATTCTGCAAAGAAGTGTGCTTGCTTGATCAGCCCTACATCCGTGATGACAAACAAACCATCGCCGACATGTTGAAAGCTGTAGCTAAAGACGCCGCACCGATTACTGTGGGTTCTTTTGTGCGCATTCAACTTGGCGTTGAATAATTTTTCTTTTTTGGGAGGAGAGGGCGGAGGATATCTCTGTCTCTACAAGGCAAGATGGCTTTCTCTCTCCACCCTGACACGTCTTTATTCTGCATCAATAGAGTGAGAAAAAGGTTTTGGGCATTCTTTGCAATGTCGGTCGCTATATCGGCACGAATTTTACGGCAAAACACATGGTTGTCATCTATGAATTGCACGATTTTGGTCGCCATATCAACACAAATTGTACGAGTTCAGGAGATCTCTGAACGTCTTTTTACTCAAAAAAATAAATGCAAAATGCGTTATGTGTTTTATATAGAATCAACGTTGTGGAGGGGCATACCCTCTTTTTTTTTGCAAAATGATATCGTTTATACAATGAAACACCGAAAAGAGTTTTTTAATACAAACAAAAACATTGCATAAAGCAAGTAAAAAATTATGAATACTCAATCAGAGACCGTATTGTCAAAAAAAACACAGATTACAGGATTGGTATTGACCTTTAATGGTGCACGTCTTCTGGACGCGTGCTTGGATTCGTTGGCTTTTTGCGATGAAATTCTGGTTGTCGATTCAGGTAGCACAGATGAAACCTATCGCATTGCCGAAGCACATGGGGCAAAAATTTTATGCAATCCGTGGTCGGGAGCGATAGCGCAATTTGCGTTTGCGTTTGAACATATACAGAGTGACTGGGTTGTTTCTCTTGATCAAGATGAATTGTGTTCCGAAACGTTGCGTGACGCGATTCTTTGTGAAACAGCCAAAGCCGCAACTGACGTGTGTGGTTTTGTTGTTTCTCGTCGTACATGGTATTATGATCGTTTTTTATTACATGGCGGCGGTTATCCCGATCCTTTATTGCGTGTTTTTCGTCACGGACAGGCGCGGGCAATACAATCAGGCGCGCATTTTGGTTTGCGTTTGCTTCACGATACAATGCAAAAAGGACGCATCCATGCCGATATATTGCATTATCCCTATACCAATTTTTATAATCAACTCGAAAAACTCAACAGTTATGCCCAACAAGGTACAGACGATTTGATGCGAAAAGGACGTGCAGGCGGTGTGTGTGTAGCATTGTTACACGCTACGGGTCGTTTTTTACGCAGTTATTTTTTGAAACGTGGACTTTTGGATGGGAAAGCGGGGTTTATTTCTGCCATGCATGGTGCGTTTTATGTTTTTTTAAAGTATGTTCGTGTGCATGAAGGCACATGGGGTGCGCCGTATATAAAAATCAATAAAAAATAAACAAAAAACATTATACCATATAAAAAGACACAAACAATCAAGGAGACCGTAATGGAATGCAAGTACAAGCGAATTTTGCTGAAATTGAGTGGCGAAGCTCTTGCGGGTGACAACCAAATGGGTATTGACCCCCATACGGTTTCAAAGATATGTAAAGAAATTGCCGCTGTGGTTGCCATGGGTGTTGAGGTGGCTTTGGTTATTGGCGGCGGAAACATTTTCCGCGGTCTTTCGGGATCGGCAAAAGGTATGGATCGTTCTTCGGCTGACTATATGGGAATGCTCGCCACCGTACTCAACGCTTTGGCTGTGCAAGACGCGCTGGAAAAAAGCGGTCACCCCACACGTGTGATGTCTGCCATCGGTATGCAAGCGGTTTGTGAGCCTTATATCCGTCGTCGGGCTTTGCATCATATTGACAAAGGCCGTGTTGTTATTTGTGCCGCAGGGACAGGAAACCCCTATTTCACGACAGACACCACCGCGGCGTTACGCGGAATGGAACTCAAATGTGACGCGCTCATCAAAGCCACAAAGGTTGACGGTGTGTATGATAAAGATCCCATGCGCTACCCCGATGCCATACGTTTTGACCATTTGACTTATGATGAAACACTGCGTCGCCACTTGAGAGTTATGGACTCCACAGCCATCACCCTTGCACAAGAAAACGATTTGCCCATTATCGTTTGTAACATGTTTAATGGCAGTATTCAGCGTGTTGTGGTCGGCGACGAATCGGCCTACACGATCATTGAAGGAGAATAACCACTATGGATAACGAAACAATTCTTTTTGACGCCGAAGAACGCATGGAAAAAGCCTTGATTGCTTTGGAACGCGATTTTTCCAAATTGCGCACAGGGCGTGCCTCTACAAGTCTGGTAGACAACCTGAAGGTCGATTATTACGGCACTGTAACACCCGTGAACCAAATGGCTTCCGTTGCCGTGCCGGATAGCCGTACGCTCACCATTCAACCGTGGGATCGCAGTGCGTTTGCCTTGATTGAAAAAGCCATCCAAAAATCGGATTTGGGCTTGAATCCCGTGAACGACGGCAAATTAATTCGTATCTCTATTCCGCCGTTGACCGAAGAACGTCGTAAAGAACTCGGCAAAGTGGCTCGTAAATACGGCGAGGATGCCAAAGTCGCCGTGCGTAACGTTCGCCGCGACGGGAACGATCAACTGAAAAAATTGGAAAAAGACAAAACACTCTCGGAAGATGAATTGAAAAAATCCTTGGATGACATTCAAAAATTGACTGACCGTTTCGTGGGGCTTGTCGATGAGAAATGCCAAGCGAAAGAAAAAGAAATTATGGACATCTAAGGTCTCATTGTATAAAACGCTGAGCTTTCTGATAAAGTTATAAACATATTTTTTAAACATGTTATGGCTTTGAAATGAAATCGTTTATTTTTATACTTGGGGACTGATAAAATATAGGGCATATCGTGCAGAGAAAAGGGCTTGCCCTTTTCTCTGCACCGTCTCTAAATATGTGTTAAAAAAGATGTATATATTTTGTCTCGCAGTATGGAGAGGCACATGTCATTGACAGAACTGACAGGCAGACTTCCACAACATATCGCCGTGATCATGGACGGCAACGGTCGCTGGGCCATAAAACGCGGTCTTACACGCAGTGAAGGACATAAAGCAGGCGTTGTGGTTGCCAAAGAACTGGTTCGTGAATGCCGTAAATTGAATATCGGTTATTTAACGTTATATACTTTTTCACAAGAAAATTGGGGACGTCCCAAAGCGGAAGTTGCGTTACTTTTTGAACTGTTGGTTAATTTTTTGCGCAGTGAATTAGACGAAATGAAGCAGAACGGTATTCGTCTTTGTCTGCTTGGTGAGTTGTCGGGGTTGCCGCGCCCTGTGCGTTTGGCACTTGATCGCGCTATGCAACAAACCGCTGACGGAACAGCGTTGGTTGTAAACCTTGCCTTGAACTATTCAGGCAGAGCAGAAATTGTGCGTGCAGCACGGCGTATGGCGGAAGACGGTCTGCAACCTGGAGAAATGACCGAAGAAGCCTTTCGAGCACGGCTCTATACGCACGATCAGCCCGATCCCGATTTGATTATTCGTACCAGCGGGGAATATCGTTTGAGCAATTACCTGACCTTTCAAAGTGCGTACAGTGAATTGTATTTTTGTGATTGTCTATGGCCGGACTTTGATGCCGAAGCTTTGCATACGGCGCTGACGTGGTATGCAGGACGTGTTCGACGTTTTGGACTGACACAAGAACAATTGGATGCAACACAGATCACCACATCGTGAGCGCCGGATACAGCGCACTATTGCAACGCCGAGACTGATTGTTTTTGCAAAAAGTGTTTAATAAAATTTTTTTTGAACAGATGAAATGCATGTTTTAAATAACATATCCTTGACTTTAAAGAACCTTATGCCGAGTGTGCCGTCTTTCTTCAAATAGTGCTTCTCACTCCTCTGCCTTGTCTATGTTTAAGAACTGTGCTAAAAATCTTCAACTTTTTTGAAGAGTTCTTTTTTTGAGGAGTTTGTAAAAATGATTGATGCTTCCACGATGTCTTCCACAGCGGCTAGGGTTATCACGGGACTTTTGCTTGCGGCGCTGCTTGTCGCTGCTTTGGCGTATGGTCGGAGTGCGCTGTTTGTTTTTTTGCTTGTTTGTTGTGTTATTGGCATGTGGGAGTTTTACGGTTTGTTTTGGGGTGGAAACACCATGCTGATTGGCCGTCTTTTTTCGCTTGTTCTTGGTGCGGGCGTTTTGACGGTGGCTTGGCATCGTCCTGAACTGACGTTTGCGGCTTTGAGTGCTTCGTTTGTGCTTTTAACCATTGTGTTTCTTTTTGCTTGGGCGTGGGATGAACACAACCGTTTTTCCAGTATAGCGGTGTTGGCGGCGGGGTTGTTTTATGTGCCTGTGTTGCTTTTACCTGCGCTTGAATTGAAAACCATTGAGCAGGTTTTTTTAATCTTGTCAGCGACCATTTCTGACACGGTTGCCTATTTTCTGGGCATGTATCTTGGCAAACACAAAATTTGGCCGAAGGTCAGTCCCAAAAAAACGGTGGAAGGTTGTATTGCGGGTTTGATTGGTTGTGTGTTTGTGTGTGTGGTTGTCGGGCATTTATTCGGCACGGCGTCGGTACAAGCTTTTGCGTTGCTTGGATTACTCTTGGGAGTGATGGCGCAACTCGGAGACTTTTTTGAATCGGCACTCAAGCGTTCACGTCAAGTGAAAGATTCAGGGGCGTTGCTCCCGGGACACGGCGGTGTGCTTGATCGTATCGACAGTTTGCTTTTTGTGATTCCTACCTATGCCAGTCTTACGGCTGTTTGGACATTCTTTTAATCATGATCGACTATCTTGCGCCATTACCTCATGACCGTTGGATTCAACGTTGTCCGCGTCGCGTCAGTTTGCTTGGCAGTACGGGTTCTATCGGAGAAAACGCCTTACGCGTGATCGCTGCGCACCCTCAATACTTAACGGTTGTGGCATTGGCAGGCGGACGCAATGTTCGGCGTTTGGCAGAACAAGCGTTGCAATGGCGTCCATTGTGGCTTGCGGTCATTGATGCCGACACGGCACAAACATTGAAGGTCTCTTTGCCTGATGACTACAAGCCCAATATTGTATACGGTGAAGAAGGCTTTGCACAACTTGCTACGTTGCCTGAGGCTGATACCGTGCTTTCCGCACAAGTCGGTGCGGCAGGACTGTTTGGCACGTTGGCGGCGGCTGTTGCAGGCAAGGTTATTTGCCTTGCGAACAAAGAGTCTTTGGTTTTGGCAGCGGATTTGTTACAAAAAACTTGCCGGGCTTCGGGGGCGAGTCTTTTGCCTGTTGATTCGGAACACAACGCGGTGTTTCAAGCGTTGTACCGCCGTGAACAAGACGTCAAACAGATCGTTTTGACGGCATCGGGTGGGCCTTTTCGCGGTTATACACGCCAACAACTGGCTTCTGTAACCAAAGCCCAAGCCCTCAAACATCCCAACTGGACTATGGGCGCAAAAATCACTGTAGATAGCGCAACCTTAATGAATAAAGGGTTGGAGGTGATAGAGGCGTGTCGTTTATATGGTGTGGAACGCGAACAGGTGGCTGTGTGGGTGCATCCGCAGTCGTTGGTACACGCATTGGTTGAATTTAGCGACGGTTCGCTTATGGCGCATCTTGGTGCTCCGGACATGCGCATGCCTATTGCACAGTGTTTGACTTGGCCACATTGCCTTGACAGCGGTGTACAAACGCTTGATTTGAAAAGTGTGTCTGCATTGACCTTTGAAGAACCCGACTTATCTTCTTTTTCATGTTTGGCGTTGGCGTATCGGGCTTTGGCAGAAGGCACACAAAGTTGTGTTGTGCTGAATGCGGCAAATGAAGTGGCTGTGGAAGCCTTTCTCACAGAACGAATCGGTTTTTTGGATATAGCAACATTGATTGAACAAACGCTCAATCAATTGCCTAGACTCAATCAACAACAGGCTGAAATGTCACGAACAATGTCTGCTATCGCAGAGCATGATGTACCCGCGTGCTTACAAAATAATCCTTTGGCATCTGGAGCCTTTATGGAATTAAAGACCATTACCGCCTTGGATCAAGCGGCGCGTGAATATGTGTTGACATTACTTTAAATGGCTCATTCCCAAAAAGAAAAGTTCATCTAAAAATCACTAGATCACTTTTGCTTTGATTTTTCTAACTATATTTACTTTGAATTATCGTCTGTCGAGGTTTTCGCATGGATTTTGTTATTGGTATTTTATCCCATTGGGACAGTGTTGTTGCCGTGCTTTTGGTGCTTGGCGGTTTAATCTTTTTTCATGAATTGGGGCATTTTGGTGCGGCGCGTTTGTTTGGTATTGGTGTGCGCACATTTTCTTTGGGATTTGGTCCCAAATTGTTTGCCAAGCGGTTCGGAAAGACGGAATATTGTTTATCGTTAATCCCCCTGGGCGGTTATGCGGCGATGGTTGCCGAAGAGGGTGACTTTTCTGATGAAGAAGCAGAAAAAGATCGTCAAGCGGGTATTGTTTTTACTGCGGACGAATATTTCAACGAACGGCCTGCGTGGCAACGTTTGATT
This sequence comes from uncultured Desulfovibrionaceae bacterium, assembly GCA_964369685.1. Taxonomy (GTDB): domain Bacteria; phylum Desulfobacterota; class Desulfovibrionia; order Desulfovibrionales; family Desulfovibrionaceae; genus Avidesulfovibrio. The sequence continues at coordinate 45,835 of CAYJFB010000002.1, read as the reverse complement.
GTCATTATTGCAGGGCCGTTTGCGAATTTTATAGTGGCTTTTATGATTTACTGGTTGGTTGCTTGGGGAGCCGGGCAAACCTATTTATTACCGATTGTCGGTGTGGTGAATCCTGAAAGTCCCGCGGCTGTTGTCGGTCTTGAAGTCGGCGATCGCATTGAGCGTCTCAACGGACAAACGATTACAGAATGGGGGCAAATTGCCGAAGCGATCGCGACGGCACAAGGTCAACCCGTTAAATTTGAAATACTTCGCAAAGATGCTGAGAATACGCAACCTTTGACCTTCATGATCACCCCGGAACAGAAAACGCGTACGAATCTTTTTGGTGAAGAACAACCGGCTTGGCTTGTCGGCATTGGTGCATCCAATTCGCACGGCGTGTATGAACTTGGTGCAGGAGAGGCATTGAAGGCAGGCTTTCTGCAAACGTGGAATATGATCACGTTTACTCTGGAAAGTTTTCAGAAGCTGATTCAACGGGTTGTGCCTATGGATGCGGTTGGTGGGCCAATCATGATCGCTCAAGTTGTCGGTCAGCAGGCACAAGAAAGCTTGATGGGCGTGTTGTTGCTTGCGGCGTTGATCAGTGTCAATTTGGGTATTTTAAATTTGTTGCCGATTCCTGTATTGGATGGTGGGCATGTGGTGTTTTTGTTGGCAGAGATGGTGTTTCGCCGTCCTGTGCCCGAGGGTGTCCGTGTTGTTTCGTCCAAAGTGGGCATGGGGTTTTTATTGGCTTTGATGGTGTTGGCGACATGGAACGATTTGGTTAGGATTTTTTCATGAGCGGACAAGGCACTGAGTTGCTTTTGATTTTGGATGCCTCTGAAGGCTATGTTCGTTTTTTGCTTGTTGACGAGTGTGTTGCGCGTGCGACGCATGGACAAGCCGCGTTGTCGGGAATTGTATGTGCGCAGTATTGGGACGCGCCTTCTCGCGGAACGGAACTCTTGCCGCCGACGCTCGCCGAAGCGTTGCAACGACTCGGGCGCGTGCCTGCTGATATTGTACGCATTGCGTGTGTGCATGGACCGGGAAGCTTTACGGGGTTGCGTTTGGTGTTAACCTTTGCGGCGGCTGTACGTCGTGCGACGGGTGCGACGGTGGGCGCCTTGAATTTCATGCAGGCCATCGCGACAGAAGCGTGGTCTCCTCTTTTGGAAAATGCTGTCGGACGCTTGAGGATTGTCACCCATGCTCGCCGCGGGTTGGTACATATTCAAGATTTTTCTCCTCCTGTCGATGTGTATGACGGCATTCCTACGCCGTTGACACCTCCCGAACAACACCCTCTTGAAAACCTGTTCGCAGGCATTGGCGACACGCCGACGCTTTTTGTGGGCAGCGGTGTCACACGCAACCACTCTTTTGTGCGTGATTTGCTTGAAAATACGGGTACAAACGCGCGGTGTACAGTGATTGTTGCAAGATACGATCGTCCTTCTTCGCAGAGTTTATTGCGTTTGACCTTGGCGTTACCCGCTTCGGCATGGCAGGCGTATGATCTTGATCCGCTTTATGTTCGTCCTTGTGATGCCATGGACAATTTGGCTCATATTGCCACACAACGCGGCCAATCCCCTACAGAAGCCCACGCTCAAGTTGAAGCACTGCTCGCTCGCGCTCCCGATCCCACACACTTTTTTTAGAGTGTTTTTCGTTTGCGTGTTCTTTTTTTGGGGGGGAGTTCAACTCCCCCAAACCCCCTTGTTGCTGCGGTGCTGTTCGGGGTGCTTTGAGAGTTTTTTATCCAAAAATATAACGACAACGATAAAAACGCTTAGGAAAAATCAAAGAATGAGTGCTGTTTCTTGTCGCTGTTGAAAGGTGGTGATGTGTGTAAAGCCGATTTCTTTTATAATTGAGATGGCTTCGTCAAAGCCACCAAGAAAAACATGTGCCGTGTGTGCATCGCTTCCCAAGGAAAGTTTTCTGCCACCGCATGCATAATACAGGGTGAAAAGAGCGATCAAATAATTGTTGTTTCTCTGTTGGTAAAGAAAGCGTGTGTTAAATTCAAGGGATTTGTTTTTGGCGATGATCAAAGAAAATAATGTTTTTAGTTTTTCTTCATGTTTCTTGATAGAGACCTTTCCTATATATCGTAAAAGAAAATCAATATGCCCCACAATATCAAAACAATCACAATGCATTAACATATGTATATAGATATCTAAATATGCACTGTAGGCTTCATCGGTAGAAAGATTTTTTAAAAATCCGGGTTCTGTACATGGTGCGTCTTCACTTTCATGAACAGACATGATCACAACATCAAACTGCCTCGTCTCAACAATACGCTCTATATCATGCAGACGAGAGTATTTATAACCCACCTCCACGCCTTTTAAAATCTGCATATCATATTGTTTTCTATACTTTTTCAAAAGTTTTTCTTGTTTGTCAAAATCAGGAATATCGTCTGTGCCCATGAGCAGACATGAAAGATCCATGTGCTCTGTTGTCACAAAATGCGTGAGGCCGAGTTGTTGAGCTTTCGCAAGATATTTTTCAATGCCTTCGCTTGAGTCGCTGGAAAGACAAGAATGAAGGTGCTGATCGTACAGTTTCATGGTATACTCTTTATGCATTTTATAGGACAAACAATGGAAACAATCTTGCCATGAGCAGACAGTCCGTGCCACAAAAACGACATCTTTTTTACAAAAAGTTCATCGCATATTTTTTGATGTCGGCGTATTATTCCAATTTTAAATAAAAAATGCTACATTTTTATTTCAAACATCATTTGCCTGAGAGGATTTTTTGAAATGAAATGCAAGCGTTGTGCCTCTACGGCTGTGGTTTCGCTACCCAGTCACAATGCCGGTTTTTGTGTGCCTTGTTTTAACGATTTTTTTACTCGCCAAGTGGAGCGGGCTATCGCAAGCCACAAACTCTTTACCAAAGAAGAACGTATTTTGGTTGCCCTTTCAGGCGGCAAAGATTCATTGTCGTTGATGCTTGAATTGGCGCGTCAAGGCTATCAAGTCACGGGCTTGCACATTGATTTGGGGATTCCTGTTTCTTCTGCGGCTGCACGCGGTGTTGTGGAACGCTTTTGTGCAAAACATGGTTTGTCTTTGATTATTAAAGACATGACGGCAGAAGGCTTAGCCATTCCCTTGGTAAAAGAACGCCTGAAACGTCCCATTTGTTCCGCTTGCGGAAAAATAAAACGGCACTTTTTTAATAAAACAGCCATTGAGCACGGCTTTGATGCCTTGGCAACGGGGCACAACCTCGATGACGAAGTTGCACGCCTCTTTAGTAATACCTTACGTTGGGATGTCGGATATCTTTCGGATCAAGGGCCGCGCTTGAATGAAAGTGACGGCGAAGGCGGTTTTGCACGAAAAGTGAAACCCCTATGGCGTCTGACAGAATTTGAAATAGCGAATTACGCCTTTCTGCAAGAGATCGAGCACCACTACTCCCCCTGCCCATACAGCCCGGGAGCAACGTTTACCATGTATAAAACCTTGTGGCAGCAACTTGAAGAGGTGCAACCGGGGCGCAAAATGTCTTTTTATACAGATTTTCTCAAAAAAGGACGACCTGCCTTTGCACGGGAAGATGAACGCGTTGGTGACACGTTGCAAGCCTGTAGTCGTTGCGGTTATCCCACGTCTGCAGAGCTTTGCGGGGTTTGTCGAATCAAGACGCTTGTTGCATAAGACGGTTTTTCTTAAAAACATCTGTGATTGTTGCATAAGGCGATTTTCTTAAAAATTCTTGTGATAATCTTTTACTTCAACGGTATTGTATGGAAAAAACACTCAGAGCCGTTTAACACCGTGACATTTTTTCTTGGGAGGAGCAGATGATTTTTTCTGAAAAACGGTTTGCTACATTACGCACTTTTATACGTTGTTGTTTTATTGTTTTTCTTTTGTGTGGTTGTGGAGCAAAAACTGAGTTTGAACCTATTGATCCCAATACCGAAATTCTTGATGTTGCACGTTTTGATCAGCATTTGGCATCGTATGCGGCACGACTGCAAGATAAAGGTAAAAAACCGTTGATTTCCGAAAGGCAACAGGCTGAAGAAACCGCTCGTTTCTTGCGCTTGTTTTTTGCGCCTTGGGACACAACCACACCACAAGCTACCGATAAAGCATTTTTAGAGCCCTATATTGGATCGGCAAAAAAGAAACCCGTTGCTCGCGGTTATGTCGACAATGAAAACCGTTGGACACAAGAGGCATGGGAAATTGTAGTAAAAAACGTTGCCAGAGAAACGTTTCCTTCACTGATGGAACCGGCTGTTGTTGTTCAAGAAACAGAATTGCGTCATGTGCCGACAGCCCTACCGCGCTATACAGATCCGACAAAGCCGGGAAGCGGTGCGCCGTTTGACATGTTTCGAGCAACGTATTTGGCAATAGGTACACCGGTATTGCTCACACACGTAAGCCTTGACGGCAATTGGGTGTTTGTTGAAAACGCCCTGATTCCCGGGTGGGTTCCTCGTAACAGTGTGGCGACGGTCAATAAAGGTTTTCAGGCTTTATACCGCAACGGTACATATATGGCGTTTTTGCGTGAAGGCGTGAGCTTGGTTGACAGTCAGCAAAATCCTCGTGCAACAAGTCGTATCGGCATGATTGTACCGCGCTCACCTTTTGGTGAAGCTGTGCTCATTCCCGTTGCTACCCCGACACACAAAGCGCGTCTTGTGGCCTGCCGTCCCGCTGATTCCGAATATGGTATATATGATACAAGTCTGTTGGCTCCGCTTCCTCTGCCGCTGACAGCTCAAGCCATTGCCGCAGTTGGTCAAGCGTTTATGGGGCAAGCCTACGGTTGGGGCGGTGAAGATGGCAATCGTGATTGTTCATTGATGCTTCGTGATTTATTTATGCCGTTTGGGATCTGGTTGCCGCGCAACTCCTATGCTCAATCCAGAGCCTGGTCTTTTACAAGTTTTAAAGGCTTGACGCTGACAGAAAAAATAGAGCAAATCCGTACGGCACAGCCTTTTGCAACGTTGCTTTGGCTCCCCGGCCATATTGCGCTATATATCGGTGAGGAAGATGGTGAACCGCTGATGTTCCATACGCTTTGGGGCATTCGTACCAAGGATGCGGCAGGGGGCGATACAGGACGACATGTTGTTGGTAAAGCCGTCATCTCAACAACAAAACCCGGTGTTGAATTGCCTCATGTCAGTGATCCTCGGGGCTTGTTGCAACGTATCGGTGGCATGAGTCATCTATCCAAATATTAATTTTTTCTTTTTTCTTTTCTTTGTTTTTTTCTTTTTTCTGGGGGGACTAAGCCCCCCCAGAACCCCATTGTTCCCGCGGGGAGATTCAGTTGCTTTTTACACCGCTTGCCCCTAAAAAAACCCCCTAAATCCCACCGCGTCTCAAGATGCTCTGAGACCCTTTTCACCAACAAATAAAGCGACAAGCATTAAAAAGAATCGTTCAGCTAAAAACATTCTTGTCCAAAATGTTTTTTGTTGGAATAGGTTCATTCTTGACTATATCTGGATATCCTGATATTTAATATCCCTGCATAAAGATGTATATATCTTTCAGGAAACGTCATGTTACACATCACTCGGTATTTCAAAGCCTTATCAGACAATACGCGCTTACGACTCATGTTTATTTTGAATCGTTATGAACTTTCGGTGAACGAATTGGTCAGCTTATTGGAAATGGGACAATCACGGATTTCTCGTCATTTAAAGATTTTGTCAGAAGCGGGCTTGGTTTCGGCACGTCGTGACGGTCTTTGGGCGTTTTATACGGCAACGCATGAAGGTGAAGCCGCAGGATTTTTAAAAGCAGTGATGCCCTTTGGCGTCGAAGACAACACCGTTCAAGCTGATAGAATTATGGCACAACGCCTCATTGAAGAACGCGCCACAAAAACACGTCAATTTTTCAATACCATAGCCGAGCATTGGGACACGTTGAACCAAGAAGTGATGGGAGCATTTGATTTGCCGCAAGCCGTCGCGGCAACGATGCTTGACGCCGTTCCGCAGGGAGGAACCATTGTTGATGTGGGGTGTGGTACAGGACTTGTGCTAGAACGCTTGGCGGCACACGGACACACCTTGATTGGGGTGGACGGTTCGCCTCGAATGCTTGAATTGGCACGGCGTCGCTTTGCTGAAACAGAACGTGTTTCTTTACGCATCGGTGAACTTGAACATTTACCGTTGAGTGATGGCGAGGCTGACGGTGTTTGTATCAGTCTTGTCTTGCATCATCTTGATCATCCGCTTGCCGCACTGACGGAAATTCATCGCGTGTTGAATGCCGAAGGACAATTGTTGGTTGTTGATTTTGACAACCACGTTCAAGAAAGAATGAGACAAGAATACGGAGATCGTTGGCTTGGTTTTGATGAAGATTTTTTATGCAGTGTCCTTGAAGAAGCGGCGTTTGATGTCCGTTCCGTGCGGCACTGTATTATAGAGCAAGAATTGTCTTTGCAGTTTATCTTGGCTTGTCGGCGTTGATTCTTCACACGTTGTTCGTGGCAATGATTTGAGGACACAAGCTGAGAGTCTTTTTGATAATATTATCTTATTTTTATTCACTTTTATATGCTTTTTTATGGAGAACATCATGTCTACCACTGCTTCTGTTGCCGATCTTGATTTGAATTTACCGTACAAAGTCGCGGACATGAATTTGGCTGAATTTGGTTTGGCCGAAATGCAATTGTCTGAACGTGAAATGCCCGGGCTCATGGCCTTGATTGAGCGGTATGGTGCACAAAAGCCCCTGCAAGGCTTGCGTATCATGGGTTCATTACACATGACAATCCAAACAGCCATGCTGATTAAAACATTGCATGCTTTGGGAGCGGATTTGCGTTGGGCCTCGTGCAACATTTTTTCAACGCAAGATCATGCGGCTGCGGCTGTTGCCAAAGCGGGCTTGGCGGCTGTATTTGCTTGGAAAGGTGAAACACTTGAGGAATACTGGTGGTGCACTGAAATGGCATTGACGTGGCCGGACGGCAAAGGTCCCGATTTGATTGTTGACGATGGCGGTGACGCAACCATGATGATTCATCAAGGGGTTGCTGTTGAAAACGATCCGAGTCTGCTTGAGAAAGCCTATGCAGTGAAAGAATTTCAAATCGTCATGGATCGGTTGGCGGTTCGCCACAAAAAACAACCGGGACATTGGAGTCAGGTTGCAAAGAGCATTCGCGGCGTTTCCGAAGAAACCACAACGGGTGTACATCGTTTGTATCAACTGGCCTCAGAAGGCAAATTGTTGTTCCCTGCGATCAATGTGAATGATTCTGTCACCAAGTCAAAATTTGACAATTTATATGGTTGTCGGGAGTCGTTGGCGGACGGCATCAAACGCGCAACGGATATCATGGTAGCGGGGAAGGTTGTGCTGGTTGCGGGGTATGGTGATGTGGGCAAAGGCTGTGCACAATCCATGCGCGGCTTTGGTGCGCGGGTGCTGGTGACGGAAATTGATCCCATTTGTGCCTTACAAGCTGCTATGGAAGGCTTTGAAGTCACAACAATGGAAGAAGCCGTGAAAGAAGCAGATATTTTTGTGACGTGCACAGGCAACTACCATGTGATCACGGGCGCACATATGGCAAATATGAAAGATGAAGCCATCATTTGTAATATTGGACATTTTGATAGTGAAATAGATATGGGTTGGCTCGAAAACAATGCCGACATCAAACGCACAACCATCAAGCCTCAAGTGGACAAGTGGTTACTTCCTTCAGGTCGTTCATTGATTGTTTTGGCAGAGGGACGTTTGGTTAATTTGGGTTGTGCAACAGGACATCCCAGCTTTGTGATGTCAAACAGTTTCACCAATCAAGTTTTGGCTCAGCTGGATTTGGCAGCCAATAAACGTGAAAACAAAGTGTATATTTTGCCGAAGAAATTAGATGAAGATGTTGCCAGATTACACCTTGAACGCCTGGGTGTGACCTTAACAACATTAACGTCTGAGCAGGCTGAATATATTGGTGTTGCGGTTGAAGGACCTTATAAACCTGACCATTACCGCTATTAGAAGTTATTGCTTTGTTCTGTTTGTGTGTGGGGGAATATGCGATTTGTATATTTCCCCACACAAGGGAAATATGAATCAATTAATCGTCAAGACCGACAGCTTTTTTTAAACGTTTTCCTGCGTTTTTTAATTTTTCTATGGGGCTGTCTGCAGCGGCTTCTTCAAATTCGCGAAGCAACTCTTCTTGCCGGTGGCTCAATTTTGTCGGCACAACAACACGCACCTCCACAAGCAGATTTCCTACACGACTTTGTCCCACAAAAGGTAAGCCCTCATCAGGAATCCGAAACACATGCCCTGTTTGTGTGCCTTTTGGTATCTGTACATCCAAGCTGCCGTTCAAACCTTCGACAGTTATTTTTGCACCCATCGCCGCTTGAGGGAAAGAAATGTCCTGCACCAACAAAAGATCTTGTCCTTGTCTTGTAAAGTGCTTGCTTTCTTCAACGGTAATAAAAACATATAAGTCGCCACTGGGGCCGCCATAGCTGCCTGCTTCACCCTCATTGCGCAAACGCAAACGCGTTCCCGTATCTACACCCGCAGGAACTCGCACAGAAAGTTCCTGAATGGTTTGTAAAAGTCCCTTGCCTTTACATTTTGGGCACGGATGCGGTATGGTAAAACCTTCTCCGTTACACGATGGACATGTCACCGCAAATTGGAAAAAACCCTGCGATTGAACCATCTGTCCACTGCCACCACAACGATGACAGGTTTCGCGCTCTGTCCCTTGCGCCGCGCCTTTCCCATCGCATTCGTCACAAGTCACATTGCGTGGAATATTGAGTAACACTTCATCACCGCGAGCCGCTTGCTCAAAAGTGATCGTCAAATTATAACGCAAATCATGGCCGGCTTGAGCGCGTGAGCCACGAGAACCGCCGCCCATTGTAAAGCCGCCAAAAATGCCGCCAAAAATGTCACTGAAGTGTGCAAAAATGTCCTCATTGGATTGAAAACCGCCCGTGCCTCCCAAACCGGCATGCCCGAATTTATCATAACGGGCACGCTGTTGAGGATCACGCAACACTTCGTATGCTTCGGCAGCTTCACGAAATTTTATTTCGGCACTGCTGTCGCCCGGGTTGTGATCGGGGTGATATTGTAAAGCCAATTTACGGTAGGCTCGTTTGATTGTGTCGTCAGAGGCCTCTTTGTCCACACCAAGAATTTCATAATAATCGCGTTGCGCCATGATCGTTTTAAACACCTATTCAGCAAATGATGCTATATTGTATAAAAAAGTACTTTATATTCCATAATGAAAAGCACAAAGCACACCGTAAACAATCAATCATCTCGATCCGAATGTGTGGGTGATGCGGCGTGAGTATAATGGCTCATATCCTCAGGCAATACCTTCCCTGCCGCAATTTCACGCAAAGCCGTGACAATTTCTTTGTTGCGAGAAGGCACCAATGCTTCATACCCTTCACGAAATTGATACACACGTTTGATCGCCATTTGTACCAGCAGAAAACGATTTTCTACACGATCCTGACAATCTTCAACAGTAATACGTGCCATGAGCAGCCTCCGAAACAGTTCGTATATAGCTTTAAGTACTCTAGTAAAATCATACCTACAAAAAATACACGAACAAATCCTAAAAAAAGTGGACGGAAAGACGAAACACAAAAAACACAATGTGTTGCGTTTATAATGAAAAATGTTATATAAAAAAATTCTACACACCCTTTATGATTGTCTTGCTTTTTTTACAAAACAACAGGGTGTGGCTGTTAAACGTACTGAACACTCGCATGCCATTTGGTATTGTAAAGATGTTTGACTCATACTATACCATTGTGTTGTACAAAGGTACAAAGCGCTTGACTCAAATATGCGATTGCATTGTTTAGACTAAAAGTTCTTATCCAAGATATGTAAACTTTATTTTATACTCTTCTTTTTTGATTTTGTCAAGAGTCATACGCTGTGTCCAACCAGCGGCGAACGTTTGCCTCCGCATGCGGAAAAAATTCCGGTAACCATGCAGGAAGGTTTTCTGCAACGAAATCTGCACAACGCACATGGCAATGATGCAAAAAAAATGTTTCTTTGTTTTGAGAACTCATAGTACTGTCCGTTTTGATCTGTCTGTTTTGAAAATCAACGAACACTGAAGGTGCATGGGACATCGCAAGAGGTTTTCCCCCATAGCGCGTATCGCCCAATAGCGGTAAACCTAATGCTCCCAGATGTGCACGGATCTGATGCCGTGCACCCTTGCGGATCATACAGCCAACCAACGAATACCCCTGTAGCGACGTAGTGTCTTTATGTCCTGAGTCTTCACGCCCTGTGTTTTTTTCATGTTCCGTATTGTTATATGTACACGTTGTAAGCAAAGGCGTTACAAATGTATGGCGAACAAACGGCGCAATTCCGATGCACACCCGACTGCGTTTTCGTTGATCCGTATCAAGCGGCGCATAGACGACACAAGAACCATGCAAAATACCTTCAATGACAGCAAGATATCGTTTTTCAACAACACCTTTCGCTTCCGCTCGTTGCCATAACAACACAGCCTCAGGGGTGCGTGCTGCCAGCACTAAACCCGACGTTTGTCCGTCTAAACGATTCAATAAACGCGGATGAAAGCGTTGTTGGCTTAACCGTTGTGGAGGAAAAACTTCCTGAGGCAAAAGTTCTGAAAGGTGTGCTTCAAGCGCTGGGTGCGCCGAGCCTCCAATCACGGTACTGTGTAAACCCGAAGGCTTGAAGATTGCCGCAAAATATTGATTCTGCGTGACGACAAAAGGGTTTTGTGAAGAATCCGGTAACAGGGATGGTAATGAAGAGGACAAAACGTCTTGTGTATGTTTTGAAAAAGTGTCTTGCATAGGTTCTGATAAAGCGTTTTTCAGTGATGCTTTGTAAAACGTTTTTTCAGTATCGTTTCTTGCCGTGGGCGTGTTGTTGGCGGTGCACAGCGAAACACAAGACGGAGGCTCAAGCACAACAACACGACTGCCGTTTTTGACTTTGTCGTGCGCGCGCGCTGTTTTATCGTTCAGCAATACACGTTGCTGTTCACAAAGCCGCTTGCAAGCACGTCTGCCAAGCTGTGGCAGGCATACACTTAGGGCAATGTCCAAGCGCAAGCCGTCTGCCTCGGCAGGTATGATATATGTGGAAACTGCGTTGAGAGCTGTATTCACAAGAAACCAAAATTGTTACATGTTCAAGTCAGATTTATGAGGCTCTATAAACAAATCAAAAAATACAAACAGTTATAAATTAAAAAGATCAATAGTGTTCAGATAAAAAGTCTTAATAGATGAATTTTTTTTCAATAATTTCAATTGATTCTCATGGTGTTGGCAGAATCTGTAAAGGGAACACTTTCAGATAACTCTAAAAGTGTTCCCTTACAAAAACAAAAAAGGTGTGTTACTGACACGTTTTTTTGATGTAATATAAACCATAACCCACAGCGGTAATACCTAAGAAGAAAAAGAAAAAACTCATAATGTACTCCTATCGTGTTAAAGGTGTTCAAATGAATATTGCTCACAAAAGACAAGTCCGTATCCGTTTCTGCAAATGTTATATTTTGTGACACGACGAACATTTTGTGAAACGACAAAAACTCTGTGACATGATAAAAACCAAAAAATCAAAAAAGATTTTCGTCAAAAGATATTCAGGCGTATAACGCTTGCGGTTTATCCACAAAGCTTTTACCCTATCACAACTGACAGGGCAAGCATACTGTAAACCTGTCGATTTCCCAAGTGTTTTTTTCGTCTCTTTTTTTCGTTTCTTGATAAAATATTTTTTTGGGAGCGTTTGAATGTCACATTCGTATCGAGTTGCGGTTGTCGGCGGTGGTCTTGCCGGTTGCGAGTGCGCGTTATATCTTGCGCGTCACGGTATTTCTGTAACACTTTTTGAACAGAAACCGACGCACATGTCTCCGGCACACGTTTCACCGTTGCTTGCCGAACTTGTTTGCTCCAATTCTTTGCGCTCGGACGAATTGGCATCGGGAATCGGCTTGCTTAAACAAGAGTTGCGCGACCTACACAGCGTGTTGATGCGTGTTGCCACAGAAACACAGGTTCCCGCAGGAAAAGCCTTGGCTGTGGATAGAGAAGCCTTTGCTCAAGGCGTCACTGAACACATTCGTTGTAATCCCCACATCAAACAAGTAGAAGCCTGCATCACAGGTTTAGACGATCCGCGACTACTCTTGCGCACAAAGGGTGAAGACTCCACAGAAGAAGGGTTTGATCGTGTGGTGATAGCTGCAGGCCCAATGGCTTCTGAAGGCTTGACGCTCTCGCTTTCCCAAGCCGTCGGCAGTGAACAACTGTATTTTTATGACGCCATAGCCCCCATTGTGAGCGCAGAATCCATAGACACAACCATTGCCTTTTGGGGATCACGCTACGAAGAACACGGTGTCGGTGATTATCTCAATTGTCCTATGAATCAAGAAGAGTATACAGCCTTTTATCAAGGATTGTTGAATGGCGAAAAAGTGACTGCGCGCGCCTTTGAAGACGAAAAACATTTTGAAGGGTGTATGCCGATTGAAGCCTTGGCTGCACGCGGTGAACGCACGCTGGTGTTTGGTTCACTGAAGCCCGTAGGCTTCACCGATCCGCGCACGGGAAAACGCCCCCATGCACTTCTACAACTGCGTCCAGAAAATTGTAACAAAAACATGTTTAACCTCGTAGGGTGTCAGACAAAATTGACATATAAAGCACAAGCTGAAGTGTTCCGTTTAGTACCCGGTTTGGCTCAAGTCGAATTTGTGCGTTACGGCAGTATGCATCGAAACACGTATGTTAACGCGCCCATTGTCCTTGATGAACGCTTGGCATTAAAAAATAATCCTTTTGTTCACCTTGCCGGTCAGATAACCGGTGTTGAAGGGTATGTGGAGTCCATGGCCTGTGGACTCTGGCTCGGGATGTTACTTACGGCACAATTTCGTCATCAATCGCTTGTCCCACCGCCACAAACAACAGCTCTCGGTGCCCTATTGACCCATTTACAAACTCCAAGCAAACGCTTTCAACCTTCAAACGTCCACTTCGGACTCATGCCGGAACCACAAGAACGCATACATAAAAAAGTGCGTAAACAGTGGTACGCGGATCGTGCCCGTACAGACTTTGCCCAATGGTTACACGCTGTACACAATCAAGAATCATGCGGCTAAAAACAATGACCAACGAACACGTATGTATCTTGGGCGCTTCCGGTTTTTTGGGGCAACACCTCACTCGGCACTTGTTGCAAAGCGGTTGCCGCGTACGCACCTTTGCTAAACAGACACGCCCCAACCCATTATTGAAAGACAGTGACGTTCGCAATCTCAGTTGCCATGACGGTGATTTTTTTCAGCAAGCCGATCTGTTTCACGCGCTCGAAGGATGCACATCCTGTATTCATCTTGTTTCAACGATGCTTCCGAAAACGGCAAACGACAACCCCATCCTTGACGTAGAACAAAACCTTGTCGGAACATTGCGCTTTTTGGAGTGTGCACGAGAAGTGGGGATCCGTAAGGTGGTCTTTGCCTCATCAGGCGGCACGGTTTACGGTTTACAGCAACAACAAAAACGTATGGAAACAGATGCAACAAATCCAATATCTTCCTATGGTATCGTTAAATTGGCCATAGAAAAATATCTCTATCTCTATGGCCAACTCTATGGCTTATCTTCTGTGGCTTTACGTATTAGCAATCCATACGGCCCCTTGCAAAATACCAACAGTATGCAGGGTATCGTCGGTACATTTATGAGTAATGTCCTTAAAAATAAACCGCTTGTTGTATGGGGTGATGGCAGTATTGTTCGAGACTATATTTATATTGACGATGTCGTTCGTGCATTTTCTTTAGCCTTGCAAACATCTCAAACGACACATGCTGTGTTTAATATTGGCTCAGGATGCGGAACAAGTATAAAACAACTCCTTCAATATATAGAAGAAACAGTGCAACGCCCTCTTCAAATCGAATACCAAGACGGACGCATCTCTGACGTGCCCTATTCTGTGTTGGACACAAGCCATGCCGAAAAACATCTACAGTGGAAGCCTAAAACAACGCTTGCTCAAGGATTGCAACACACATGGAACTGGATGACAACGTACTGCTAGTTATCTGTCAAGCAATGTCTTTCTAACTATATAAAAATATTTTAAGTTAAAAAGAGTACAAAAAGCATGTAGCAACATTTTTATTTTAATGTTACTACATGCTTTTTGTACTCTGGATAGAAATTTTTATATTGATATTTTTTTTTCATACTCTATTCTTCGGGGTATGTGTGTATGGCAGGGTGTGTTTGATGTTTTTGTGTTATAGTTCTTTATACGCTGTCAGAGTTTTACCCAAGTCATAACAATGAACAATCGTATTGTGTCGTTATTCAATTTTAATTAGAGCAGGGAGATATTTCATGGGCAAAAGATATGTGTTGGCACTTGATCAAGGGACAACCAGTTCACGAGCCATTATTTTTGCAGATACTTCTGAAATCGTGGCCGTTGCACAAAAAGAATTTACACAACTTTTTCCTAAGCCCGGTTGGGTTGAACACAATGCCGATGAAATATGGTCAACGCAACTCGGAACGGCGGCCGAAGCTATAGCCAAAGCAGGCCTTGCTGTATCGGATATTTCAGCTATTGGGATCACAAACCAACGCGAAACCACGGTTGTATGGGATAAAAAAACGGGTAAACCGATCTATAACGCCATTGTATGGCAATCTCGTCAAACCATGGATATTTGTGAAGAACTGAAAGCAGCCGGGCATGATGCCATGGTACGTGAAAAAACGGGCTTGGTTATTGACGCGTATTTTTCGGGTACAAAAATCAAGTGGATTTTAGATCATGTTGAGGGTGCAAGGGAAAAAGCCGAAGCCGGTGATTTACTTTTTGGCACCATTGATACATGGCTGATTTGGAAATTGACAAACGGCAAAGTGCATGTGACTGACTATTCCAACGCCTCACGCACGATGATTTACAATATTCGTGAATTGAAGTGGGATGAGGAATTGTTGTCAATGCTTGGTATTCCTGCAAGTATGTTGCCTGAAGTGCGTCCTTCAAGTGAGGTCTATGGCAAAACATGCGCGACTGTATTTATGGGTGGTGAAATTCCCATTGCGGGGGCTGCGGGTGATCAACAGTCTGCACTTTTTGGACAAACTTGTTTTAAAGCGGGAATGGCAAAAAATACCTATGGCACGGGGTGTTTTATGCTCATGACCACGGGTTCTGAATGCTACACTTCGAAAAACGGTCTTGTGACCACGATTGCTTGGGGCATTGACGGTAAGGTTGAATACGCGCTTGAGGGCAGTATTTTTGTTGCCGGAGCGGCTGTGCAGTGGTTGCGCGATGGGCTTAAGATGGTTGAAGCCGCACCTGATACGGAATATTACGCGCACAAGGTGTCCGGTGCGGAAGGGGTTTATGTTGTTCCTGCTTTTGTGGGCATGGGCGCGCCGTATTGGGATATGAAAGCTCGTGGCGCGATGTTTGGTTTAACCCGTGGAACCACCAAAAGCCATATCATTCGTGCAACGCTTGATTCCATGTGCTACCAAACCAAAGATGTGCTTGACGCTATGCAGGCGGATTCGGGTATTGAATTGCAAGCGCTTAAAGTTGACGGCGGTGCTGTTGCCAACAATTTGATGATGCAATTTCAAAGTGATATTCTCGGTGTGCCTGTGGATCGCCCGCAGGTGACGGAAACGACGGCACTGGGCGCGGCGTATTTGGCAGGTTTGGCTGTCGGTGTTTGGAAAAGTAAAGAAGATCTTGTCAGCAATTGGAAGCTTGATCGACGTTTTGAAGCAAGCATGTCTGTGGATGAACGCGATAAATTGTATGCCGGTTGGCAGAAAGCGGTCAAGCGTTCGCTTGATTGGGAAGATTGATTGCTTGTCACTTCGGCTTTACAAGGCGATATTGTGAGGTTGAAGTGACAATTTTTTATATAATATTTTGTAATTATTCTTTTAGACATGTTGCAGTCAGAGAACATGAGGTGCTTTTATGATGCCATATATCGGTGAATTTATAGGAACCGCGATGCTGATTCTTTTGGGTGACGGTGTGGTTGCCAACTGTTTGTTGGACAAATCGGGGATGAAGGGCGGCGGTTCTGTGCAGATTACAATGGCTTGGGCTACGGCTGTGTTGATTCCCGCGTGTATTTTTGGTGCTTCATCGGGTGCGCATTTTAATCCCGCGCTCACTCTTGCTTTGACGACGATCGGTCTTTTTCCTGCAAATATGGTTTTGGGGTATATTTTTGCACAGGTTACGGGAGCTTTTTTGGGCGGTGTGCTTGTGTATGCATTTTTCCGCGATCAGTTTGCGGCTACAGCCGATCACGGTGTCAAGTTAGGGTGTTTTTGTACTCGTCCTGCGGTGCTTAACCGTCCACAAAACTTTTTTTGTGAATTTTTGGGTACGTTTGTCTTGGTTTTTGCATTATTGGGTATCGGTCAAGTTGCCGGCGCGGGTGAATCGGGTGTAAAGATGTATTTTGTGTGGGCGATTATTTTGGGTATCGGTATGTCACTTGGCGGTACGACAGGCTATGCGATCAATCCTGCTCGCGATTTGGGGCCGCGTCTTGCTCACGCCGTATTGCCGATTCCCAATAAAGGCAGCTCGGAATTTTCCTATGGCTTGGCGGTTCCGCTTATTGCGCCTATTTTTGGCGGACTTGCCGGCGCGTTACTTTTTCAAGCGCTCCCTTGGACACCTTTTGCTGTCTAGATAATCGTGCACTTTTTTTCGGGGGAGAGTCTATTGCAAAAGAGAAACTCCCTCGAAAAAAAGTTATGTTTTGAATGAATGTATGAAAGTTATGAGCCTTCACGAGTGTAGATGACTTCAATATCCGGAAATTCTTCTTCTTTGATCACGATTTCTTTAAAGTGTACGAGAGGCGCGTTGATTTGCTGTTCGGTGTGTAATGTCCAGAGTTTGGTAACCAGGGCATTGAGTGCGTTATCGGCATCGAGATCGCCCAGATTTTTTGCGCTGATAAAATGAATATGTTTATTATCGCGTTGCGCGTGTTCTTTCAGTGTTTGCACCTCTTCGGGAGAGCGCAGATCGCATTTATTCACAACAAGCAGTTGGTGTCTGGTTGCCAATTCGGCATCAAAGCTTTCGAGTTCGTTATCAATCAGCTCAAAGCCTGCCCATGGATCTTCGGGGTTGATGTCTTCGATACTCAGAATGTGGATCAAAAATCGAGTGCGTTCAATATGTTTTAAAAATTGGTGTCCCAACCCTTGCCCTTGGTGTGCGCCTTCGATCAATCCGGGGATATCGGCAAGCACCATACGCAAATCGGGATCGTTGTCATGAATCATCACTCCGAGATTTGGTGTCAGCGTTGTGAAAGGGTAGTCGGCAATTTTTGGCTTTGCGGCGGAAACGCGCGATATAAAGGTCGATTTGCCTGCATTGGGTAAACCGATAATCCCTGCATCGGCAAGGATTTTTAATTCCAGACGCAAATCAAATTCTTCGCCGGGTTCACCTTTTTGTGCAAAACGTGGTGCGCGCATGGTGGATGTTTTAAAATGTTCATTTCCTTTACCGCCGCGTCCGCCTTGAGCAATCACGATTTCATCTTGCGGCGTGGAGAGGTCGGCGAGAAGGGCTTCACCGTCGGCACCACGACCAAAAACAAGCGTTCCCACAGGCAAATTCACAACCAAGTGTTCGCCTTTTTTACCGTGGCATTGACTCCCCATGCCGGATTGACCGTTTTGTGCTTCATAGCGACGTTTGAGTCGGAAATCGTATAGGCTGAGCAAGCGAGAATCTGCTCGAAAAATGACATTGCCGCCGCTACCGCCGTCACCGCCGTCAGGGCCACCTTTGGGAATAAATTTTTCACGTCGAAAAGAAACACAACCGTTGCCGCCGTTGCCTGCCTTTACGCTAATAAGGGCTTCATCTACAAATCGCATAAAAATCACCGTGTCAGTGAGGGAGAGAATGAAAGAAAAAAGACTGAAAAGTTGTTCTGGGAGCTGTTTCTCAATGAATGTTTTACGGAAGCATTGCCTCTGGCAGAACTTGCACCATCAATTTGATTTGGAAAACTCCCCTATAAAGACCTGAAGGGGAAAGAAGTATCTGTGAGATTCTTCTTTCCCCTTTCCGAGGCGACAACATCACTCGAAACGAGTTGAGGATCAACCTATCTGAGCACATCGCTTCAGAGGGAGCCTCTTCGCGTATGTCTGTTGTACGTTATTTATCAGGCTGCAAGGACAGGCTTGACAATATGTACACGTTTATACACTTTGCGTTTACGAGTAAAGGTTTCGTACTTCACCACACCGTCTGTTGTCGCAAAGAGGGTGAAATCACGTCCCATGCCCACGTTTTCACCGGGGTAGATTCGTGTACCGAGTTGACGAATAATGATGGTACCCGCGTCGACACGTTGTCCACCAAAACGTTTGACGCCGCGTCGTTGGCCTTCGCTGTCACGTCCGTTGCGGGAACTCCCGCCGGCTTTTTTATGTGCCATGATAAAACTCCTTAGAACCAGGCCTTACAAACACCTGTTTGCTTTTTTAAAATAAGGTTTGCAAACAGGTTGTAAACCGTACTAGGCTTGGATGGCGTTGATTTTGATAGCTGTGTAATCTTGACGATGGCCTTGAGTTTTACGGGAGTCGTGACGTTTACGTCTTTTGAAGACAATAATTTTTTCGCCGCGTCCGTGTTCCAGCACAGTGGCTTTCACAGAGGCTTGTTCAAGATAAGGAGCACCTATTTTAACGTCTCCGCCGCCCAACATAAGAACTTTGTCGATGGACAGTTCCGTACCCACTGCGCTGTCGAGTTTTGCCACTTTTAAAGTGCAACCCTCTTCAACACGAAATTGTTTGCCGCCCGTTTCGATAATTGCATACATGATGTATAACCTCCAAAAAGAAAAAATGAACACTAGCTTTGATATGTAATGATGTCAAGGTTTTTCTGTGTTGAAAGCGTACGAGGTTTTTGTTTTTTTATGTACGCAATGAACGAGGAGCGTATTCTCTTTAACATGTTTTTATCGTTATTTTTTTTACATATATCCACGTTGAGTGTGCTATGTTGTTTGTTTTTGCAAAAAAAGTCTATAGGCTCTCGACATTATGTTTTAAAGGGATTATAACTCCGACATCAAGGATGTTTTTGTTATTAATATAGATCTCAGATGTCCTTCTTTAATGTATTTTTTAAAACTTTTAACTTTTTTAGGTGCCCAAGTTTTTTGGGATAATTGGGAAGTTCGTACAATCGACGCTGACCCGCAACCGTGAGAGGGGATGAAACCGCAATAAAGCCACTGTGGAAGATAACCATGGGAAGGAGCGGTAACAGACGATCCTTAAGCCGGGAAACCAGCCTAAAAATGACCCAGTGCTGTATGCATGACAAACATGCAGCGTTGTCCTCGAGGTTAGGACTAAAAGGAGTTGTCATGAAGAAACAGGTTCTCTTCGTGGTTGTTTGTTGTCTTTTTTTTCTCATGCCCTTTGTTTCAAAAGAGGCGTTGGCTAAAGAAGGTACATTGCTTGTGGCTTTCGGCACAACTATGGACGTTGCCAAGCCGGCTATAGACGGTATAGAAAATGCTTTTAAAAAGGTAAACGGTGACAAGCCGTTGCTGATGGCCTACACCTCAGACATCATCCGCAATAAACTTGCCAAAAAAGGAAAGCCTGTTCTTTCCGTTACTGCGGCACTCATTCAACTTGCCAAAGACGGTGTTACGGATCTGACTGTCCAATCTTTGCACGTTCTGCCTGCCGAAGAATACATGCAACTCGAACGCATGATCATCAAATTCATCACTCAAAATCCCAATGCGTTTAAAACAATTAAAACAGGCTATCCCATGTTGGTTTCCAAACAGGACTTGGATAGCGTTGTTCAGGCTGTCATTAACGCTCTGCCCAAAGAACGCACAAAAGACGAAGCCGTCTTATTGATGGCGCACGGGAACAACCGCGGTCCCGGTGATATTGAGCTTTTGGCTGTCAACAACGCCTTTCAAAAGGCCGATGCAAACATTTGGTTGGCGGCTGTTGAAGGAGCGGTCACGTTTGACGATGTCGTTGCCGAACTGAAAGCGAATGGGATCAAACGTGTTTGGTTACAGCCTTTTATGATTGTGGCAGGCGATCACGCAAGAAATGACTTGGTTGGCTCTGAAGATGATTCTTGGGCTTCGCAATTGCAAGCACTTGGCATGGAAACACGCCCTCATTTGCTTGGTCTTGGTGAACTTGAAGCCATTCAACAGCTTTTTTTGCGTCATGCCGATGAGGCTGTTGTTGATCTTGCCAATCTCAAAAAAGCTGATTGAGTTTTTTGTTTTTTTAGGTATCAAGACTCTCAGAGCGACTTGAACTGCGGCACACGTAACGGCGCGAACACACATGCTTTAGCATAAACAATATCTTTTTCGCGTTTTGAATGAACCGCAGAATCAAGGGGGCTGGGGGAGCTTCGCTCCCTCAGAAAAAGAAAAACATCTACTGTATTTAAGGATATGTTTATGAAGCCGGGTATGTTTTATGGTGTGGGTATCGGCCCCGGGGATCCTCAATATCTTACGGTTCGCGCTGTGGATGTGTTGCGCTCTGTGGATGTGATTTTTACGGTCATTTCGCAAAACGCAAAAGACAGTGTTTCACAACGTGTTGTTGAATCCTTGTCTCCTCGCGGAGAAATTCGTCTTTTAACATTTAGCATGTCGCGTGATAACAACACACGGTTTGCAAAAGTTGAGGCCAATGCGCAAGAAATTATTGACGTGTTGTGTATGGGAAAAAGCTGTGCCTTTGCTACGCTCGGTGATACGTTGACCTACAGCACTTTTGGCTATATTCTTGAAATTTTACGTAAAGCTATTCCGGATATGGCGTTGGAAGTGGTGCCGGGCATTTCTTCTTTTGCAACGTTGGCAGCCAAATCGCAAACAGTTTTGGTTGAAAACGGTGAAATGTTGCGTGTGATTCCGTCGTTCAAGTCAGAGATGGCTGAAACGCTGACATTCCCTCCAAAATCAACAACGATTTTATTAAAAACCTATCGTAGCCGTAAAGCGTTGCTTGAACGATTGCGTAGAGAAAAAGACATTCGAGTGATTTATGGTGAGCACTTAGCCATGGAGAGTCAAGTTATTTTACATGATCTTGACGATGTTGCCGAGCGCAAAGAAGAATATTTGTCATTGATGATGGTCAAAAAGGCATGACTCTCAAACATCATCGAATGACGCCCCCATGGAAGCGTCCTTCCCGAGTCATTTGGTTTGTGTTTTCGCTTTGTGCGGCGTGTTGGTTGACTGTGAATATGCCGCCAAGTTCTTCCATGCGTTCAACCACGCCATCGTCAAGCAATACTGTCGTAACAGAAAGAGAAGTCATCATAGCGGATGGGAATGAGCAGACGCACCAATTAGAACAAAACAATGCCGTTGATGAGAAAGAACAACAGGATCAAGTAAATAACGAATCTCCCGTTGCTGAAAAACCCAAAAAACAGGTCTCGGCATGGGATGCTCTACTGACCAAAGCCGAATATTTTGCCCGACTTTTTTGTATGGTTGGTTTTGCCGCATTTCTTGGCGGTTTGATGGAAACACGCCATTGGCATTTATTATTGGCAAAGGTTATGGGTAAACTGACGCGTATGGCACGCTTGCCTGATATTGTCGGTCTTGCCATGCCCACGGCATTGTTTTCCAATGCCGCCGCCAACAGTATTTTAGTGAACAGCCATGCAGAAGGACAAATTCGCACTTCGGCGTTGATTGCGGGGGGCATGGCAAACAGTTATTTGGCTTATGTTTCGCATTCTTTGCGTGTGATGTATCCTGTTGTTGCGGCGATTGGTTTACCGGGGATTTTATATTTTACGGTACAGTTTTCCGGTGGATTGTTGGTTATTTTAGGTGTGATGTGTTGGAACCGCTGGCGTGTTGGGGAACCGCACCCTACAAGTGTCGCAAACATGCCTGAATTCAATAGACAGCCCGATCCTTGGTCAACGGCGTTGAAAAAGTCGACAATACGAGCCTTAACGTTGCTTTTTCGGATGATTTGTATAACGGTTCCGCTGATGGTTGGTGTTGAATGGTTGTTGAAAAACGGGACTTTTGATTTTTGGGAACAGTATGTGCCTGCACAGGTCAGTCGTTTTTTCCCTCCTGAGTTGATTTCTGTTGTCGTTGCGCAAATGGGTGGATTGATTCAGTCTTCTGCGGTTTCTGCCAATTTGCGAGAGGTTGGCCTGATTGATAATGCACAAATTCTTTTGGTGATGCTTATCGGAAGCGCTGTCGGTAATCCCATACGCACACTGAGGCGAAATTTGCCTTCGGCGATGGCAATATTTCCACCAAAAGTGGCGTGTATTATTGTTTTTGGGATGCAGTTTTCACGTTTTGCGACAACGCTTTTGAGCAGTTGCGGTGTTATTGCTTTCATGCATTTTGTCCTTTATGCCGAGTGAGGCGTTTTTTATGAATATCCGTTGGAACCTGACGGCTCAGGAAATTGAAAACGAAAGTTTTAAAGTTATTGAACAGGAATGTCAGCTACATACTGAAATGGCACCTGAATTGTGGCGTGTTGCACGTCGCCTCATCCACACGACGGCTGATATGCATATTGTGGAAACGTTGACCTTTCAAAATGATCCGATAAGGGCAGGGCTTGAAGCCATATCCAAAACAGCACCGATTTTTTGCGATTCACAAATGATTCGTTCGGGAGTCTCGCTGGCTCGTCTGCAAAGTATCAATTCTGAATACACAAAAGAACATCTCCATTGTTATATCAGTGACCCTGATGTTGTCGCTAAAGCCAAAGCACAAGGACAGACCCGCGCGCTATGCAGTGCCGAAAAAGCAAGACCCATACTTGACGGTGCTATTGTCCTTATCGGGAATGCGCCCTTGGCGTTGGCTCGTATCGCACAATATATTTTAGAAGAAGATGTCCGTCCTGCGCTTGTCATCGGTATGCCTGTGGGGTTTGTTAATGTTGTGGAATCAAAAGAGCTGCTCAACACATGCCCAATACCACAAATAACCCTCAAGGGACGCCGCGGCGGTAGCCCCCTCGCCGTCACAACACTCCACGCGATCATGGAAAGTGCTTAATGACTCTGATATTGCGTTTTGGAGAACATGTTCAATGATTCAAAATGTATATCAAAAAAATATGCTCTCCGAGAAGATGTGATTTCATTGGCTTCTCCAAAAAAATCAAAAGAAACCATGGACATATGACAAAAAATGTTAAAACAAAAAGAAAGCACTTGCCTCTCAACACAATTTGGCGTATACACAGCCATGTGTTGAAAGCATAACGGAGCGTGGCGCAGCTTGGTAGCGCACCTGCTTTGGGAGCAGGGGGTCGCTGGTTCGAATCCAGTCGCTCCGACCAGAACGTTCAGCCACTCACTGGTTTTACAGACAACAGTGAGTGGCTTTTTTTGTACGTTCATCACACCGTTTATACTTTCATGATACAACATAAAATATATAAAAAATGAAACAAACGTGTTTTTGACTCGCGGTCATACCGTTTTATATCTTTATATCACGGCGTTTGTTTGATTTTTACGATTAAAAAACACTGTCTTTTTTGTAAAAGCCTCTTGCCAGATGCCTTAACCGTCTGTATTCTATGCTTTAGAAACGGTTCTTTTTATTTTTCGTGGCAACAGAATAGCAAAAAGATCCCATACATACGCTGTTACAAACACGCATTGCGATCTCAAAGAGATATTGAACCCTTTTTTTGATAGGATTTGTGGTTCTTTTTTCGTTACGAGACAGCAATCATTCTCTATGTGGTGACAGCCGGTTTTTATGTTCATGTTTTGAGGAGTTTTTATGACCAGTCAGATTAAAACCATGCTTTTACTTACTTTGCTTTCCGGCATTTTGATTATGCTCGGCGGCGCACTTGGCGGACGTGTGGGCTTGATGATTGCCTTTGGCCTAGCATTGATTATGAACGTGGGGAGCTATTGGTATTCAGACACTATTGTTTTGAGGATGTACGGCGCACGAGAACTGAGTGTGTCGGAAGCGCCTTTTTTACATACTGTTGTTGAAGAACTGGCAGCCAAGGCCGGCATTCCAAAACCCAAAGTGTGTGTGATCCCGGAAGAAGCACCGAACGCCTTTGCTACAGGACGCAACCCCGAACACGGCGTTGTTGCGGTGACGGAAGGCATTGTCCGTCTGCTCTCGCCAGAAGAATTGCGCGGTGTTGTTGCGCATGAAATCGCGCACATCGCCAATCGTGATATATTGATTCAAACAGTGGCAGGCGTGATCGCCTCGGCTATCGTTTCTGTTGCCAATATGATGCAATTTGCCGCGATTTTTGGTTTTGGACGTAGCGACGATGAAGAAGGCGGCGGTACAAACCCTTTGGCAGCATTGGTTTTGGCCTTTGTGGCGCCTATTGCAGCGACGCTTATCCAATTTGCGATCTCGCGTTCTCGTGAATATTTGGCAGACGCTTCTGCGGCAAAATATAGCAATGATCCTCTTGCCCTAGCCAGGGCGCTTGATAAACTGCAATCGTGGAATCAACGCATTCCCATGCGTGCCGGCAATCCCTCTACCGCAGAACTGTTTATTGTTGCTCCGCTTTTTGGCGGCGGTATGGCAAAACTTTTCAGCACACATCCCGATATTCATGATCGTGTTGAACGTCTCAAACGTATGGCCATGTCCTGAGCCGAGTGTGACTTCAGATTTGATGCGTATGCAATGTGTTTTTTCAGGGACAAAGAATCACAATTTGTTTGTCTATCTCTTTTTGTTCTTTTTTTTAATACATACAACGGGGTGCGTACGCACTGCGAAAGAACCTGAGACACAGACAGAACCTTTGCCTCAGCTAGAAATCATGCCTGCGGTTGAAGTGTATGTGCTTGCGCCTAGGGCATACATGCTTTATATGGACTCAACACCGCCTCCGCAACTTGTTTCTTTGGGACGGATGGAAGACTTGCCTGTGTTTCCCTCGTTGGAAACGGCAGAACAAGCTCTGTCCGAACGAAAAAAACGTGATGGAGTTTCTGAATCCTTTTGGCAGATTTATCGTCTTTCAGCTTCGTGGGAATCGGTTCTTGAGGTGTCCCCCGGGCAATACCGTATGAAGCATAACACCTATATCTTGCCGTTACCGTAAAACTTTTTTTATTGATCAACAGCGCGAGATGTAAAGCAAAAAGGATATATATATGGCTCAGACGCACCGCTGTGGCTGGGTGGCTCTTTTGGGACCACCCAATGCAGGTAAATCAACGCTTACCAATGCCTTGGTAGGACGGAAGGTTGCCATTGTTACCGACAAACCACAGACAACCAGAAATCGGATCACAGGTATTTTGACTGAACCCGGCTTGCAAGCCATTTTTATGGATACCCCAGGGATCCATATTGTGCGCGGACAAACTCGCGGACAACTCGGTAAGCTGATGTTGCAGTCCGCATGGCAAAGCCTAACCATGGCACACGCCATCATGTTGATTTTAGACGGTGACCTCTATGTGCGTAAGCCGGAAGCCTTGCAACGTGATTTGGAGTCGTTACTCAAGCCTTTGCAAAATGAGGATCGGCCTGTTATCGTTGTGGTCAATAAAGTCGATTTGTTTCATGATAAATCACGCATGTTGCCGCTTTTGGAAGAGCTGGCCGCCACGTTGCCACGCGCTGAAATCTTTCCTGTTTCTGCAGCACAACGCGATGGCCTTAAGGATCTGAAAACCCTTGTGGCATCCTTTTTACCCGAAGCCCCTGCTGAGTTTCCGGAAGATCAGCTTTCTACGGCACCGTTGCGTTTTTTGTCGGCAGAAATTGTGCGTGAGCAGTTGTTTCAACGACTCTACCAAGAAGTGCCTTATTCCGTGGCTGTTGAGATTGAACGTTGGGAAGAAGATACAGAACAAAACAGAGTGTTTATCAATGCCGTCATTTATGTGGCGCGTCCGACACACAAAGCCATGGTGATTGGGCGTGGCGGTGCGGGAATTAAAGCCATCGGTACAGACGCTCGTAAACAAATTTGTGAATTGCTTGACCAAAAAGTGCATCTTGAACTTTGGGTCAAAGTGCGTGAAGATTGGGTTGATGATGCGCGATTTCTACATGAATTGGGCTTTGGAGCCGAAAACATGGAGTGATAAAACATGACAGGACACCATGCCTCTGAGGTCATGTGCGCGGTCTTTGCCGCCATACACGAAAGGATTTGTTGTGCCGCGCAACGTGCTGCGCGTGCACCTGAAGACGTAACACTCATTGCTGTTTCCAAGTTTCAATCCGAAAATTTGATTCGCATGGCCATGCGTTGCGGTCAACGGGTCTTCGGTGAAAACTATGTCCAGGAAGCGATGGCAAAACAGGCAAGCTTTTTAAATGACGAGACACTCGCCCCTCCAGAATGGCATTATGTCGGACACGCACAAAGCAATAAAGCCAAAGATATCGCAGGACGATTTGCACTCATTCATACTGTCGATAACCTGCGCTTGGCGCAAGGCATTGCACGCAGATTGCCGCCTGATGTCGTTCAATCTGTGTTGGTGCAAGTCAATGTCGGAGCCGAAGCTCAAAAAGCAGGCGTATCCCCGACGGAATTGCCACATTTGGTTGAGGCTTTGCTTGAGTTGTCGGGAATTCGAGTTTGTGGTTTAATGTGTTTGCCACCGTTTTTTGATAAGGGAGAACTCACTCGACCGTATTTCGCCAAATTGCGCGAAGCACGAGATAATCTGGTGCGTCTCTTTGGTTTGCCTTTTCCCGAATTGTCCATGGGTATGTCCGGTGATTTTGAGCAAGCTATAGAAGAAGGCGCGACGTTTGTGCGTATCGGGACTGCACTTTTCGGTGCCAGATCTACGCGTTGACTTTGTAAAAAAGTCAAGCCACAAATAGTGAAAAAATAATACGTGTTTTTACCTCAGTATGGCAAACATGGACTCTAAAAACGGCATAAGGAGTGACTTCAGATGGCGGCTACAAACGATTTGCCCGCGGCTCAGGACGGAGACCAGGAACAACCTCGCAAACGATCACGTTTTAAAGTGATTATGGTTGTCGGCAGCATCTTGTTGGTGTTGGGTGCTCTTGCCGGCACAACTTATTGGTGGCTCTTTTTGCGTCCGGGTGCACCCGGTCTTGACGGTCTGCTCGGATCAGAAACGGCTGTTGTCGAAGGGAGCGCAACTGCTGCTCAAGGAAACACTGCAACGACAAATACCGGTGGAAGCGGCTCTGCAAAAACGGCAGCGGACACGGCAAGCAGCGGCAGTACCGGTTCTGCAACAAACACGAAAAAACAAAATGGCGGAACGACAGGCGCCAATGCTGTTCCGCGCCCCGTGCCATTGCCGGAATTGCTTGTGAATTTGGCAGACCCTGCGGGAGATACCTATTTACGTATCCGTATGGAAGTGGAAGTCTCCGCGCCCGAAGCCGCGCAAGAATTGACCAACAATACAGCACGAATCCGTGACGCCATCATTTTGTTGCTTTCCGGAAAAACGGCTGCTGAATTGGCCAGTGCCGAAGGAAAATTGATGCTCAAAAACGAAGTGGCTTCACGCCTGAATCAAATTTTAGGTGCGCCGCGAGTAACACGAATCTTCTTTACCGACTTTGTCATTCAATAAGCGCGCTGTCAGGCACGCGGAAAACACGAAAAAACAGAAAGAAAAGGGAAAACAATGGCAGACGATACTCAAGACGATTTGGCCGCAGCTTGGGCAAACGCACTGGACGACGATGACAGCGATTCTTCTTTGGACGACACCCTCAATCAACTGAAAGGAGATGACACAAGCGATCCTTTGGCTGATGAATGGGCTGATGCCTTGACCTCTTCAGAACAGGATCAAGTACATAAAGAAAAAGAACAGGCCTCCTTGCGTCCACAAGCCATGGATGCCCCTTTTAAAGACATGACCGAAGCCTATAAGGCACCGCAACCCGACGGACGACGTAGAGAATTGGATTTTATTCTTGATATTCCTCTGGATGTGTCTGCGGAACTCGGAAGGACACGGCTGTTGATCAACGAATTGCTACAGCTGGGACAAGGTTCGGTTATTGAACTGAATAAATTGGCAGGGGAACCGCTTGAAGTCTATGTCAACGGTAAACTTGTTGCCCGTGGTGAGGCTGTGGTGATTAATGAAAAATTTGGTGTCCGTCTGACAGACATCATCAGCCCCATTGAGCGAGTCAAACAATTGGCTTAAATCTGCCATCGTTGGAGACATACACGTGCCAATGCAGACATTGTCCTTGTGTGTATGCAGAGCGCGCGTTGTTAAAAATCGGCTTTTTCTCAATTCCAAACAAGGAACGGTACAGTGACTGATACCACACAAAACACACAAGAAGGCTTGCAGCTGGCAACCACGTTCGGAGCCGATCAGGCTACAGCATTCACTTGGGGCGGTTATTTTCAAGCGCTCGGGGTTTTGTTGTTGCTGCTTGCCCTTTTGTGGGGTCTCTTGTGGTTGCTGCGTAAATACGGTAAATTTCGTTTTATGCCTACGGGAAACACCTTCCCACGAGCCGGCTTACAACTTGAAACACAACTGCCGTTGGGTCCGCGAAAAGGGCTGATGGTTGTTCGTTATCTTGATGAGCGACTTTTACTCGGAGTCACCGAACACAACATTACGCTTCTGCGGACACTTCCCTTGGATGCACAAAACGCTGATGAGCGACCATCGAAAAAAACATCAACGCTTGAAGCCGACAGTCACGCTTTTGCACAAATCCTTGCCACAGAGCAAGAAACCGACAAACAATAATATGCTGACGGGTGTTGCCATGTGGATGTTTTTTTTCGTTTGGAGGTTTTTTCAAGGCGCATTGCGTTATACCTTTGTTGGTTTGAGCGCGTTGTTTTTTGTTGCGTTATGGTTTTTTCCTGCTGTTGCGGCACAGGATTTGGTCATTCCCAATTTACAAATGAGTCTTTCCGGTGGTGAGGCGTCGCCTGAGAAAGTGTCTTTGTTGCTTGAGATCATGTTTTTGTTCACGGTTTTGTCGCTCGCACCGGCGATCATCCTCACTGTGACAAGTTATACACGGATTATTATTGTTTTTCACTTTGTACGTCAGGCTATGGGGATTCAACAAATCCCACCGACACAAATTCTTGCCAGTTTGGCTATTTTTATGACCCTTGTGATCATGTTTCCCGTGGGTAAAGAAATCAACGATAAAGCACTGCAACCCTATTTAAATCAAGAGATCAATTTTGAACAGGCACTTGAAGAAGCGCAATTGCCTTTGCGTACCTATCTCTTTAAGCACACACGCGAAAAAGATCTTTCGGTGTTTTATTCCATCACCCAAATGGATATGCCGCGCAACACCGATGACGTGCCGACATTATTGTTGGCCGCGGCGTATATTATCAGTGAACTGAAAACGGCGTTTAGTATTGGTTTTCTTATTTATATTCCGTTTTTGATTGTGGACATGGTTGTTTCCAGTGTTTTGTTGGCTATGGGGATGATGATGTTACCGCCGATGATGGTTTCGATGCCGTTTAAGATTTTGTTGTTTGTCATGGTTGATGGTTGGAATCTTTTGGTGGGATCGCTTGTAAACAGTTTTGCTGTTTGACCTATGCTATGGTTGACGATTGGAAGCTTTTTTCGGGGTCGTTTGTAAACAGTGTTGCTGTTTGTCCCATGAAGGGAAGGAGGCTCTGTGAGTCCTGAATTTGTTATTGGCTTTGCCAGACAATCTATGGAGATGGCGCTCATGTTGGCTTTGCCGATGCTTGGTATCGGTTTGGCTGTCGGGGTGACGCTGAGCATCATTCAGGCGGCAACCCAAATTCAAGAAACGACATTGACGTTTATTCCTAAGATTCTTTCTATTTTTATTGCGCTTTTGGTGGCTTTTCCTTGGATGCTTGACAGAATGGTCACTTTCACACGCAATATCATTATTGAAATACCCAATTATATACGCTGATAGGAACAAAGGCTCATGGCAAAATCACGCGCACAGGCAGAACGTCCGCAACCGGAAAGCCTGGGATTGCCGCTTTACGGTGTGGATTCGCACGCACATCTTGACGGTTCACAGTTTATCGACTCGCTGGATGAGGTCATTGCCCGTGCCACAAAGGCCGGCGTGTCTGCCATTGGGCAAGTGTTTTTGAGCCCTGAAGAATATTTGGAAGGGAAAGGTCGTTTTGCCGCGTATTCGCATGTTTTTTTTATTCTTGGGATTCACCCTTGCGACGCGCTGAAATGGACGGACGACACCTTAGCCGCTATGCGTATGGCCTTTCACAATGACCCGCGCTTGCGTGCTGTCGGCGAAACGGGACTTGATTTTTACTGGAAAGATTGTCCGCACCGTGTTCAAGAAGAGGTGTTTCGGCTACAGATTGCCTTGGCTCGAGAACTCAAGCGTCCTTTAGTGATCCATTCACGCGACGCCGCCGCAGACACGTTGCGTATTCTTGAGGCAGAAGGGTGTAGCGGATATCCTTTATTGTGGCATTGCTTTGGCGGCGACGCCATACAATACCTGGATCGCATCGTAAGCCATGGGTGGCATATTTCTATTCCGGGGCCTGTCAGTTACCCCAGTAATCAGGAACTGCGAGACGCGCTGAAATTGATTCCTGAAGATCGTTTGCTTTTAGAAACCGATTGTCCATATTTGGCGCCCATGCCGTGGCGGGGTAAACGTAACGAACCTGCATTGTCTGTGTTTACGGCAGAAGCCATGGCAACGGCACTGCAAACTGACCTGCCAACACTCTGGAAGCGTTGCGGCGACAACGCCAAATGTTTTTTTTCTTGGGGGGAATAATTCCCCCCAAACCCCCTTGTTTTCGCGGTTCGGTTAATGGGCGTGTATGAGAAAGTGGAGCGGGATTAAACCGCCCGCCAACCCCCCCAGAGACAAGTACAATTAAGGCGTATTTTTCAAAAACAAA
>CAYJFB010000002.1:0-14747 GCA_964369685.1 uncultured Desulfovibrionaceae bacterium | reverse complement strand
CCACCCAAATTTTTTTTTTTGGGGGGGTAAAAACACCCCCCCCACCCCGGTTTGTGGGGGGGGGGGGGGGGGGTTTTTATTTTTTTTTTTTTCCCCTGTCCCCCCCCCCCCCCCCCCCCCGCGTCTCAAGAGACTTTGAGCGTCTTTTTACCAACAGGTAATGAATATTTGGAATGATAATCAGCCAATGAAAGAAGGGGTATGGTTGTCAGTCTTCGAAGAATGAGAAACAGTGAGAATCATAGTATGAAATGTAAGAATATGGAACGATACACAAATTGGATCTTTGATCTGGACGGAACCTTGGTTGACAGTGCCCCGGATATTGTGGGTCTGTTACGTGAAGTCTTGGAAGAAGAAGGGCTTGACGGCAATCAAATTCATCTGGAGATGATCGGCCCCTTGCTTGAAGACATCATTCAATCAGCCTATCCGGACTGTACACCAGAAAAACTTGCTGATATTGTAAAGCGTTATCGGGCAAAGTACACCGTGAGCGATTATCCGCAAAGTTTTGCGTATAGCGGTATTCCACCGTTATTGACACGGCTTTTGGAACGGCATTGTCGCTTATATGTGGCCACAAACAAACCTGAGGGAGTAACCCAACGTTTGCTTGAAAAATGCGGATTGTTGTCGCTGTTTGACGACATTGTATGCAGCAATTCCTTTGCAGGACGTACGCTTTCCAAAACAGAAATGATTCATCATCTCATGCAAAAACACGTTTTCACAGCGACAAGTGCTGTCATGGTCGGCGACACATTGCTGGATATGGAAGGCGGAAAGGGTGCCGAGGTGGACACCGTCGCGGCATTGTATGGCTATGGAAATAGTGAACTTCTTTTGCAAACACAACCCACCTTTGTCGTAAAAGACGCAGCTTGGCAAGACATTCAATAGTCATAGTGTTATAGAATAATAATATTCTGAAATGTTTTTTATTCTATGTATATGGTTATTGTTTTATTTTTATAAACTTTTTATTGTGAACGGGGTGTTTTGTGAAAAATAAGATACAGTGTTTTTCTTTGTTGATTCTTGTTATGTTTACATTGGCTGCTTGCGGTCCAAAAGTCGGCGCGTATGATACCAGTGCTCAAAATGCAAGAACAATGCAAGAAGTCATGTATGGTCATGTCACAGCCATTCATCATGCTCGTATTAATAATGACGGCTCGATAGGAGAAACACTGGGTACTGTCGGCGGTGCGGTGATTGGTGCGCTCATTGGTAACATGTTTGGTGGAGGAACCGGTCAAACACTTGCCACAATAGGCGGTGGTTTAGTTGGTTCTGCTGCCGGCTATGGTGCGGGGCAGGCTCTTAACAATCAAGAAGGGTATGAAATTGAGGTTGAGCTTGAGAACGGTAAACGTGTTTCTGTTGTTCAAGGCACAGATCAAGCGTTTCAACTTGGTCAATCCGTGGCTATTATTCGATCAGGCAATACGGTTCGTGTAACACCGCGTTAAAGCCTTTTTGCTTGAGAGTTTTCTTGAAATTACTGACTGCTTGTCATTGGATTTTTTGGTGAAAAGACGACTCAGAGTAGCTTGAACTGCGGCACATGAACAATGTAAAGCATGGGATGCGCCGCAGGATCAAGGGGCTGGGGAAGTAATGTCTCATAGATCTTAGCGCTTCCAGAAAAAATAAAAAAAGATACTGATGTTTTATACGGTTGCCTTGCTCAGTCCTCCATATCATTCGCTCACATATACAAAACCGAGTTATTTATCTCGTAAGGCTTGGTCTATAGGCACACGCGTGATCATTCCGCTTGGTAAAAGCATGGTTCGAGTGGGTTTGATTCTTGCTGAAGAGCCTGAGAATCGTTTAAGTCCTGATGTGCTTGTGCGTGATATGTTATGGCCGATTGACAGCAAGCCGCTTTGTTCTGTTGCATATTTGGAATTTATTACTCAATTGGCAACACGACAAATGCTTGCTGTTGGACGTATTCTCGCAACAGCACTGCCTTTGGGGTTGCGTGACGGCAAAAGAACCATGCAAGTCCACAATCAAAACAGTCGCCCCTTGTTGTTTAAACCGCGTGACTTACTCTTATTGCCAAAACATGAATTAGACGCTCTTGCGTTGCTTTGGGCTGAAGGAAAAGCCCGTTGGATCATCTCAAAACAAAGCAGTGCCGAAAATGAATTGTGTGTGTTGTCTCAGCAACCGCCGTGGGCTGTTCGTCCGGGAGCCAAAAAACAGTTGGCGGTCTTGGAATTGTTATGGGAGAAAGGCGTTCTTTCACGGCGTGAAGTTTTACAAAAGCTTGGCAACACGAGTCGGTCTGCTTTGGATGCGCTCATTCGCAATGCAACAATCCATATCCGTCTTGCAGACAGTCATGCTGATTTGAGCGAGTGCGAAACGGCATTGTTGCCTCCTCCAAGCCCTGCCGTTGTCTTGAATCATGCTCAACAAGAAGCCGTTACACGATATACAGCACACATAGACAGTCAAAAAGCTGCAACGGGTTTGTTGTTTGGCATTACGGGCAGTGGTAAAACGGCTGTATATTTAGCGTTGATTGAGGCGTGTCTGCACCGTGGGCGCAGTGTGTTGCTTTTGGCTCCCGAGGTCGCCTTAGTACACAAATTGACACGCGATCTGCAAATGAGTTTGGGTAACCGTGTTGACGTCATTGTTTCGCACGGCTATCAAACGTCTTCCCTCCGTGAACAGCATTTTTTGGAAGCGCGAAGCCAAGCAAAGGCGTGTATTGTTGTCGGCACGCGTTCGGCGTTGTTTTTGCCTTTGGAAAATATCGGTTTAATCATTCTTGACGAAGAACACGATGCCTCATTCAAACAAGATGAAGGGTTGATGTATCAGGCCAAAGAATTGGCTTGGTTTCGCGCGGAACAAGATCAGGCGTTGTTGTTGCTTGGCTCCGCCACGCCCGATATTAAAACCTTCAAAGCCGCACAAGACGGGCATATCATATTGAGCGCTCTTCCCGAACGTGTCGGTTTGGGACGTTTGCCTGAGATTGAATTGGTCGACATTTGTAAAACAACACATTCGGAATCATTATTGGCACCGTCAAGCCTCAAAGCGTTGCAAGAAACCATTGAAGCGGGTCAACAGGCCGTGATTCTTTTAAATCGTCGCGGTTATGCACCGTTGATGTATTGTCTTGATTGCGGAAAAAGTGCTCGCTGTCCGCATTGCGATATTGCGTTGACGTATCATAAGGGACGCGAACGTTTGGTGTGTCACTATTGTGGCTATACACTGCCTTTTCCGGCAACATGCAGTTTTTGTAAAGGATTGCATTATCACCCTATGGGACAAGGCACGGAACGTCTCGAAGAGACACTTCGTTCTGTGTTGCCACAAAAAACCCATATTTTACGCATTGACAGAGACAGTACCCGTTGCCCCGGACGCATGGAAAGCATTTTAGAAAGCTTTGCCGCACAAGAGGCGCAAGTACTCGTCGGAACACAAATGCTTTCTAAGGGACATCATTTTCCCAATGTGACGTTGGCCTTGATTGCCGATGGTGATATGGGGTTGAATATTCCTGATTACCGTGCTGCTGAACGCACTTTTCAATTACTTGTTCAATCCGCAGGCCGTGCAGGACGTGGCGAACAACGCGGGCGCGTACTCATTCAAACCCGAACCATGGAACATTATTGTTGGAAATTTGTACAACAAAATGACTATGAAGGGTTCTATGCCACAGAGTTGGCTTTGAGAAAAAAATACTCATATCCGCCGTTTACACGTCTTGGGCTTTTGCGCATGTCGTATCCTGTGGATTATCAAGAAGGTGAGGCGCTGATGAAAAGCCTTGCCGAAACAATTCGTCAATATGGACGCAATTATGCAGTGACGGTTCGCGGACCTGCGCCTGCGCCTTTATCGCTTATTCGTGGACGTCGTCGTTTTCATTGTTTGCTGAAGGGCAAAGATTGGTTGGCCATTCGTACTGTTGCGGCAAGTCTCGGTACATTAAAAATTCCACGTGATGTGCGTGTCTCTCTTGATATGGATCCCATCAATATGTTGTGATGCGCGAACGACCGACAGGACGCAATTTTTTAAGTAAGATAAGGCTCACAACGAGTGTTAGGGCTTCCGCCAGCGGTAAGGCCACCGCAATGCCTTTATAACCCATATATAAAGGCAGTATTGTAATAAAGAGAATGGGTAATACCAGTGTGCGCAACAATGCAATCACTGCCGAAGCCGTGGCTTGCAAAAGACCTGTAAAATATGACGTCAACACAATGTTTACGCCGCAAAAAAACAACATAAATCGGTTGATTTCCATAAATTCTGCGGCAATCTGTACGGCTTCTCCTTGTGTTGGTATAAAAAAGGCGATCAATTCTTGTGGAAAAAGCGTCATGAGCAAAAAGCAGAGTAAGCCAATACAAAACACTGTGACTAAAGCGGCAAGCAACAAACTGTCTGTCCTTCTGTAGAGTTTACAGGCGTTGTTGGCACTGATCAAAGGCCCCAAAGAGTCGCCCAATCCATAATTTGTCATGAGACAAAACCAATTAAAATAATTGACAACTGTAAAACCTGCAACACCGTATGCGCCGATATGTTGCATGATAGCAATATTCATAAAAATCAAAACAGTGCCTGCCGACATCTCGTTGATCATTTCAGAAATGCCGTTCCATGCGGCACGCGCCACGTCGCGCCACTGCGAAAAACAACGAATGAAAGACAAACGGCGTGTTCTTGAATTGAGAAAATACCCAAAACCATACACAGCGAGCATCACCAAATAACTGAATCCCGTCGCCAAAGCCGCACCGCGTAAACCCCACTCCAGTTGGGCAATAAACAGAAAATCTAAGA
Source organism: uncultured Desulfovibrionaceae bacterium (assembly GCA_964369685.1). Taxonomy (GTDB): domain Bacteria; phylum Desulfobacterota; class Desulfovibrionia; order Desulfovibrionales; family Desulfovibrionaceae; genus Avidesulfovibrio. Next base: position 9,908 of record CAYJFB010000002.1, on the reverse strand, counting down.
TCATGTTGGCAATGGCCGTCAAGGAAAGTCCTAAAGACGCTAAGTTTGGACGTTCATCAACACGTAAAAAGAACGCCAACGTCACACCAATCATAAAAATAGGAAAAAATGGTGCAACTGTTTGTAAATAAAGGCTTGCCAAATGTGTAAGGCTGTCATCTGCACCAAGTAAACGCACGAGACCATCGGCAAAAAAGAAGCAAATCATCGTCACACAAAGGCTTATCAACAACAATGTGAAGAGCACATTGCTAAAAATGGCTTTTGCGTTCTGTATGTTTCCCAAGCCAAGATAAGCCGCACAGCGCACAGAGCCGCCCGAAGCCCACATGACACAAATTCCCATGGCCAGTGAAAAAATAGGCCAAACAATATTGACCGCCGCCAATGCCAAGGCGCCTTCATGTCGCCCAATAAAAATGCCATCAACAATACCGGCCGATGAGGCAAACAACAATGAGAGTACCCAAGGAATACCATAACGAAAAAACATGCTGACAACAGGAGCACGCAGCATGTCTGTTTTATTGAATGAATCGCTCATAAAAGATGCTCTGAATGATATAAGATGTTGTGTTAAAAGAGGTTCGATGAAAAATAATACATATCTGAATTACGCAAAAAGTAAAATCAGAACAGGATGGTGTTTAAAGAAAAAGAATAAACAAGAATTCTAAAAGCATAGGAACGCTTTTAGAATTCTAAGTGTTTTTATAAAGAAAGCAACACAAATGAAAAGGATTTATTCTATGCTCCTTATTTATTATGTTGTTGCTTTTATCTTTTGTATTTTGTTCTTATTGAAAATATAAACGATTCTTTATAACAAAACTGCTTGGCATGTAACTTTCTTTGGCTTGCTTCAGGCCTTCTTCATCGGCATCTTGTTCACGGTTAATGAGCACATAGTCTTGGCAGGCATGTTTGGCAAAAAGATTATTCATGGCTTGATAGATGCCACGGAAGTTGGGGAGAGCCTTTTCAAAATGCACAACAACAGAGCGCTGTTCAGGGTTTGCGTTCAGTGTCTCTCCCACACAGAAGGCTGCCATACTTTTTTCTGCATAAAGCACACCGCCAATCAGCCCCGGAAGCTCGTTCCAATGTTCAAGCACTCTGAGGACGGCATTGTTTTCGGCTTGAAGTGCCAATGATTTTTCACATTCGCGCCATTTACACCAACAGTCTTGCAGTTGCAACACCTCATTGATGGTTTCGGGACAAAGAGGTCTGTAGTCTTCGCCGTATTCTTTGATAAACATATTGACATGGTTTCGTTTTTTATGCAGTTTTCTGCCGCGTAAAAAGGCTAATGCTTCTACACTATATTGATATTCCCATTGTCCGCGTGTTTCTTCCATGCGGACACGCGATGCATGGTGTTCTGTAAGAAACATACACAAATCAAGAGGCACACGTTCCCATATTGTTCCTGCAGGGGTTTGAGCCAAGATGGTTTCCCAATCTGCTTGTTTCCAATCTCCAAGCGGTCCCCACAAAAGATTGACGGGTTCATCGTGATATTGTGTTTGTTTTACCCAAAAAAGACCGTATTGTTCCACATATTGCAAACCGTAATTTTCTGCCCACCCCCACAGGTTGGTAAAAGTCATGTCGGCACAGGGCGTCGGTGTTGCAGACCAATAGGGTGTATATATAGGTAATGTATCTAACGTAAGTGATGCAAAATCCATGGGAACTCCATGTTTCAAAGTATTACAAAAAACACGATCTTGCACAAAAAAACAACAACGTCAACAGATGAGAACGTGTAACGGTTCGTATGATTATGATCATGGATAAGAGCATGTGTCTTTGTGAGAGATAGTCTACATGTTGTTTGTAGATTTTTTTCCTATATAGGCAAGGTGATATGGCGTGTCTTGGTAGACGCAATAATTGAGCCAATTTGAATAAAACAGGTGCGCGTGCGCGCGCCATGTCACACGTGGTGGCATCGCCGGATCACCACCCATATAATAATGACGCGGTATGGCTATATCCATGCCTTTGGCAACATCACGACGGTATTCGTCATCAAGCGTGTATGGATCGTATTCGAGGTGTCCTGTGATGAATACTTGTTTAAAGTCACGGGTTGCCACAAGTAAGGTGCCTGCTTCGTCGGATTCGGCAAGGATTTCGAGAGCACCGATGCGCTCAATATCGCTGCGTCGTATTTCCGTGTGTCGTGAGTGCGGCGCGTGGAACACATCATCAAACCCCCGAAACAATTTTGCATGAGGTTGACACAATTTATGTGCAAAAACCCCTGAAAGTTTTTCCGACAACGGGTATTTGGGGATCCCGTATAAATGGAATAATCCTGCTTGCGCTCCCCAACAAATAAAGAGTGTTGAATGGACGTGACTTGTGGCGTATTTTATAATGGTTGTTAATTCTTCCCAATAATCCACGTCTTCAAACGAGAGCAATTCAACAGGCGCGCCTGTAATGATCATGCCGTCAAAAGGGTTGTCGCGCACTTGATCAAATGTTGTATAAAAGCGTTCAAGGTGGCTGGCTGCCGTATTTTTTGAAATATGCGCTGCAGGACGCAGGAGCGTGATGTTGACTTGTAACGGTGTGTTACCAAGCAGACGCAACAATTGCGTTTCTGTAGCAATTTTTGTCGGCATCAGATTGACGATGGCGATTTCAAGCGGACGGATATCTTGGCGTTGCGCTCGAAGTTCGGTCATGACAAAGATGTTCTCGGCTTCAAGCGTGTTGCGAGCGGGTAAATCGTCAGGTATTTTAATCGGCATGATGGTCTCCAACGTTTGCACAAGAGCGGTTGTTTTTGTAACAACGGGGTCTGTTGGTTATGGTGTGTTATTGGATTTTATTGGTTATGGCGTGTTATTGCGCTTTTCAGTAGGCTGTCAACGAGTTCGCCGTAGCTGATGCCTGCGGCGGCAGCTTCTTGCGGCACCAAACTGACGTCTGTCATGCCGGGGAGGGTATTGACTTCAAGGACGATCAATTCGTCATTTTCTGTGATAATAAAGTCAGTACGACTGTACCCGTGGAGTTTTAAGGTGTTGTGTGCAAGCAAGGCGGCGTCTTGAATGCGCTGTACCAGTTCGGCCGGGAGCGGTGCAGGGCACAATTCTTCTGCCCCTTCTGCTCCCGAATATTTATCGTGATAATCAAAAAACTCGCGTTTGGGAACGATCAACACAGGCGGCAAGGCCTCTGCTTGTTCTGTCACATGGAGCACCCCACAAGTCACTTCACGGCCAACAATAAGCGATTCAATGAGCACTTCGGAACCTGTTTCAAAAATATCTTGTATGTGTTTTTGTAATGCGTCAGCGTTTTCTGCTTTTCCGAGATGTAAGCTTGAGCCGCCTGTGTTTGATTTGACAAAAACAGGAAAAGGCAACGGGCATTGCCAATCCGCTTTGGGCAAAACAGGAAGAAATATATCTTGTGCAACCTTCATGCCGACATTCTTTAATAATGCTTTGGTTGCGGCTTTATTGAGCGCAACAAAAGAGCCTGCAGGAGATGACCCTTGATACGGACAGGACACGCGTTCAAGTAAGGCTTGTACGAGACCGTCTTCTCCGGGAGAACCGTGCAGGTTGATGAAGGCGACATCGTGTTTTTTTGCGGCTGTCAGCAGTCTGTCGAACCCTTCGTTTAAATCAAAAAGGGTTACATCATGTCCGCGTTCAAGCATGGTTTTTTGTAAACTTTTTGCGCCGCGCAAGGAAATTTCACGTTCGGGGGACCAACCGCCCGCCACTAAGAGTACACGCATAAAGAGGTAGCTCCAAATGCGCCGATAAGGCGCGTTCAAGTTTAATGGCCTGTTGTTGTGAGGCTCGGATGGACGCTTGCCGTTCCGGTGTTTTTCCGTAACGATCTTGTAGATCGGTATACCGATCTTCAAGGGACACGTATTCATCATGACGCACTCGGCGATCGGCGTAGCTGACAAAATGCGCAGGTAAACACACATTTTCCGGCAAATGCCAAGGCCATTCCACATGGTGCATGACCGCTTGTGCGATATAGTGATTGCCTGTTGCAGCAAGCACCCATGACGCGCCGATTTGTGCGTGGCCACCGCCGTGTCGTACACAATAGGATTTTGCCACATCGTGCAACAAGCCTGCCGCGCGTGTTACGGGGACAAGGCCGGGTAAACATCCGCCCCATGTATTCCCGAAAACGCCTTCTTCTCCGGTACCATGGATTTCAACAGCACGTTTTGCAAGAGCTGTTGCCAAATCGGCTACAGCCATGCAGTGCCTTTGAATGTGTTCCATGATGTCATATTGAGCACACAAAGCCAAACATTCTTCATCTGAAGGAATGGGTTTGTCATCCAGTGTGTGCGGCGTGATAAGCGAGATCCAAGGAATGGGTTTGAACCATGCTAAAGTGCGTGAAAAGGCCAATGAGGGATTGTTTTTTTCCATAATATTCAGTTCACCGTTTGAGCTGTAAAAATTGATTGCACGGAAGCGCAACAAGAATTGAAGTCAAGACAACGTACAGACTCAAAAGAGAAGAGTACGCATCTGAACCCTATTCGTCAATATTTTGAAAAACAATAAAAAAAACATATTGATAAAGAAAAAGAAAAGTTTTTTATTTTTTTTGTTGACAACGGAATACAATCCGAGTACAAAGGTTTTCGCGTCGGGATGTAGCGCAGCTTGGGAGCGCACCTGAATGGGGTTCAGGGGGTCGAAAGTTCAAATCTTTTCATCCCGACCAGATATTTTAAGGACTTATGAGGAATACTCGTAAGTCCTTTTTTTGTATATGTGGAATTTGTAAGCTCTTCCGGAGAAAAATTATGCAAGCCCATGCCAAATACACGTCACGCCGCCAAAAGCTATAATCATCAGAAGTATGCGTTTAAAGAGAATCAAAGGAAGAATCTTAACAAGAGGTGTTCCAAAAGTGATTCCAATCATTGAAAAAAGACCACCCAATAAACCAAGATGGATCACTTCATCGGTATAAAAACCTGCTGAGAATTGGATAATACAACCAAATAAGATCGTGATTATTCCTGACATGACAAACATGGAAATCGATCGCTGAGGTGACCAACCAAGATATATGGCATAAGCAGCAAGCGGCGGACCGCCAACACCGACAGACGAATTTAACACTCCTGCAAAAAAAGCACAACATACCGTTTTAAAAAAGGTTTCTTCTCTTTCAATCATATGAAATTTTTCTCGTATGATTTGCAAAAGTACAAACAACAAAAGTACAATACCTGCAAGCAATTGAATGTGTTGTGCACGAAAAAACAACAGTAAAGCAACTCCGGCAAAAGCACCGGGTACTGCACCCAAAATAAGTTTTATTGTGAGTGAGTAATCAAATTTTTTACGATAAATCCATCCCATATAAAGATTAATTATAAATGCAACAAATGTAGCTACAGGAAAAAGGGTTGTCGGAGCGATAGAACCCGCTAAAACGGGTACAGCAAGCATAGAAGCACCTAAGCCTGTCAAACCAACAAAAAAACCTCCGAAAAACCATGTTATACAAAAAAAAATATCTTGATATTCCATAAATTTCATATTCCTTTTTTTACTCTTTAGTGTACATTGAAGAGCAATAGATCCAATAAATTATGATATACTTAAAAGTATAAGTACTTATGTGTTAAAAAAGTCATATTGGGTGATATTCAGGGATAGTTGTCTTTTTGTGAATATTAGGAAAAATGAATATTACATTGCTTGAGTATTCAATGACAAATTTGTGCCCCGTTAGGAGATCACTCCTCTTAACGGGGCACAAAAGCTTTGTATATAAATAATACTTACGGGGAAGTGCCCATGAGTACAATGAGCAAAGTTTTCACTTCTAAGCAGTCTTTATCGTGTTGTCAAGATCTTCTCTCTTCCATAATAACATCATCGTTACAAAAGAGTTAATGGATATATATTTCAAGATAGCCCTCAGTACTACTATCATCAGTCTTAACATTCGTACCCACTATATTCACCGCAATCTCCTCAGTACCGTCATGGTAGGTCAAGAGGTTATCTTGATATCTATAGTCACCTGCCCCAACTAAAGCCTCATTTTGAGAACGCTGGTTCCAAGAGTTACCATCTATATTGCCAAACTTCACATAGTCACCGGCCTCCATCGTGATGGTTGTTCCTGTCGCAAAAGTGAAATCCTCCAACGTTAGGACTTGATCAACACCAGCTCCATCTGTAGTGAGATCAATCGCTTCAATACCTGTGATATTTTCTAAGGTTACACTAGTCTCAATATTGAGGCTGTCTTTGCCGCTATCGCCATCAATGGTTAAAGCAAGGTCTGTATTCCTATGTTGCAAGGTGAAGGTATCATCCCCTGTTGTGCCTTCCACAGTAAGTTTGGCACCGTTTATTGTCGTTAAGTTTGCAGCATCTATAGCATTATATTGATCTACGCTTAAGGTTAGATCTGCATTGGCTGTAAGTTCAAACTTAACATCGCTGGGAATAGTTACATCCGAAAGATCCACTTCCCCGCTTACTTTAAAGGTCAAGCCGCCTGTTGCTGTGATAGTTGAGAAATTATCGGCAGCAGTTCCCACAATAGCTTCTGTACTGCCATCAACGACAACTTCAACAGCACCGTCACCGCTCACTGCCATACCTTTCGCTTGTGCATAAGTCATGGTCAGAGTTGTACTTTCTGCAACCGTAAAGGCATCAACCTTACCATTCAATTCCAATGCGGAAACATTCAAATCTGCAGAAAGCTCAACGGTGACATGCACACCCTCTACAGCAATACCCTTAAGCGCGTTTTCAAGAGTATCATTCGCAGGTTCTGTGATCACCACATTGCCTGTTGCTATACCACTATCAGCCGTCCAACCTGTCAATTTTGTCAGATCCGTGGCAGAAACTCTAAGGGTGTAGTCTTTTTCATTTTCGTCATTCAATATAATTTCTTTGATATCGTTCACGCTATACTTGTCACCAGATACAACACCGCTTGTGAAGTTCATGTTGCCATTATCTACCGTCAGTTCGACTGTAGGAGGAGTTCCCTTCACATAAAAAAAAGTGATAAACACATGACCAGTGAAGCTATCGCTATTATATATTGTCATAAAAGGTTCCTTTTCGCCATGCAACAGCTCTGTAACGTCCTCCACACCTGTGACACCTTGCAAGATGATTACATTGTCTTTGGTGTAGACAATGGTTTGATTGTTTGCTGTATCGTTATACGCCACAACAGCGTCTCCCAATTGACTTTGAAGCGCGGCAATATCGGTAATTTTCGTGTTTGTCACACCTCCGCTGTTTGTTGCACCCGGAATCCTACTTACACCCGGGATAATGGCATCGTTTGTTGCAACGCTGTATGTATCACCAATATTCAGTTTATCTTGATCTTTATTAAAGTTTGTGAGCGTGACATGATCAACTTCACCGATAACGAAGGTTTCTTTAGTATCTGTAGCATTTGCAGTGATATTCAGGATAATGTCTGTATCTGTGAATTTATCCGAAATATTGCTGAAATCAACATCATCTGCTGTGGGTCTGACAGTGACCGTTGCCGTTGTTGTCGCACCATCTGCAGGTGTGTGCGTAACGGCACCGAGAGCAAGGGCGTTCACTTGTTCTTCTGTCAAGGTCAGACTCGCACCTGCTGCAAGTGCAAACGTGGCACCGTTAGGAATAGTTATAGCAGAAAGATCAACCGTACCGCTTATCTTGAAGCTCACACCGGCTGTTGTGATAGCTGCAAAAGAATCGGCAGTAAGACCAATAGCATCGTTCATCTCAATTTCAACAATACCGCCACCGCTAATTGTGGCACCGTTCGCTTGAATAGTGTTCACGGTCAAAGTCATGTTAGAGGCAACAGTCATTTCATCAATAATATCAGGTAAGGCAGCACCACTGTTAAAACCTGTGAGATCTGTATCTTCCGTAAAGTTTGCCGTGACCGTGCCTGCTATGCCGCTGAGCTTGTTGAATGTCGTTACGTCTGTAGAAGACGTGATACCCGTCACCGTCACATTACCTGTGCCTGTGATTGTGTTCAAAGATTCATCGGCAAGTTCAGTTGCAGAGACAGCCAATTCAGTAGTTACCTCAGCAGTCAGTGTTGCACTGCCGCCAAGAGCAGCAAGTGCATCGGTAAGACTTGTCACTTCTTTTAAAACGATTGTTCCTGCTGTGATGCTGTTTTCGCCTAAGTTCGTCAACGCTGCCAGATCTGCGGCAGAAATCGTGAGAGTGTGGGCGGTTTCTAAGGTGATGCTTGCGATCTCCGTAGCGGTTATATCTGAAGAGATGAGAGTGTCATCGGCACCTGAGCTAAAGGTTGCAATGCTACCGTTCACTGTTATAGAGAAGGCATTACCTACAACCTTGTTAGGAGCAACGGTAACAACACCCGCTTCAACACTCGCAAGCGGCTGTAACACCGTGCTGAGATACAAATAGTCACCTTGAACATAAACATCTTTTACGCTGTCAGAAAGATTGACGGTAACAGGGTCACCTTCACTATTATCATAATAGGTTAATGTTTTGGGATTTGCTGTATTGTCAAAGAACCATGTTCCCTTCTCGGAAACATTATCAACAGAGTCAGCAGCCTCAGCAGCCCAAGCAACGTCGCCGCCGTGACCATCCTGATGCAGCTTCACAATGTCAGCTTCACCGAGTGTGATTGTTGTATCGGCATCATCAAAGGCAAAATCTTCCAAGGTCAGGATTTGAGCACCATCTTCGGATAGATCAATTGTTTCAATACCGTCAATATTTTTCAACGTGACAGAGTTTTGTACTTTCAAAATATCACTATCAGGATTGCTATTATTGTCTTTGGTGTCGACAGACACATTAAGCCCCTGCGCAAACGCTTGATCTATAGTGAGCACATCATTTGTTTCACCAGTGCCGTTCAACTGAAGTGTTGCTAATACCGCGCCGTCGGCGAAGGTGATGTTTTCAATACCAATTTTTTCTAACTGAGCAGGGGTTAAAGTCAACTGAATATTGTTGCTTGCAAGCACAAACTTCGTATCGGCAGGAATGTTGGTTTCAGGCACAGCTGAAAAATCTACATATCCTACTATATTGAAAGTCACGCCGCCTGTTGCGCTAAGTCCTGAAAAATCAGAATCAGCACTCGGGCTAGAGTTAAAACGAACCGCAACAGCACCGTCACCGTTTATGGTGGCGCCTGCTGCGTCTGCATGGCTCAGGGTCAGGGTCTTATCTACGTCAACAGTGTATTCAAAAGTGTTTACATTTCCCTCAGCTGGCTCAGTTATCGCTATACCGGAGAGGTCAACAGTCTCTGTCACCTTAACGGTCACTTTGGCAAGGGGGGCGTCAGTTTTACCAAAATTACTCAAATTAAGTGCTGTCGGTGTCGCCATTGTAATGACCACAGAACCAGTCTTACCCGTAACCGTCTCTTCGTTGGCTTGTTCGGCAGTCATAGTCAGGGTACTTTCATAAAGAATATATGTGGCAGCATCAGGAATATTTGTTGCCCATGATATATTACTGGAAGAATGGATATTAAACTTTATAAATGTGGCTGATAATCCACTAAAATCATCATCAGCGGTGAGATCTCCGTCAACTTTAACCCGCACCGTACCGCCACCTGAAACAGCCTTGACTGCGGCGTGATTTGCGGTCATGGTCAGATACTTGTCCTCAGAGATCGTGAGTTTGTCTATACCATCCAAGTTTGTCCATTCTTGAGGATATGAGAGATCTGTATCTACTGTAAACTCCGCCGTGATCGTGCCATCTACACCGCTGAGTGCGGCTACTGATGTAGTATCTGTGAGATCCTTCACCGTCACATTGCCTTTGCCTGTGATTGCGGTCAAAGAATCATTGGCAAGTTGATCTACGGTTACAGTCAGAGTTGTATCT
>CAYJFB010000001.1:134304-209171 GCA_964369685.1 uncultured Desulfovibrionaceae bacterium | reverse complement strand
GGGGGGGATAATCCCCCCCAAACCCCCTTGTTTCCACGGTACGATTCGGGCGTTGACTCACCGCTTTGCGGCTGAATCAACGCCCGAATCGTACCGTGTCTCAATCTGCTCTGAGAATCTTGTTTTTTTCATGTATCCTTTTCTGCCCTGTCATCATGCAGACCAACGTTGCAGAAACTCTTTGACAGTAAAGCCTTGATCAATATGATTCAATAAAGCACTGCCAAAGACAACCGCATCAGGTAAAGCGTCTTTAGGCATGTATTCAAGTTGTTCCGGATTATGCAAACCAAAGCCCAAAGCAACAGGGATGGTAAAAGCGTTCTTTGCACGGCACAACGTGTCAATAACCGCATCGGGTAAAGCTGTCCGTGATCCTGTGGTGCCCAAAACAGACACAACATACACATAGCCTTCAGCGACTTTTGCATATTCATTCATACGTTCTTGTGTCGTGTTTTGTCCGACCAAGGCAATCAAGCTTATGCCGTTTTTTTTCAAAACGCTGCGTAAAGGTTCACTTTCTTCCAACGGCACATCGGGAACAATCAATCCACTGACACCGACATCGAGACACGCTTTTGCCAAATGCTCTAAACCATATTGCAAAAACGGATTATAATACCCCATCAACACCAACTGTGCACGAAAACGTCCCTTTTCGGTAATGCGCTTTGCAAGACCTTCTAAAATCCAAGCTAAAGTCACGCCTTGTTCCAGCGCACGGCGAGAAGCCGCTTCAACCACAGGGCCATCGGCAACAGGATCGGAAAAAGGAACCCCAATTTCAATAATGTCCGCACCGTTCATGTCCAATTCATCCAACACCTCCCAAAAGGTCACCGTGTCGGGAAAGCCTGCCGTAATAAATGGTACCAAAGCAACGCGGTTTGCACGTTGCGCCGTATATATCGCTTCACTCAATGTATTCATGATCCAATGTCCTTACTTGTAATATTTTTCATATATAATATGTTGTATATATCCCATCAAAACCTTTTGTTCCCGTGGCACGCGAACGGTGCGCAGCGCCGAAACGTGCCACGGCAATAAAGGGGGGATTGGGGGGAGGATTATCCTCCCCCCAAAAAAACTACAAATATTTGTCAACAATATCCATGTCTTTATCGCCGCGGCCTGAAAGATTGACCACAACATGACCGTCTTTCGGAAACACTTCTGGATGTTCCAGAACATAAGCCAAAGCGTGAGACGATTCCAGTGCAGGAAGGATGCCTTCACTTTTACATAACGTTTTAAACGCGTTCAGTGCTTCATTGTCGTTGACAAGCACATAACGAACCCGTCCGCAAGCGTTAAGATGTGCGTGTTCGGGGCCGACACCGGGATAGTCCAACCCGGCCGAAACAGAGTGCGACGGCAAAATCTGACCATCTTGATCTTGCAACAGCATTGTATATTGACCATGGAGCACACCGGGGCTACCCAAAGACAACGGTGCCGAGTTATAGCAGCCTTCCTCACCCGTGCCTGCCGCTTCAACACCGAAAAGCTGTACGCCTTTGTCCTCAACAAACGGATGAAACATGCCTATGGCATTTGAACCGCCACCCACAGCCGCAACTACGGCATCAGGCAAACGATCGGCACGGGCAAGCATCTGTGCTCTTGTTTCACGCCCGATAACGCTTTGCAGTTCTCGCACCAATAATGGAAAAGGATGCGGGCCTGCTGCCGTACCAAAGCAATAGTGCGTCGTTTCTTGCGTGGCAATCCAATATCGAAGGGCTTCATTAATGGCGTCTTTCAGTGTTTTGGTACCGCTTTGAACAGGCCGCACTTCGGCACCGAGCCATTTCATCCGTCTTACATTTGCCGATTGTCGTTCAACATCTTCGGCGCCCATAAAAATCGTACACGCAAGACCCATTCTCGCGGCGGCGGCGGCTGTCGCCACACCATGTTGCCCCGCACCCGTTTCGGCAACCAAGGCCGTTTTTCCCATATGTCGCGCCAATAAGGCTTGACCCAAAGTGTTGTTGACCTTATGCGCCCCCGTATGCAACAAATCCTCACGTTTTAACCACAACGAAAAACCCAACTTGGCAGAAAGTGTCGGACAAAACGTCAACGGTGTTTCGCGTCCTGCATAATGAAACAACGCTTCATGCAATTCTGCCCGAAACCCTTCCGAAGGCATGATGTCTGCCATTGCACGCTCAAGTTCACGCAACGGCGGAATCAATAATTCAGGGACAAAACAACCGCCAAAATCACCAAAATAACCCGTATGAGATTTCATAACAGTTCCTTCTTTTTATCTTTTTTCTTTTTATGAGAACCGACGCAAAGGACGACAAGATCATGCAAAGCGTATACATCGCACTGAAGCAACGTGTTACTCAAATAAAAAGAACCTTAAAAAAACATCTTTAAACGTTTCAGTTGTTCCTGATCTTTACAACCTGCCGAAGATTCCAGACCTGAGTTGAAATCAAGGCCGTTTGGTTTACAGTACTGCAGAAATGCTGTGACATTTTGAAGCGTCAGGCCACCTGCAAGAAACCAAGGGAGCGGTGATTGAAGATTTTCCAAGATCTGTAACGTTGTATCTGTGATCGTTGTGCCTGAACCACCACCGCTTGTGCCTGCATCAAGCAAAAAAGCATGACAAAAGGATATGTGTTTTTGCATTTCAGCTTGAAGCTCGGCTGTTTTTGCATACCGTTCAGGCCAAAGCACACGAATAAAGCACGGCAAGACGCTTGACATATTGTTGGCATCAAGTTCACCCAGGGTTTGTGTAATCTGTTGAGTGATTTCAAGTGGTTGTTCGCCGTGAAGTTGCACAACATCAAGACGAGCCGTACGCACCGTATCAACGATGGTTTGTACATCGTGTGTGGTAAATACACCAACCCGTTGCATGGTACCGCTTTGCAATGTGGCGGCTTCTGTAGGCGTGATGTAACGCGGACTCTTGTCTGCAAAAATAAAACCGCAACAATCTACACAAGACGCTTGAGCACAATCAAGATCTTCTTGCCGACGCAAACCACACACTTTCAGCAACGGTTTTGAGACATGCATCGCTGTTGTCTGCTTTGTATCTGTAGCCTGATCTAAATCATGCACAGTGCGCAAAGGCTGTGAGACTGCATGATTTGCAGTAGAAGAAGTCAAAAGCGATTGAAATGTTTTTATTTCGTTTTTATCATCGTTGGGAAGCGAAAATAAAAAACGTAAACTGTCACGCAGCGAGCCGCCATCCATAAGGCTTGTGCCGATCAGTGTGGCTTCATAGCCTGCCTGTTTAGCTTCTCTGAGGTGTGTGGGGCTATCAATACCGCTTGCGGCGATCCATATTTCGTTATCATTCGGGGTGTGGTGTTTTTGTGCAAGTTCCAAAGCGACAGAACGATTAATGCTGAACGTTTCTAAATTTCTTGCATTCACTTGAATGATGCGTGCACCGGAATCTCGCGCGATGTTGAGATCTTCTGCATCAAAAATTTCCACAACGGCATCAAGTCCATAGCTTTCTGCTTGTTCACGCAAGGTGCGCAAGAGGTGTACGTCCGGTGTCAGGCGTACGATGAGCAAAAGTGCCGAGGCAGAAGTGTTTGCCGTGGCGGCGATTTGCAACGGATCAAAAAGAAAATCTTTACGCAAAAGGGGTAAGCGAGGTGCCGTCATGCGTTCAAGAAAATGCACAGAACCTTTGAAATACTGTTCTTCTGTGAGCACAGAAAGACATGATGCACCGCCTTGTGCGTATTCGTGTGCCGCCATTTCCGGTTCAAGGTTGAGCAAAATATCACCTTTTGACGGTGACGCGCGTTTAAATTCGGCGATCACATGCGGCACGTCCGCGGCACGAGGCGAGGCTTTAAGGGCGTCTGCAAAGCGTGGCGGCAATGTGTGACGGGCAATGCGTGCTTGTTCACGGCGCATGGCTGCGTTTTCCAAAATGGTTTCGGCGTTGTTGCGCAACAGTGCCAGTTCATCGTGTTTTGCTGTAATAAAACGATCAAGCCGCATAAAGCATCTTCCTCCCTGCACCGCCGCTCAACGCTTCACGGGCTTTTGCCATACACAAAGCCAAAGGCTTGTTTTCCAAAAGATGAATACACATGCCCACATTGAGCAACAACATGTCCTGCATGGCTTTGGAGCCGTTCCCCGAGAGCAATGCCTTAAGGGTATGCACGGCTTCCTCTTTACTTGAAACGGCCAATTCGTCAGCCTCACACGGAAAAACGCCGTAATCTTTGGGATCGAGAGTCAAGGGAGTCAGCGTACCTTGATCAAGAATCATGAGTTCATTCAATCCCAAAGGCGTGATTTCATCATAGCCGCCTGCACCGCAAACCACGGCACCGCGTTGTACGGTCGATTGTGCCAAGGTTTCCGCCATCAGCTGCACGAGATGCGGACGGGCAACCCCAAGTAAAATGTGTGTGGGTCTGGCCGGATTAATCAATGGACCAAGCAGATTAAAAAGTGTCCGAATGCCAAGTTCTTTACGCAACGGTGCAATATTTTTAAAACAAGGATGAAATTTTTGTGCAAAAAGAAATGCAAAATGCCTTTTTTGTACCAATTCGGCAACCTCTTCAGGACGAATATCCAGGTTGAATCCCAACCCCTCAAGCACATCGGCACTGCCTGACGTGGAAGAAACCGCACGGTTACCGTGTTTTACCACTTGATACCCCATGCCTGCCAAAGTCAGCGCGGTTGCGGTGGAACAATTGAAGGTGTGACGACCGTCACCGCCTGTGCCCACCACTTCAATATAAGTGCCTTGCAGACCGTCCACACGTACGGCACGCGCCAAAGCGGCACGGGTTGCGTGTGCCATTTCCAAAGGACTTTCGCCTTTCATTCGTAAACCCATTAAAAAGCTTCCCGCTTGTGAAGCACTCATATGTCCGTCAAACAACGCTGAAAAACCTATTGTTGCCATCTCTGCAGTCAAATGTTGTCCTTCGGCGAGGCTATTTAAAATGTCTGTAAACGAATCTTGCTTACGGCTTTCGGGCAGAATGCTTGCCGGAAAATTGGCAAGCAAAGCAATCCCTTCAGGCGTTAATATGGATTCCGGGTGAAATTGTACACCGACCCATGGCCTGTCTTTGTACTGCAACGCCATGATTTCACCTTCCGAACCGTGCGCGGTCACTGTGAACGGGCATGTGTCCATATCGTTTTGAGGACGCACAACCAGTGAATGATATCGCCCAACAGTCATGGGGTTGGGCAAACCGTGAAAAAGTCCCGTTCCGTCATGCACAATATCCGACGCTTTGCCGTGCATGATTACAGGGCCGACATTGACAGTCGCTCCTGCCGCAAGGCCGAGCGCTTGATGCCCCAAACAAACCCCCAAAATGGGAATGCTTTTGTCGACGCGCTGTAAAAAATCCATGCAATAGCCCGCGTTTTGGGGATGTCCCGGTCCCGGAGACAAACACACCATCTCCAACTCCGAACTGACAGCCAACTCAAGCACACGCGGGTCATCATTCTTGAGCACCAACGGATCTTTGCCGAGTGCTTGAAAAGCTTGTACCAAGTTATATGTAAATGAATCGTAATTATCGATAAGCAAAAAACGATTATCTTGAGACATGATGTATCTCCCGAAACATGCAAGTGTGATTTTTATAGGGAAGAGGATACCCCCTACGGGGCACGTACACTCTCCAGAAAAAAGAAAAGTCAATTTAAAAAGGCTCTAAGCTCCTAAAATAAGACGCATGATTGCCGATTTATTGAGCACTTCCTGCCACTCGGCAACAGGATCGGAATCGTGTACAATACCGCCGCCAGCCTGCCAATTCAGGATGCCGTCTTGCAACCACATGCTGCGAATAGTAATGCCTGTATCAAGATTGACGCTATCGTTATCAAGTCCAAACCAACCAATACAACCGGCATAAGGACCGCGTGGAATCTGTTCGGTTTGCGCGATGATCTCCATGGCACGAATCTTCGGTGCACCGCTGACCGTTCCGGCAGGAAAGGTTGCCGCCAACACATCCAATACATCCAGATCTGAGCGCAAACGTGCCGTAAGGTGCGAAGTCAGGTGCATGACATGAGAAAACCGTTCAACAGTCATCAATTTTTCAACTTTCACCGAGCCTTGTGTGGCTATTTTGCCAAGATCATTGCGTCCGAGATCAACCAGCATAACGTGTTCGGCGCGTTCTTTGGGATCTTGTTGCAGATCGGCAGCCAAAAGTGGGTCTTGTTCCTCGTTGATACTGCGTTTGCGTGTGCCTGCAATGGGTGAAAGATGCAGGGTGTTTGCCGTACAACGCACCATGGCCTCGGGAGATGAACCAAACAACGTGAACGACTCTTGTGCCGCGTTCGGTAAATGCATATAAAACATATATGGCGACGGATTGATCAAACGCATTTTACGGTACAAGGTGAACGGATTGCCCCTAAACGGCACACGGAAACGACAAGACGGCACAACTTGAATAGCTTCACCTTGGCGCAATGCACTTTTTATATTTTCTACAGCTTGCATATACCCGTCTTGCCCAGGAATGGCGGTGACGGCGTTTTCATCGAAGGCAGGCAAGGTTTGCGTTGTTTGAATAGGCTGCCCATGGTTGCATTGCAACGCGTCGAAGTCTTGCACTTCGTTTGGATTCAATGAAATATGACAAAGACGATTATATAAATGATCAAACAAATAGACTGTTTGCGGCAACACCAAGCAACTTTTGGCTTCTTGAAGGGGCATACAATCCGTTAATTTTGGATTAAACAGTCTAACCATGCCATAGCCCAAATATCCATACAACGCGCGTGTAATGGGCGGCAAATCCATTGTCGGTTTTTCAATTTCCAATGTTTGCATCAGTTGACGCAAGCCATCCACAAAAGGCAAACCGTCAAAACGTTGTAGTCCGGCAAGTGTTTCGGCATGGGGGCTTTGATGAATATGCAGACAGAGCTTGCCGTCAAGACACTCAACATGCAACGCCACATCACACGCCAACACACTGTATCGTCCCCAGCGTCCGTCCACTTCCGCACTCTCCAAAAGCAAGCCGTAACCTTGATTGCACAAACGCAAAAAAAGACTGATTGGGGTTTCGGTATCGGCGGTCAACCAACGGGCTGTCTGCCGCAAAACAATGGAATGTGGTTTCGTTTGGGATACGGATTCCGACATGCTGAAAACTCCTTGATGGTTTTGTAAACGACATACACCGTGCGAAAAATAAAACGGCTATAATTTTTATTGACCAAAGGCGTGGAAAAGCGCAGTCGCTCGTGTCGTATGGTATAAAAAAAGAGCGTCACACGGAGAGTGTGACGCTCTTGGCAGTTTCCAATAAAAAATAAAACTACAGAGGCTGCACGTCTCCCACCACGTCAAAGACGCACCACCACCAAGAAAAACCAAACAGGACGAAGGGTGTGGAAGATGTCATAAAAATACCTCATAAAAAATAATAAACATATTTAGCGATTGTTTTTTCTTTTTGTCAAGAATTATTTTCTATATAATACAAAGTTGATACACTTTTGTCAGTTGAAAACAATGAAAGTCTTTACAAAAACTCTTTTCATTGTTAGATATAAAAAGTATATCATAAGATGATTAAAAAAAAATAGATGTTGTTTTTTTAAGACCTATATATTTTGTATATTTCATTGTTTTGATTTTCATAATAGAATGATCCTTGAATATTGAAAAAGGATTAAAACAAGGATTCAAACAATGAAAAATCCAAAAATCATTTTCATTTCTCTTCTTCTTGCGAGCTGTTTGTTTACATATTATGTATATACAGACATTTCAAAACAACAAGAAGAACGTGTCCAAATTGTTTTAAATCTCTATGCAGAACGTATACGTAATGCATTTAACGACTTTATTTATATTACAAATATCTTTAGAAATTTAGTTCTTGCATATAACGGCGCGTTGCCTAAAGAAGTTTTTCAGGCTGCGGCGGGTGCTGTATATAATGAAAACTATTTTATTTCTATCAATTATATGCCCAACGGTATCATTACAGACATGTTTCCACCACAACTTCAAGAGCTTTTCAGGGGGGAAAATGTTTTTATTTCCGAAAATACAAGCAGTGACGCGTATATCGCCAAAAAAAACCAAGCCACAACATTGGCAGGGCCATATCAACTGTCAGCTCTTAACAACACCCTTGCTATTGCCGTTCGTACACCTGTTTTTCTTGAAAAAAATGATACAACCTTTTTTTGGGGATTCATTACCAGTCTGTTGCATCCGCAAACGATATTAAAAAGGCTGGTTGAAATCAACGAACTCGAAAAATTGGGTTATGAAATTTCTTTGCAGTCGTACGATTACACAAAAAAGCCTTTACGTTTATTTCAAACTACAGATTTTTCTGAAAAAAAAGCACATGTAAAAATTATTGAAATCGGCAAAGATGAGTGGAAATTTTTTGTCTATAGGAGTGAAGACAAAACGATTTTATACAAAAACACGCTCACTGTCTTTTTGATATGTATGACTTTTTCTTTCATCATCTATTGTCTTCTCAAAAATATAACGCTTCGATATACACGCGTAAGAGAACAAGTATATAAAGATCCCCTAACAAAGCTCTATAACAGAAAAATTATTGAAGAATATATGCAACCCGAATGGAAATCGTATAAAGACACATTTACTGTCTTTTATCTTGACTTAAACAATTTTAAACCTGTCAATGACACATATGGTCATGATATGGGCGATAAATTGCTGATCGCCTTTGCAGGACGGATGAAAGCGATATTTAAGGAAGGCACAATACTTGCGCGAATCGGCGGTGACGAATTTGTTGCTGTTGTCAATGACTTACCAAGTGAAAACGCCGTTGACAGCATTTTGAAAAGAATAACAGATATAGCCGAAAGAAAATTTCATTTAGATAATGTTGAAATCAACATTTCTACCAGCATAGGATACGCCATGTATCCCAAAGACGGAGCCGTCATGAAAGACATTTTGGAATCGGCAGACAAAAAAATGTATGCCGACAAACAAAAACGGAAAGCAGAACGCCGTACCGGATAACGGAACCCCTTGTTGCAATGTGGATGCGCAACAAGAGGAAATTCCGGGAGACATTGTCCCCCGGAAAAAAATATTATTGAGTATAAACTTGTGGATTGATAACATGAAGGGGTTTTTGACCTTCTGCAACGCGCAAAATATCGTCCACAGCCGTCATGGCTACAGCCAGTTGGGCTTCACGGGTCACTGCAGCAATATGCGGAAAAACAATCGCACGCGATTCGGCAAGTAAAGGATTGTCTTTTTTAACGGGTTCATCTTCCAACACATCGGTAGCATAGCAAGCCAAACGTTTTTCTTGCAACGCGACAATCATATCTTTTTCTACAACAATACCGCCACGTCCCAAATTCAACACACAGGCTGTAGGCTTAAGCAAAGCAATACGTTCGGCATCCAACAAATTGGCTGTATCCGCTGTGAGCGGCGAATGGATGGAAACCACATCACTGCGTGTCAGCAACTCCTCAAGCCCCACAAGCTCAAGCGGTAAATCCACAAGATTCTTCGCCGAAGGACGAGGATGATACGCAACAACCTTCATGCCCAAAGCGTGAACCCGTTTTACCACCTCACGCCCAATAGCACCGACACCAATAATACCAAACGTCTTACCGTTTAATTCCATACCCATATACGCCAAACGATCAACATCCCCCTGATGACAAGCGGCACAAGCAGGAATCAAATTGCGTGCGGCGGCAAACAGTAAACCGAGCGTATATTCTGCCATCGTTACCGAGTTTGCACCGGGCGTAGTCGTTACAGGAATACCGCGTTTGGTGGCATAGTCAAGATCGACATTGCTATACCCTGAACCATGACGGGCAATCAAACGCAAACGCGGTGCCGCATCAATCATCTCTGCGTCAACACGCACAGGATCCAGTTTATTAAAAATAATATCAACATCACTCAAAAGGCTCAACATCTCACTGCGTGGCATCTCTTCACTACCCACAATCAATGTGGTTGCTTCGGCAAGACGTTGCTGGGCTTCGGGGTGGATCGGGTTACTTAAAAAAACCTTAACATCTTTAGACATCACAAAAACCTCCAACAACAAAATAAAAATAAATTACTCTTGCTTTGTAGTATAAGATGTTACTACATTTTTAGCAAGCAGGTAAAGACAGTTGTTTCTTTACAAAGAGTATGAGAAGACTACGGCACACGTTACAAACAGACTTCAAGAAACATCATAGTATTGACACAATCTCTTCTTTTTACAAAATATTTTTCCAACAATTTCTCCAATGAGGCAATGCATGATTCAGGCGATTCATTTACGCAGTAAACTCAAAGCACTCACTTGGCCGATTTTTATCGAACTGCTTTTATGGTTATTGCTGGGCTTTATGGATACGGTCATGTTGAGCCGCCTTTCAGACAACAGCGTAGCGGCTGCCGGGCTTGCCAATCAGATTTTAATGTTGCTGTATATGATCTTTATGGTCGGTTCTACGGGAACGGTCGTTGTCTGTTCGCAATATGTAGGCGCAAAGCAACAAGAAAATTTTGTGCATACGGTGGCGGCCGGTTTGCTTTTTGCTGTTTTTTTGGGAATCGTCTTGTCTTTGGTTATGATTTTCAATTCAGAAGCTGTTTTACAATTTTTACGTATTCAGCCTTTATTGTTGCCTGATGCCAAGGTGTATTTGGCATTGGTTGGCGGTACAAGTATTACGTTTGCTTTGTGCATCACGATCAATGCCGTACTACGTAGCAAGGGCTTATCTCGATATCCCATGTATGTGTCTTGCATCATCAATGTCTGTAATATTCTTGGTAACTATCTGTTGATTTTTGGAAAATGGGGATTTCCCGAACTTGGTATTGAAGGCGCGGCGTTGTCAACAACATTCAGCCGTTTTATTGCGTTACTCTTATTGCTTACATTACTTTTTCGGTATTGTGTGCAACGTCGTGAACTGTTGCAGGCCTTTTATCATTTTCCACTGGATAAACTCAAACATATTTTACAAATTGGTATCCCCTCGGGCGCAGAAATGTGTTCATATGCTTTGTCACAAATGCTCTTAACGTACTTCATCAACAGATTGGGTACAGACGCTTTGGCAGCACGAACCTATATCGCCGGTGTAGTCAGTTTTGTATACATGTTTGCCTTGGCGTTGGCACAAGGCACCAGTGTTTGTGTCGGCCAACTCATCGGACAACACAAAAATCAAGCAACATATCTTATGGGACGTTATGCCTTGCGTTTAGGCATTCTTGTATCAGGCATCATGTCGATACTCACGGCCTTCACAGCGCCTTTTTTTATGCCGTTTCTTACAAAAAATTCAGAGATTGTTACATTATGTATGCTTCTTTTTCTTATAGACATTCCTCTGGAACTCGGTCGAGCGGTCAACATTCTTGGCGGACGCATTCTTGCGGCAGTGGGCAATCCAAACTATCCTTTAATGATTAATCTTATTGTTGTCTGGTTGGTAGCAACGGGCGGTGGGTATTTTTTAGGCATGTTTTTAGAATTCGGTTTGTTGGGAATGTGGGTTGCTTTTGCTTGTGACGAATGTTTGCGTGGGTTTTTATTATTACGCCGTTGGGAAAGCCGTCGTTGGCAAGATCGTGGTTTCATTAAATAATGAGCCTCAATTAACCCAAAACAAGACCTGCATAACCGACAACTCGTTTGGTGTCATTGGACATTGTTGCAGAGGTTTCATAAGCGATGAGGGTTGGTTTTGGCGGTGTTGTTTGTGTCTTTTCGGCAAGATGCAATAAAGCAAAAAACGCCAAAGCCGCAGGAAGCACACCGCACATACTGATTTTTTGTTCAAACACTGTTTGTAGTAACTTCATTGGGTTTCCTTCAAGCAAAGGAATCAGAGCGGCGGCATCTCGCAAAATAGTTTCTTCTAACGTTTTAAAATGATTCATGTCTGAGCTAACAACAATACCGATTGTATGACCTTTTTTTTCTTGTTCTGCAATCACCGCAGCCAAGCCAATACTTGCATGTTGCAATGTCTGCACATCACAACGCACAGCAATCGGTACGATACATGCTTGTGGCGTGTGTACTTGCAAAAACGGCAATATGACTTCTAAAGAATGTTCACGCATATGCGCCGTGGTATCAGCCGTAAATAACGTTTTTTCGTTCACTTGCAATGCCAACAAGGCCTCGACCACGGTTTGATCCAAGGGCACTTCACCCAGCGGAGTACGCCACCCCCCCTCGGGCCACACCGCCAAAGGTGCACCCTGTCCCGTATGGTTTGGGCAAAGAATCACCAAGGTGTCCGGTAAACATACCCGCGCCAAAGTCTGTCCCGCAACACGGCCGCTATACACATAGCCTGCGTGCGGTAACAAAACACAACGCGCTGCGACAGGTTCCGTTTCCAACATACGCAACGGTGGCAAAGCCATTTGCATCTCAGGCAGAATCAGGGGGTCTGCTGTTTTTTGCAAATAATGCTCAACAGATATTCGTAAACGCTCAGGATTGGCATCATAAAATTGTCCCACAACAGCAGGATTGCGTACAGGCATGGTCAAACTCCTTATTTTCAAGAGCGTGTATTCTTTTTGTTGCGTTTTGAGTGTGTGTTTAAAGCACCTGGCTCTTTCGCTTGTAATGACTTTAATGTACTGTGTAGAAACACATTTTAACGTTTTATTATTCTTTATATATCATAAAATATGGCATAAGACCAGTCTCCATTATAGATATTTCAGTCAAACAATATTCAAAAAAAATTTTTTACATGATATGGTTTCTTTTACAATCAATTTTGTTTAAAAAGATACAGTTTGTTTTTGATTTATCAGCCTTTTTTATTTATTTTTTTAACGTGTGTAGAGGGTAACACATGAACAATTCTTTTCCTCGGATGCATCGCTTACCTCCGTACGTTTTTTCTGTTGTTGGCGAGTTGAAGATGCAATTGCGTCGTCAAGACATTGATATTATTGACATGAGCATGGGCAACCCCGATGTAGCGACCCCACAACATATTGTCGATAAACTTGTCGAAGCCGCACAAAAACCGACAAATCATCGTTATTCTGTTTCCCAAGGCATTCCCAATCTGCGTAAAGCGATTTGTGATTGGTATGCGCGCCATTACGACGTTGCGCTTGATCCTCAAACAGAGGCCGTTGTCACAATGGGATCCAAAGAAGGTTTGGCTCATCTTGCGTTGGCCATGCTCTCACCCGGCGACGTGGTTTTGGCACCCGACCCAACATACCCCATACACACCTACGCCCCCATCATTGCAGGTGCTGATGTCCGCTCTGTCCCCATTGGCCCCGGAAGAGATTTTTTTGAAGATCTGAAAACCGCCGTTCGACAAGCATGGCCAAAACCCAAAGTTCTTTTTCTTTGTTATCCGCATAATCCCACAACAGAAATCACCGATCTTGAATTTTTTCAAAAAGTTGTCGACTTTGCCAAAGAGCATAATTTATGGGTTGTGCACGACCTGGCGTATGCAGATTTGGTATTTGACGGATACAAAGCGCCAAGCTTTTTACAAGCCAAAGGGGCAAAAGACATTGGCGTTGAATTTTATACCTTGTCAAAAAGTTATTCCATGCCCGGATGGCGTGTTGGTTTTTGTGTCGGTAATCCACAACTCGTAAACGCTCTGACACGCATGAAAAGCTACTTGGATTACGGTATTTTTCAACCTGTTCAAATCGCCGCCACGGTAGCACTCAACAGTCCCGAAGATTGTGTACATGATATTTGCAATATCTATTGCACACGCCGTAACACACTCATTGAGGGGCTGAACAGGATCGGTTGGGAAATTGAAGCACCCAAAGCAACCATGTTTGTTTGGGCAAAAATTCCCGAAGCATTTCGGGCTATGGGTTCTGTTGAATTTTCTAAATTGTTGTTGCGTGAAGGACAAGTGGCTGTCTCACCGGGACTTGGCTTTGGTTCCTACGGCGACGATCATGTACGTTTTGCACTCATTGAAAACGAATTGCGAACAAAACAAGCCATACGCGGTATTCGAAAAGTCTTGTGCGGCGTAAACGACTCTGAGTAAAACGTGTTTTTCGGGGGAAACACGCTCTCATGGTGTGTTGTCCCCCGAAAAAAATGAAGACGATGTCAGCAGAGACAATGTTACATACTAAAATGTGTGAGTAATATTTTTTCTGCTTCTGCGTTCCAGAGGCCCTTATGGGCTTTAACACTTGCGTCCAATTGAGCAAAAAGCGGATCCGTTTTACCGAGTTCTGCAAAGTCGGCAATGGCTGTGAGCGGCAAATCTATCGGTGTATAGCTCAAGATTTTTCCCGCGCGTATATTCGGCAGATCGGCTGTCGTGTCTGCCACTGCATCAAGACCGCAAATATGACTCACCATCACAGACGTGTGTAATTTACCTTCTTCCGAAAGTTTTATCGCTTCTTTCAAATCGTCTGTATTGCCACCTGTGCTACCCAAAATATGTGTAGAAAGATAGTGACAATTATATAAATTGATGTCGGCAGTAAAGTTGGCATTGGAAGGCCCTGCAAAAAAATTCATGCACCCGTCAAAAGCCATGAGTTTATCACCCAATTCCGCAAGTTCCTTGATCGGTGCGTAAACAAACACATCGTCATAGCCCTTCCCTTCGCTGAGTGCGAGCAACTCACCATACACATCCGGGCTTTTTAAAGGATTGACATAGACCAGTTCAACACCGTTGGCTTTGGCAAATTCAGGTGTCACCAATTCTTTGGCACGGGCAATGCGCGCGTCATCTACATCCGTCACCACCACCCGAACAGGCTTATTGCCCGCAACAAGAGGATATTCAATAGCGCCAAGCCCCATAGGCCCACAACCGCCCAAAATGAGCACGTTGCCGCCTTCTTTGATTCCCATTGCGTGATTATAGTTGTTTTTGTTGGTATGGTACATAATGTTGTAGCCACCGATGATGCAACTCATGGGCTCACCCAAAGAGGCATCAAAATAGGCTTCACCGTTGTAATGCAAAAGACAACCAAGCTCCATGACCTCTTGCGGGATGATACAATACGTCGCCGCACCGCCAAAGAACTCATATGAATACCCGGGAGAAGCAAGGCTGCCTTTATAGTTGAGTGCGGGTTGCAAAGCAAACTTCTCGCCAACCGTAAATTCATGTTGCCATTTTTTACCGACCTGAACAATATCTCCTGCAAATTCATGACCGATAATGATGGGGTTGGTGTCCACATTTTGTGGGCAACGTTTGTGTGCTTTACCCTGTGTGAGCAGTTTGTATGTCGACATGCAAAGGCTGTCGCTGATAATTTTAACCAGAATCTCATCGTCTTTGATTGCCGGCAGTTCAAACGTCTCCAAACGCAAATCGTTGGCACCGTACATACGGATCGCTTTTGTTGTGGTTCCCATAATATTCGACTCGCTCTATGCTGATTGTTTCAGTTATGATATGTAAACGTGACTTCTTCAAGAAGCCTATTGATACACGTGATGGAGGGGGCTTTGGTGCCTTCTGTGGTCACGGCGCCCGCACTACAGGCCATGGCAAGACGTATGGTTTCTTCAAACGTATGTCCTTGCATAAAGGCATACGCCACGGCACCCACCATGCTGTCACCAGCACCAACCGTCGATGAAACAGGCACGCGTAAGACAGGCGCAATCGCACACTGCTCTTTCGTGACAAAAATAGCCCCCTCATGCCCAAGAGAAAGCGCAATCATGCCGATATGTTTACTGGCAATGAGTTCTTTACAAAGGTCAATCAATTCATCGGTTGTGACATCTGTTGTGGTGTCTTTGTTAAAATAACGCAACAGCTCTTCTTTGTTTGGTTTCACAAAATCAGGGGCGGCGTTGACTGCTTCGGCAAACGCTTCTCCATCCGCATCCACAAAAACATATGCGCCTTTGGCTTTAAGGCTTGCCGTCAGTTCTTTGTAAAAACTCGGACGAGCTCCCGCATGCATACTGCCTGCGAGCACAAAAAGCGTTTCCGTACTATCTTTATCAATGAAAGCAAAAAGTTTTTGTAAAAGTAATGCTTCTTCTTCCACTGTCACGATGACACCAGGATCGTTCACCTCAGTGATACCGTGCTGTTCGTCAAGGAGTTTGAGATTGATTCGTGTGGTTCCTTGCACACGCACAAAATCGTGATCCAAAGACAAGTCGTCTACCATACGCAACAACGCATCGCCCGTACTGCCTCCGACAAACCCCGTAGCCACACTCTTGCCTCCAAGTGCCGCAATAAGCTTGGAAACATTGATCCCCTTGCCGCCTGCATCCAGTTCGCTTTTTTGAATGCGATTCAAACCGCCGACAACCAAGGGCGCGATGTCTGCTGTTTTATCCAACGCAGGATTCAGTGTCAGTGTTACAATCATACTCAACTCATAAATATTTTTAAAATCTTCTCCTTGCTGGACGCCGCCACAAGTGCTTCCACATCGCTTTCTTCTTCCAACGTTTCAACGATGTTTTCAAGAATACGCAAATGTTCGTCACTCAAGGCCGCAATACCCACAACCAAATTCACACGCGTTCCCGACCAATCAAGGCCGTCGGGATATGTCAAAACACACAAACCTGTTTTTTTAATAAACGAAGCGGCTTCTTTTTCGCCATGAGGAATGGCAATCAGGTTGCCGATGGCAACAGAAAAATTTTCATCACGAGCCACCATACTTTCTATATAGCCCTCTTCTACATAACCTGCCTCGTGTAACAATGCGCCACAACGACGGATAACATCATTTTTTGGTTCTACAGCTTGATTCAAGAGGATGTCTTCTTTTCTTAACATATACTATATTCTCCTTAAAGAACAAGATGTTATATTTTGTTTGTCTTTTTTTTTGGCATCAAAGTGTTTTTGAAAGAACTGCTCTCAAAAACACTTTACCGAAGTTTATCGTTTTTGCTGATGCCTCAAACGATTCAAAGTTTATCGTTCGCTTGCGGGGTTAAACGATTCTCAGAGCAACCGTAACTTGTAGGTAATAAACGAATACGCAGCAGTGTGTATATGCTTGCCGGAGCAGCTATACGATCTCACGGAGGATGTGAGGGAGGCCTCGCCTCGTAGGTTTAGCTCCCCCCAAAAAAAGAACAATCAAATGTTGAACTACAATGGTTTAAAGATTCGCTTCCAAAAATTCTTTTGCCTTGGCGGCGGCGGCGGTTTCATCGGCACCTTCTGCGGTGAAGATGATTTCGTCACCTTGCTTGGAGCCGAGACTCATGAGTGTAAAAAGTTTTTTGCCGTCCACTTTCTTTTCGCCTTTTTGCACGGTCACGGCGGATGAAAACTGTTGCATTTCTTTGACAAACATACCTGCAGGGCGTGCATGGATACCGTGTTCGTCTTTAATTACATAGCTAAAAGTTTCCATAAACGACATCTCCTTCAGCGTTCAAACTGTTAATAAGGGTTTCATATTCGGGAGCATTCAAGAAATTGTGTATTAAAACAAGATGCGCCGTAGGGTTGGCTTGTGCTGCGCGTTCAGCAAGTTGGTTGTGTGTCACCACCACGTCGGCGTCGGCAGGAATTTCACTCACGGGCGAGTGTTGCACTTCGAGGCCTTCAAAGCCTGCTGTTTTCAATTTTTTTCGAAGTTTTGTGGCACCCATGGCACTGCTACCCATGCCCGCGTCACAGGCAAAGATAATCTTTTTCACCACACGTTTTTGTGGTGTGTCTGTTGCGGTATTTATAGAGGCATCTTCTTGTTTTGCGGTAGGTTGTGTTGTACCTTTGGCTTTGGCTTTCATGGCCTGCATTTGCGCTGTTGCGGCTTCCATGCTGTTTTCATCGTCTTCCGTGTCTTTGGCAAACATCTTCAAAAGGACAACAGACAAGAATAAGGTGACCACAGCCGACAACCCAATACCCATGAGGTTCGCAAAATAGGCTCCCGAAGGTGTCATGAGCAATTCAGCGAAAATGCTGCCGGGAGCCGCAACACCCGTGAGACCACCGCCAAAGGCGTTGATGGTGAATACACCGACAGAACCGCCCCCAATTAAAGCCACAATTAAAATGGGATTCATGAGCACAAAAGGAAAATAAATTTCGTGAATCCCACCAAAAAAATGAATGATAGCCGCACCGGGAGCACTGCTTTTGGCTGTTCCCTTGCCAACCAGCATATACGCCAACAAAAGCCCGAGACCGGGACCCGGGTTTGACTCGATCATAAAGAAAATAGATTTGCCTGCTGTCGCAACCTGTTCGGCACCGAGCGGTGTAAACACGCCGTGATTGATGGCGTTATTCAAAAAGAGCACCTTGGCAGGCTCAACAAGCACAGATGTCAACGGCAATAACCCCATATCCACAAGCCAACCAACACCCGCACCGAGTATCGCTGTGCCCGCCGCAACCATGGGGCCTATAAGATTGAAGGCAATAATAGCAATTATTCCCCCGATAATCCCCGAGGAAAAATTGTTTACAAGCATTTCAAAGCCGGCAGGAATTTTTTTGTCAATGGCCTTGTCAAAGGCCTTGATTGCAGCCCCCCCCAAAGGCCCCACAATCATGGCACCAAGTAACATGGGCGTTGCAGGAGCACCCATAATGACCCCAAACGTCGATACCGCACCGACAACACCGCCGCGGATATCCGCAATCACTCTTCCCCCTGTAAAGCCGATAAGGATAGGCAAGAGATACGTCAGCATGGGGCCGACCATGGAGGCCAGTTTTTCATTGGGCATCCAACCCACGGGAATAAACAATGCCGTAATCAGCCCCCACGCAATAAAGGCACCGATATTCGGCATGACCATACCGCTCAAAAACCGACCAAACTTCTGCACGCGTTCTTTCATAATTTCCGGCTCCTTCGGTTTTAGACTTTTTTCTTTTTATAGATATATAAACCTGACACACAGGCTTATTTCACTTTCTTTGCAATAAGTGAAAAAAAATACAAACATATACACTACTTAATATTTTTCATATATACATTACACGAAAAATTCTTATGTAGCAAGTGCTTTTTATATACGGCAATACATGTTGCAACATGTATTGCCGTATATAAAAAGCACTTCAAGGTTGACAAGGGCTGACTGTTTCCGCAAAATTTGAATGAACCGTTGGAGTGTCTCACTCTAAAACGCGGATTCAACTCTTCCATTTTTTAAGAATGCGTTTTCACCATTTTGCCGTCATGGGATTGGTATGTCAGAATTTGTTCATCTTCATTGTCACAGCGAATACAGTTTGCTTGATGGTGCCATTCGTCTTAAAGATTTGTGTGATCGAGCCAAGGATTTTGGCATGCCTGCCGCAGCAATAACCGATCACGGCGTGTTATATGGTGCGTTGCACTTTTATCATTACTGCAAAAAAGTCGGGATAAAACCCATTATCGGTTGTGAAGTGTATGTGGCAAACAATCATACCGATCGCGAATCCAGTGTGGCGCGTGTTCGGCACCATTTGGTGTTGTTGGCTCAAAACAACACGGGTTATCACAATCTTGTCAAATTGGTCACCAAGGGCTGTTTGGACGGCTTTCATTATAAACCGCGTGTAGATAAGGCACTTTTGCGTGAATACAGCGAAGGGTTGATCGCGCTGTCTGCCTGTCTTGCGGGAGAAATTCCACGTACACTCATGGGGGCAAACAAACTGTTACCAAACGGCGGCACGGAAGACGACGCGATCCGCCTTGCCAAAGAATATTCAGACATCTACCCGGAACGCTTTTATTTGGAAGTACAATCCAATACCTTGCCCGACCAAGCTGTGTTGAATGACAAACTGATCGCTTTGGCTCATAAAACAAATCTACCGCTTGTCGCAACCAACGACTGCCATTACCTCAACGCCGACGATGTGGAAGCACACGATCTGCTTTTATGTATCCAAACACAAGCCAAAGTAAACGACAAAAAACGGATGCGCTTTGAAGCCAGAGATTTATACTATAAATCAACCGAAGAAATGGAACAAGCCTTCGGGCACGTTCCCGAAGCCCTGAGCAATACCGTAAAAATAGCCAATCAGTGTGATGTCAACTTGAATTTCACGGAATATCATTTTCCGCTCTATCCTCTGCCTGAAGGCATGACACTCAACAGCGAATTTACTAATCTGTCACGCGAAGGTTTGAAAAAGCGCCTTGAAAATCATCCCGATACAGAACACATCGATCATACAGTCTATTGGGAACGCTTGGAAAGTGAGTTAAAAATCATCATTGATATGGGTTTTGCAGGATATTTTTTAATTGTGCAAAATTTTATCAATTGGGCAAAAGATAAAGATATTCCTGTCGGTCCCGGACGCGGTTCCGCGGCGGGCTCCATTGTGGCGTGGGCGTTACGGATCACCAACATTGATCCATTGCCTTACAATTTGCTTTTTGAACGTTTTTTGAATGTCGAGCGAATCTCAATGCCTGATATCGACGTCGATTTTTGTGAAGATCGACGCATTGAAGTGATTCGTTATATGGTTGAAACCTACGGTATTGACTCCGTGGCGCAGATTACGACCTTTGGGAAAATGAAAGCCAAAGCTGTGGTGCGTGATGTGGGACGAACACTGGATTTGTCCTTTAAAGAAACCGACAGAATCGCCAAATTGATTCCCGATGACCTGAAAATGACCGTGCGTAAAGCCATCGACATGGAGCCTGAACTGGCGACTCTCTATAAGGAAGACACGCTTGTCAGAAAGCTTTTAGATGTGTCGATGCGTCTTGAGGGATTATCACGTCACGCATCAACCCACGCGGCAGGTCTGGTTGTGTCTGATCGCCCCATGCGTGACTATTTACCGTTGTACAAAGGCAAAAAAGACGAACTCGTAACCCAATTCGACATGAAAATGGTTGAAGAAGTGGGGCTTGTGAAGTTTGACTTTCTTGGTTTGCGCACCATGACGTTGATCAACAACGCCCTCAAAGCCATTGCCGAACAAGGCAAAACACCGCCAAATCTTGATACACTTTCCTTGGATGATCCGGCAACTTTTGAACTGTTTGCGCGTGGCGATACGGACGGCGTGTTTCAAGTTGAAAGTTCGGGCATGCGTCAGTATTTACGGATGCTCAAGCCCTCTTGTTTTGAAGACATCATTGCTATGTTGGCTTTATATCGTCCGGGGCCACTCGGTTCAGGTATGGTTGACGAGTTTATCAAACGCAAACACGGTGAAGTGCCTGTTGACTACCCGTTGCCTTCGCTTGAGGACTGCCTCAAAGACACCTACGGTGTTATTGTATATCAAGAACAAGTCATGCAAATCGCACAAATTGTTGCGAAATACACACTCGGCGGCGCAGACATCTTACGCCGCGCCATGGGTAAAAAAAATCCCGAAGCCATGGCCAAAGAACGTTCACGATTTATCGACGGTGCCGTAGACTCAGGGGTCAATAAGGCGCTTGCCGGAGACATCTTTGACTTAATGGAAAAATTTGCGGAATACGGTTTCAACAAATCGCATTCGGCAGCTTATGCCTTAATTTCTTATCACACGGCCTACCTTAAAACACACTATAAAGTGGAATTTATGGCGGCATTATTAACGTCTGAAGTTGGCAATCAAGAAAAACTCTTGAAGTATGTTGCGGCGTGTCGAGATATGGGTATTGAGGTGCTCAAACCTGATGTTTCGGTCAGTCGGCGTGAATTTATTGTACGTCAAGACAGTGTTGTCTATGGTCTTGGCGGCATTAAAAACGTGGGTGACGAAGCCATTCGTGAAATCGTCAGCAGCAGAGAAAAGGGCGGTGTGTTCCATTCGTTGCTTGACATGTGTACGCGTGTCAATTTACGCAAAGTGACAAAACGTGTACTTGAAAGTTTAATCAAAAGTGGTGCTTGTGACTATTTTGGCATTTCACGCGCGGCGATGCTCACAGCTCTGGATGCGGTTGTGGCGCGTGCGCAACGCAAAGTGAAAGAACAACAATCCAATCAAGCATCCTTATTTGCTTTTGCGCCGCAAAAAGATGTGGCTCCGCTCGCCGGATTGGGATTTCTTTGTGAAGAATCTGAGGTACCTGAATGGGACGAAGAGGAAAAATTGCGTTTTGAAAAAGAATCTTTGGGCTTTTTTTTAACAAGCCATCCCTTACAGCCCTATCGTCAAGAGCTTTCCCGTTTAGGGCTTTCAAATCTTGAGGATCTTCGCGATCTTCCTGACAAAAGCGCTGTAAAAGTCGGTATTTTGGTTACGTCAATCAAAGAAATCATGACAAAACGCGGCAGTCGGATGGCGTTTGTAACCGTGGAAGATTTGACAACCAACGCCGAAGTGACATTTTTTAGTGATGAACTTGCCGCCGCGCGTGAAAAACTCAATGACGATCAACCGTTATTATTGACAGCTGTTGTTGACAATCGTGACGCACCGCCTCCGCTGCCGACGAGTGGCGATGAAGAAGAAGAACCACAAGAACCGATACTTCGTGACATCAAACTGCGTGCCGTTTCGGTAACCTTGCTTTCTGACGCCTGTCGCACTTCGGATCTGCCTGTTGACATCAATGTGGATGCCAAGCATTTGCTTGCACCGAACGCAATCTCAAGTTTACAAATGCTTTTGGAACGCCATAAAGGCCACACAGAAACACGGGTCACTCTGACGGTGGGCGACATCAACTGTCTTTTGCGACTGGGGCCGCGCTGGGGGGTTACGCCAAGTTCTGCACTCCGTCAAGATCTCAAGCTTTGGAAAAAAAAACAAGAGCATTGACAGGCTCTTTCAAATAAGTTTTTCCGAGAGAATTGAAGCCCTCTCGGAAAATCGATGTTGGGGGTATCTGACGCTTTGCTAGCGTGAGCAACGCTTTAAGCATTTATGTGGGTTGCGTGCAACGGAATGCTACGCCAGATTCCCCCTCTCTCTAAAAACCTAAGACCCTTAAACTTTCTAAATAACCTCTGTCATCCCAAAGGATTACTGATAGCTGTGGATGCTTTAAGGTTTTATTCTATTTGCACAGCTGAGGTTATTGCTTGGTAGAGTGTTTTTGTTTGCACGCCTTTAAAACGTTGTTGATTGTTTTTTCGATGCGCATTGATTATAAAATATATATAATTCTTCAATTTCAATTGGCAAGATGTCGTGTTGTAAAAATATCCGCTTTATCTAACGAGAAAAAGGGATATTGCCTTTCATCCTTTTATTTTATTTTTCCGAGAAATAAGATTTTCCAAGATTATGCCTTCTCATACAGGACAAAAAGAGGTCACGCACAGCGTTTCATACGGATAAATAAGCATTATAAGTCAATAAGTTGAACATGTTCTTCCGACAGGGTGCGTCCAAGAAAAAGCGAGCCTGTGCGTACGAACCGTGCGGTGTCGTCTGTCGTCAAGAATTGTGTTTTGCCTTGAGTTTTTTTTTGTTGAAAGAGTTGCAAATGTTGTAAGGTTTCTGTTACGGCCTGTGCCGTTGTCGCGGCAGAGTCTACCAACACGGGCTCCGTACCGATAACGCAACGGATACTCTCTGCCAATAAAGGATAATGTGTACAACCAAGCACAAGACAATCGGGAGCGTTCTTTTTTTCAATAAATAACGGATCAAGATATCGCCGTATAATCCCTTCAACCAAAGGTCCGTCAAACCAGCCTTCTTCAGCCAAGGGTACAAACAAAGGGCACGCCACACCGCTGATTTGCGCGTGGGGCAACAATTGCCGGATCGCCGAGTGATACGCACCGCCGCGAATAGTCGATTCTGTTGCGATCACAGCAATGCGCCCATGCTTTGAAGCCTGACACGCCGCACGCGCTCCCGGTTCTACCACACCGATGATAGGTAACGTGTCAAATCGACTCCGCAGCATAGGCAAAGAGACAGCCGAAGCTGTATTACAAGCCACAACCAGCAATTTTATTTTTTTTTCGACAAGTTTTTCTGCGACTTGCAAAGCATAACGAATGACCGTCGCCGCACTTTTACTGCCATAAGGCAAACGCGCCGAATCGCCGAGATACAACAAGTCTTCCGCCGGCAACGACTGACGCAACGCTTTCAGCACCGTTAAGCCGCCGACACCGGAGTCAAACACGCCTATCGGCAAATCGTTTTTTACAACATTCATGATACACTTACACCTTATAAGGGACGATACAAACTGCGTACATACGGTTCACGCAACGCAGGCAAAGCGCGTTCCAACAAAACCCCTTCACGACTCGGTAAACCGTATCCATAAGAAATTTGTATGCACAATGTAGCAAATTGTGCCGCACGATCCGCCGCGACAGGCAAACTGTCGCCTTGTAGCAAGCAACCCGTCAAAACAGACGCAAAGGTATCGCCCGTGCCCGGGTAATGCGCTGCAACAGAAGGACAATCTATTCGCCAAAAGGCTTTTTTGTCAGCTTCGTAGACAACAACACTCAAGTGTGCGTTTACTGCAGTATCGGCCGGTTGCAAATGAAATTCTTGTCTGTCTGCGCAAGGGACGCTGGTGATCACCACACAACGCGGCCCCATATCGGCTAAACGAAGCAGCCATTCTTTAATGGTGTCGGCCGAAAAAGCTGTTTGACACGGTTCGTTTAATAAAAAAGCGGCTTCGGTGCTGTTTGGGGTGATGACATCTGCATGGCGAATGAGCCAGCGCATCCGTTCAACCATAGCTACAGACATCGTGGGATCAAGCACACCATTATCACCAAGCACAGGATCAATGACGGCTAAACCGCCATCACAACGACATGAGTCCACACACCGTGCGACCAAATCCATCTGTTCAGGTGTCGCCATAAAACCTGAATACACGGCCTCAAAACGCAATTTCAAACGCTCCCAATGTGTAAGCATGGATCGCATTTCGCCTGTGAGATCAAGTAAGGTGTAGTCGGTAAAATCAACAGTGTGTGTCGACAACAACGCCGTGGGTAATGGACACACTTGCATGCCCATGCTCGACAAAACAGGTATGGCAACCGTCAATGACGTACGCCCAAAGCCCGAAAGATCATGAATGGCGGCAATCCGCGGAACAGGTGTCATATTCATAACAACCCCAAAACCTCTTTTTTCGTTTGCTTTTGTTTTTTCTTTGCTTTTTCTTTTTTTTCCGGGGGGCACCGCCCCCCGGACCCCCTTGATCCTGCGGCGCACTCAACACGCGAAAACGTATCTTTTTCCTGCTTAATGATGTGTCGTCGCGTTTTGAGTGCGCCGCAGTTCAAGCTGCTCTGAGCGTATCTTTATCCAAAAGTACAATAAATTCATGAAGAAAAAAATCAAAAATAAACGTGCTATAAAAAAGAGGAACACAGGAGCTTTGATACGCATGTGAATGCCTCTCCATGTCATACACAGAGAGGCACACAATGTTTCTAAAAAATCAAAACACTTCTACAATTATGTATATTGCGGTTCTTCTTCTTTCACAATTTGGTAGGCTTTACTGGATTTCACAGTTCCCGCAATGCCCCAATATTTGGTTACGCCTGCAATGGAACAAGGCAAGAGTTGTTCCACGTCGGTATCAAGTACGAGAATGTCGCCGATATCAAGACGCAACAATTGGTTGCCTGTGATTTGTGTTCCGCCGATACGGATTTTCATTTCTATAGGCGTTTCTAAGAGACGCTCGCGCAAACGCGAAACCCATGCATGGTCAACTTCAAGGCGTTCTGTTTGAAAGCTGGCATGAAGTTTTGAACGAATGGGTTCAATGGTCGCATAAGGTAAACACAAGACCATGGAGCCGATGGACGAGTCCAATTCAACTTCAAAGTTGATCACAACAACCACATCACTTGGGGGAACAATGGCGGCAAATTGCGGGTTAATTTCCGAACGCACCAATTCCAGTTTCAATTCATGAACAGGCCGCCATGATTCTTCCATATTTTCGAGGGCAATTTTAATCACACGGTCAACAATAGCTTGTTCAATACGTGTAAATTCTCGGCCTTCAATTTTTGGTTGTGAGCCGACACCGCCAAACACATTTTCAACCAAAGAAAAAACAAGTCGCGAGTCCACAACGATGATCGCATTGCCGCGCAACGGTTCCATTTTAAAAATATTAATACTGGTCGGCACGGGCAATGAGCGCATGAAATCGCCGAACTTGGTCATATCAATGGATATGGGGTTGAGTTCCACGCGTTTACGAATAGCGTTTGAAAGCGCATTTGTGCAGAGTCTTGCAAAGCGGTCGTTAACAATTTCAAGAACAGGCATCCGTCCACGAATGATTCGATCTTGATTGGCAAGGTCAAACGACACAATACTCGAATTGTCTTCTTCGATATCTGCGCCCGTATCAATGTCACCACCGGACAACCCTCGGAGCAGGGCATCAACTTCATCTTGAGCCAAAATTTTGTTCATGGTGCACCACCGGACATAAAAAATTCACGCCATAACAGATAACAAAACACATTTGTCATTGTTGAGGCTTTGACAAGAAAATTCGAAAGCAGACAATACTGTTCATAATATATCCGCTAAGGCAGGAAGGTCAAGTCTTGTTTTGTTGCGATTTATGAAAAACGAAGGTGTGTATTTCTATTTACAGGCACGGACAGTTTGTAAGGTTGTTTGTATTTCCGA
This sequence comes from uncultured Desulfovibrionaceae bacterium, assembly GCA_964369685.1. Classification (GTDB taxonomy): domain Bacteria; phylum Desulfobacterota; class Desulfovibrionia; order Desulfovibrionales; family Desulfovibrionaceae; genus Avidesulfovibrio. The sequence continues at coordinate 182,591 of CAYJFB010000001.1, read as the reverse complement.
ACGCATTTTTTGTGAGAAATGCTCTTCGGAGAAACGCAGAGCGTGTTGTTGCAAACGTTCTACAGGAAAGATATTCTTGTTTGTTTCGAGACGTTGTTCAAAATCATACAATATTTCAATCAGTGCATCGGCGGTTTGTTTTTGAAAAAACAAACCTGTATGTTCGGGAACGACAGAGTCGCACACACCACCGCGTCCGTAGGCGAGTACAGGACGGCCTGCAGCCATGGCTTCAACGGGCGTGATGCCAAAATCTTCTTCCCCCGGGAAAAGAAAGGCTTTGCAAGAAGCAAACAATGCAGGAATCAAGTCATAATCGATCCGTCCCAAGAAACGGACAGTCGGCCCTGCGATGTGTTCCAAGCGTTGTCGTTCACTCCCGTCACCGACAACCACAAGCGGACGTTGCATGGTTGTACACGCCTGAACCGCCAAATCAACACGTTTATAGGGAACAAGTTCGCTTAAAATCAAATAGTATTCGTATGGTTTCAGTGGTTCTTGCAGTGTTTGCAGAACGTGGGTGTCTGCCTGTATGAAGCGTTGACAATCTACGGGAGGGTGCACCACTTCAGCTTCACGTCGCCACCAACGCCGTACACGTTTGGCAACGGTTGTAGAGTTGGCGATGATATGATCAGGCCGTTGTGCCGAAGCAAAATCCCAAAGACGCAATTGATGAAAAAACGGACGCATACACAGCTTGGTCAAGAGTCCTGCATTTTCCAGATAATCGTGATAAAAATCCCATAAATAGCGCATCGGTGAATGACAATAGCAAAGATGTGCAGTGTCGGTTCGTGTGATGACACCTTTTGCAGGCCCCGACTCTGACGAAATAACCAGATCATAATGGCGTAAATCCAGCTGTTCCAAAGCCAAAGGCATAAGCGGCAAATAACGCTGATAGGCTCGCGCGCTCCATGGCAACTTTTGAATAAAGGTGGTTTGGATACGCTGCTTGAGCAGACACGCCGACAACTGTTCGGGACACAACACATGTGTATAGATGTCTGCTTGGGGAAACATCCGACACAAGGCTTCCAGCACCTTTTCTCCGCCGCGCATACCAACAAGCCAATAGTGCACCAACGCAACACGCAACGAACTGAGATCTTGTCTGTTTTCTTTTGTCATTCTTGTTTAAGGAGAGGTAAAAAGCCCAGATATTCGAGAGAGTAGGAATTATTCAACATTTCTTTGAGCGGTACAACATCGCCTTCGACAAAGATGGTTGCAACACTTGAGACAAGCAAGTCTTTTTTCTTGCTAAAATCAAGCATGGCGCGCAGGGTTCCGCCTGTTGAGATCACATCGTCAAAGAGCATGACTTGTTTGTTTTTAAGTTGGTAACTTTCGTTATCGTCAAACCAGAGTGTTTGTGTGCCTTTTGAGGTGATGGACGTGTATTCGAGTTTTTGAGGTGTTGTCATATATGGTTTCTGGGATTTTCTCAAGACAAAATAGTCAATATTCCACAGTCTTGCCATTTCTTGAGCCAAGGGAATGGCTTTGGCTTCGGGACAAACGATGATATCCGGTTTTGTAAACGTGCTCACGACTTCTTGCGCGATGTCGGCGATGAGTTTTGTTTTTCCAAAGCTATCAAATAAAATAATGGAAATAGGCGCGTCTTTGAGAGGGACGACAGGCAATGTAATGTTTAATCGACCTGCTTGTATGATTTTCGTTTGCATAGTGTTCTCTTTCTTTTTATGCGGACTGGGGGCTCTTTTTTCTGTAATGAACACAATTCTAACATTGAGCAAGCTTGGTTTTAAGAAACGTTTGCAATAAAGCGCTATTTTTCAAAAAATTCATATATTCAGGAAGTCTGTCAAAGGCAAAGGTCTCTTCGGGGCTATCTGTAATGACTTTCAGGACATCAAGCCGAATGGTGTGTTGCTGTGTGTTTGTGCTGTTGTGTTGTTGATTGCTTATATTATGCAAGGCAGAAGCAAGCGCAAAGGCTTCCATATCAACAATATCAACAGCGTTTGCAACAAGATATTCTTTTGTTTTTTTCCCTTGTAACAAAGCAGGAGAAGAGATGAGGGTATATGCTTTTTTTTCACCAAGCTCTGTTGTGTTGAGTGTGAAGTGCGGCAGACTGTTGTTTTGACGTTGAAGTTTTTTTGCATAAAACGGTGAAGGCGTTTGAATAATTTCAAAATCACCTGCACCTTGGTATTCAATGAAAGAAAAATCTGTAATTTTGGCTATTTGGTATGTTTTGCCTGTCTTCAGTTCAGCGGAGAGCGCGCCAGCAAAGCCGGTCAAGAGGATATCAACGGGAGTATCGCTGCGCAATTCAGGCAAGCTATAGATAAAATTCATCATATTGAAACCGCCCATACCTGTTTCGTAAACAGACAACGCTTTTGAGCGATACAATGCTTCAAGATCATTTTTGCTGTAACCAAGATTTGCAACAATATCTTGTAATACTCGATATTCTTCATTCATGGGAGTCAAGATGATCAAACGACGGTGTTCACACATACCAATTCCTTACAATGCAGGCATCTTTTTTCAAATTTTTCAATCTCTGAAAACATTTATGCTGTTGTCCAAAGACCCGGCAGTATGGCGTTACAGTGTGAACAGTGTGCATCTGTTCCCAACACATTGATTTGCCAACCTCGGCGTTCAATAAAAACATTTTTACAATGAGGACAGCGTGTTGCGCACGCAGTAGCGACATTACCGGGATAAACAAAATGCAAGCCTTCGGCATAGCCCAATTCACACGCGGCAAGTACCGCCTTTGCCGATGTCGGCCGATGATCTTGCATGTGGTGACACGGACGAAACGCAGAAATGTGCCACGGAACATCTGAACCAAGTTCATCACGAATAAATTGTGCCAGTTCACGCAATTCAACAGGGTCGTCGTTCAGGTCAGGAATCAGCAGTGTCGTTACTTCAATCCACCAACCGAGTTTTTTCATATATTTGAGATTATCAAGGACAGGTTGAAGCCGCGCTCGACAGTAATGTTTGTAGAAATCATCACGGAAGGCTTTAAGATCGATGTTGGCGGCGTTGATGCGTGGTGCCAACAGTTCCAACGTTTCCGAAGTTTGATAGCCATTTGAAACAAGACAACAAAGCAATTTTTGTTGTTGCGCAAGATCGGCAATCTTACAAATTTGTTCTGTAAAGATAGTTGGTTCATTGTAAGTAAAGGCAACGCTGTTACAACCATGTTGTACAGCGGCCTCAACGACATGTTGTGCGGAGACCTGTTTTCCTTTCATCGGGGTATTTTTTTGTGGCGGTGCAGCGAGATGTGCATTTTGACAAAATCGACAGGCAAAATTGCACCCTGCCGTGCCAACAGAAAAAATATGACTCTGTGGCAACACATGATACAGCGGTTTTTTTTCAATGGGATCAATGGCTGATGCCGCAATCATGTCATCAACAAGCGTATACAGCGTACCGTTGGTGTTTTCGCGTACGCCACACAAGCCCCGTTCGCCCGAAGGCACACGACAACGCTGAGCACACAACAAACAACGCACAGCCCTCTTTTCAAGCGGTTTGAAAAGCACAGCCTCACGCATAAGCCACCTCGCACATGATAGATATTGCTCTCATTCAAAAACAATCTAACATGACATATGCCTCTTCAGAAAAAGGACGCTCAGGAGCGATGAACCTGCGACATAATAACGACAAGAAGACAAACAACACGCCCATGCAGAAGCGATGTCGTCATCTGCTTCTTCATCATAATACCATAACAACGAGCCACGCCGTAGCGAGAAAGCATTCTGGGGGCGTTTTTTAACTCCCCCCAAAAACATCTCTTATAAGCCACGAACATGCATGCGAGCAATGGCACGTTTGAGTGCCGCTTGGGCACGCATCACATCGACATCAACACTTTTGGCGTGCAAACGTTCTTCGGCTCTTTGACGAGCTTTTTGAGCACGATCCACATCAATTTCTTCTGCCAATTCGGCTGATTCAGCAAGGATACTCACGCGGTTTTCAGACACTTCGGCAAAACCGCCTGCAATGAACAGACTGACTTCCTTACCTTCTACACGATAATACAACGTGCCCACATCCAGTGCCGAAAGCATGGGAATATGCCCCGCAAGCACACCAAATTGCCCCGCAACACCGGGCACACCGACATAGTCAACCGTCGTATCAAGCACAGCCCGATCAGGTGTAACAACTTCAAGATGAAGCGATGAAGCCATAATTCCTCTCTTTTTTTCTGGGAATCTTTTACCCTAACATTTTTTTGAAAAAAAGATTCCCTGAGCAACCTTGAACCTCGGCATGTATGAGTCGGCGTTGGCAGAGCGAAGCGATGACAACGCCGACTCATACATGCCGAGGCGAAAAGGGGGCTCGGGGGGGCACTGCCCCCCCGAAAAAAACAAAACTAATCGTTTTCTTGGTTTTTCTTGTGTTTCGCCACGGCCATTTCAATGCTACCGACCATGTAAAAGTCGCCTTCGGCGAGGTGGTCGTATTCACCGTCAAGAATGGCTTTAAACCCTTTAATCGTGTCTTCCAACTTCACGTATTCACCCGGGGTGCCCGTAAAGGTTTCGGCAACGTGGAAGGGTTGCGAGAGGAAACGTTGGATACGACGAGCGCGTCCCACAGTTTGTTTGTCTTCGTCAGACAGTTCATCCATACCCAGAATAGCAATAATATCTTGCAACTCTTTGTATTTTTGCAACACCTGCTGAACTCGACGAGCCACTTGGTAATGCTCCTCACCAACAACATTTGGATCAAGTACACGCGACGTAGAGTCCAACGGATCCACAGCAGGATAAATGCCAAGCTCTGCAATCTGACGCGAAAGAACCAACGTTCCGTCCAAGTGCGAGAACGTGGTTGCAGGAGCAGGGTCAGTCAAGTCATCGGCAGGCACATAGACAGCCTGCACCGACGTGATCGAACCCGATTTCGTGGACGTAATCCGTTCCTGCAAAGCACCCAAGTCTGTACCCAGAGTCGGTTGATAACCCACCGCAGAAGGCATCCGACCAAGCAAAGCAGACACTTCTGAACCGGCTTGCGTAAAACGGAAAATATTATCAATAAACAACAACACATCCTGATTTTCCGCATCACGAAAATATTCCGCACACGTCAAACCCGTCAAAGCCACACGAGCACGAGCTCCCGGAGGTTCATTCATCTGCCCATACACAAGCGCGGCCTTATCAAGAATCCCACCTTCCATAAACTCATTATAAAGGTCATTCCCTTCACGCGTGCGTTCACCCACACCCGCAAAAACAGAAAGTCCACCGTGCTGTTTGGCAATGTTGTTAATAAGCTCCATCAAAATAACGGTCTTACCAACACCGGCACCGCCAAACAAACCCATCTTACCGCCTTTGGGGAAGGGAACCAACAAGTCCACAACCTTAATACCGGTTTCAAGCACCTCAACACTCGTGTTTTGATCGACAAACTCAGGTGCTTCGCGGTGAATGGGCAAATAGGTGTCTGTTTCGATCGGGCCTTTTTCGTCCACGGGACGACCAACCACATTCATGATCCGTCCAAGAGAGGCTTTGCCCACAGGAACCATAATCGGTTTACCCGTATTCACAACCTCCATGCCACGAACCAGACCTTCTGTAGCGTCCATGGCAATGGTACGCACGACATTGTCGCCAAGGTGCTGTGCGACTTCGCATATCAAATGAGGGGCATCGGCATTGTTTGGATTGTTGATTTCAAGTGCGGTCAGAATTTGAGGCAACTGACCGTCAGGAAAACCAACGTCTACAACAGCACCGATTACCTGAACTATTTTCCCTGTATTTGTACTCATGTTGGTGAATGCTCCTTTGCCGTCACCGGGGCCTATGAGGAATGGTGTTAACCGAAGAGGTCAACCTGACGCCTTACTTGATGGCTTCAGCGCCGCCGACGATATCGATAAGTTCGCTGGTGATGGAAGCCTGTCTAGTCTTGTTGTACAAGAGCGTCAGGGTTCCTGTCATGTCGTCACAATTTCTGGTGGCGTTATCCATAGCCACCATGCGCGCTGCGTGTTCACTGGCAGCCGTATCAAGCAAACCACGGAAAATCTGTACATTAACAAAACGCGGCAACAACGTTGCAAGCAATTCATGAACACTCGGCTCATAAACATACTCTGTCGCGCCACTTTGAGCCTGCGTTACCACTTCACCCTCTGCCGACTCAACAGCAATAGGACGCACAGGCAATAAAGACAGGCTCATCGGCGTTTGTTTGGACAAAGAGACAAACTGACCGTAAATCAAAAAGACTTCATCAACCACCAGTTGTTCGTAATCAGAAATCACGTCTTTGCCGATGCGTGTCGCCAAGGAAAAATCAAGATGTCCAAATTCATCGGTATACGCAGAAACAATCTCATACCCTGCTTTTTGCAAGGTATCACGACCTTTTTTGCCCACACAAATAAACTTCACCTCTTTGCCCTCGGCTTGTGCCTGTTTGGCTGTTTTTTGAGCCAAAGCGATCAAGTTGGCATTAAAACCGCCGCAAAGACCGCGATCAGACGTCGCAAGAACAATAAGCACAACCTTCTTCTCAGGATGCACCGACAATAACGGATGCAACACGTCACCTTCGGTTTTGTCCGCAAGGTCACTCAAAACGGAATAAAACTTTTCCGCATACGGCCGAAAACGCTCAATACGATTCTGAGCGCCGCGCAACTTCGCCGAAGCCACCATATTCATGGCTTTGGTTATTTGCTTGGTTTTGCGAACCCCGGCTATTTTATTTTTTACATCTTTCAGCGAAGGCATGGGTTACCCGTCCCCTAGGCCTTGTAGCCCTGTTTGAACTCCTCAATGGCAGACCGCAGGCGACGCTCCAAGTCGTCATCCAACACCTTGCGGGTCTTGATGTCTTCAAGCACATCGGCCTTACTGCCGCGAAGATATTCAAGATATTCGCGTTCAAAATGCTGCACACTTTCCACAGGAAGATCATCCATAAATCCACGCGTTGCGGCATACATTGAAGCCACTTGTTCGTTTGTGGGCATGGGTTGATATTGCGGCTGTTTCAAGAGTTCCACAATCCGCGCTCCACGCTCCAGTTTTTGACGCGTGCTCTTATCAAGGTCAGAACCAAACTGTGCAAATGCCGCAAGTTCGCGATACTGCGCCAAATCAAGACGCATCGTGCCCGCAACCTGCTTCATCGCCTTCACCTGCGCCGCACCGCCCACACGAGAAACCGAAAGACCAACGTTTACAGCAGGACGAATACCCGCATTAAACAAATTCGGCTCAAGGTATACCTGACCATCTGTGATTGAAATCACGTTGGTGGGGATATAGGCAGACACGTCACCGGCTTGCGTTTCAATAATCGGCAAAGCCGTCAAAGAACCACCGCCCAACGAATCATTAAGTTTTGCCGCACGTTCCAAAAGACGTGAGTGCAAATAAAAGACGTCACCGGGATACGCTTCGCGCCCGGGAGGACGACGCAACAACAAAGACATCTGACGATACGCCACTGCCTGTTTTGAAAGATCATCATAAATGATCAACGCGTGTTTGCCGTTATCACGATAGTGCTCGGCCATTGTACAACCGGTATACGCCGCAATATATTGCAACGGCGCCGCATCGGAAGCGCAGGCAGAAATGATAGTCGTGTATTCCAACGCGCCGTGTTTGCGCAAGGTTTCGGTTACCAACGCCACAGTGGATTGCTTTTGCCCAATGGCAACATAAAAGCAATGCACATCAGATTCTTTTTGTGCCAAAATCGCATCGACACAAATGGCGGTTTTACCGGTTTGACGGTCACCGATGACAAGTTCGCGTTGTCCGCGACCGATCGGTGTCATAGCGTCAATGGCTTTGATCCCCGTTACCATGGGTTCATGCACACTTTTACGTGCAATAATCCCGGGAGCCTTGATTTCCACAGAACGAAACGTATCGGTTTCTACCGCGCCGAGTCCATCAATGGGTTGTCCCAAGGGATTGAGCACGCGCCCCATAACGGCATCGCCGACGGGCACAGAGAAAATGCGTCCGGTGCGTTTAACGGGATCGCCTTCTTTGATGCCCGTGTCTTCACCCAACAATGCCACACCCACGTTGTCATCTTCAAGATTGAGCACCATGCCCAGAACGCCGCCCGGAAACTCCAAAAGTTCCATACTCATGGCATTTTTCACACCATAAACGCGGGCAATACCGTCACCGACACTCAGTACGGTACCGGTTTCAACGGCATCCACACGCTGGTCGAAGTTCTGGATCTGCTCCTTGATGATTTTGCTGATCTCATCCGCATTGATATGCATGATGCTATTCACCCCTCTTGATAGTGTCAGTAAGGACAGCCAATTGTGCTTTTAGGCTCGCATCCATGAGCGTATCGCCGAGACGCAGCACCAAACCGCCGAGAATCGACGGATCGACTTCATACTGCAACGCAAGCGTCGCCCCCATTTTTTTACCAAGCTCCGCAGCCAAGACGTTATGTCGCTGTTCGTCAAGAGCAACGGCAGTGACGAGTGTGCCGCGAACAACACCGGCCGCTGTATCCAGTTGACGCCCAAAAGCTGTCGCAATATTCCGAAAAAGCCCCAAACGTTCTTTCTCAGCCAAAAGACGACAAAAATGATTGATGGTTATGTCGGCTTGTAAGGCGCTGAGGATTCGATCGAGAACCGTCTGTTTTTCCGCAACAGAAATAACCGGAGCAGATAGAAGACGCTCAAGGTCCGGCGATTGCCCGATCAATGCGCTCAACGCTGCAAGCGTTTGCCCATAGCTTTCAAGTTGCGCCATACCCTGCTCTTTACCGACGGCAAAAAGAGCCTGAGCATAGCGTTGTGCCACCACGTCGCCGATCAATGCAGCACCACCTTTTTCAAAGATTTATCCACAAGTTGCGCATGCTTTTTAGGTGTCATTTGAGTTTTAAGCGCTGTTTCCACAGCACTTTGCAACTCTTCGGCAACCTGCTCACGCAAGGCCTTCAACTCTGTACGAAGTTGCGAATCGGCACTCCGAACCGCGTTCTCACGAATGGTTGCGGCATCGTGCTCGGCTTGAGCGATGATGCCTGCTTTGATGGCTTCGGCCTGTTTACGGCTTTCGCTCAAAATCGCTTCACGTTCGGCATCCAAATCGACGATTCGCGCGCGGAGTTCTTGCAGTGCTGCTCGAGCGTCTTTCTTTTGTTGTTCCAAAGAATCCAACTCAAGCGCAATGCCCGCACGCCGTTCGGCAAAAAAATTCACTGCAGCTTGACCGCCCGCACGCCATAAAATGTACAAAAAAATGCCTAAATTGGTGCTTCTGGCCACGAAATTGACCCACGGATTTTCCGTATTGTAGTGCGAAACCACACCAAGCAAAATCAGCCCCGCCACCGCAACAAGCCCGTCTTTGGACATAAAAAAATTCAAGATTCCGTTCAAGCGATCCTCCAAGGTAACTGAAAAACACACGTTGCAAAAGATTCGCAAATGTTTTTGAGCTTTCTTTTCCGAACGTTTTTCTCAAGAACACTTGATGAACGTTCACATTAATACCCGTAAAAAAGAGGGATACCCAAAATTTTATGCCAACAATTTTTGCACGACAGCCTGAGAAAACGTTTTGATTTCGCCTTGTAACGTGTCTCGAGCTGTTGCAATGTCTTGATTCATGCGTTCTCGAGCGGCTTGGATGGTTCCTTGTGCATCGGCTGTTGCCGTTTCACGCAGGGTTTGGCCTGCGGCTTCGGCTTCAATGCGCGCTTGTTTACGTGTTTCGGCGGCTTCTTCACGAACGCGTTGCAACTCGCTCTCATAGTGGGTCAATTCTTCTTTGGCCTGACGTGTAAAGACTTCCACATCGGAAACCAAACCCGCAGTGGTGTCACGACGTTGACGCACAATCATGCGCACGGGGCGAATCAATAACAGGTTCAACACATAAAGGGTGATCAGGAAATTAACCAACTGAATCAGTAACGTAATATCAAGATCGATCACTGTACATTCCTCTTGTTACAGAGTTTTAACACAGGCTGTTCTACAAACGCGTTCTGTTTTTCCGTAGAGACACACACCCAAGTCTACACAAAAAGCTCTCGCCTCGTCAAAACACAAAGCGTATAAACAAAAAAAACAATACTAAAAAAAACAATAAAAAATCAAGAACGTATTTAGCTTACGTCTTTTCATGATTTCTGTCAAAAAAAATATCATCTGTAAGGTGTGTACATTCTTTATAATGGAAACAAACAGTTACGACGTTTCATTATACAAAAAACTTCCTATGTCGTTTTTTATTCTGCCGTTGTGGAGGCGTCTTCTGCAGCAACAGGGTGACGCATCACCAATTGTCCGTCCAATGACGCGCCCTCCTCCATCACCAAGTTTGGTGAATGTACCGTACCGACAAAAATGGCTGTTTTATGAAGCACGACGCGGTATTTGGCAACGACGGCACCACGAAAATTACCCGCAAGCACAAATTCACCGACTGTCACTTCGCCGTCAACCTCTGCGTCTTTTCCTACAATCAGCATGCCGTCAGAGGAAATTTCACCTGTAAAACGCCCGTCGATTCTGACCGCATCTTGAAAATGCAGTGTCCCTTGATAGACCGTGCCCGCGCCGAGAAACGCGTTGATCTCTTCTTTTGCCACAAAAAACTCCTTTTTTCGTCTTTACAGAAACACCGTCTTTTCTGAGTAAAACATGTTCCCCCGGTTCCTTTTGTCGCGCCGAGGCGAAGCCTTGAGGGGCGAGGCTTCTCCCAGAATAATCAACAACGTTCAATCAATAACAAATGTTTTAACCATTTTTTTTCCGTTGCGTTCAAGCACGACAGTATTTTGTGCTTTTTCTTTCAAAGGAGGCGGCGTCTTTGCTTTCATATCAAGATCATTCATTTGCAAAATGACGTCTCCCGGGAAGATATTGGCATGATATGCCAAACTGTTTTCTTGCACAGCAGTGACAAGAATGCCGTTACGGGAATCTCTGGCGGCCATGGACTCCATGGAAGGTGCTGTCCCTTCGATACCAAAGGCATCAAACATGTTTTGTGCTTTCGCAAAAAACAATCCAATGTACTCATACTGTTGATAGGTCACAGGCACATCTTTATATATTCTTTCTGCAGGTATTTCAATATGTTTTTCTTCTTTACCATCTTTGGTATTATTAATAACTTTCATTGTTCGTGCAGGAATGTATTCGGTCACTCTTTGTGTTGACTGGACTGTGCCCGCATCGGCTTTACTCCACAGCACAAGGCACGCACCAACGTGTTGTGCTTGTTCCAGTGCGGAATCATCGCTTTCATGTTGTGTGCTTTTCCATTTGGCTTGCCCTATGAGCACATAGCCTTTGGCGCGTTGTGTTTTTTGTATCGTTTCAAAATCAACATGTAAAGGCAGGGCTTCCACTCTCGGATTTGGGCAAGCGGGGCCAAATTCCGGGGAGCCATAATCATAGAAAGACACAGGCTTGTAATGTGATTCAAAGCCACTGCCGCATCCTGTCAGCACGGAAACACACAACACACAACAAAACAATATACGCATGACGCACTCCCCATGAACCTATTGATCGTCATCACAACACGAACGCTTCTTAATAAAAAATAGAACGTCATTGAAAAATAGCAATAAAAAATGCTGTCAATGAACACAAAAACATTTCATTGACAGCATTGTACCCTCTCCCAAAAGCTTCTCTGGAGCACCACAAGAAAAAAATCTTACAAAATGCCTTTGGCAAGATCGTTGGCGTAGGCATCGATACCGCGCGCGATGCCTTCGGCGAGGGCGTTCAGGTAAGCCGGTTGGCGCAAGCGTTTGGCTTCCACTTTATTCGTTGCATAGCCAAGCTCAACCAATACACCGGGCATGCCCGCTCCAAGGAGTACCAAGAACGGTGCCGAGCGCACCCCATTGTCACGAATCGCGAACTTTTTCTCTTTGACTGTTTGAATCGCATTAAACTGTATCCGTTCCGCCAAGTGTTTAGATTCATCTTGGCGAGCGCCAAGCATCAAATCTGCCAACACCTTTTCCATATCACCGAGACTGTATGTGCCCACAGAGTTTTCCAGTGCCGCCAAACGTGAGGCTGTGTTGCTGCTCGCAAAATCAAGGTAATAGGTTTCATATCCGTGAATATCGGGATGTGTACCCGCATTGACATGGATAGAAACAAACAAGTCACCATTTTTGTCTTTCGCAATTTGTGGACGCTCGTCCAATTCAAGACGCACATTTTTGTCTCGAGTATATTCTATTTTATATCCACGGTTACTCAAGAGTTTGCCAAGTCGTTTCGAAAAATCAAGGACAAAATCACGCTCAATAATACTGTTATGATGTGTGCCTTCATCGTTGCCCCCGTGTCCCGGATCAAGCACAATAGTGCGAATGGATAGGCCGAGTTGTGCGGCAAGATCTGTCTGGATCGTTTCTTCCGGTGTTGTGCTTGCATATTGTAAGGTCTCACGCATAGAGCTACCAAGCATTTGCCCGTCAGGCAAATCGTCGTCACGCGTTGAGGCTTCAATAACAATTTGCGCAGGCGAACTTCCTTGAGTCACTTGGAAGCGTCGCAATGTCGAAAAATCAAGCAAAAGCCGCGTTTTTCCGGGCGTTGCCACATCCAAACGCACGCGCGTCAAAGGGCTTTTGTCTACGCGTGCGCCAGGACGAACGGTTGGCGCGGGGGCGGTATCGGGCATATCCAGAATCAATCTGGCAGGCGTGCCTTTTTCCGCGTCGGGTTTTTGCGTACTGATTTCCCACGACGTAGGACGTGTCAACAGTACCGTGACACGCACAAAGTCACTTTTGGAACGCCAATTCACCCCATTAATCAAATTTTGTCCCAAACCTTCTTCTAGTACAATTTTTTTCTTAGGCGCGGCTTTTGAGGGTGTTTGTTTTTTAGCCGCGACAGCTTTGGTCGGTGTTTGTTTGGCTTTGCCGGAAACGCGAGCCAACATGCTTTTTGCCTTAGAAGCCTGATCCCCGGAAGGATACTTTTTGAGCATACGTTGCAAGGTTTCTGCTGCAGCCTTGGGATCCCTCAGAGGAGTTTCCTCTTGCAGTGTGGCGACCTCAAATAACGCGTCGTCAGCCAACACGCTGCGCGAAAAAGACTTCTCCACTTGCAACAAACGGTCAATGGCCGCGCGCGCGTCGCTTTTCAAAAACGAACGCCGTGCCAATTCCGCACGCGCAACGCCTGATCGATACAACGCCGCAGGACGATTCGGCCATGTTGTCGACTGTTTATATAATTTATCAAAACGCGCAATAATATCTTCCCACGGTTCACGCAAACGATTGCGTTTTTCGTTATTGAGAAGTTTTGTCATTGCCAATTTCGTGTTATTATACTCTTTTTCAAGCGTCGCATGGGACACGGCCTCCACGGCAACAGGATTAAACCCCACCGCCGAAAAAACCAAAAAGAACAAAAAACAGAAAAAAACAGATCGTGGCATGGGCCTCATCGAAAAGAGTCTTGACATAGTGTAAAACCTTTACTGCGGCTTGTCTCACGTTTTAAAAGTTCTGTCCCATGGAAAACTCAAAGCGTCCGTCAAGCTCCTTGCCAAGCACGCTCTTGTCCAACGGATACCCATAGGCAAAACGCAGATCACCCATAGGTGAACGCCAACGCAACTCCAGTCCGACAGATTTTTTCAAATTATCAAACGCGTCAAAGTACTTTGAATCATTTGAATAACCGATATCAAAGAAAGGCACGACTGCCAAACCCAACTCAGGTTCAACTGTCCAAATATATTCTATATTGGCAAAACCCATGCGGTCACCACCGATTTCGTCGCCGTATTGGGGGTCACGCGGTGAGATGTCGTCATACTCATAGCCGCGTATCGTGTTGATACCGCCAATAAAAAATCGGTCAAAAACAGGCACGGGCTTGTTGCTGTTTTCAAACACAGCACCAATCCGTCCGCGTAAATGCAACACATGATTTTTCTGTGTATCAAGCATAAAAAATGTTTGTGCTTCCAAGATGGTCTTAAAAAAGTTGTCGTCACCGCCGATGCCGCCGCCGCCGTATTCCAAGCTACCCCGAACAATCCAACCACGGCTGGGCTGGACTTTACTGTCCGTCGAGTCATAGGTCACGTTGGCACCTAAAGCACTGGTGATATTTTTACCGGCATAATCCAAATATGAACGCGGCGCCTCTGTGCCAAAGTCGTGCAACTCATACTGATCCAAACGATACGAACCCATTATCGTCGTGTATTCGCCGATCGGATAAAACAAGCGCACCGTATTCCCTGTCGTGTCTTTGGTAAAATCTGTCCACTCATATTCAGTGATGTACGCCTCATAGCCAAAACCAAGATCCGTGTCGTACAATCTCGGATTCACAAAGCTCATCTGTAACGCGCTGCTGACCGAAGAAAGATATCCGCGCAAAGCCAAGTTATACCCACGCCCAAACAGATTGCGTTCCTCAATACTCGCCGAAACACCAACCTTGGAAAACGAGGAATAACCGACACCGGCCATCACCGCACCCGTGCGATCTTCAAGCACTTTGACATTTAAATCAACTTCATCGGGGTTATCTGTCGGAATGATTTCTGTATCCACTTCGGTGAAATAGCGCAAACGATGCAAGCGTTCACTCGTGCGTCGCACTTTTTCACCATCAAAAACATCTCCGTCACCAAGGCGCATCTCGCGCAAAATCACGTTATCACGCGTTCTGGTATTGCCCTCGGTGGTGACCCGACGGATATACACCTTATCTTTCTTATTAATGGCAAAGTTGATATGAATAACATCTTCATCTTCTTTGCCGCTCGTTTGCACATCAACCTCGGCAAACGCAAAACCATAATTGCTATAAAAATCAGTCAAACGCTTGACATCGTCCTGCATGACGGTCAATGAAAAATACTCTTCGTTCGCTTTATGTTCGTCCAGTTGCACAACATCAAGCAAACGCTCCGGCGTATCAATCAAATCACCGGAAAAAAGAATATCACCAAGCTTTGCACGAGGCCCTTCTTTCACCGTATACGTCACCACAATACCGTCTTCTTCATACACCACATCGGCCGCGCTGACCTGCATGCTCACATAACCGTTATTCAAACCATACGCCGTGATGGCAGCCGTGTCGCGTTCCAAATATTCCTCACGCAAAACCCCTGTTCCCGTAAGGAACGAAAACAATCCCCGCTCCTTCAATGCCATTTGCTCAATAATATCATCTTCATCAAGCGTTTCCAAACCGTTGAGCACAATGTCTTTAATATACAACTTGTTGCCCTCGGTCACATCAAAAACCAAAACAGCATTCCCGGACGGTTGCGGTTCCACACGCGTTTGCACGTCGGCAAGATAATACCCTTCCTGACGGTACAAGTCTGTGATTTTTTGAATATCCTGCGCCAACAAGCGTTCGTTGATGACCGAACCCGTTCGCGAAGACATCACAGCCAGAATATCTGCCAAGTCAACGGCATCAGAACCGTTGACGATCACATCCTGAATCCGTGGCTTCTCAACAACCGTATAAACCAAAACCTCGCCGTCAGAAGCTTGTTCAAGCGATGCCGAAACATCTGTAAAGTAACCCAATGCCCAAATACGCTTCAATTCTTCGTTGATCGCAGATTCAGAAACAACCTTGCCCCGCGCGCTCGAAAGCCGCAACAACACCACGTCTTCGTCAAGCACCTGTAAGCCACGAATTTCAACACCCGCCAAGCTGCCCTCAGGCAACGGAATCGCAGGCTTAATCCGATCCGTGATCTTTGCACTGATCTCTTCAACGGCAGAAACCAAATCGACAAGGTTACTCCGCTCTGTCGTGTACGGCTGCGCAGCGCCTTCACCGACAACAGAAAGCAACGACGTGTCAAGACTAAACGCGTTGCCCAAGACATTAAAACTCCCCATGACCGCATAATCCGCACCAAATTCAGCCGCAAAAGCACGCACCGCACCGACATTATCACTGATCAGATTGCGTTGTTCGGCTCGTGTCAACACGTCCGCAAACGGCACAACCGTAAAACCACGGTCAACCAAAGCTTGATTGAAAAGTGTCGGTACGTCTTTGGCAAATTGCTCTTTTTCCACGTCGGCATTGATCGAAAAAGGGACAATGATCAGCGTTCTGTCAATTTTTGGTGCAGCCTTAACCGACACGGGCAAAAGCAAAAAACCAAAAATCAACAAAAAAACGGCGCAAAGCCGAGTTGTTGAAGCAAAAAACACAGTATCATACAGTCTTTTCATACAAAACTCCGGCTCGCAATTCCAAGCACTGTTGCATGGTTTTGGCCATGTCCAAATTATGAGTCACAACAAGAAGCGTCATACCGAGCGTTTGATTCAATTCCCGTAACAACTCCGTAACCGCTTCACCAGCATGTAAATCCAAATTGCCCGTGGGTTCATCAGCCAAAAGTACCGCAGGCTCCTGCAGAATGGCTCGCGCAATCGCCGCTCGTTGCCGTTCTCCGCCGGAAAGGGTCGTCACACTGTGTTCCAGCCGTTTGGATAACCCCACACGCTCAAGCGCCGTTTCCGCTTTGGCAAAGGCTTCTGCTTTGGATAAGCCTGCCAACAAGGACTGCATAGCCACATTCTCCAACGTAGAAAACTCAGGCAAAAGATGATGAAATTGAAAAACAAAACCAACTCGTCGATTGCGAAACGCCGCCTTTTCAGCGTCATTCATCAACGTCAA
Source organism: uncultured Desulfovibrionaceae bacterium (assembly GCA_964369685.1). Taxonomy (GTDB): domain Bacteria; phylum Desulfobacterota; class Desulfovibrionia; order Desulfovibrionales; family Desulfovibrionaceae; genus Avidesulfovibrio. The sequence goes on along the minus strand of CAYJFB010000001.1, from coordinate 165,856 downwards.
ATCCTGCCCTTCAAAACACACCCGCCCTTCCGTCGGCGTATCCAAAGCTCCCAACAAATGCAAAAGCGTCGACTTCCCACTGCCGGAAGCGCCGACAATCGCCACAGACGAACCGGCAGTCACTTCCAAATCAACACCGCTAAGTATGGTAACATCTTCTCTTGGAGTTTTACAAACTTTCCAGACTTTTTCAAGACAATATTGTTTTGTCTTTTGACATGTCGTAAACATTATTCATACCGCAACGCCTCGGCAGGTTGAAGGCTTGCCGCCTTGCGAGCCGGATAAATGGTTGCCAAAAAGCACAACGTCATCGCAGAAAGACTGACTAGCGCGATGTCGCCGAAACGCAAAACAATCGGTAAATGATCAATGGTATAAACACCGGGGGGGAGCTTAATGAATTGATATTCCTGCAAAGCCAAACCCAAAGCAATACCGCAAACAAGCCCAAAGCTTGTACCGAACAAGCCGATAATTGTACCTTGTAAGATAAAAATCCGGCGGATGGTATTCTTTGTGGCGCCCATGGCCATCAATACAGCAATGTCTTTGGTCTTTTCCATGACCATCATGACCAAAGTGGTCACAATGGAAAAAGAACCAACCAAAACGACCATGGCCAAAACAATAAACATGCCAATTTTTTCAAGTTGTAATGCCGCAAAAAGATTCGCGTTCATTTCTGTCCACGTACGGACGTGTGCTGTCGGCCCCAAATCGGCGCGAAGACGGTGTGCGACGTTGTCAGCCTCGTACACATCGTCCAAGAGCAACTCAAAGCCGCTGATGGCTGTTTCTGAGAGGTTCATCAGGTTTCGTCCTGCAGGCAAAGACACATAGACCAACGAGGAATCGTATTCATACATGCCGCTGTTGAAAATGCCTGCCACAACAAAAGGACGGATGCGCGGCTGAAACCCCGTTGCCGTGCGTTGGCCTGCCGGAGACAACAAATTCACCCGACTGCCGACAGAAAGTTGTAAACGTTTTGCCAATTCTTGCCCGACCAAAACCCCGGGAGCCTCGTCTTCAGACTCAAGCCGTTGCAAGCTTCCCTCGGTCAGTTGTCCGAGCATACCGATAACACCGCCTGCCGTACTCGAATCGATACCGCGGATAATCAAGCCTTTCACCCCACGCGGTGAAGAAATCATGCCCTCGGCATACAAAAACGGTGTAGCGGCACGAACGCCGTCCGTAGCGACAAGACGCTGGATTATTTCATTATAGTCATTGTATGGCAATACGCCGGAAACAATAATTTGCGCGTTGGCACCCAAAATTTTGTCGCGAATATCTTTTGAAAACCCCGAATACACCCCAAGCACAATAACCAAAGAACCGACACCAAGAGCCACGCCAAGCATCGCCATGATCGAGATAACGGTGATAAAGGTTTGTTTTCGACGGGCAAACAGGTAGCGCAACGCTACAAACAATTCAAAGCGCATTAGGCTTCCGGTTTTAAAAGGGGGAAGAACAACACTTCACGGATCGAAGCCGAATCGGTCAAAAGCATCACCAAGCGGTCAATGCCGATGCCCTGCCCTGCGGCAGGCGGCATGCCATACTCCAAGGCACGAAGATAATCTTCATCCATGGAACAGGCTTCATCATCGCCGGCTTCTTTTTCTCTCACCTGTGCTTCAAAACGCAAGCGCTGATCCACAGGGTCATTCAATTCCGAAAAAGCGTTGGACAATTCACGCCCCGTTACAAACAATTCAAAACGATCGGTCAATTCCGGATTGTCCGCATTGCGTCGAGAAAGCGGTGAAACGTCTGTGGGGTAATGATATACAAAAGTCGGTTGAATAAGTTTGTGTTCCACATCCAATTCAAAAAGCTTGGATTGGAGTTTACCCAAACGATCACTGCTCAAGATTTTCTCACCCCGTTCACACACATACCTTTTAACAGCTTCAAAATCTGTATAAAATTCAGGAGTGTGTCCGCCGACTTTTTCCAAGGCTTCATAAAAACTCAGCCGTTGCCAACGTCCGGGTGTGAGATCCACTTCTACTTCTTGATACGTGATCACAGGCGAACCGCAGACTTCGGTCGCAATATGAGCAAACAATTCTTCCGTCAGATCCATCAGGTCTTCAAATGTAGCATATGCCCAGTAAAATTCACACATGGTGAATTCGGGGTTATGACGTGTGCTGATGCCTTCATTACGGAAGTTGCGGTTGATTTCAAACACACGTTCAAAACCACCGACCAATAAGCGCTTCAAATACAACTCAGGAGCAATACGCAAATACAAATCAATATCAAGCGCGTTATGGTGCGTGATGAAAGGCAACGCCGCCGCACCGCCTGCAATCGGTTGCAACATCGGTGTTTCTACCTCAACGAACCCGCGTTCTTCAAGAAAATTGCGAAATTCACGAATAATTTTGCTGCGTTTCCGAAAGATTTCACGCACACGAGGATTGACGATCAAGTCAACATAGCGTTGCCGATAACGCAATTCAACGTTCGTCAGTCCTTTATGTTTTTCCGGTAATGAACGGAACGATTTCGCCAACAGCTGTACGCGTTGACAGGAAAGCGTGAGTTCACCGGTTTTTGTACGGAAAAGAGAACCGACAGCACCGACAATATCGCCGACATCAAGCTTTTTAAAAATCGCAAAGGCTTCTTTACCCAAATTTTCTTGCGAAGCATAACATTGCATACGCCCACTGCGATCCGCCAAATGAAAAAAGATAACCTTCCCAAAAGAACGATGAGAAACAATCCGACCGGCACAGTTGAAGACTTCAGACAACGCCTCCAATTCTTCAGCCGAGTACGCCTCATATTCGGCACGCAAAGCACAAGTATCGTCTGTTTTAACAAAGCCTGTGGGATACAGTTCAACCCCGGCATCCATGAGTTCACAGGATTTCACAACACAGTTTTTTACAACTTCATTCAGTTCATCTTTGGCTGCCATGCTTTCCAGCATAGGAAGAAAATAGGGAGCGTTCGGTGACTTTGTCGGTAACTTGATTGATTTTTGTGCTTTTTTTGGTTGGTTATCCAAGGGGCTTCTCCATCTTCCGGCAAAACGCCGTAAAAAAAATCAAAAGCCAATCTCTTGCGCCTTTTCCTCTATATATAAAGGAGGGGCTCAATCTTGGCTTCGGTGTTTTGTGTAGCATACACCCGATGTTTTTTATAAAAAAACTCAGTTCTCATCCTGTATAAGAAACAAGTATTACAATAAAGGCAGTTAGTCAAGAAAAACAAACTGGACAGCACGGTGTTTTACTGCTAAACTTAGATGAAATACTATATCTCAATATGGTGATATACTTTTCAGACAAACACACAAACAAAACAGAGTCAAAAATCTTGACCTGATTTAAACCTATGTTTTTTAAGGAGTTCATACTGTGAGCCATTCCAATGGAAGATATTTTTTTACCTCAGAGTCGGTGACAGAAGGTCATCCGGACAAAGTTGCCGATCAGATTTCTGATGCGATTCTTGATGTGTTGTTGGCTCAAGATCCATATGCCCATGTGGCCTGTGAGACGCTTGTGACAACAGGTATGGCAGTGATTGCCGGTGAAATTTCTACCACAGGATATGCAGATTTTCCTGCTGTGGTGCGTGAAACCATCCGCAACATCGGCTATGAAGGATCCGATATGGGCTTTGACTGGCAAACGTGCGCTGTATTGTCTACAATAGATAAACAGTCTGCCGATATTGCTCAAGGTGTTGTGCGTGCCAATCCGGAAGATCAAGGCGCGGGAGACCAAGGCATGATGTTTGGTTTTGCGTGTAATGAAACCAAAACATTAATGCCCGCACCCATTTACTGGGCACATCAGCTTTCTCAGCAACTTGCCGCAGTACGAAAAAACGGTGAAGTCGATTTTTTCCGTCCCGACGGTAAAACACAAGTCTCTTTTGAATACAACAATGGCAAACCTGTACGGATTAATAATGTCGTTGTCGCCACACAACACACCGAATCCGCTACCCATGCAGACGTGTTGGAAGCCGTAAAAAAACATGTTATTCGTCCTATTTTGGAACCTTCTGGCTTTTTTGACGAAAAAGATTGCCAAATTTTTATCAACACCACGGGACGTTTTGTTGTGGGCGGCCCCATGGGCGACTGCGGCCTTACCGGACGAAAAATCATTCAAGACACCTATGGCGGCGCGGGTAACCATGGCGGCGGAGCTTTTTCGGGTAAAGATCCTTCAAAAGTTGACCGTTCTGCGGCGTATATGGCGCGTTATGTTGCCAAAAACGTTGTCGCGGCGGGGCTTGCTCCGCGTTGCGAAGTACAGATTGCATATTGTATCGGTGTTGCCGAACCTGTCTCTGTGCTCGTTTCGTCCTTGGGAACAAGCGAATTGCCCGACGAACTCCTGACCAAAGCCGTACGTGACGTGTTCGATTTACGTCCATACCACATCACACGTCGATTGGATCTGCTGCGCCCCATCTATGGGAAAACCTCTGTTTATGGACACTTTGGGCGTGAACTTCCTGAATTTACTTGGGAAAAAACAGACGCTGTTGCAGATCTCAAAACCGCCGCTCGCGTGTAATGTTTCTTTTTTTTGGGGGAGTTAAACTCCCCCAAACCCCCTTAATTCTGCGGCAGGTTTCATTGCTTCGCACTGAAACCTGCCGCAGCCTCAGTTGCTTTGAGATGCATTGCCTACGTCTTTTTATCCAAAAAAACACAAAGAATCATAAGCAACATTCAACATATTTGATTGAAAAACAATCCTTAGATTCATGTTGACACGATCTAAAAAAATCAAAGCAAACATGCTCTAGAACGAGGAAGAGATTAAGGAGTGACAAGCACTTCAAAATTATTTGCTTCCCAACCCACCATACCGTCTTTCATGTGTTGAACATTGGTAAAACCCAACGCCTCCATAATTTCCAGTGCCCCTGCACTGCGTTTTCCGCTGTGACAGAGAAGAATATGGGGGGCGTCTTTATCAAGCTGAGAGATTTTTTCTTTAAAGTCAGACGCTTTGAAGTCTATCACTTGTGCGTTCTTAATATGTCCTTTGGCAAATTCTGCCGGTGTACGCACATCAATAATCACTCTGTTGTCCACAGGTGTTTTCAGCATTTCAGCCGCTTCTGTGCTAAGAATATCTACATTGTCCGCAAAAACTGCTACAGGCGTAAGAAAAAGACAAACGGCAAACATACAGGCTTTCAAGTAAAAGTGAAACATTGTGCACTCCTCATTGTGTTGTTTATGGTTTATGTACGGTTTATTGTTGTATCTGATAACCCAACTCACGGGCAATAATTTCAGCGGCAAGTGCAGTGACTTCGCCCGTAATCCCCACACAGTGTTCAATATGTTTGCTTGAGCCCATTCTCATGCCTTTGGTGAGAATCTTACAGCAACACACTTTTCTGACCGCGGTAAAGCGTTCTTGCAATTCTTTTGTTAATTGCATGGCTTTTTTGACTTCTTTGCCCTTCGCTTGGTTACGTCCAAAAAACATACCCAATCCCATAACGGCACCATTCACCGCTCCACATGTACACCCCGCACCCATGCCGACAGGAAAACCTGAAGCAAGTTTTATAATCTCATCATCAAAGGGAGCGTTGAATGCATCTTTCAGCGTTTTCAATACCGCTTCCGAACAATAAAAATCACCGTCTTTGTAGTATTGTTCTGCTCGCATTCTGATATCTTGTAGAGATATAATTTCTTGTGACATCTGCGTCTCTTTTTTTGTAAAAGTATTTTTAAGAAAGCAAAGCAAAATATATGTCCTTATTTTATGAGTTTTTTTCGAAAACACTGTCCAAAAAAACAAAAAATCCGCACCTAAAGGTACGGATGATCAAAGGGGGAAGATTTCGGATTTGAAAACAGCTAAAAACGCAAATCCTCCTTCAAAAGATTGTGTTCTTACTGTACTAAAAGCCGAAGGACAACCTGCCCCCCAAAAAATGACGTCAGGTAAAACCACATTGAACAACAATATGCTCCATAGACACAACCACAGATTCAGCCTTACCGTTGTAACGCATGACCGACAAATGTGGGTATGTATGGAGAATTATTGCCAATATGGTATCCATTTTTAAAGTATATATAAAGAACGCTTCTGTGTCAAACATGAGAGTCTTGAACGAATCATGCGTTGTAAGAAAAACCCATAAAAATTATTTTTGGGTAACATTCATGGCGAAGCGTGTCCAATTATGACGAAAAAGAATCCAAAGTAATACAGACGATTGAAATATTTGTGAAACCAACATCGCCATATAAATGCCGTCTGCATTTTCCCAAAGATGATGTCCAAAAAGCCAAGCGATGGGTAAGCGCACCAGCCAAACCCCCGTACTGAAGGTGATCATCGGATAAAGTGTTGCCCCGGCTCCGTTAAACGCGCCCGCCAAAATCACACTGGCAACCGTAAACGGTACCGAAAGAATATTATATGAAAGATAACTGATCGTTTCCATCATTACAGCAGGATCAGGCGCAATAAATGCAGCCAAATTTTCTCGAAAAGGCCAAATAATCACACCAAGTAAAGACATGGCCAGCGTGGCAACCCAAAGAATACCAATCGTCACACGCATGGCTTCAGCGCGGTTTCGTTGCCCGAGACTGTGCCCCACAAGGACAGAAACCGTCATGTTGCACGCCACAGCAGGCAAAAATAAAATAGCCTCAACACGCATTCCGGCCGTCAAGCCTGCCAAGGCATTCACACTGCCATACGGAAGCGCCGCCGTAATAACAAAAAGAACAAGGTACCCTGTTTGCCACAAAAACGACGTCCCCAAAGCAGGAGCCGCCACTTTGAGAAGATATGGCGCACCTTTACGGGTCCAACGCCATGGCGGAAAGCTGTCTGCGGTGATGAGTTTGTCTCGCCACAGCCAAAAAAGAAGCACAGCCGCACCGCAAAACACCGTCACAAACGTTGTCCATGCAATGCCCGCAGCACCGTAAGCAGGAAAGCCCCAATATCCAAGACCAAATCCAAGATCGCCAATGAGATTACAAAAACACACACAAAGACCGACATAAAGCGGACGCAGCACCGATTTTGCCGCACGAAAAATAGCGGCACTCATGGTCATCGCATAATGTGCGGGCAGTGTCCAAAGCGTTACGATAAGAAAGAGGGTTGCGGTTGGAATAACATTATCAGGTGTTTGTACAAGTTTAAGAAACGGTTCGTGCAAAGGAGCGATGCTTACACTAATCAATATGGCACCAAACAACACCAAACCCAAAACCAGCCCCACATAACGACTCGCACGACGTTTTTTCCCCGCACCCAAAGATTGGCTGATTGAGGCCACAGCCCCACTGACAGCCGCCATACACAAAGCCATCAAAAGCATTTGCATTTGACTGATCATACCAATGGCCGCTTGAGTGTCGGGGCCCAAGCGACCTGCTGTCCAGACATCGGTAATGCCCACCACAAATTGCGCCAAAAGCAATACAATTTGTGGCCATGTCAATCGCCACATTTCTTGGATTCTTTGTCTGTTCATGACAGCCTCAAGATGTTTTTAATGAAAAAACTGAAACAAGCAGCTCATGCGTCTTGTTTCTTCAATCATGTCGGCACGGGTGTTTATCTTCAAGCCGTGTTGTTTTCCCATGCATCTAACGTCCCGACACGATCCAATGCCAGATAAAGCATAATCCCTGCTGCCGTTGAGAGGTTGAGCGAACGCACACTTTGACTGCCGTCATGGTGCCCGCGCACTGTCGGTGCAAAAGGCAATCGAATGCGATACGGACTTTTTTCATACACAGTATCGGGCAAACCGCTTGTTTCTTGTCCAAATACAAGCACATCGTTGTCTTCAAAAACAAACTGTTGTGCCGCAGCGCCTTCTTTTGCAGAGGTAAGAATCAAACGGCGGTTCGGGTTTGCTTTCAGAAAAGCATCAAAATTCGGCCAAAGATGCAAATCAACCAACGGCCAGTAATCAAGGCCGGCACGCTTTAAATACCGATCATCCAAAGAAAAACCCAACGGCTCAATAAGATGAAGACGAACCTGCGTGGCAGCACACAAACGCGCAATATTACCCGTATTCGGTGGGATCTCAGGCTGAAACAATACAATTTCCATGAAAAGACCTTAAAAAAAAAGAAAAAAGTCAATCTAAAACAGCTCTATAGCGAATGCTGTTTTAATTTTTCTTAAAGATGTTAAATGGTTGTCGTTTTTTTTGGGTGAAAAAGACTCTCAGAGCAACTTGACGCGCGGCGTATGAGCAATGCGAAACACAGAAATGCAATGCGCCGCAAAATCAAGAGGGATGGGGGAATGATTCTCCCCCAAAAAGGGCTATAGACGATTTAAGCGTTCTTTTGTGGCTTCAAAGCCAATGTTTTGAATGGCGGCAAGAACAGGTTCGACATCACTTCCATCCCAAGTAACTGTGCCTGCATCCAGTTCAACAATCACATTTGCGGTGCCTGCCACAGTTTTTACTGCATCGCTGACGGCTTGTACACAATGATTGCAAGTCATGCCGTGAACATATAGAGTATTCATGTTTTTGTCCTTTTTTTGTTATGATTTGGCGTGGTTTACGTGTTTTTTTTAATATAAGCCCTTGTTTATGGTGTGTTTGTTTATGTATCTTTTTTCTTTAGCGTTTACAAGGTTTTATAAGCAAGCTTTTTGCAAAAGAGTATAAACACTTGATTGCATGGGAGTCTATGTCACACGTGTGTTCAAGATGGAATTGGCAACAATACTATCATCAACGATTGATGGAATGGGAGTTTAAATAATGTCTGAAACAGTGTTGCGTTTTGTGATAGGCGGCATGAGTTGCGCGGCGTGTTCGTCTCGTTTGGAGAGGGTTCTTGGGAACTTACCTGAAGTTGAAAGGATTGCTGTCAATTTGGCTTCGGGGACGGCAGATGTTGTGCCGCATGAAAGTGTGGGCAGTGCCGAAGCGCGCCAAGCGTTGGCCCGCTTGATTGAAACACGCACAACAGCTTTGGGATTTACGGCAAGAGCCTTATCCGAAGAAGAGGACGATGCCGAAGATTGGAAAAATCGTCAAGAAGAAGCCAAACGAGATGTGGCGTTACGCAAGCGACGTTTGTGGCCTGAGGCATTTTTTAGTGTGTTATTGTTGATTGTGTCTATGGGGCATATGTGGGGCTTGCCGTTACCCACAGCCATCGATCCGCTTACACATCCTTTGCGTCACGCCTTGTTACAGCTCTTTTTAACAGTACCTGTGGTCTGGTCGGGACGTGATTTTTATCGTTTGGGTTTACCGCAGTTATGGCGCGGTTCGCCGAATATGGATAGTCTTGTGGCTGTCGGAACGGGTGCGGCGTTGTTATACAGCCTTTGGGCAACGGTTGAGATTGCCACAACAACCGATCTTGTTCATCAACACGCGGCGGTTATGGATTTGTATTTTGAATCTGCTGCTGTATTGATCACCTTGATTTCTTTTGGAAAAATGCTTGAAGCGTCTTCACGTTTACGAATGTCTGACGCGATTGGTGCGTTGTTGCGTTTGACGCCTGAAACGGCTTTGCGTGTTCTTGTTCCATCCAAAGAACAAGCCACAGCGTTGTCTGATGGCGTCGATGCTCTTGAAATGAATGATCGCGTTGATGTTAAGATGAGTGACGCAGTTGAGGAAGTGCCTTTAAGTGTGGTTCATGTCGGTGATTTTTTACAGGTGCGTGCAGGAACGCGAGTGCCTGTAGATGGCGTGGTACTGCGTGGTATTTCTGCGGTAGACAACGCCATGTTGACGGGAGAGTCGTTACCCGTACCTGTTTCTGAAGGATCTGAGGTGATTGGCGGAACCATGAATACTACGGGTGTTTTTATCATGCGTGCAGAGCGGGTCGGTGCGGATACGGCGTTGGCACGCATGGCACGTCTGGTTCGTGCGGCGCAAGGTTCGAAAGCACCCATTGCGCGTATGGCGGATCGAATCAGTTTGATTTTTGTACCAACGGTAATGATTTTAGCGATCTTGGCGTTTATTTTATGGTATGTTGTGGGACAATTGCCATTTACCGAAGCGTTACGCATTTTTGTTGCGGTATTGGTTGTAGCTTGTCCGTGTGCGTTGGGATTGGCGACGCCCATATCTATTATGGTCGGCACCGGCCGTGGTGCACACCTTGGGGTATTGGTCAAAAACGGTTCCGCACTGGAACAGGCCGGGCGTCTTGACACGCTTGTTTTTGACAAAACAGGCACGTTGACACAAGGCCAACCGATTGTGACACATATAAAAAGTTTTGGTTTGTTATCTGAAGATGACATTTTACAACACGCGGCATCGTTGGAGGCTATGTCCGATCATCCGCTTGCGGGTGCGGTACGACGTGCGGCTGAGGAACGTGCATTGGGTTTTGTTACTGTTCGCGACGTCTTGTCTGTTGCGGGCAAAGGGCTTTCGGGACGATTGGCAGACGGCACGGTTTTGAGTTTGGGCAACCGTCTTTTTTTAGATGAAGCAAAGGTTGCGCTTGATCGCCATATTGCTTTACCCGAACTTGAAAAAACGCTTGTGACGTTGGCTGATGAGGGGCAATCGCTTTTATTATTGGCTTGTGACGATGTGTTAGAGGGCGTTGTGGCGGTCGCCGATCCCTTGCGTCCGGAGGCGACAGAAGTGATACGGCGTTTACACAATGAAGGTCTGCGCGTGTTGTTATTGAGTGGCGACAACGAAAAAACGGCAACCGCCATAGCCCAACAAGCAGGCATTGATGAAGTGATTGCGGGCGTGTTGCCTGAGGGCAAGGCACAAGTGATTGCCGATTTGCGCGCACAGGGTTTGCATGTGGGTATGATTGGTGACGGGGTTAACGACGCGCCTGCGTTGGTGCAAGCGCATGTGGGCATGGCGGTCAGCTCGGGTATGGATGTTGCTGTTGAAGCGGGAGATATTGTGTTACTTGACGGCAATCAAGGTGGCTTATGGGGATCTGTAACGGCGGTACTGCTTGGACGAGCGACGTTACGCAATATTCGTGAAAATCTTTTTTGGGCGTTTGCTTATAATCTTCTTTGCTTACCTGTAGCTGCAGGACTGTTAAAGTTATTTGGCGGTCCCGGATTATCTCCGATGTTGGCAGGTGCTGCCATGGCACTTTCCTCGGTTTCCGTTGTTCTCAATGCGACACGTTTACAAAAATTTTCCGTTTAAAATATTTGATTAGAATATTGCTCAATGAACTTTTTTTTGGGGGAAATCATTCTCCCAAATCACCCGTGATTTGTTAAACGCGTTGCAAGACAAAACAAGCAGCCTCCATCTGAGAGAGAGGCTGCTTATTTTGTCTTCACACAACGTTTTGTATGGTAAACGAGAATATATCAGACTTTGAGTCGTTCTTTAATTTTATCAAGACGTTGGCGTTGCATTTCTTCTCGTTTATGTCGTGCTTCTTCCACAAGTTGATTGCGTTTACGTTCAAAAATCAGTGTAGAACGCAAAGCTGCAAGCCCCATAGCCACGGCCGTAACAACCAAGAACAGCATGCCCTGAAGTTCCCAATGGTTTGCACGAATCAACGAACGTAACCAGCCAAGACCAAACTCATGTCCAAAAATAGCAATACCGGGCACAATGACAATAGCCAAAGCCAACAACGTCACCTCGATCCAAAGGAATGTGCGTCCCAAAATCAAAATATATAAAGTCGAATCACGAAGAACGCGTAAAAAACGCAAACGTCGTTCCAAGCCTTGTAACAAGGTTACAATTTGCGGAACATATTCTTGGGCTTGTCTAAAGTTTGCCGGTGTGTGAAAATTTGAAGCAAAAGCCCAATTGATAATCCCCGCACATTCATTAAATTCACGATTGAATTCAACCAACACTCGAGGAAAAGGAAACCACGCCGCTTCATCGCGAATGCTTTCCAACACACCAAGATATTGCTTGAAACGCGCTTTCAATATTTCAATTTCTTGTTGCACTTGCGCCTTAATATCGCGCTCAAGCAACGGACGAGCCGTGATGACCTGTAAAAACGCCAAATAATTGTTCATTCCACTATCGGCACGCAACGTTTCAAGACGTTCACGAAATTTATTGGCAACCATATGTTCTCTGGGAAACCACTCGTCCACTTCGGCATGAAGACGGTCAATATGTGTCCGTTCGTCTTCAACCATGCGTTTGGCGTCACTCCATTTACTATACAAAGTTGTCAATATAATAAGATGCCCACGTTCAAGCTCAGAATCGATCAAAAAACGATTGAAGAAATGGGGATTGTTGCCGATCAGTTGAAAAATTTGCGGTTGCATTTGTTCGGCAAAACCCATTTTAACCTGACAAACCACTTGTCGATATTCAGGTTCTCGCCAATTCGGATGCAGACGAAACGCTTCTCGATAGCAATCTTGAGCATCCGAAAACCGATTTTGAATTTCATGCAAGCGTCCCAAAAGCAATGTATGCCAAGCCTGATGAAGCGGTGAGCCGCTTAAATTTTCAGCTTCTTTCCAAGCCGCTTGTGCACGCGTATAGTCGCCTCGCTCCATGGCTGAAAAACCAAGTAAAGTGCGTAAACGCACATCACGGGGAGTGCGATTGATTGCCGCCAAGACGTCTTTTTCAAAGGCGCCGAGATCTTGCGGATGGAGTTTTGCCAAGCGCTCCAAAAAGCCCCATGCAGGACTTTCATCACGTCTGGCTTGCGCTTCACGAACCGCACCAAGCTCTTCGGTCACTTCCGGAAAATCACGACTGATGTTCAACCAAAGGCGTTCGGCCACACGCAATTGGCTCGGCAAACCCACTTCAAAAATTGTCCGCACCAAGGTTCCGGGAGTTTCTGTAGAATCATAGAGTGTACGCAAGCCGTTCACTCCATTTTCCAACATCTGGTCTTCCATGACCCGAAACCCTTCATTAATTTCTTCAATTCCCATGGTGCTGAATTCTTCCCAATAGTCTTTGGTAGAAAAACGCAACCGTTTTGTGGGGCATTGAGCGGCGGTGTGACTATACATACCACAATAAAAACACGGCGGACCGTCACCGGCTGTGGTTTGTCCCGCAACCAAAATGGGAATATAATTGCCCACAGCCAACTGATCTTCACCCAACGAGACCGTACACCAATTGTCAATGGTGGTGTTGCCTGCCGAATAATGCAAATCGGTGATTGAAAAACCTTCACCCAACAAAAAAGCATTTCGATAACTCATGTACGGAAAATCCGGCATGAGACTGTCCCATTTGACACCAACTTTTTGGGGCAGTTCGTTGTTGAAGTTCATGCCTTTTTTATTCATAATGACGCTGACACAAGGCCAATACGTCTCGGGGTGTTCTTTTTGTTGAGAGGTAAACAGCAAAAGTTCACGCGCCCATATGCGCAGTTGACGAAGGTTATCAATAGGCAACATCAAAAAGAAATCATGAACATTGTATTTAAATTTATGGCGTTGCAATATTTTTTCAAGTGCAACAAATGTGGCTCGCCAAGCGGTTTGAAAGGCTTTATCCAAAGGATTGCCGAGTGGCTTCAGTAATGCATACCATCCCTGAGAAGAGGTATATGGCAACCGAGAGTCGGCTTCAAGGACTTCCCAAGCAAGCACAGCCATGCCCTGATTGTGTGGGGTGGCAGTAAAGGTAAGCCCCGGTGAATTACCCAGACCTTCACGCGTTTTTGGATGAATCCAAACCCCCAACTTTTGCGGAACCATCACTTCTTGCTGTGTCAGGCCTGCTTCCAAAGAAATTGAAACTTCACGTCGGACACTGAACAAAATTCGCGCAGGCAAAGCTTGAATGTTGACGGGTAACGGATTGAAATTTGCCCAAACTGTCAGACGTGCCAAAGCAAGAAACACATCTGTTGTAAAAAAATACCACATGGACTGATTGTGATCGGTGATGATACACATCCCCCCATAGTCTTGCAACGTTTGGGGAACCGCGGCATCAAGATCACCTTCCCAACAAATCCACAATGCAATACCGGAAGACGTCATATTGACATCTTTCACGGCAGGCAATCGTTCAAGTAAATCGGCAATGAATGGCATATATCAACCTTTTCTTGCAGGCAGGAACGTCACAGAAAGGACAGGTCTCAGCGGGAGACAGGTGTTCTTGTCCTCACCCAATCATCAAAAAACATCCGGAAAGGAGTACTTTCATGAAAACATTGCAAGCTCTCATCGATGAAGTCAAACAAAAAGACGGTTTCAGTGAGCACGTCGGCATGATGCTTGTTCACAACGGTGTTGTGCGTGCGTGGTCGCGCAATGATCACACACCTGTCACGGCGTTGCAAGTGCATCCTGATATTGAGCGTTTACACGCTATTTGCCGTGAATTGGAACAACAGCCCGGAATTTTTGCCATTGCTGCAGAAAGCGCGGCAGGGATATTGAAACCCGGTGACGATGTGTTATATCTTGTTGTTGCGGGAGACATTCGCGAGCATGTCAAAGCAACGTTTTCCGAATTATTGGATCGTGTCAAAAAAGAGGCTGTGGTGAAACAAGAATTTTCAGAATAACAACCATCCCTAAGCCTTTGAGAGTCTCATTGTATGAAACAATACCCTTTCATATCACGATAAACACAGTGTTTTAACTCTGTTATTGTTACAACGTTCGGTTCTTTGTTTTTACAATGAGGCATTGGGATCTGTTTTTCAATAACGCCTTTTTTGTGCAAAGACACGCAACAAAACGTTATGTATGCGTTTGTTTCGTGACAAGAAGGGGTTTTATTCACCTATCTTCTCTAAAATCATGCTTTGTACTCGACGGGTCAATCCCGGTAAATCAGGTTTTGAAATTTGATCGTCAGCACCGACAGACAATCCTTTAGCGCGCATGGCTTCGGTAATCAAGGAAGAAAACAGCACCACAGGGAGTTGTTGTAGGACGGAATCGCTCTTCACTTGTTTAGTCAGTGTGTGGCCGTCCATTTCCGGCATTTCGATATCGGAAATGATTAAATGTAAAAGACTCGTCACGGGCACGTTTTGGTCGATTGCTTGTTGTTTTATGGCTTCAAGTTCCTGCCATGCTTGACGTCCGCTACTGGTACTTGTGACTCTAAAGCCATCTTGGGTGAGTTTACCGCCAATCAAATTACGGATTGAAGAAGAGTCATCAGCAATCAACACATGATAATTTCCGTTCCGTTTAATCACTTCGGGATCGAGTTTGGTTGCGAATGACGGTGTGCCGTCATTGTTTGTGTTTTCGGGATTGTCTCCTGCGACATTTGCTTGTGCAACACCTTCAGGATCAAAGAGAAGTTGTTCATTGGTCATAAAATTAACGCTTCCGCCCATGGACGTGACGATTTTTTCCATGTCCAAAATAAATAAAATACGTTCTTCAAGACGCACAATGCCTGTAATACTATCATTACTATAGGCACGCACATAACAATCAGGCGGCTCGACACTCGCCCATTGTAAACGGTGGATACGTGTTACCCCTGAACACAAAAAAGCAATAGTAATGCCATAAAATTCACACACAATCACTTTGTTTGACTCAGATTCGACCATGGATTTACCAAGCCACCGAGCCAAATCAACAAGAGGCAACACCCGTCCGCGCAGATTAAATGTGCCCAACGCTGCGGGATGATGGTTTCCGGGAACGGCTGTGATTGTCGGTCTGCGTATAATTTCAAGAACTTTTGAGACATTCATGCCATAGTAGCCACGGTATGCGGGTGCTTCATCGCGAAGAGTTCCGTTATGAGGGGCTACGTTGTGTGCTTCTTCATCGTGAGCGTTTTCATCGTGAGCGTTTTCGCCGTGAGCTTCTTCTATAAAAAATTCAATCAGCTCCAGTTCGTGATTCTCACCGCTGCTTGTGAGTGGGCTTTGGCTCATGTTGACTCCATGGGTACATATGTCTGTATCGTAAAAAAGCTGTGCCATATTTGTGGGGAAGGACAAGATATGCGTATGAACAATTGAACGCATATATGACAAAATGCATAATCAAAAACGGTATTCAACACATCTTTTATATGCGTCCTATAGAAAGAAAACAATACAACACACCACAATTGTACGTTTCTCTTTTCTTCATACATTGTCCCGTACAACAATGCAAGACACCACAACAAAACAATTTCAAAAAGAATATTTTTTACATAGATTTTATTATTTTCTGATTATTGTTTAAAATCATTTATAACGTGTTTAAACCATGTTTCTAATTCTTCAACTCTTCGTTCGAGGTTGAGTGTTGTTGTAGCCGCATGTTGTGTTTGCAAGCGATATTGTAAAAGTTCATTGTCTGAGAGTTGCAAAACGCGTTCAAGCGCGTCGCAAAAGGTTATGGAGTCGGCAGAAAAGGGTAAAAGCCACGGTTGAAGGTGTTCGGGAAACACTTCGCACACGCCGCCGACATCTCGTGAAATGCACAAAAGACCGTATGCCAAGGCCTCAAGTAAGGTGTTTGGCAAGCCTTCTGCCGAGGAAGCCAAAAGGAATATGTCAGCTTCTTGCAGCAGGGGCGTCAGATCTGTTTGAAAACCGTGCCATGTAACATGGGCATCCAGCCCCAATGTTGTGCAGAGTTGCTTGAGTGCCGTTTCATTGTTCCCCGTCCCGACCACATCAAGATGCCAAGGGGTAACATCTTGGCTCAGTTTGGCAAGGGCTTGTAGAACTGTTGTGTGTTCTTTATCCGGGTTGAGTTGTTGGGTCATGAGCAACTTTCGTGGGCGGTGTGTTTCGAGCTTATGCGTTGTTGCTTTTTTCGCGTTGAGGACGACGGTTATTTTGTCCACGTCAAGGTAGGGCAAACTGGTCGCAAAGCCTTGTGCGATGAATTGACAGGGTGCCAAAAAGTAGGGTTGAATCCAAGCATGTAAGGCGCGTGTTTTGAGGCGCAATGGGATATCGTTTGGCAAACCGATTCGTTGAACAACGGGAAGACCAAGGCAACGCGCCGCAATGCCTGCGGTACTCAAGTCTTTACCGACATTAACGACAACAAGATCAATTTTGTCTTTGCGGAAACGTTGTATGAACTGAAAGACAGTCAACGGATTGCAGTCTGCCCCGAAGGTCATCTGTTCACCGTGCCCGACACGTTGTTGAGCGACATTCACAAACGCTTGTTGACGGCCATACACTCGTATACAGTGTCCGCGTGCAGCGAGTTCGGACGCAAAATGAATCATCCATGTTTTCACTCCGCCCCACTTGGATGTGGCATTGACAAAAGCGATATGCAGTATCCTTTTATCCAAAGGAACAACTTCGTTCAAAGAAATACCCTCGTGTTTTCCATGGAATCCTGCCTCCGGTAGAAATACAAAATCTTTTTATTGAGAAATAATATCTTTTTATTAAGAAACAACCCCTAAATCCATTCTATTTTACAACACACAACAACATAGAATAACTATCATTTTTCAACAAAAGGTCTCAAAGTAACTTGAACCGCGGTGGGGGTTGGGGGGGTTGTTTAGCGCCAAACCGGAAAAAAAAAACCCCACAAACCCCAAAAACCGGCTGTAGAAGCCCCCCAAATATATTCCGACGCGGGGGGTCTGCCGGTGGATACCGCACCCGGATATATACAAAACCCCACACCACCCCCCCCACCGCGGCAACAAGGGGATTTGGGGGAGGCATCACCTCGGAGGGATTATCCCCCCCAAAAAAACTATCAAGGCTTTTTACAGTTCCGGGGGCAGGCCTTGAAGCTGATCGTAGCTGAAGACAGGGCCGTCAACACAGACGAGTTTACCGCCAATGTTACAGCGTCCACAGATACCGATACCGCATTTCATCCGTTTTTCAAGCGTGGTGAAAATTTGGTTATCGGGGAAATTCAGCTTTTTCAGCGCATCCAAAGTAAATTTAATCATGATTGGCGGACCGCACAACACAGCAATCGTGTTGTCCGGATTGGGATTGATATCGGTCAAAACATGGGGGATAAGCCCTGTTTTGTGTTTCCAAATTGTCTTGCCGCCTTCCACGCCAAAAGAACTTTCAAGCCCCACACAACCGACACCGCCACCTTCTTCAGGAATGGTCAAATTGTCAACGGTGATGGTCAAATCGAGATCGTCTCTGGCAATCCAGTCGGCAATATCTGCTTTATAGGAGAGATCTTCGGGGGTTCTCGCACCGTAAAGCAAATTGATTTTGCCATAGTCCGCGCGGTTATCCAAAAGATACAGCATGATCGTACGAATGGGTGCCATACCGATCCCCCCACCGATGAAAAAGACGTTTTTGCCTTTCCAATCGTTATAAGGGAACGAATTACCCAACGGCGCACGCACACCGACTTTGTCACCAGCTCTCAGCTTGTGCAGCGAAGAAGTCACTTCACCCGCACACATCACAGAAAATTGCAAATATTCCATGCGTGTCGGCGGTGAGTTAATAACAAACGTCGATTCACCAACGCCAAAAAGCGAAAGCTGACCGACTTGACCGGGCTCAAATGTAAAATTTTTCATGCGTTCTTCATCATCAAAACGAACGCGAAATGTCATAATATTATGTGTTTCCTGCACCGTTTCGACAATCGTCGCGACATCGGGCAGAAGAGGATTTTGCTCACTCACAATATATCTCCTTATTTTTTTGGGAGAACATTATCCCCCAAAAAAATAAAAATAGCTTTACGCTTTTTCGATGGCCTTGAGGACAATTTCGCGGATATCTACCGAGGAGGGGCAGTGCATAATGCAGCGTCCGCAACCTGTGCAAGAAATATCGCCTTTATACTCAGAGGTATACCAGTATTTATGCGAGACGCGGTTACGCATCCGTGCGCCTTTGGCGGTACGCGGGTTGTGTCCGCTGGCTTCACGCGTGAACAATGGAGACATGCAGTAATCCCATGTCCGTACGCGACGGCCGCCCGCAGGCGACGCGGCTTCGCCTTCATCGGTGATGTTAAAGCACTGACACGTCGGACACATGTATGTACACGCCGCACAAGACAAACATTTCGTGGTTTGTTCTGTCCAGAAGTCCATGTCTTCAAAGCGTTCTTTCAAGCGTTCCGCTGATTTGGAGAAATCCAAGGTGGGGTTCACATTGGCTTCTACCTCTTTATGATGCGCTTTGGCTTCGGCGAGTTTGTCGGCTCCGTCGGGCAACGTGCTTGCAGTAAGCAGTGCAGTGCCTTTTTCAGAGATGCCTTCAAGCAAATACCCGCCGTCGATGACGGTCATTTGAATGTCGCTGCCTTCCGTAGAGGTGGGGCCGCCACCCACGGAGGTGCAGAAACACGTCGCGCATTGTGCGTCACAGGCGCGTGTGACAATCACAGTCGCTTCACGACGAGCGATATAATAAGGATCTTTAAATTTCCCTTGCATATAAGGAAAATCAAGATGCACAAAACCACGAGTGTCGCACGAACGGCACGCAAAGATCACTGTCGGTTCGGCAGCAAACGCGTTATCCAGCTTCAGTTCTGTTTTGGCAAGGTTTTCAGCATCTTTTTCTGTTTTAAAAGTAAAGAGTGTTTCACTTGAAGGCAAAACAACACCTTTCGGCGACACTGTGGCTTTATCCAGAATGGGAGCCTCAGAATCGGCTGTCCATTGACGGAAAACAACAGATTTGCCTTCTTTTTTCGGGGCAAAGACTTTATGGGTCTTGGCCACGTCAGCCAGCCAGGAGGCCATGCCGTCGGCGGCCAAAAAACGAGTGGCGCTCATGACGTTATGCTCCCTCTATATGATGTTCGTGGATATTTTTCTCTTCAAGTTGGAACCCAAGCAACGGGGGTACGGCGTTCATGTCCATACCCGGGGTGTATTCAAAGAGCTTCGCGACAACCCGACCAAGATGCATCTTCAATGCACCCACGGGAATGCCCATCGGGCAAGCACGACCGCATTCACCGCAGCCCGTACAACGACCTGCAAGGTGCATGGCATGAATCAACTGGAAGAAGAATTTATCGTTCACGGCGTCTTCTTGGCTGATCCAATGCGGTTCACGGCTGTCTGCCACGCAGTATTCACGGCACACACACATGGGGCAAGCGTTACGGCAAGCGTGACACTTAATACACCGATCCATATGCCCTTTCCAAAACGCAAAGCGTTCATCAAGCGTCATGCCGTCGAGCATGGCCAAGATGGCGGCAGGCGTTGCGGCGGCGTTTTCGGGCAGGACAACGGGGGTGCCGATAAAGTGATCCGACTCAGGCGCATTGGGAACCGTACAACCACGGCATTTGTCGTGCGCCACATCGTTCATTTCAACGGCGTGTTCTTTGCCGTCGGCTTTGACGGTAAGGGTACAACCTTGTGTTTGTACGTCTTCAACATGCATCACGGGGCCGATTTTATTTAACAAACGATCCACATTGACGGTGCCGTTACAGCCCATGGCAAAGATTTCAACTTTGTCACGCGCAACCAAGCCTTCAAGGATCAATTCGACAACACCTTTGCCGTCGCAACCCTTCACCACAACGCCGACTTTTTTGCCTTTGGCGTCTTTCACCAATTGGGGCAAGGCGTTAGCCGTAGAGTGGACATTAAACGGTCCCCAGACCAATTTATCCACATCTTCGGGGGTTTTCATCAGCAAGGGCGTGTTGTGCAAGGCGTCGTAGCCGGCTTGCCAACCCACCACACAATCAAGGTTTTCATCGGCCAAGGCAGTACGAATGGTGTTTTTCAACTCATCCAAATTGGGATTGGTTCCGCAACCCAAGGGTCTGATCGGCGTCACCAATTCGGTGGGCAGGTCAAAGCGCGGTGCAATCTCATTGAAACGCGGTGCGGGGCCGAGTTTGTGAATCCGATCCGTGAATGCGGTGACCACTTGTTGCCAACGTTGTCCTTCGGAAGCCGAAACCCATGTGTATTCAAAGCGTCGAGGATCGATACCAATGATCGGCAGATACTCTTTCAACACTTCCAAGCGACGACGTGCGTAATAGTTGCCTTCGGAATAGTGGCAGTCACGCGGGTGACAACCGGAAACAAGGACGCCGTCTGCTCCTGAGATCAGAGCCTTTAACGGGAAAAGCGGATTCACGCGTCCCGAACAGGGAATCCGTATGATACGAAGATCCGTAGGTTGTGTTGCACGGGCAACCCCGGCGGTGTCTGCACCGCCATAGGAACACCAGTTGCACAAAAAGCCCACGATCCGAAGTTCTTTGCCTTCTAGAACTGGCATAAGGCGTTTACCTCCGCAAGGATCTGGTTATCGGTGAAGTGAGCAAGCTGAATGGCACCCTGCGGGCAGGTCGCGACACAAACGCCGCACCCTTGACACACAGCTTCAATGACCTGGGCTTTCTTTTCGCCTCGGAAATCAAACTCGGTAATGGCTTGGAACGGACACACTTTCACACACTTGCCGCAACCGACACAACGTTTGATGTCAGCGCAAGCGATTTGCGGATCGCTTTCCAATTGGGGTTTGGACAACAGGCCGATGACCTTGGCCGCGGCACCGCTGCCTTGAGAAACAGACGCGGGAATGTCTTTGGCTCCCTGGCAAGCGCCGGCAAGGAAGACCCCTGCGGTGTTGGTTTCCACGGGGCGCAACTTGATGTGCGATTCCATGAAAAAGCCGTAGCCGTCGTAGGAAATGTGCAAAGTTTCTGCAAGCTTTCCGGCACCTTTCGCGCCTTCGACACCCACAGCCAACACAACCAGATCAGCTTTCACTTCGACAGGTTGACCAAGCAACGTGTCCGCACCGCGTACAATCAATTTGCCTGTGCCGTCAGGTTGGATGGCAGAGACACGACCGCGGATGTATTGTGTACCGTATTCTTCCACAGCGCGACGGGTGAACTCGTCATACAGTTTGCCCGGGGCACGAATGTCCATATAGAACACATATGATTGCGATTCGGGCATGTGGTCTTTGGTGAGTACGGCCTGTTTTGCGGTATACATGCAACAAAAGCCCGAACAATACGGACGGTTCACCGATTTATCACGCGAACCGACACATTGAATAAAGACAACCTCTTTCGGTTCTTTGCCGTCAGAAGGCCGTTTGATGTGTCCGCCCGTGGGGCCTGAAGCCGAAAGCATCCGTTCGTATTGCAACGAGGTGATCACATCGGGATAGCGTCCGCCGCCGTATTCTTCATAGACAGTCCAGTCCATGAAATCATAGCCGCTCGCAGCCACAATGGCGCCGACTTCTTCGGTGATGATCTCGTCCTGCATTTCGTAATTGATGGCTCCCGTGGGACAAATTTTGGCACACACGCCGCATTTGCCGTCCAGAAGTTTACGACAATATTGAGGATTGATCGTTGCCTTTTTGGGAATGGCTTGGGGGAACGGAATATTGATCGCCGTGGTGGGACCGACAAATTCGTTAAATGGATCGGGTGTTTTCTTTGCGGGACATTTTTCGGTACACACGCCGCAACCCGTACATTTATCCCAATCCACAAAGGTTGAGCGACGTTTGATGCTGACCGTAAAGTTTCCGACATAGCCGCCGACACTTTCCACTTCAGCCGCAGCAATCAATTTAATTTTTGGATGCTGTGCCACGTCAACCATTTTGGGACCCAAAATACAACTCGAACAGTCAACGGTGGGGAACGTTTTGTCCAACTTCGCCATTTTGCCGCCGATGGAGGTGTCGCGTTCCACGAGCACGACTTCAAGGCCTGCATCAGCGCAATCAAGTGCGGCTTGAATACCTGCCACACCGCCGCCGATCACCAGCACTTTTTTGGTCGAATCAAAGCTCTTGGAGAACAATGGCGCGTTACGACGCAATTTTTCAACAGCCATGCGAACCAATTCAACCGATTTGTTGGTGTTGGCTTGCATATCTTTACCAATCCACGAAACGTGCTCACGGATGTTGGCCATTTCAAACATGTAACGGTTCAAACCCGCGCGTTCAACGGTACGGCGGAACGTCGGTTCGTGCATCCGCGGCGTACAGGAAGCCACCACAACCCCGTCAAGCTTTTGTTCTTGAATGGCTTGAACGATTTCGTCCTGTCCCGGTTCGGAACAGGTGTACATGGTGTTTGTGGAGTAGACCACATCGGGGAAGGCACGAGCCTGTTTTGCCACTTCGGCACAGTCCACGGTGCCTGCGATGTTGGAACCGCAATGACAGATGAAAACACCTATTTTCATGCCTTGGCTCCTTCTGCGGATACGGTGCCGATTTTACTCAGCGCGGTTTCGGGATTAACACACAGTTTATCCAAGCCAATCTCTTTGGCACTCAACCCAAACGCAAGCCCCATGAGTTGTGTAAAATACAACACGGGCATGTTGTAGAGGGTACCTGCGGCAGAGGCCACTTGCTCTTGACGCAGATCAAGATTCATGTGGCACAAAGGACAAGCCACGGCGATCAAGTCTGCGCCGTAATTTTTGGCTCCGGCAAGGATTTTATTGGATAAGCGTTCGACAATATCACGCCGCGGAATACCCATGGCGGCACCGCAACAATCGGTTTTGAAGGGGAAAGGAACCACTTCGGCACCCAATGCTTCAAGGAGTTTATCCATAGAGACGGGATTTTCGGGGTTGTCAAACTGCATGATTTTTTCGGGGCGACTGAGGAGACAGCCGTAATACGGTGCAATACGCAAGCCGTTCAACGGGCGTCTGACTTTTTCTGCAATCTTATCAAGCCCATAGTCTTCAACCAAAATTTGTAAGGTGGAGAAGGTATCGGGCAGGGGTTCGTTGCCTTTCTCATCGATGGGAGGACAGGGAGAGTCCAAGAGGCTATTGACCTTATTGCGGAACTCTTCGTGTGCCATGTGATGACGGGCAGTTTTCAAATTGGCCTGACAGCTCGGACAGGGGGTGATCAATTTTTCTGTGCCACTATTTTTCATGACGTTGCCGGCAATGTCCAAGTTGCGAGCACACAGTGCTGCAGAGAGCACCGCGTCCGTGGCGTGCGCCGGGGTTGAACCGCAACAGCTCCAATCGGGAAGCTCTTGCAACTCAATCCCCAAAGCCGAGCAAACCACACGGGTAGAGCGCTCATACTCTGCCGACGTGCCCATGCCCGAACATCCGGGATAATACGCGACTTTCATTTTATTCCTTTTGAGGTTGAGGCGGTGTCTCTCGAGGCGAGGCCTCTAAGACCCTTTTCATACTGCTTTTCGGTATATTCTATTCATCAATAATGAATTTAACGGATGCCTCTTGAAGCAAATCTTCTTAAAGCAAAGGCTTACTAACCGTAAAAGCGAAGAGGTGTCACCTCATGCGTTAATGTGAATAAGCAGTACTGACAGCAGCACTTACACGAAGCATGTTGAGGTACGCTTCATCTTAACGTTGTTGTTCTTCAAAGCGTTTAAAGATACGCCCGACCTGCTCACGTCCTTGGATCGCATGCGGCAGGAAGGGAAGTTTTCCTTTGGGCAAAATGCGCGGAGCAAGATCCACATCGGTCAGGACACGTCCCGTGCGTCCCATGAACATGGCCATGACTCCAAGTTCGTAGGCACGGCCCGTATGTCGAACTGTACGCAAGAAAGAATCCCAGAAGGCAGACATGACATAACGTTTTTTACCTTCACGACGAGCCATATGACGCAAGGTATCCATCACGCGCGCAACATCGATGTTGTTTGGACAGCGCGTGGTGCAGGTGGAACAAGAAACACACAGCCACAGTGATGCCGCACTCAAGGCCAACTCTTTGTGCCCCATTTGGACGGCACGCATGATTTGGCTGACTTGTAAGTCATACTCAGGCCCACAAGGACAACCGGCAGTGCAGTTACCGCACTGATAGCAAGCAGAAACGCATTGTCCGCTTTCTGCTTCCAGTTCCTTGATGAAGGCTTCGTTTCTCACGGCTTCGAGATTTATGTGTAAGCAATGCTTTTCCATGAGTCTCCTCGACAATGATGTTCAGGATATAAAAACAGATATTTCACTGCGAAGACAGGAAACATCCATAAAAAACATTCCACGGAGCATTACCTTTGAGCGCGTTTTTTGGGGCGTTCTTGTGCAATATTGCTCGTAGTTTGTGTCCTTTGAGGGTTGCTCAAACAAGAGGACACATGCTTCATGTTTCTGAAATATTAATATAACCGTTTTTTTTATCCTCGTCTAGTGTGAAAAAAAACACAATGGTATTTTATGCAAAAAATATTTTTTGAAGAACGGTGTTGGGGTGCAAGAGCCGCTTATTTCCGCAAGTTTTTATGAACCTTTGATAAAAACAGTCCTTAAAAAGTTTTAAAATCTATGGGCACGTGTTGTCCTCTTGGAATGGCAGACAGTGCAAGATCGTGTTGTCGAGCATGTTGTGTCCACAAAAACCCCGTATACGCAATCATAACGGCGTTGTCTGTACAATGCTTCGGAGGCGGTATCAACAACGGCAGATCAAGCTTTTGCGCCAAGGCTGTGAGTTGTAAGCGCACCTGACTGTTTGCGGCAACACCGCCTGCAAGAACCAAACTTTTTACAGGATTCAAAGGATATGCTTGTTTGTCAATGGCAACGGCTTGTTCAAGTTTTATGCGCAAGGTGTCTGCGACTGCATAAAGATATGACGCACACACGTCTTTCAAAGCCTGTGTGGCACACGCTTCACCATCACGGCGTACATGCTGTCCGTTTATGACTACTTCAGGATACTGATGAAGCCATGTTGCGGCGGCTGTTTTTAACCCGCTAAAGCTAAAATCAAGCGTTTTATTTTTGGTATAAGGGCGAGGAAAACGTTTGGGTTCAGCTGTCCCTTGTTGTGCCAAACGATCAAGGATTGCGCCGCCCGGGTATGGTAAACCAAGCAATTTTGCAAATTTATCACAGGCTTCGCCTGCCGCATCGTCAAGCGTTTTACCTAATAAGGTAAATGAAAGCGGGTCATCAATACGATAAATATGTGTATGACCTCCGGACACCAACAGCCCCAAAGCAGGGTATGTCAAAGGGTTTGTCAACCCTGTGACCAAAAGGTGTGCCTGCAAATGATCGACACCGATGAGCACTTTGTTTCCACCAAAAGCCAAACCTTTGGCAAACGCCACCCCAACAAGTAACGCACCGAGTAACCCGGGACCGCGTGTTACTGCGATACTGTCTACATCGTCCAAGGACAAATCGTTGCGTTGCATCAATTCATCATACAACGCACCGATAAAGCGATAATGTTCACGCGACGCAAGCTCAGGCACCACGCCTCCAAAAAGCGCGTGGACATCTGCCTGACTGGCAACAACGGCATCCAAGAGTTTGCCGTCTTTCACTAAAGCCAAAGCCGTTTCGTCACATGAAGACTCGATACCTAAACACAACATACTTTCACAAATCTTTTTTCTTTAAAAAAACGTTGATACGATCTTTCGCAACAAGAACAAGCACATTTTTGCAAGCCTATAACAATTATAGCCTTTTAGATTGACTGTTCTTTTTTCCGGGGAAGCGAAGATTCCCCCAAGAAAAGTCCACAGATATATTACATAACATGATGTTATATCGAAAAAAAATGAACCCGTCTTGTTTTTTACAAAAATCGCTATATGCTATAGACAAGACAGTGTCAACCAAAGCCATTCTTACATTTTAAGAAATTTAATCAAATAAAAAAACACCTCAAAAGTGATCATAAGAGCCGCTCTTGAAGCCGCCGATGGCAAAGCATACGCTTACAGTACGGAAGTAACACGAACGCAGGAAGATTTACATATATTCCCGAACAACGGACAGAATTGTAATTTTATAGCTTTCAAAAAGTTGTGTCTTCCCTTGTAACTGGCTCATTCTGTGCTCTGCCGTATTCCGCCAGCGATCCATCGCTTCTTCGCTTTCCCATACATTCATGGAGAGTACCTTGTTTTCGTCATGCAAACTTTGGAATCGCTCCATATGTAGAAAACCTTCAAAGCCTTCGAGCATGGGTTTCAACAGAGCAGCAAGCTCTAAATATTTGGCCTTACCCTCTTTCGATGGAACAACCTCAAAGAGCACAATATATTTACTCATTTATGTTTCTGCTCCATATTCAGTAGACATTGCTTCATCTCAAGGCCGCCGGCATAGCCCACCAACTTTCCAGAACTTCCTATAACTCTATGGCAAGGCACAATAACCGTAATAGGGTTTTTATTGTTGGCCAAGCCTACGGCACGACAGGCTTTACCATTTCCAACGGCAAGAGCGATATCCTTATACGTGCGAGTTTCTCCATATGGAATAGAACACAAAGCTTGCCATACTTTCTTTTGAAAATCTGTGCCGTTAAGCTTGTAGAGCACGTCAAAACGTTTTCTTTTACCGGCAATATATTCGCAGAATTGCTCGTAAACACGATCTGTCAAGGGTGTTTTTGTGCCAAAATCCTGTATCACTGCATCATGCATCTTCTTGAAAAACACGATGTATTCACCCTCGTAGGCAATGTTAAAAAAGCCAAATTGATTTTCATATATGGCAAAACCGTGCATAAGATTATATCCTTTCATTTCTATACGCTGCCGGTGACACACCGGCTCTTTCCTTAAAGAATTTATAAAATGCCGATAAGCTTCCAAAGCCCACCAAACAGGCTATCTCTATAATTTCATTATTGTTTTGAATCAGCAGTTTTTTTGCCTCTTCATAGCGCAAAGTATTCATATATTGACTGGGAGTTATGCCGTATTCTTCTTTGAAAATCTCCACCATGCGCTTGCGAGATAAACCAAGGCTATCCATTTTTTCAGACACATTTGCGGCTTCAGAAAAACTGGCATCAATGAGTTGTTTAAGCTTTTTTGCCATATCTTGCATGGGTTTATAGTCAAGCAAATCACTGCGGCACCTCTTGCATGGCCTATAGCCTGCTGTCCGCGCTTCGTGGGCGTGTGAAAAAAATTCTACATTTTCCCTTTTGGGTGTTTTTGATTTGCACGAAGGTCTACAGTAAATACCCGTTGATTTAACCGCATAAAAAAACACGCTATCATAGCTGTGATTATTTTCAAGCACGGCTTCATACATCTCATCAAGCGTCATGCCTCTTTCCTTTTCATAGATTGAATGAGTATTTTTCTTTCTTTACGCACCCGTAGAGGTTCGTATATTTGCAGATAAAGAATATGGACTCCGTACCCCAAGCAAAAGATTGTAGCCGGGTATAAGGGCTGAAACACACCCCTTATACCCATCTTCATAAAGCACAAACATTTCTTTTTGTATTTCAAACTCTTGAGAGTATATGGTCTTTCTCCCTATCAAAACATAGCCTATTTTATAGTTTTATCATACATATAGGCTATATAGCACTTATTACTGAGTGAAATATTCGTTGGAGTCAGCAGGCGCATGTGTTCTGTCTTGGTTTGTGTATTCACGGACTACAGACGTTACTGTTATTTTGTACTTTTCAAAGAGATTATCATGTCCATCTTGTTGCACGGCACGATGCTCTGCCACGTTACGCCACTGTGCTGCAGCTTCTTCACTTTCAAAGACACAAAGAAAACAATATTTGCCTTCATTGGCAAGGCTTGTAAACGGTTCTACAGATATAAAACCCGGCGCATTCACCACATGGGGCAATGCCTTTTCTACGTTTTGAAACATACCCTCTGCACCGTCTTTTTTGGGGGTGACTTCAAAAATTGTAATGGATTTGTTCATAGTCTTTTCTCCTCTATGTGATTCGGGAATATATACCTATTCACAAGATATATTTCTTCCGAAAATTGCACATGCAATTTTTAAAAAGCCCTTTCATGATGTGCCTGTGCTTTATGTCGGAGAAGCATCATCTCAACGATGAGAACCCAGAATATTTCAATGGATTATGGGTTTCATTACGGCTCCCCGATTCAAAATGCATTCTGAAGCGATCAAAACGCCGATACATAAAGAAAAAGGTGTTATATGTTTCAATATAACACCTTAAAATAAAAACTTATTTTATTTTATAAATGACTTTATGGAATCTTCTCCTCAAAAAAAGAACACGCTTAACGCACTTCGGCATAAATGCTGTTGACCTTTTCAACGTCTTTTTTTGAGCCGATGAAGAGCGGTACGCGTTCGTGCAGCTCTGTCGGTTTTATATCAAGAATACGAGTGATGCCGTCTGAAGCGGCACCGCCTGCATTTTCAGCCACAAAAGCCAAGGGTGCGGCTTCACACAAATAGCGAAGTTTCCCCCGCGCCTTGCCCTCACGGCTATCGGGCGGATACATATAAATACCGCCATAAATTAATGTACGATGGAAATCGGCCACCAGAGAACCCACATACCGTCCCGAACAAGCGTCGCGTGTTTCTGTCGGCTCTTTAAAATAATTGACAGCTTTTTTGGTTGCATCATCCCAAGCACGCCAATTGCCTTCATTGACCGAATAAATATTGCCTTCTTCAGGAATTTGCATATCAGGATGAGAAAGCAAAAATTCGCCCACACTGGGATCAAGCGTAAAGCCATGAACCCCTTGGCCTGTGGAATACACCAACATACAAGATGGGCCGTAAAGAAAATATCCGGCAGCAACCTGTTCAACGCCCGGGCGCAACAGTTCTTCAAGTTCCACATCACCTGTACGTCCGCGTTCTCGACGTATAATAGAAAAAATAGTCCCAACATTGATATTCACGTCAATATTGGAAGAACCGTCCAACGGATCAAAAATCAATATATAATTGCCACGCTGAAAAGCCGCCGTAATAGGAACAAAATCAGCATTCTCTTCTGAAGCCATAGCACAAAGTACGCCCGAACGCTCCATCCGATAAAGCATCACATCGTTGGCGAATTCATCCAGCTTTTGAACCTTTTCCCCTTGAACATTGACAGCACCCGTCCCCCCAAGCACATCTAATAATCCGGCCTTAGCCACACTGCGATCAATAATCTTGGCTGAAAGGACTAAATCATGGAATAGAGCGGTAAAATGGCCGGTGGCTTTGGGAGCACGTTGTTGTTGCAATAAAAGGTGTTCGGTAACGGTAACTTCTGTAGTGTTGTTTGGCATGCAAGTACCTTTTTACGATATTGTGGTTTTTAATAAAAAAGCGTCATTACATTATTATTCAAGCACTTGAACGGCAGTCTCTTCAGTAGGCAACAGGACTGTTTCCGTTCCTGAGAGGTTGCTTTCTGTAGCAGGAGCGTTTTCAGCTTCTGAGAGAGGCGTTGTCGTCACGGAAGTGAGATTATCCCTTTCAGACATATCGGCTTCCATGGTAACGGCGGTTGTTGTTGGCAAACTTGAGGCCACGGGAACAGCAAACACCAAGGGCACAGTGCCCAAATAGCGCGAGGTCCACAAGAAGTGTTGATTGGCATCGTCCTTTACGTCACCTGTTACGGAATTGCGCAAAGTTTTTTTCCAATCCATTTGCGCCAACGGCGTTGTGGAAACATCAAAATCTCCGGACCACAAAACATGATCACCGGCTAAAACAATACTTTGATCGGGATCGTTCATCACAGGCACAAGTGCACTCATATCAAAATGCACGATGAGCAATGCCATAAATTCCGCTCCGCGAAATACAGGTACGGCCAAGGCCGTTTCTGCACCAAGTGGAGTATCTTGGACAAAGGCACGCAATGAACGTTCTTGTCCGTCTTGTCCGCGCAAGTCAAGCATCGGTGTAAAATCAAGCTCTTTCAGTGAATATTCCGGCTCCTGAGCCAAGACTGTTCCGTCGGCATGCAAGAGTTGAACACCGGAAAGCCACGGAAAACGTGCAAACAACACTCTCACGTCTTCAGGCGACACACCGCGATCCAATTTTTCAAGATGCCGTTCCAGTTGACGCAAGACATCATCAAACGGTTGAAGCTGTGAAGCCAACACACTTTGAGCTTGTTGCAACTGTTCTCTATTATCATAATTAATCGTTGCCGGCCTATTTATATGCGAATAATAAAAACTTTTTGTATGCTCCCAAGACTGACCGAGCGGATTGTCAGCACAGCCCTGCAAAAATAAACAAAAAAGCATAATCAATATACGGTTAAAGAAAAACACGATACAACACTCCAATTGCAATCAGCATTATACATGACAACCATTGTCCGGTCATGTAATAAACATTGAAAAATCCACGCCGAGCGTCTTCTGCCCAACGTGGATTTCTATAAACAGTAATCGACTACCCTTGAGCCCGTTTTTCGAGGCGATCAGCCAAGTTTTCTAAAATAGAAACAAGTTCACCATTGTTTTCTGACGTGTTTTCTTCGGGTTGCTCTTCTACCGGAGGAAGCGATTCCTCAACATCGGCAGGACGTTCTTCAACAACAGTTTTTTTTGCGGAAACAGCTTTTTTTTCTGTTTTTTCAGACGTTATGACAAGGTCTTGTTTAGCGTTATTCGCTCCACCGATGCCTTCTTTTTCCATTTGCTGTTGTAAGGCATCAACGCATTTTTGGATCTCTGCGGCTTCGTCACCGACAGCTCGCGCGAGCAACTGCCCATAGATGTCCATAGCACCTTGCAGGTCACCTTGATCTGTTAAAATTTCAGCCATGGAACGTGTACATAACGAAGGTGAGGCTTCGGTTTCATCAGCATCAAAAGAGATGGCATCCGCATCGTCATCGGTAACGACATTGGGTTCAGCGGCAAAAGCGTCTTCA
>CAYJFB010000001.1:122168-134204 GCA_964369685.1 uncultured Desulfovibrionaceae bacterium | reverse complement strand
GGCATCCGCATCGTCATCGGTAACGACATTGGGTTCAGCGGCAAAAGCGTCTTCATGTTCGAGAGAAGACGCCTCTTCACCAAAGGAAGCGTCTTCAACAACACCCGACACTTCAGCGACAGGTGTTTCTGTCGCGGCAAAGTCTTCAACGGCAGGCACGTCAACAACAGCTTCTTCAACAACAGGGGTTGCCACATACGAGGTTGAAATATCATTTGTCACAGATTCAGATTCTTCGGATTGTGATGTAACAAGGGGTACAGAGACAGAGCCTGTATCACTTGCACACGCACACGGCTTTGCAGAAGATTCAACACCTGTCAAACCTTTTTGCAAGAGATCGATCAAACGAATACCGCCGTTACGTAAAGAGCTGGCCAAAAGTTGCAAAACCAGTGCCGTATCGTCGTTTGCCGGCACATGCTTGCTCCATGCATCCCAAAATCCCGGATATTTTGTGAGCATCTCAATGATATGTTCAAGTTCTTCGGTATATTTATCGTGTGCTTCAACGGTATAAAGCAGGTGTGTCAAAAAAATACGAGCTTCGACATATTCGGGATGCAACTCCACCCCTTGCTGAAGGACATGAAGCGCACGCTCAGTCATGCCGGCATCAACCAAGCAACGTGCATAGGGGAAAAAGACTTTAGAGCCGGGTTCAAGTGCCAAAATTTCTTCGTACCACTCAAGTTTTGCCTTCATCTGTGCTGACTCCCTGTTCACTTAGTACATGTTGGCCTGTTGTTTGTCTTCAAAAAGATACAAGACTTCATTGTCTCGTACAAAATTCAGACGTGCCCGAATGACGCGTTCCATATATTTTGAATCATTTTGCAACAAGCGTATTTCCCGACTGAGAAGACGATTGACTTCGTCATATTCGTCAATTTCTGCAAGCAACTGTTCCCGTCGATCTTGGAGTTCCGTATAGACCCAAAAACTTTGTCCGCCAAAAAAAAGACGCACAATCAGGCTCGTGTTGACGATCAACATGATCAAAACCAACAACGTTTTCCAAAGTCCTACAGCAAGAAACACCTTTTTCATGTTCATGCTTCTTCCTATTTTTGTTTGTGCCAATTTTTATAAAATGCATAAAAATAGTTAAGGCCTGAAAAAAGTGTCAAAATCAGTGCCAAATATAAGAAAAAAAGCCCTACGGCTTGCAGATTTATGCCAAACAACGGGTAATGAGCGAGCAAAGGTAAAATAGCTATAATTTGCAAAATAGTTTTTAATTTTCCATATTTATCTGCTGCAATAACGATCCCTTCGTCAGCCGCCATAGCGCGTAAGCCTGTCACGGCCAGTTCTCGCCCTACAATCAAAATACAAACCCATGCAGGAATCCAACCAAGCCCAACAAACATGACCAGCACCGAACAAATAAGAATTTTATCTGCCAAGGGATCCAAAAATTTACCGAAACTGGTCACCATATTTTCACGGCGCGCCACAACACCGTCAAGATAATCTGTCAAAGAAGCAACTGCAAACAGTGCAGCGGCAACCAAACAGGTGCTTGGACGTTCAAAATGTAATAAAAGAATAATAGGTACAACAAAAAAAATGCGTGCCAGTGTCAATTGGTTGGCCAGATTCAGTTTCACCGATGTCACCATGCCTAAAGTGGAATGAACAAAACGATACCAGAATAAGTACAAAATGCAATCTGCCAAAGGGCGGTTCTTTTTTTTTCTTTTTCCGTGAGCTCACATGTTGTTTGAAGAAAGAGCACCCTTTATAATAAAACAATAAATCATAAAAAAAGCATGCAAAATATTACTGCCCTTTTCTCTGGGGAAGAATCGAAAGGGCTCAACAGATTGACATTCTACAAGAGAAACATTCAAGATCTTAGAAAAACAGCGAAAGGCCTGAGTTTGTTTTTTTACAAACTCAGGCCTTTTTTTGATCTGTAGAGAATCAAAACATTCTTTTTTTTGCGTGGTAGCCGGGGCGAGACTCGAACTCGCACATCCAGTGGACACCTGATTTTGAGTCAGGCGCGTCTACCATTCCGCCACCCGGCCACGCTATGGAGCCAACAAAGAGATTTGAACTCTTGGCCTGCTGATTACGAATCAGCTGCTCTACCAACTGAGCTATGTTGGCTCTTTCGGCAACGTCGACACGAAAGAACGCGCTCAGCTGCGTTGAGAGTTTGTAGCCCGTCTCCAGTCCCGTGTCAAGTAAAAAAAAGGGTTGTTGTGAATTTTTTTATGAAGCCATGAGTAAACAACAATAATGGCGATAACTTAACCGTTTTGCGCTGTCAGGAAAGGGGTTGCTGTGACAACAACTTTACGGCGTTTTTCCCACAGTTTCATGTCTTTCATCTTTTTACGGCGTTCACGTTGGAGCCCTTTGCAGACCAGCGGTGTTCCCTTTTTGATTCCCCACTTTTCACGATAGCTATCCGCATCGTAGCCATGACTACCAAGATGTTTTTTAGTAAGGATTTTAAAAACTTTACCGCATTCAAGGCAGGTTACAGATTTTTCTTTTATCGACTTACGAGGATCCGCAACAAATTCGTTAACTTCTACCGCCTCTTCTTTGATGTCTGTGTCGGCAATGACCGAAAGCCCAGAAGATAAGCCTCGCACCATAGAAATAATTTCTTCTTCCGTCATGGTGCGCACACTCGCTTGAGCCTTTACTATCTCAAGAGCCTCTTTCAAAACATCGTACATACTGAATACCTCCTGTACATAAACCATGGTATGATTCCATAAATGTAATATAGATTCATAATAAAAAAACACAATAGCAAAAAACAATATTTTTACCTATTCGTAAAAAAACACAACGTCATAATGCAAAATATAGAGAAAACGAATGTACATACATCATATTTAGCAGTCGCATTTTCCGCTTAAACAGTGGAAAATCATAAAACTGTTTAACGAACCAGCCATTATGCAGTCAAAAAACAAAAAGCTAAAGAAAAACACCACGCGCTATATATATCAGTGCACCCCTTTAAAAAACGCTTTCTGAGAGGTTCCGACTCTTTTTGCATTCATTGCATTGCAAATAAAAATGTGGAAGCAAACCTTTTTTTATGATACGTAAAAATAAAGCGCGACATGCCTTAACTGTGGAGGTCTGATATATTGAAAACATCTCGAGGGCGCCCGATGAAAACACTTGACAATACGCACAGAGCATTCTAAAAAAAACTTTTGTTTTTACAAAATGTTCAATAAACTTTTCGAGAGGATTCCATGCCTACAATTAACCAACTGATTCGCAAAGAGCGTAAACAGGTTGTTAAACGCAAGAAAACACCTGCGTTGCAAGCCTGCCCTCAGCGTCGCGGTGTATGCACCCGTGTGTACACAACAACCCCCAAAAAGCCGAACTCCGCGTTGCGTAAAGTCGCTCGTGTGCGTTTGACAAACGGAATGGAAGTCACCGCATACATCCCCGGTGAAGGCCACAACCTGCAAGAACACTCCGTGGTTATGATCCGCGGCGGTCGTGTAAAAGACCTTCCCGGTGTGCGTTACCACATCGTGCGCGGTACGCTTGACACGGCAGGTGTACAGGATCGTCGTCAACGCCGTTCCAAGTACGGTGCAAAACGTCCCAAGTCCTAAGCTTGAACTTTTTTTACGTTTCAAGACTTTTTTATTTGTTTCAAGCCACAACAACGCGCCCATGCGGCTTTTTTTGCCGCGCAGTGGGGACGTTGTATCGGCCTTCCCGAAGACGTTACGGTCTTTTCATGACCGATTCAATTCATGAGAAACAACGCTTCTTTGGATGAAACACGCACTGCAACGCAGTTCGCTGCTACGGAGATTTATCCATGCCTCGTAAAGGTCCTATTCCCAAAAGGGAAATTTTGCCCGATCCGATTTACGGAAGCCGTTTGGCCGCTCGCTTTGTCAACCGTTTGATGTATGACGGTAAAAAAGGCGCCGCAGAAAAAATTTTTTATGGAGCCATTGAAACCCTCGCCGAAAAAACCGGTGAAGAACCCTTGCGCGCTTTTGAGAAAGCTGTGGAAAATGTAAAACCGCATCTTGAAGTCAAATCACGTCGTGTTGGCGGTGCCACATACCAAGTACCTATGGAAGTGCGTACAGATCGTCAGGTTTCTTTGTCCATTCGTTGGTTGATCAACTACGCTCGCTCACGCGGAGAAAAAGGCATGGTCAACAAATTGGCTGCAGAACTGCTGGACGCCTTCAACGGTCGTGGTGGCGCTGTGAAAAAGAAAGACGACACCCACCGCATGGCCGAAGCCAACAAAGCTTTTGCTCATTACCGCTGGTAAGCAGGGAGAACAGACGTGTCACGTACACATGCTATCGACAAACAGCGTAATATTGGGATCATGGCCCACATCGACGCAGGGAAAACCACCACAACCGAACGCATCCTCTACTATACAGGTGTGTCACACAAGATCGGTGAAACCCACGACGGCTCGGCAACCATGGACTGGATGGAACAAGAGCAAGAACGTGGTATCACCATCACCTCGGCTGCAACCACATGCTTCTGGCTTGATCACCAAATCAACATCATCGACACCCCCGGACACGTTGACTTCACCATTGAAGTTGAACGTTCCTTGCGTGTGCTTGACGGTGCGATTTGCGTGTTTGATGCCGTAGCCGGCGTTGAACCGCAGTCTGAAACCGTGTGGCGTCAAGCCAACCGTTATGGTGTACCGCGTATTTGTTTTGTTAATAAAATGGATCGCATCGGCGCGAACTTCTATCGTTGTGTGGATATGATCCGTACGCGTTTGAAAGCCAAACCCATTTGCCTGCAATTGCCTATCGGCCAAGAAGACAAACTTGAAGGCATTGTGGATTTGATCAGCGGTCAAGCTTTGTATTTTGATAAAGAATCCAAAGGCCTTGAAATCACACACGGTCCTATCCCCGAAGATTTGCAAACAGATTTTGAACTCCGCCGCACCGAAATGCTTGAAGCTGTTGCGGAAGAAGACGAAGCGCTGTTGGCAAAATATCTTGAAGGGAACGAACTGACCATTGACGAAATCAACAGTTGTGTGCGCAAAGCAACCATCAATCAAAGCATTGTCCCCGTGTTGTGCGGAACGGCGTTCCGTAACATCGGCGTACAACCCTTGCTTGATGCTGTCATCAACTATTTGCCCGCCCCAACTGATATCGAACACATGATCGGTCACAACCCCGATGACGAAAGCAAAGAAATTCCTTGTACCTGCACAGACAAAGAACCTCTTGCCGGCTTGGTCTTTAAACTCGCTTCGGATCCGTTTATCGGTCACTTGTCGTTCTTCCGTATCTATTCCGGTGTTGTTGAAGCCGGCATGACCGTGTTGAATGCAAACACGGGCAAACGCGAACGCCTCGGCCGTTTATTGCGTATGCACGCCAACAAACGGGAAGACATCAAATGGGCAGGCGCCGGCGATATTATTGCCTTGGTCGGTGTGAAACAAGCTTCCACGGGTGACACCTTGTGCCAAGACAGCCGTCCCGTTGTGCTTGAATCGTTGGATATTCCGGAACCTGTTATTGAAGTGGCGATTGAGCCAAAATCAAAGACAGACCGTGATGCTCTTTCTGCAGCCCTGAACAAATTGGCAAAAGAAGATCCGTCTTTCCGTGTGAAAGGCAATGAAGAAACAGGTCAAACCTTGATTGCGGGTATGGGCGAGCTCCACCTTGAAATCATTGTTGACCGTTTGACTCGTGAGTTTAGCGTGAACGCAAACGTGGGTAAACCTCAGGTTGCCTATCGTGAAACAATCAGTAAGAACTCCAAGTCAGATCTGAAATACGCCAAACAATCAGGCGGTCGCGGTCAATACGGTCACGTTGTGATCGAAGTTGAACCAAACCCTGCCAACGGTTATGAATTTGTCAACTCAATCACGGGCGGTATCATTCCCAAAGAATATATTCCTGCGGTTGACAAAGGTATCCAAGACGCATTGAAATCCGGTGTGATGGCCGGCTTCCCTGTGGTTGACGTGAAGGTCAATTTGACATTCGGTTCATACCACGACGTCGACTCTTCAGAACAAGCGTTCTATATTGCCGGTTCTATGGCTATCAAAGACGCCATGAACAAAGCAACCCCCATTCTCCTTGAACCGATTATGGACGTGGAAGTGGTGACGCCTGAAGAATATCTCGGTGATGTGATGGGTGACATGAATGGACGCCGCGGTCGCGTACAATCAATGGAAGCGCGTTCAGACGCTCAAGTCATCCGTGCCCAAGTGCCGCTTTCTGAAATGTTTGGTTACGCCACAGACCTTCGCTCACGCAGCCAAGGCCGTGCGAGCTTCTCCATGCAGTTCGATCACTACGAACGTGTACCGAATGCTATTGCTGAAGAGGTCGCCAAAAAGAAAGCCTAAGCTTCTTTTAGCACATCATTACGTTCAGCACATCATTAAGAAAGAGGCGTTATGTCATATTGGCATAGCGCCTCTTTCTATTGAATATTGTATGTATAATCGGCAGAAGAAAACGTGCTCTTATTACCCCCTTCTGTGTGGAAGAACCGTTTTACCGGGGAAGCATCGTCTGACTGCCCCCTTCGAGAAAGAGCCATTGTAACGAGAAAGAGCCATTGTCACCGTTAGAGAGCACATATCGGGCTTTACTGCCCCTGTCCTTGGTGGAAGAACCACCTTACGGGTGAAGAACCGCCTTACAGCTCTGTTCTCTGGTGAAGCCCTTCAACCCTTTATGTGGATAAAGAGAGCCTCATGTGCCCAAACAAAAAAAGCACTCACTGAAAATCAGTAAGTGCTTAAAATATGTGGTGGGACGTGCGGGGCTCGAACCTGCGACTCTCTGCTTAAAAGGCAGATACTCTACCGACTGAGTTAACGTCCCATCCGCGAAGAAATAAATATAAAAGTGGGGAGAAAATGTCAAGCGTTTTTTAAAAAAAATTTAAAT
Source organism: uncultured Desulfovibrionaceae bacterium (assembly GCA_964369685.1). Taxonomy (GTDB): domain Bacteria; phylum Desulfobacterota; class Desulfovibrionia; order Desulfovibrionales; family Desulfovibrionaceae; genus Avidesulfovibrio. The sequence goes on along the minus strand of CAYJFB010000001.1, from coordinate 127,272 downwards.
TATTTTTTCTTCTCTATGACCATACTTCAAAAGGGAAACATATAAACATCTGCAGTAGCACCGGAAATATTTGTTTTGTCTTCTTTTTTTAAGTCCATGGGAATAAAAAGTTGCGGACGAGCATTTTTTTTGTTTGCTTCCGGAACAACGGCAAACAGTGTTTTTCCCCAAAAATTCAACGCTGAATTCTGATGAAAGCGGACATAACACATACGGCTTTCCCATTGTGTTGCCATATTTTCGCCAACAGAAGGCAGCACAAGAAAAAACGAGTGCTCAGGTACGACTGTAGCTAACTGTTGTCCTTGCTGCACCACATCGCCTACAGCGGTGTTTATGTTCACAACACCATCAATCGGTGTTGTCAATATGGCTTGGTTCATCGCAAGAGTGAGGTGTTCAAGGCGTTGTGTTTGAACCTGTAGTTGTCGATCCAAGGTTGCAGGGTTAAGTTGTGTGACGAGGCGTTGTAAACGCGCCATTTCTGAACGATACGTTTGAAAGCGTTGCGCGGCTTCGGCACGTTGGCGACTGATGAGTTCAAGCTCTTTTTGTGCGTCAACTAAGCCTTGTTGCGCTGTTTGAAGATTTTGTTGGGCTTGAGGGGATTGCCGGCCGCCAAGATTCAATTCCCTGACTTTGAGAAGTGCTGCTGCGTGCGCCATGGACGCGTCGTTAACTTTTTTTTGTGCCGTATTTTCTGCTTGTCTGACTGTATCGACAGCGTGTTGTAAGTCCTTTTCTGCGGCTTTAATGGCAGAATTTTCTCCTGAACCGGAAATGGCCGCATCAAGCATCGCCAATTTGGCACGAGCATCGGCAGCTTCACTTTCCAATGCCGTGCTATCAAGACGAAGAAGTTGTTGATCCGCGGTGACACGATCACCTTGCAAAACAAAAATATCCGCAATACGACTATTGCTTAATGAGATGACCTTGTATTCGGTATTTTTGACGACACCTTCAATACGAACGGTTTCCATAAACAACCAAATGCCCACACACATCAAAACGGTCGGCACACCCCATACAAGCACCGCAGAACGCGGTATTTTACTGAAAAAAGCTTTCAACATATCCATACATGCCTTGGTTGCCTTCCGGCAAAAACGATCGTCTTCAAAAAAACGTATCTAACGTTTATGTGCGTTTGATTTCTATCGCTTTTTGCAACAGTTCGTCGGCAACGGTTACTGTTTTGCTGTTCATTTGGAATCCGCGCTGTACAAAGATCAGATTAACCATTTCTGTACTGAGATCCACATTGGATGTCTCAAGCTGTGTCGAGAGGATTCCCCCATAATTTGAGGTTCCTGCCAAGCCCCACTCCACTTCCCCGACATCGGCTGTTGCCGAGTACAAATTATTCCCCTCACGATACAGTCCGTCTTCACTGGTGAAGCGAAAAAGAGGAATGGCATAGAGATCTTCGGTTTGAGCGTTGGAGTAATGAACGCGTATGATGCCGTCTTCCGTTATTTCCATATCTGCGAGCATGCCTTCAAGATACCCGTCTGAGGAGGTTGTTTGCAGTGCTGTTGTACTGTTTTCGGCGTTGATAAAGGTGTTACGAGTGCTTTGTTGGGCATTGGTCAAACCGCCAAGCAACGCGGCGTCAACACCGACAAGTGAGGCATTGGCAGGCATATTATTCCAACCTTCTGCACTGCTGACACCGAGATCGAGTGTGACATGTTGTGCTTCAAGCCCTGCAAAAGAGACAGAGAAGGACGGTTTTCCGTCAACCAAGCTTGCCGCTGTCCAGTTGGCGAGATCTTTATTGTTGCCGCTTGTACCCGTTGGTGTAAAAGCAGTCATATTGCTCAATTCACCGGCACTGGTGAACGTCAGAGTACCCATCATCAACAAACCACTGTCGGTTTGAGGGACTTCGCCTTCTGCGGTCACTTCTGAAGGATCGGCTGCAAGCATATATTCATAGACATCTTGACCGTCTACTGTGCCTGCGCTGTCAAGATACAAAGTCAACGTGTGTTTTTGACCATCATTGCCTACAATCTCTAACGGTACGGCGGTTTGATATGCATCGGATTCTAACGCCGCTTCAGACTCTGCGCCCACAGTTGCTGAGGCGTCCCAGTTTTGTATCATGCTGAAGAAAGGATTGAGTGGATCGGTACTACCTTCGGTTGCCGATGCACCGATGGATAATTGCGCTTGAAGGTTTGTACTGCTTTTGGCGGCCAAAACGCCTTCGGGGTTAATTTGGATAATTTCCAATTCAGTCGAAGGGATACCGTTTTCTATGGCAAGGCCGCTCAGCAAAAGGCCTGAAGGCGTTTCAATAAAGCCTTCTTGTGTGGTGTTGAAGTTTCCTGCACGAGTATAAAACTCGCCTTCTTCACTGATGACTTGAAAATAGCCTTTACCATTGATGGCCAAATCTGTTTCGTTGGTGCCGAGTTCAAAAGCGCCTTCAGTCCACAGAGTACGATCGTCGGCAATCAGCGAGCCCATACCCACTTGACTTGATATTTCGCTTTGTGGCGCACCGACAGCGGCATCAACGCTCATGGCGTCTTGAAAGACAAGGGATTGTTGTTTGTAAGCTACTGTATTAATATTGCTGATATTATTTGAAATAGCACTGAGACCTTCAGAAAGGCTTTGCATGCCGGAATTGCCGATATATAGCGCACTCATCATAGCGTATTCCTCCGAAAGCGGTAATTTTTTCCGCCATGTAACATGGTTAGCATAAATTGTGCCAACGGTATTTTATTGATTTTAAGACATTTTCTGCCTTTTAACCAAAAACGTTGTGCATCCGACAGACACAACAACACGTTTATACTCCCCCCTCCCCGAAGACATATAAATCCGAACAAACATTGCAAGGATTGAAAAAAGCTTGGCTTTCCGTTATATTACTCGTGCCAAAATTCATGGCGGAGATATATTTTTTGATTTTCTGCAAAAAAATAGCCTTTTCCCTCTGGACTCGGCCGCGTAAAGCATTATCTCTCCAAAAGAGAAAAATTAAAGAATAACACCGCTCGGACAGAAGACCCCATATCGAACGGTGATTTTTGAGAAGGAGCAATTCTTATGGGCAAGATCATTGGTATTGACCTTGGTACAACCAATAGCTGCGTATATGTGATGGAGGGCAAAGATCCGAAGTGTATAACCAACCCCAACGGCGGACGTACCACCCCTTCGGTGGTCGCTTTTACGGATAAAGAACGCCTCGTGGGTGAAAACGCCAAGCGTCAGGCTGTAACCAATGCCACTCGCACCGTATTTGCCGTCAAACGTTTGATGGGACGCCGTGCCGATGCGGCCGAAGTTAAACACTGGGAAGAACACGCCCCCTATAATATCGTTGCTGCTGCCAACGGTGACGCCATGGTGCAAATTGACGGACGTGACTACAGTCCTCAAGAAATTTCAGCCATGATTCTCGGCAAATTGAAGTCAGACGCAGAAGCGTATCTCGGTGAAAGTGTGAGCGAAGCGGTCATTACGGTTCCTGCATATTTTAACGACGCACAACGTCAAGCAACAAAAGACGCCGGACGCATCGCAGGCCTTGAAGTCAAGCGGATCATCAATGAACCCACAGCCGCTTCATTGGCTTATGGCTTTGACAAAAAAGCCAATGAAAAAATCGTTGTCTTTGACCTTGGCGGCGGAACCTTCGACGTCTCGATCCTTGAAGTGGGCGACAATGTTGTTGAAGTGCGCGCCACCAATGGCGATACCTTCCTTGGCGGTGAAGACTTTGACCAAAGAATCATCAATTTTTTGGTGACAGAATTTAAAAATGAACAAGGCATCGATCTTTCTGAAGACAGCATGGCCTTGCAACGCCTGAAAGACGCGGCCGAATCGGCAAAAAAAGATCTGTCGTCTTCCCAAGAAACAGAGATCAACTTGCCTTTTATCACCGCAGGCGCCAGCGGCCCCAAACACATGTTGATGAAATTGTCACGCGCAAAGCTTGAACAATTGGTGACGGATTTGGTTGAAAAAACCTTGGAACCCTGCCGCAAAGCGTTGTCTGATGCCGGCTTGTCACCTTCTGATATTGACGAAGTGTTGCTTGTGGGCGGCATGACACGCATGCCATTGGTACAAAAGAAAGTTGCAGACTTCTTCGGTAAAGAACCCAACCGTTCGGTAAACCCCGATGAAGTTGTCGCGATGGGTGCTGCCATTCAAGGTGGGATTCTTGCCGGTGATGTGAAAGACGTGCTTTTGCTTGACGTCACTCCGCTTTCGTTGGGTATTGAAACCATGGGCGGCGTGTTTACAAAGCTTATTGAACGCAATACCACGATTCCGACACGAAAAAGCAATACCTTTACAACCGCGGCAGACAATCAACCGTCTGTGTCTATTCATGTGTTGCAAGGTGAACGTCCCATGGCGAGCGATAACATGACCTTGGCTCGTTTTGATTTGACAGGCATCTTGCCCGCACCCCGCGGCGTGCCGCAAGTTGAAGTGACGTTCAACATCGATGCCAACGGTATTGTTAATGTTTCTGCAAAAGATCTGGGAACAGGGAAAGAACAATCCATTCAGATCACGGCGTCTTCCGGTCTTTCCAAAGAAGATGTGGATCGCCTGATGCGCGAAGCTGAAACCCACGCTTCCGAAGATAAAAAGAAACAAGATATCATTGAAGCACGCAACCAAGCCGATAGCTTGATTTACGGAACGGAAAAATCACTGAAAGACTTGGGTGACAAAGTTGAAAGTGGTGTGAAAAGTGACATTGAAAGTAAAATCGTTGCTCTGCGTAGCGCGATGGAAGGTGAAGACCTTGAAGCCATCACCAAGGCTACTGAAGAATTAGCGAAAGCCTCACACACGCTTGCCGAACAACTCTATAAACAAGCGCAAGACACGCCCGAAGCGGAACAGGCAAACGCCACAAGCGGTGCCAAACCGGCCGACGATGTCGTTGATGCCGATTTTACGGAAGTAAAATAAAACGCTTTTTTTCTGGGGGAGTTAAACTCCCCCAAACCCCCTTAACGCAGCGGCCTATATTAAGAGACCGCCCCCAAACCATTATAACCACAGCGTTTGGTGCGGCGCGTGAAATAAGCCCCCCGGCAAAAGCCGCACAGCG
>CAYJFB010000001.1:99852-122158 GCA_964369685.1 uncultured Desulfovibrionaceae bacterium | reverse complement strand
ATATGAAGAGACGGACGACAAACATTGCTACGCACTGCTTGTCGTCCGTCTCTTCATATACGCCGCAGGTCAATGGCCTCTCAGCGGATTCATTATCCAAGGTGTTCTTGAATAACCCGATAAAAATCATCCCAACAACTGCAAGCAATCACAGCCTGTCGCAAAGCACGCGCCCCCGGTAAAAAATGCACATAGCGTGGCACGATGGTACGCATTTTCAATAACGCCGGCTTGGAAGCTGTGTACTGCAAAGCCAACTCTGCATGTCTGAGGATACGCGCTTTCAAAATCTCGGCAGTCGGTTGAAGCAGAGGTTGCTGGTTGAGCAAAGCACAATGATCGGAAAAAATGGCAGGATTGCGCAAAGCACCGCGAGCATACATTAATGTATCCACACCTGTTTCTTCCAAACACCGAAAACCATCTTGTGCCGTAAACAAATCACCGCTGGCAATGACGGGAATTTGTACCCATTCGCGTAACGCTTTCAAGACGTCCCAACGTGCCTCGCCCGTAAAACCCTGACGCGCCGTACGCGGATGTAAAGTCAACCACCCCGCACCGCGTTGTTCCAGTTCAGAAGCAAGAACCTTCCAGGTGTCGGCCGTGGCGGCATCCCAACCAAGACGCAATTTAAAACCCACTCGCCCCTGACCGACAACCCCAATCAACGCCTCGGCCACAGCTAAAGTATTGTCTATATCACGCAACATGGCCGCACCGGCTCCCGTCCGCGTGACCTTTGGAACCGAACACCCCATATTGCAATCAAACCATACAAAACCCTGCTCTTTCAAACGTTGTGCCGCCTCAGCCATAAATGCCGCCTCGGCACCAAACAACTGTATCACAACATCTTTGTCCTCAGCTGAGGTCAATAACAAATCTGCCGTTCCGGGACTGCCATAGACCAAGCCCTTGGCACTGATCATCTCCGAACAACACACCGCCGCACCCAACTCTCGACACAAAAGGCGAAACGGCAAATCAGACCACCCCGCAAGCGGTGCCAACCACGGTTTTTCTTTGCAAAAAGATAAAGAGGAATGGTTCACGGCTTTCCTTGCTTTCAAGCTGTTGCAAGTGTATAGAAAAAAACAACACACGACTGAGCCTGTTGTGTGCCTTGATATACAAACATGCCGCACACATTGCGACAACATTCAACATTTGACAACCGCACAGGCGATACAACATAATGCCTTACGCCGACACAACAACGGATACACCTTGTTGTCCGAATAGTGGCGGTTCACGCAAACTACCCTTAAACCCTGCCATCAGGCAAGTGAGAAAATTGCATGTTTCTTCCTGTTCTCAAATACCCCGATCCTCGTCTCAAGCACGTCAGCAAACCCATCGACACCATCACAGAAACCCATAAGACCTTGGCCGCAAACATGATCGATACCATGTATAAAGAAGAAGGTATCGGCTTGGCTGCTCCACAAGTCGGTGAAAGCATTCGCTTGATTGTTGTCGATGTTTCGGGACCTGAAGCACGTTCGGACTTACTCACGCTTGTCAATCCGACCTTGACGGCTCTTGTCGGCAGCCCTACCGTTGAAACGGAGGAAGGTTGCCTTTCTGTGGAAGGGTATCGCTCAAAGGTTAAACGTCACGCAAAAGTGCGTGTGCAGGCTCTTGATTTGGAAGGACAACCGCTTGATTTTGAAGCCGACGGACTTTTGGCAATCTGTTTACAACACGAAGTCGATCACCTTGACGGGAAATTGTTTATTGATCGAATAAGTCGCTTGAAACGCGGTCTTTTTGATAGCAAAGTGCGTAAACAATCCATGCCTAAATAGTTTTTTATTTGATTATATAAACGTCGCGTAACCACTTTTTTGTGATTTTGCGGTACAAGAATCAGAGCGTGCAGCTCTTCGACAAGGTCTTGTCCTTTGAGTTGTTTGTAATGTTTAATGCGGCACTCTCCGAATGTGTCTTGTCCCTCGAAAAAGGATTTTTATCATGTTCAATATTGTGTTTATGGGCACCTCGCCATTTGCCGCAACCATTTTGCAACACATCCACGAATGGATCGTCTCGACATCTGCGGCGGCGCAAGGCCATCTTGCGGCTGTGTATTGTCAACCCGACAGACCCGCGGGACGCGGACACAAATTGACACCGCCACCGACAAAAATCCTTGCCGAAACCTTAGGATTGCCCGTTTTACAACCACTCAACTTTCGCGAACAACACGATCGCGATGCCTTGGCCGCCTTCAAACCCCATGTGCTTGTGGTAGCGGCTTACGGGTTGTTGTTACCGCAAACGGTTTTGGATATCCCCACATATGGTGCAATCAATGTACACGCATCGCTCTTGCCGCAACACCGCGGGGCAGCACCCATTGAACGCGCTCTGATACAAGGCGATACCCAAACAGGCATCACCATCATGCGCATGGAAGCAGGCCTGGACAGCGGCCCCATGATTAAACAAAAAGCCTTAGGGATCGGTTTGGACGACACCGCAGCCGACCTGCACGCCGAACTGGCACAGCTCGGCGGACAATTGATGAGCGAAACCCTCGCACAGCTTATTGCCACACAAACCACCTTACCACATATCGAACAAGACCATACTCGCGCCACCTATGCCGCGAAACTCAATAAACAAGACGGCTTTATTGATTGGACACAACCCGTTCATGCCGTTCATGCACAAATCCGCGGAACAACACCGCGTCCCGGCGCGCGCACCGTGTTACACATCAATGGAACAGCCGTGCCGGTGCAACTTGAAGCAGGACGCTATGGTGTTGACTTCGCTTCCCCTTTGCCGACACCGACTCCAACACCGGGGACAGTCTTGGGACTGGATCGCGAAGCCTTGCTCATTGCTTGTGCCGATAAAGCCTATCGTGTTGCGGCACTCCGCCCTGCAGGACGAAAAACCATGAATGCCGTGGCGTTTTGGAACGGATACCTGCGAGAGGTTTCAGAAACCGTTATCGCGACACCGGTTTAGTTGTTACAATGTCATGACTACCGAACCACAATTGACACCACCTCCGCTCAAGCCGCTCACGCCACACAAGAAAAGACACGGATACGGCCTTTTTATTGCCTTAAGTGTGCTCAGTACATTTATCGTTTGTCTTGTCCTCGCTGTGGCGTGGATGATTCCTATTTTTGATATTGCAATGATGCATTCGATTTTTCCTTGGATTATAGGAGGCTTTTGTGGCAGTTTTATGCTTCTCCTTGGCCTATTGATGACATGGCTGGTTTACAGTGCGTGGCTTGGACGTCCGACGTTTGGATTTCAATGTTTATGGACAGTGACTTTGCGCATAGTGTTGCCTGCCACAGAAATGCTGGCTCGCGTGCTGGGAATTTCTGTAGAGCGTGTACGGCATTCGTTTTTACAATTGAACAATGCATTGATTCTTGCACAAAAAAAACGTTATGCCGCAGAACACATCTTGCTCTTGTTGCCACATTGTATTCAAGCCAGCCGTTGCAAATACCGTTTGGTCTATGATGTTGATCATTGTGCACGGTGTGCGCGTTGCGGCATACACGCGATGCTTTCTTTGCGTGACCTTTGGGGAATCAAATTGTCTGTGGCGTCAGGGGGAACCCTTGCACGAAAGACTGTCAAAACGCTTAAACCACAGTTGATTATTGCTGTTGCTTGTGAACGCGATCTTGTCGCGGGCATCCAAGATACGGCACCGCTACCCGTTTTTGGTGTCCTCAATGAACGTCCGAATGGGCCTTGTGTGGATACGACTGTCGATGTTTCGCTCATTGAAACCGTGCTCTCAAAATTTGTTCAGAAGTCTTCATAATATACGAAGAGTTTATTTTAACGCACGCGACAAGCGAGTGTCTCGTTTGTAACGCACGCTATTTTTATGTATTCGTTCTTATTTATTTTGTTTCTTGTAGGATACTTTTATTATGCTCAGTCCTGTTGCCAAAGGTTCTCTCTGTGCGTTTTTGGCTGTGGCCGTATGGTCAGGCAATTTTATCATTGCGCGTCTGGTTGTTCATGAAATGCCACCGATTCAATTCAATTTTTGGCGTTGGGTTGTGGCTTTGCTTTGTATCATACCGTTTGCATTGGTGCATCTCAAAGAGGATTGGGCGTCTGTCAAAACGCATTGGAAATATTTGACACTCATGGGGTTTCTCGGCATTACCGCCATGAACCCTTTGATATACAAAGCCGCGCAAACAACAGAAAGCCTCAACATGGCTTTACTTGTGCCGACAGCACCCGTAATGATCATGATTTTATCACGCATTTTTTACGGTGAACCCATCACAAAACGACGTTTAACGGGACTTTTTATCGTGCTTATCGGCGTACTTGTGGTGGTTTCTCGCGGTGATTGGGAACGTTTGTTGGCGGTGCGTTTTACAGTCGGCGATTTTTGGGCATTGGGCGGCGCCATGTTTTTTGCTTTATACAGTCTTTTAATGCGCCATCGTATGCATGACATGTCGATTATGGGCTTTAATACTATTGTTTTTGCGTTGGGATTGCTTTGTTGTCTACCGTTTGTCGCGGCTGAAATGGCCATGCTGCCGCCTGCACAATACACAACCACGGTATGGATTGCCATTCTTTATGGCGGGATCGGGTGTTCGACTGTAGCATATTGGTTTTGGACTGTCGCAGCCGATCATGTGGGACCTGTATATGCCGGCTTTTTTTATTATCTGATGCCGTTGTTGACAGCTGTCAGTTCAATTTTCATTCTTGGTGAACAGATCACAGCGGCACACTGTATCGGTGCGCTGTGTATCATCGGCGGCATTCTTTTTGCGACCTATCATGGACATTCATTTGCAAAAAAGTAACATTGTATAAAACAAGAGGTGTTGTCATGCGAAAAAATATAGGGATTGTGAGACAAAAGAAAGATAAAGGGACTGTTCTGCGAAACCTTTTACAAAAGCTCTTTTTCTCGTTGTTGTTGTGTGTCTGTTTCACCTTACAGGCCGCAGCTGCCGATACGTTGGTTGCCGACATGAAAGAAACCTATAACAATATGAACGCCTTTGAAGGTACATTCACCCAAACCCAAGAACATATGGAAAGCGGCGCAACAGAAACACGCCAAGGCACACTCTCCTTTGCCAAACCACTCAATATTTATTGGGAAACCTTTGAACCTGAAGCAGAACTGTTAATCGTCAATGCCGATGCGGTGTGGAACTATTTGCCTGAAGAAGGCGTGGCATATAAATACTCCCCCGAGGTGGTACACGATTCACAATCCATGTTACAGGTGATTACCGGACAAAGTCGCTTGGATCAGGATTTTGAAATCAAACATGAAAAAGATGTAGATGACATGGCCATTTTACGTCTGTATCCCCATGAACCCACAATGCAAATGGTGGAAGTCCTGTTACACGTAGATAAAAAAACAAAACTGTTACGACGTGTTGAACTCACTGATTTTTATGGTAACACAAATGATATTGTGTTTGAAACGCTTACACCGCAGAAAGACATAGCACAAGAACGCTTTTCTTTTACCGCTCCCAAAGACATCACGGTCGAAGACCTGACAGACAGTACCCTACCACAAAGAGATTTGTTACAATAACGTGTTTTCATGTTTTTCAATATATTGATTTTGTAAAAAACAGCCTCATAGATCTCCGTCCCCAGGAAAGTGAGATCTATGAGGCTGTTTGTATCATACAAGAACGAAATGCTATTAAAAAGTTTAGGAATAATTATTGCATGATTTTGAATTTTCAATACCTTTTCGGCAAAAAATTCCGTCCTTGAAAGGAGTGAGGCATGCAAATCGAAAATGATAATATGCTTTTTGGGATACAAAATATTTACCAGACGTCTGCTGCAACCAACGTGTTCCCACAAGCCCAAACGACAGCACGCAGTCAAGATACCGTGCAAATATCTTCAGAAGCGCGTGCGCTTTATGAACAATCTTTACGTGAGCAAGAACGTGCCAAACAAGCCGCGCGTGAAACATTGATTGAGGAACAAGATCAATCCGCAGCAGAGCTGTCCGCGAACGAGGAAGAATCGCAAAGCCTTGCCGCACAACGGTTTAGCGAAATACTTGCTCAGCACAAGCCCTCCGGCGAACAAGCCGGCAATGAAACAGGCGACGGAAACAAAACAGACAGTAGTAGCAGTGGAGGCGGAGGCGGAGGCGGAGGATCGTCATCAGAATCGAGCTCTGATGCTATTGAAGAGATAAAAAATGCCATTCAACAAGTTTCTGCCGAGTTGGCCTCTGTTGCAGGTGAAACGCTGACATCAGGCAACTCGCAAGCCAATTCTCGAGTCGGACAGTTACAAACAAAATTAGCACAGCTAGAATCTCAACTGGCACAGTTAGAAGCCGAGGCGACAACAGAAGCATAGTGCTTGAGGCTGTTCAGCCGGATTGATTTTTCTTTTTTGGGGAGAATGATTCCCCCCAAAAAAGAAAAAATTTCTATTCTGAAGAACCTTTTTGTTTTTGATAATCTGCAACAACTTTTTCAACAATGTGCGCCGGTGCTTCAAAATAGTGATCAAATTCCATGGTAAAAACGCCTTGTCCACCCGTCAACGAACGCAAATCGGGCGCATAACGCAACACTTCACTCATTGGAACTTGTGCTTTGAGTTCCGTCAATCCATTTTGCGAATCCGACCCCAAGACTTTACCGCGCCGCGAAGAAAGATCACCAATCACGTCGCCCATGTATTCATCGGGTACGGAAACTGCAAGTAACATAATCGGTTCAAGCAGAATGGGTTTGAGGCTTTCCAGAGCTTTTTTAAACGCCAAAGAACCGGCAATCTTAAACGCCATTTCCGAAGAATCAACGTTGTGGTACGAGCCGTCATACAAACGCACTTTAAAGTCAACCACAGGGCAACCGGCAATAAAACCACGAACGGCAGCTTCTTGAATGCCTTTGTCAATCGCAGGAATATATTGACGGGGAATAGCACCGCCGACAATCGCATCCTCAAATTCATAGCCCATACCGCGCGGCAACCCTTCAAGTTCAATCCAGCAGTCACCGAATTGCCCACGTCCGCCCGATTGTTTTTTGTGTCGTCCTTGGGCTTGGGTTTTACCGCGTACGGTTTCACGATACGGAACTTTGGGTGTTGCCAAAATAATATCAACTTTATAACGACGGTGTGCGCGTTCCACAGCCAGTTCAATATGCAACTGTCCCATACCGGAAAGAAGAATATCGCTTGATTCTTCATCGCGGCTTAACTTAAGCATGACGTCTTCATCCAAAAGTTTTTGAACGGCTGCATACACTTTATCTTCTTCACCTTTTTCTTTAGGAGAAAGTGCGAAAGTGATCAGTTGCGGCGGTAAGTCGGGCAAAAGCAGTCTAAATGGTGCTTTTTCATCGCACAGTGTATCGCCTGTACGCGAATTTTTTAGCTTTGCAATGGCGACAATACTGCCGGGTCCGAGGGTTTCCTTACACGCTGTTTGATTTTTGCCTGTCAGATAAAACAGGCTCCCCATACGTTCTGTTTCCGAGTTACGGCAGTTGAACAACGTTGAATCGGAAGAAAGCGTTCCCGAAAGTACCCGTAACATGCTCAGTTGACCGGCAAAAGGATCTGCAATCGTTTTGAAAATAATACCTGCGACAGGTTCGTCATCCGAAGAGACACGCAATGTTTCGTCTGCACTGAGCCACTCACTGCGTTCATACGGCGTCGGCAACAAGTTCTCGACAGCATCTAACAGCTGCTTGCCGCCTTTGTTTTGTAAAGCTGAACCGGCAATAACAGGAAGCAAAGCACCGGAAAGGACGCCCTTGCGCAAACCTTCCGACAACTCCTCTTCAGAAAGCATGCCTTCTTCAAGGTAGCGTTCCATCAATGTCTCATCGGTTTCTGCAATATTTTCTACAGCCGTATCGTGAAGCAAAGCAACAAATTCTGCCATGGCTTCCGGAATCAATCCCTCAGTCACTGTGCCGTCATCGGCAAAGAGAATCGAGCTGCCGTGCATGACATCAACGAGTCCCAAAAACTCTTCATTATCAATAATGGGAATATACAAAGGCACCGTGCGTAAACCAAGCATGGTACTCAAACCGCCGAGCGCGTTTTCAAAATTGGCGCGATCGCGATCCACTTTGTTGATAAAAGCGATTGCAGGCAGCCCTGCAGATTGAACGTCTTGCCACAAACGGCGAATCAATGGGCGAACCCCATCCACAGCGTCAAGTGTCAACACCACGGCATCGACGGCCAATAATGTGTTTGGAAAATCACCGGTAAAGTTTGGATCTCCGGGGACATCCACCATAAAATGGCGTCCTTTATTCCATTCAAATGTAGCAAAAGCGGGCTGAATCGAACCGCGTCGTTTTATTTCTTCCGGTTCATAATCAAGCGTGGTTGTTCCTTCTTCAATGGCGCCAAGGCGATTGGTCACGCCGCTTTGAAAGAGCAGCATTTCGGCAAGGGATGTTTTACCGCATCCGCTGGTACCGATTAGGGCATACGTCCGTTGCCTTTCAAACATATTGGACATGTTCCTCTCCTGCTTTCAGATGTGCTTTTTGCGGTGGCTCAACCACCGTACCAAATGATTGTCTGAGCAGGCGTTCTTTGTATCAGGATTGTTTTTTACGCACTGCGTCAGAGGATATTGCCTTTTGAAAAGTTGAAATGTTTGCTTGTTGCAAGGGGATAAACAAGAAGAGAAACATAAAAAAAGTTCTCACACTGTTTTACTCCATTCGTATTCATAACGGTAAACGAAAGATCTGTCTGTGCCGCTGGACGCCGATAGAGACATTCAGAAAACAACAAAAGATCACTTGCATGAAGGTATACTGATGTATACCATACTCTACAATAACCGTGCAGTCATCATGACACAAAAGCTCTCTCTTGTACATGCGTTTTCTTCATGAAGCGTGTTTCGCGACATTGTTTGTGTTGTCTGTGTATCTTTTGGAATTGGGAAAAGGATATGTTTGAAGTATTTATTCCACTTTTTGGCATTGTAATGTTTTGTTTTTTTGCTCGACAATTTGCACGCGAAAATCAGACATTTACAAATTATCGCCAAGAAAAAGAAGAGGCGTTTTCAAAACAACAACGCACATTGCAACACGAACAACGCGAATTTTCTGCCGAAGAAGCCCTTGCCCCCGTTGTTGCAGGGCTTGTTGAACAGGCAGAGTTGTTGGGTTTGTCGTATTCTGTCCAATGGTCTTTGCCGCAAGTGACGGTCACACTCGGTGAACGTTGTGCAGTGATTTGTTGGCATCCAAAAAAACACGATGCAGCATATCATGGTGGATATTGGACAATTCAACGCCTTATTCAGTGTACACGGCAAGAACCCAAAGCGGCAACGCTGCAAACCCAATTCGACAATCAACAAATTGACAACCTTCAACCAAATGAGCAACAGATTCGAAACATGCCGGAAACGTCTTCCGAAACCGTAAAGGAAGACATCTTTCGCGATTTGCAACAACTCATGGCGGCATTATGGCAACACATGCAACAAGAAAATAAAAATCACTCCGCGTGATTCAGAAAAAAAGACTTGCCAAAGAACGTTTTTTGCCGTATTTCTTTCCATTCCGAATGATTCAGGGAAAAGCAGTGAAACCATAGGCTTTTTTCTGTTTGCACAAGACGTTCAAACACAATGAAAGCGGAGTGTTGATGCTTGCGTTTGCCCCGTTGATTGACCTGCCTCAACGGATGATGTTCAACGCCGCATTCGGAAATATTTTCCATGTAGCTCAGCGCATTTTGCGCATTTTTTAAGGAGTTTTGTCATGAAACAAGAAATTCATCCCAAAACCTTCAAAGCCAAAGTGGGTTGTGCCTGTGGTTTTGAAGCGGAATTGTTGACCACCAAAGGTGAAAACGTCCATGTGGAAGTCTGCTCCAACTGTCATCCTTTCTACACAGGCAAGCAGCGCTTTCTTGATACAGCAGGACGTATTGATCGTTTCCGTAAAAAATACGCCAACATCAAAAAATAACCGAAAAAAAGAAAACCACACGTTTTCTTGGTCTTTCTTGCCTCCCTGTAGACACCTGCAGGGAGGACTTGTTGTTTAAAAAAAAAATGCTTATACAAAGGATAACACAAAAAATCATCTCGCCAAACGCTCTGCATTGGATGCATCGTGACGGCTATATTAGGGTATAAAAGCCGTAAACACGCCTAAGGTATAAAAAACATGAATGATAAACCGCCTGTGGGTGGACAAGCCGTGCTCGGCGGTGTCATGATACGCCACGGAAACACATACACACTTGCTGTTCGTCGAGCAGACGGTTGTATTGTTATTGAGCAACACCCTTGGGTCAGTTTTACAGGCTCACGTCTGATGCGTATGCCTTTTTTGCGTGGATTCCCCCTATTATTGGAGACGTTAATCAACGGCATTCATGCTCTCAACCGTTCAAGTGTCTATACGCAATCCCCAAACAATCAAGAATTACATGTTTGGCAATTATTCTTTGTGTTGACGTGTGCGTTTTCGGCAGCGATTTTATTATTTGTCGTGTTGCCTCACGTATTGAGTGTGGGGATGTTGTGGTTAAATATTGCAGGCGATGTGGAAGGATTGAGTTTCCATCTTTGGGACGGTCTTTTCAAGTTACTGCTTTTTTTTGTATATATTCTGATGATTTCCCTTTTGCCTGACATTCGCAAGGTTTTTCGCTATCACGGCGCCGAACATAAAGCCATTGCAACCTTTGAGGCGGATGATGAATTGTCTGTACATTGTGCAAAAAAATACAGCAGGCTGCATTCTCGTTGCGGAACGACGTTTTTATTACTGGTTCTTGCTTTAGCGGCGTTATTGCATGCTGTTGTGGTTCCGACACTCTTTTTTTTCTGGACACCGGAGAATGCATGGAGCAAACATCTTGCAACCATTGCTTTTAAATTATTTTTGATGATTCCAATCAGCGCGTGTGCGTATGAACTTATTCATTATACAGCACGGCACAGTAACAGTGTGTGGGCTTGGTTGTTGCAAGCCCCCGGGCTGTGCCTCCAAATGCTGACAACATGGGAACCCACAACCGAACAGTTGGAAGTGGCTTTGGCAGCGTTAAACATGGCACTTGATACTGATGAACAGCAACAACCGTTCGGCAACGTTTGCCTCATCAAAAAAAACATACAGCCTTCTACTATTAAGAAATAACATTCGGCGGCAAACGCTGTAATGCTTAACTCATCTTGCGGAGATACCATGTTTGCAAAATTGGAAAGTCTTGAACGAAAATACACAGAACTTGAAGAAACCTTGGCCGATTCGGCGATTTTCAATGACCAAGAACGCTATCGTAAAGTCGCCAAAGCCCATGCCGATCTCAAGCCTGTTGTCGAACTCTTTCGTCAATACCGTGAGCTACAAAAAAGCATTGCCGAAAACCGAGAATTGGAACACGACGAAGACGCCGATATCCGCGCCATGGCACATGAAGAAATTCAAAACGCCGAAGCCGCACTGCCTGAACTGGAACACCAACTAAAAATTTTGTTGTTGCCGACCGATCCTTTGGATGAAAAAAACACGTTACTTGAAATTCGTGCGGGAACAGGCGGTGAAGAAGCCGCGCTTTTTGCTGCGGATCTCTTCAGAATGTATTGTCGTTTCGCCGAACGAAACGGGTGGCGTGTGGAAATCATGAATGAAAGCCCCTCGGACACAGGCGGTTACAAAGAAATTATCGCGTTGATTTCAGGAGAAAAAGTTTATAGCCGATTGAAATTTGAATCGGGAACCCACCGTGTACAACGCGTGCCTGCAACCGAATCGCAAGGCCGTATCCACACGTCAGCGGCAACAGTCGCCATCATGCCCGAAGCCGAAGAAGTGGATATTGATATCCGTCCCGATGAATTACGCTTTGATGTGTACCGTTCCTCAGGCCCCGGCGGACAAAGCGTCAACACGACCGACTCGGCAGTTCGAGTCACACACATTCCTACAGGTATTGTGGTGTGCTGCCAAGACGAAAAATCGCAACACAAAAATAAGGCCAAGGGCTTAAAAATTCTTTACTCTCGCTTACTACAACTCAGACAAGACGAACAAAACGCCGCTCTCTCGGAACAACGTCGTGCTCAAGTCGGTTCAGGAGATCGCTCTGAACGAATCCGTACATACAACTTTCCTCAAGGGCGTATTACCGACCACCGTATCAATCTTACCCTTTATAACTTAACCAAAGCACTGGACGGTGAAATTCATGAACTCATCGACAGTCTGGTTACCCACGCACAAACCGAAGCCCTTAAAGCCCAAGCTGAAGACGAGTAGTTTTTTTATGCAAAAAAATTCATTCCTATAAGGTGACTCCCCTCCAAACAGGCTTCATACTGTGCTCTATGCAAATAAAATGGACGAGAAGCATGCCGCGTGCTGCTGTCGTCCATTTTGTTATATATACACCGTAAGATTGATCGGTCTCTAAGAATCTTTTACATATGGGATTTTTATATCGCAGAATTAAGGGATTTGGGTGAGTTTAACTCCCCTCAGAAAAAAGAACATGATTGAGAAGCAATCCCCAGTCAATAACTTTACTATAAAATCTTTTTCACGAGGCAATGAACCATAAAAAAAGAAAGGAGATCGCTCTCCTTTCTTTTTTTAGTTACCGAAGTAACTCTGCAAAGAGCTTCAGCTCTTAGAATTTGTATTGCATGTTGACAGCAGCTTTGTAAGCGTTGTCTTCAAGATTGCTGGTTTCCCACACGTTTTTGTCTACGTCAACATAGACATAGGCAAGTTCAACAGCGAGGGACAAGTTTTCGTAAATGTCGTAGTAGGTGTTGAAGTTGGCTTCGAATGCAGAGTCACCGGTGGTGAGGTATGCATTGGAGTCAGCACCCCAGCTGTAGGAATTGCCGAAGGAGAAGGCTTGTTTGCCAACAGCGTCTTTATCGTTGGTACCTTGGTAGTAGGCAACACGGAAGGTGTGTTTGAGGTCTTCCATGAAGGAGATGTCTTTCAATTGAGCAAGAACACCCCATGTGCCGTTAGCACGTTGGGAAACGGCGTCGCCACCTTCATAGGTGAATCCGTCAAAGCCGAGGGTGGTGGGGTTGAAGAGCGCTTGCAAGGAAGGCATGCGTTCAGAACCGTTGGTTGCGTCATCGTCATCACCGGAACCGTACCATGCGCCCAAACCGGGGGTCATCATAGCCATTTTGTATTCGGCGAGAGCAGCAACATACCAACCGCTACGTTTGATGTCATAAATGCCGTTTGTACCCATGTCGATCGAACCGTATGCGGCGTCAAGAGCAACACTGAAAGGATCAAACATGCTGATTTGGGAAGCAAAACCAACCCACCACGGCACAGCTGTTTCTTCATCACCAACGAGTTGAGAGCCGCCGACATAACCGGCTTGGTAACCCAACATATTGGTGGTGATGGGGCTCCAACCTTGATCGTTGTTGGTATTGCTGAGGGAATTTTGACCGGCGAGGCCAACAACAGCAAAGGGTGTTGCGGTGATGCCGTCAAAGTTCATGGGCACGGAAGCGATGAAGAGATCCATGGTGTCGTGAGCGAAGGCGGTGTTGTCGTCTTCAGCGCGCAACCAACCGAAGGTCAGGCCGAGGTTATCGCTGAACATGCTGGAAACGATGATACCGGAACCGTTACGATTCATGATAGTAGAGTTGAAAGCATAACCGGGAAGAGCGAAGGGTTGTTTACCCATACGAACTTTCACGTTGGTGTTCGGCACAACCCAATCAACGTAGGAGAAACGCAATTTGATGTCGTTGTTGGGACGAGCACCGTAGTTGTAGCCGCCTGTACCCCAATAATCGGTGCCGAGTTCGAATGCGATAACACCTTTCAGGTTTTCAGAGGCAACCACTTCAATTTGGCTACGCAGACGTTGCATGGCATCAAAAGGACCGTCGAAGGGACCGGTCACACCGTGATCTTTCATGAAAGAAGCTTCGGTGCTTGAAAATTGGAATTCCCAGATACCGGAAACTTTGATGTCAGCAGCTTGAGCAACGTTGGTAGCTCCCAGCATGAGTCCAGCAGCCAGAAGCAGAGTTACGAGGCGCTTCATATCTTCCTACCTTCCTTTTTGGTGTTGTGCAGTCATAATTGTTGTTTTTTGTCTTAAAACTCCGAAAAGTGCCTGCTCAAGATTGATTCGTAAGCAAAAACTCTTTGGAGTTATACAATGGAACAACTCCATTGCATGGTTGTTATATGACATAGACTCACACACTTGACAAGGGGTTTAGTCAAAAAAATTTTACATTGTTTTGTTTTTCTTTTTGAGAAACACCGCGCTTTTATAAAACACCTTATGATTACAACTGGTTCAATAGATGTAGCAATGTTTGATAAATTCATTTTTTTTCACCGTGAAATGCAATTACATAGAAAAAAGAGCGGAAAAACATTTTTGATGTATAAGAAAAAACGCCCTTGCAGTTCCGTTTTTTTACGGAGTTACACGGGCATTTACGCATATAACAGCTTAAAATATTTTATTTTTATGACACTGTATATAAATTTTTACAAAAAAAAGATGTTATTATGCTGTTCAATATTTTTAAAACCATTTTTCAGTCTAACGTTCAATGTGTTCAAAAAATAAAATATCTTTCAATTACATATAGTTATGTACAATTTGCCAATATTTTTTTCCCCAAGAAAGCATCTACCGATGTGAGTGTTTATCTTTCTTGGGGAAAAGAGTGTTTATTTTGAGCATGTTCCGCAACATCGTGCGGCGGGATCATCGGCATTTGCCATGGGGACGGGGTAGTTGCCGTCAAAACAAGCGAGACAGTATTGTTCAGGATGTTTTACTGTGCGTAAAAGTCCTTCAATGGTTAAGTAATGCAGTGAATCGAGGTTAAGGAGTCGTGCGAGATCTTGGTATTGATTGTTTGCGGCAACCAATTCGCCCAATGACGAAAAACTGATGCCATAATAGCAGGGGTGTGCCACGGGTGGACAGCTCACACGGAAATCGACAATTTTTGCACCATGTTCACGCAATTTACCGACCCGTGTGCGAACGGTCGTACCGCGGACAATGGAGTCATCAATGATGCAGATGTGTTTGCCGTTGATGACTGAGCGTACGGGATTCAATTTTACACGGACGCCAAAATCACGCATACCTTGTGACGGCTGAATGAAGGTTCGCCCGACATAGTGGTTACGGATAAATGCGTGTTCGTAGGGAATGCCTGTACCTTGAGCATAGCCTACGGCACAATAGACACCCGAATCGGGAAACGGCATGACTAATTCAGCTTTTGAACCACATTCTTGTGCCAGTTGAAAACCCATGAGTTTACGACATTGATAGACGTCTTCGCCAAAAACCAAGGAATCGGGGCGTGCGAAATAAACCAGTTCAAAGATGCATTGTCGAACGGGCGTTTTGTCGGCATCGCGCAATTTTTTTGAGCACAAATTATCGCCGTCGATGATGAGCATTTCTCCGGGTGCGATATCACGAACAAATTCTGCTTCAAGCAGATCAAAAGCGCAGGTTTCAGAGGCCAAAACCCAAGCTTTATCGACTCTGCCGAGTGCCAGAGGATGGAAACCGTGCGCATCGCGGATAGCGATGAGGCGTCCACCTGTCATGACGACCAAGCAATACGCACCGCGGACGCGTGCGCAGGCTTCGATCAACGCTTGTTCCATATCATCATTGAGGTGGTGTGCGATGAGGTGTACGAAAATTTCGCTGTCGCTGTTGGTTTGAAAAATGGCACCGTGGTTTTCCAGTTCAGTGCGCAATTCGGCGGCGTTGGTCAAGTTTCCGTTGTGTGCCAGGGCTATTTCAATACCGCGAACCCGAACAACCAAAGGCTGGGCATTTCGCAATGCAGAGGAGCCTGCTGTTGAATAACGGATATGCCCAATGGCTTTATGACCATGCAGTTTACGACCCAAAATGCGTTCATCAAACACATCGGGCACAAGCCCCATATTGGCGTGAGCATACATTTGCTCACCGTCATAGGTGGCGATGCCTGCACTTTCTTGTCCACGATGTTGCTGCGCATAAAGACCAAAATAGGACATGCGCGCTGCCTCGGGGTGTCCGGATATTCCAAACAAACCACACATAGGCTTTACTCCTTTTTTTTTCTGGGGGAAATAATTTCCCCCAGACCCCCTTGTCGCCGCGGCAGATGAAAACACGCGGCACGTCACTGCTTTGCACTGAGCGTGCCGCGCGTTTTATCTGCCGCGGTGTCAAGTCGCTCTGATTGCATTGTATCCAAAAAGTCCATTATTTAAAAAGAATATCTACGGTGTGTTCATGGATATACCTTATATATATTTCATATGAAAAATATAGAACATTTACACATATTGTAAACGCCTAAAGGGATGACTGTACAATGTGTATGTTGAAAATCTTGTACGAAGTCACGTCTGAATGTATATACACATCTAAACGGCATGTGGAAACAAAACGACACAATTCAAAGAATCAAAAAAAATAATGCAATTATATCAAAAGCTTTCAGAGCCATTTGACACCGCGGGGCATGGTGATGAAGGCGGATGACGAACAATGCGAAGCAGTGCCGTCATCCGCCTTCATCACCATGCCCCGCGGCGACAAGGGGGTCTGGGGGAAATGATTTCCCCCAGAAAAAAAACATGAACACTATTGTGCATAATAATCTTGCAAGGCAGCGACAGAGACGGTGTTTTTGCCATGCGCGGCAGCGATAGCGCGCACGATGGCTCTCGCACCCGACAGGGTTGTCGAGTATGGCAGGCCATATTGCAGGGTTGCTTGGCGGATAGCTTTAGAATCGTTGGCAGTATCTTTACCTGAGGCGGTATTGATCACCATGGCGACTTCATTGTTTTTGATCAGATCGACAATATTAGGACGCCCTTCATAGACTTTGAGGACGCGTGTTGCTTCGATACCATAGTCTGCAAAGTGTTTGGCGGTGCCTGCCGTAGCCAATATTTCAAAACCGAGACTGACAAGGAGTTTTGCAAGTTCCACCGCATCGTCTTTGTCTCGATTATTGACAGAGATAAACACACGGCCTGTTTTGGGCAAACGTTGTCCTGCACCGAGTTGTCCTTTCAGAAAAGCTTCTTCGAATGTCGGGGCGATGCCCATAACTTCGCCTGTAGAACGCATTTCAGGGCCAAGCAAAATATCAACGCCGGGGAAACGACGGAACGGAAAAACCGCTTCTTTGATCGCCATATATCCTGAACGTCTCATGCCTTCGGGGTTGAGTTCTTTGAGTGTTTTGCCGAGCATCACTTGGGTTGCCAAGCGCGGCAACGGCACACCTGTTGCTTTAGAAACAAACGGGGCTGTCCGTGAGGCACGCGGATTCACTTCAAGCAAATAGATGATGCCGTCTTGAATGGCGAACTGGATATTCATAAGACCGACAACGCGCAACTCCAGCGCCAAGGCGCATGTTTGACGTTCAATTTCGGTGATCAGATCATGCGGCAAAGAATACGGCGGCAAAGTACAAGAAGAGTCGCCGGAATGAATACCGGCTTCTTCGATATGTTCCATGATGCCTGCCACATAAACGTCAGTACCGTCTGCCAAGGCGTCCACATCCACTTCGATGGCGTTTTCCAAGAACTTGTCAATCAGCAAGGGGTGTTCAAGTTGGGTATTCCCGACATGTTGTTGAAAATATGTCGCGAGTTGTTCGTCATCGTAAACAATTTCCATGGCACGTCCTCCAAGCACATAGCTCGGACGCACCATAACAGGATAACCTATCCGAGTTGCGGCTTGACGCGCTTCGTCAAAGGATCGTGCCGTGCCGTTGGCGGGTTGCAAAAGATTCAGTTTACGAAGCAAGGCTTGGAAGCGTTCGCGATCTTCGGCACGGTCAATGGCATCGGGACTGGTTCCCAAGATAGGCACGCCGGCTCGCATCAACGGCACCGCCAAATTGAGCGGTGTTTGCCCGCCAAACTGCACAATCACCCCGTCCGGTTGTTCCAATTCGACGATGTGCATGACGTCTTCAAAGGTTAGCGGCTCGAAGTAGAGGCGATCGGAGGTGTCATAGTCTGTAGAGACGGTTTCGGGATTTGAGTTGACCATGATGGCTTGTACGCCTTCATCTTTCAGAGCGTAGGAAGCGTGACAACAACAATAGTCAAATTCAATACCTTGCCCGATACGGTTGGGCCCCCCGCCAAGGATAATGACTTTCTTTTTATCTTGAGGCGTCACTTCCGAAAGCGTTTCGTAAGTTGAATAAAAATAGGGTGTAAACGCTTCAAATTCAGCTGCACAAGTATCGACAAGACCATATGTCGGCATAACGCCTGTGGCTTTGCGCAAAGCACGAATATCAGATTCGGGACGACGCCACATTTCAGCCAATTGTCGATCGGAGAAGCCCATTTCTTTGGCAGAACGCAAGATCATTGCCACATCGGGATTGGTCGGCGTGGTGTCATTTGCCAGTGCAAAGTCACGAACTTTGCTTTCGGCATCGATAATTTCTTTGATTTGTCGCAAGAACCACGGATCGATGTGTGTGAGTTCAAAGAGTTCTTCAAGCGTATAGCCGGCAAGCAAAGCGTCACGCACAGCAAAAAGACGACGAGAATTGGGTTTGCGCAATTTAGGATTGATTTCGGCGCGTTCTTTAATTTGCGCACGAAAAGTGGTTCCGAGACCTGTCGCGCCGATTTCCAATGAACGCATGCCTTTTTGCAGGGCTTCTTTGAAAGTCCGCCCGATGGCCATGGTTTCGCCGACACTTTTCATGGCGGTGGTCAGTTCATCTTTGGATCCGGGGAATTTTTCAAAATTGAAGCGAGGGATTTTGACCACACAGTAGTCAATGGACGGTTCAAAGGATGCGGAAGTTTTACGTGTGATGTCGTTACGCAGTTCATCTAAGGTATAGCCGACAGCCAATTTTGCGGCAATACGTG
Source organism: uncultured Desulfovibrionaceae bacterium (assembly GCA_964369685.1). Classification (GTDB taxonomy): domain Bacteria; phylum Desulfobacterota; class Desulfovibrionia; order Desulfovibrionales; family Desulfovibrionaceae; genus Avidesulfovibrio. The sequence goes on along the minus strand of CAYJFB010000001.1, from coordinate 103,211 downwards.
CAATAGGAAAGCCTGTCGCCTTTGAAGCGAGCGCCGACGAGCGCGAAACACGCGGATTCATTTCAATAATCACCATGTCGCCATTGGCGGGGTTGATACCGAATTGAACATTTGATCCGCCTGTTTCTACACCGATTTCACGCATGATGGCGATAGATGCATCGCGCATCATTTGATATTCACGGTCGGTCAAGGTTTGTGCGGGAGCCACTGTAATAGAGTCGCCCGTGTGCACGCCCATGGGATCAATATTTTCAATGGAACAAACAATGACAGCATTACCAACCTTGTCACGCACCACTTCCATTTCAAATTCTTTCCAACCGAGCACCGATTGTTCAACCATGACTTCATGCACGGGACTGGCTGCAAGACCGTCTGCCACAATCGTTTCCAGATCTTCCATGTTGTAAGCGATACCACCGCCTGTGCCACCCAAGGTGAATGCGGGGCGAATGATTACGGGGAAGGTCATATGACAGACTTCGGCACGCAATTCTTCCATAGAGCGGATAATCCAGCTGGCCGGCACATTCAAACCAATATTTGTCATGGCTTCGCGGAACAATTCACGGCTTTCGGCTTTTTCGATAGAGTCGGCCCGTGCTCCAATAAGTTCCGTACCACATTCTTCAAGAACGCCGGATTTGGCAAGTTCCAATGCCGTATTCAGACCTGTTTGTCCGCCCAATGTCGGCAACAATGCGCAGGGGCGTTCTTTACGAACAATGGCAGCCACAGTTTCGGGTTCTATGGGTTCTATATACGTACGATCGGCAAGGGTTGGATCGGTCATGATGGTTGCGGGGTTGGAATTGACCAACACCACTTCATAGCCTTCTTCCTTCAGAGCTTTGACTCCCTGTGTTCCCGAGTAGTCAAATTCACAGGCCTGGCCAATAATAATGGGGCCGGAACCTATTACCATGATTTTCCGTATATCTGTGCGCTTCGGCATGAAAAGCTCTCCAAAAATTGTGGTTGACTGAATGGTTTTTCTTACACCGAACAGTCTATTCTGTCAAAGTTTTTACACGCCTTCCTTTGCGATACAAGTGTGTTTTGTCTTTACAGACAGGGAGCCCAGAAAAAGCAAGCGAGAGCCGTAAAAAAGTTTTTTTGCTATCTACAAAAAAATTTTATTTATCTGCGCCGATATAAAAATAATGCTTGCAATATTTGAATCTATCCGCATACTGACGCCCTGTACATGACAGGGGAAAATATTTCTTATTGTTTTTTCTGCGCAAGGGAGCTTTGAAGTCGTTGCATATAAATATTGTTACGTTATTTCCCGAATGGTTTACGTCACCGTTGGAAACCGCACTGATGAAACGCGCTATAGACAACGGTCTGTTGTGTGTTTCATGCATCAACCCCAGAGAACACGCGCTTGACGCACACCATACAGTAGATGATCGCCCTTATGGCGGCGGTCCGGGCATGGTGATGATGCTTGATCCGTTGGTGAAAACGTTACACGACATACAACAACAAACAACATCGACTGAATCTATACCCGGCCAAACACACGCAACACGAACAAAATCTGCACCAAAAACACCACGCATGATCATGCTTTCTGCTTCGGGAAAACCCTTTTCTCAATCTATGGCGCGTGAATTGGCAAAAGATTCATCGTTTACGCTCATCTGCGGACGCTATGAAGGCATTGACGCGCGTCTGACAGAATGCTTTCCGATTGAAGCGGTGAATGTCGGCAATGCGGTATTGAATGGCGGAGAGGCCGCAGCCATGATGATCATCGAGGCGGTGACACGGCTGGTGCCCGGTTTTATGGGCAAAGAGGCGTCGGGTGTTGATGAAAGTTTTTCAGACGGTTTGTTGGAATATCCACACTATACGCGCCCCGAAGCGTATGACGGATATTGTGTTCCTGAAATTCTGCGTAGTGGCGATCATCAGCGCATTGCCGCATGGCGCCGCACACAATCCCTGGTGACAACCCTAGAACGACGCCCCGATCTTTTGCCTGAAGCACCACTGAACCACCAAGATATTGAAATTCTTCGAGAATACAGCCTACAACAAACGGCTCGTCGGCTTGGTAAAAATTTACATTGTGCTTTAATACATTACCCCGTAATGATTGATAAAAAAAAATCTGGCGCAACCTCTTTGACAAACCTTGACATTCACGATATAGCCAGAAGTTCACGCACATACGGACTTGCCGGTATGCATGTTGTGACGCCGCTGAACGACCAGCAACAAATCCTGGATACACTGCTTCAACACTGGACAATCGGTGCCGGTGCGCGCAGCAATCCCGACAGAGCCGAAGCCCTTGCATTGGTTCATAAAGCCGACAGTATTCAAGATGCTGTTGAAACTGTCACTCGGCTGTGTGGCGAACCTCCGCTGCTTCTTGCGACCAGTGCCCGCGAACCGCATGGTGTAATGCTGAGTATGGGGCAAGTTCGGCAATGGTTGTCGGTGCGTCCTGTACTTTTGTTGTTTGGAACGGGGCACGGCCTTGCTCAAGAAGTGCTGGATATGTGTGACGGTGTTCTGCGACCGATACGTTGGTCGAGTGACTACAATCATTTGCCTGTGCGTGGAGCGGCTGCTATTCTGTTTGATCGTCTACTTGGAGACTGTGACCTCTCAGAGGCTTCGGGAATTGATGTGTCAAGACATGAAGATGTTTGCTGAATCGATTTTTTTACCTATGTTTCCGATTTGCTTCGGAAAACCCACGCCGCCTTGCGGCGTATGACTTTGTGACTTTTGGCACCTTGCCTGTTCAGGGTGCCTCATAACGGCCTTGCCGCAACGCTTTGGGATTCTTGACCCGCAAAGGAGCCTTTTTTTATGGATATTATTAAAAAAATTGAACGCGAACACATGCGCATGGACATTCCCGCTTTTAAATCGGGAGACACCATCAAAGTGCATTTGCGTATTGTTGAAGGCGAAAAAGAACGCATCCAGATTTTTCAGGGTGCTGTCATTCGGATTAACAGAGGCACCACTGATGCCACTGTTACCGTGCGTAAAATTTCTGACGGCGTAGGCGTTGAACGCGTTTTCCCGTTACACTCGCCTTTTATTGATCATATGGAATTGGTTACAGAAGGTCGCGTGCGTCGCAGCCGCCTCTACTACCTCCGCAACCTTAAAGGCAAAGCTGCACGTATCAAACCCAAAAAACGCTACTAATTGTCGTTTTTTTTAAGAGAACTCTCAGCTTTTACCGGCTGCGCCTTCCCTTCTGGTCGCCGTGTGTGGCTTGAAAATAAAGGCGGCGGCCCCCGCCATGGTGGACAGCCGTTTTTTTGAAGCCCCACAGCGGCCCCCGATATCTGAACGAATTTTTTTTTTTAAAATGACAACCC
>CAYJFB010000001.1:21686-99842 GCA_964369685.1 uncultured Desulfovibrionaceae bacterium | reverse complement strand
CTCTTTTTTTCCGGGCGGCCCTTCCCTTTGTGGGCGCGGTGTGTGTTTTAAAAAAAACGGGGTATCCCCCCTATTGGGTCAGCGGCTTTTTTTTAAAACCCACACTGCGCACCGTCATCTCTGAACGTTTTGTTTTTTTGAAATGCTCAAGCGCATGTTTACACTACTGCACGATACTGAATAAACAAATCATAAAGCAATAAACATAAAAAAATTTACAACACATAGCCAAAAGATATTTTTTCTGCTGTCAAAAAAAAGCACCTCAATGTAACACATTGAAACACTTTATAAAAATTGACTCTCAACGAATATTCGACATAACAAAAAAAATACACATGCAATGGTTCAATTGTCTTTTGCTTTTGAAAAAGGAATAATAATTGCCTGTTTTTGTTGTTTTTCTTGTTTAACAGCCGTTGACAGAGATTGTTGTGCATAATGTTTACCGCAGGCCGAACAAAACCACTTTTTTTCTTCAGAGGTTTCAACACGCAAAAGCGCCCCTTCACGATCATAACACGCCTGACAAAAAGGCCCTTGCTTGAGTGTGCCCGTCATGAGCCAATAAAACAGGCCATCAAAAAAAAGATTTTTTGCAAAGAAAAGGGTGTCTTCCAAGTCTTGAAGTTGCTTTCTCAACATGATGTTTTCATCACAAGCGGCAATATAACGGTTCTGCATTTCCGCCAGTTTGCAACGGGCTTCTTCAATCAACCCGCTACAATACAACTTATGAATCTCTTTAAATTGATAATAATCCAACATACCCTTTCACCCTGATGAGGTCTATATAAACTCTTTTGAGCATATGATGTATATCGGTTGCTCCAAAGCTTTCTTTAGGGGCTGCTTTTGAATTCATGTTTTTTGTTTTGTGTCGAGTCATGCGCTATTTACGGCTTTAACAATATCGCACAATAAATATCTCCCGATAAAACACGAAGATATTGCTCTCCGGAAACAGTATAAAGAGTCATTGTATTTTTTTGCGTTCTTTACAAAAAAATCATGATAATGAAATTGACTTTCATTATTTTATTCGGTATAAAAAATCATCGCACCAATTTTTGACAAAAAATGACTGTTTTTATCTTACCATCTCTTTCAGTTATAAAAACAGGCTCCACACCATGTTCAAGAAGACTGCCAAGGAGAACGTTCTATGAATGCTTTTCAACTCACCTATCGTCACAATCATAAGAATTTACACATCAACCTCCAAGGTTGCTTTGATCCTTACGCGGCGCAGCAATTAGTGGATACGATTTTGGCACAATATGTTCCTTCAGGTAAAATTTTTATAAACACTCGTGAACTGCGATCACTTTCTTCGGCAGGACTCAATCGATTGAAAACCTCTTTTGCCTCAACAACAATGACGCCGTCAGCACTCTATTTTAAAGGAGAACACGCTTTTGCGATGGCTCCGAGCGGTTGCCGCGTACTGGTCATGGCAAAGCAAACTGAGAAAAAAAAGAGTCATCAATGCTGTGGAAAATGCGTCACTTGTACCTGTGGCGGTCGTTGTGGCGGCAAACACAAACACGCCCATGATTAAAGTTGGAAAGTTTTTTTACCGATTTAATGATAATGCAAGTCAAAATCATACAATTTTCCCCTATTTTTCACCAATAAAAAGGAGTTTTTATGAAATCAGCACTGATTGTATACGGTTCAACGACAGGAAATACGGCATTTGTTGCCGACATGGCCGGCACACTGCTTGGGCAAGCCGATTTTAACGTGACGATTCTTGATGCTGCCAAAGCAACAGCGGCAGGACTTTGTGACAATTATGATCTCATTTTGTTTGGTTGTTCGACATGGGGCGATGATGAAATAGAATTACAAGATGATTTTATTCCACTCTTTGATGACTTTGACAACATTAATGCACAAAATAAGAAAGTTGGTGTTTTTGGTTGTGGTGACAGCTCGTATACATATTATTGCGGTGCTGTTGATGCCATTGAGCAAAAACTGGATGCAATGGGCGCAACAGTCATTGATACATTAAAAATTGACGGCGATCCGCAGAGTGAAAAAGGATCTATTGAAAAATGGGTTGCAAGCATCTTAGCCGGCGCAGCATAAATCTTTCAAAAAGTTTTGGTTTCTTTTATTTTGGGGAAAGAGTTGTTACGAGGCGTTCTTCCCCCAGACCCATGGAGCCTGTGGCGTACCCCATACTGTGTGTTTGTATTGAAGTGTCGCAGTTCAAGGTGTCTTTTATCAAAAAATGAAACGAGAAACGTTTTCTCAGCGTTGAGAAAACGATGTAAAAAAAATGACAAACCGTCTTTGAAGTTTTTCTTAAAGGCGGTTTGTCATTTTTTTTTACATCAAAACAAAAACGGGACGGCTGACAAGCTTGTTACATGGCTTATCGTCCGTCCCTATTCTTTAATACAGCGTGACGCGGTATACAAACGTCATCATAAAAAAACGACGTGTTCAAAAGACATTTTATTCTTGCTCTATCTGCTGAATACCGTCAAGCAACCACGAACCGGATTTGTCAAGAGGACGTACAAAGTGCCACAATTCTCTGACCGTGGTGGGTGCCGTTTGGTTGGGGTCTTCACGCATAACAACGTCAAACAATACAGAAGCCATTTCATCGCTTCCATAGGGACGCACTTCGGTGAGGTGCGCCGTCACCAAAAGCAATTCCGTACGTCCGGGATTCGGATCATCCGCGGCTTGCTTATACAATTCCTTCATATAGTCAGGCGTGACAAATCGTGTGAGGTCTTCGAGCTCGCGTGAATCCCATGCCGCATTCAGACGCATATAGGCCTGTTTGGCACCTTCAATAAATTCAGCTTGATCAAAATCGGCAGGAATCACAGGATTTGTCGTGTATGTATTTTGTTGACCTTGGGCTTGTCCATTATCCCAACCCATGCCGCCGCCGGAAGCAGAGGCGTTGCCGAGATCTCGATATTGATTGTTTTGTGTGCCTGTGTTGTCAAAGGAAGTACTCCGGCCACCGTCTGCTCCGGCTGTGGACGCAGCCCGCTTTTTAGCAAACATCTTATACAGCAAGAAAAGCACCCCACCAATAAGCACTATATCCAAAAGACCGCCCATGCCGCCACCCATGCCGCCGCCAAAAAGCAAAGAACCAATCAGACCACCGGCGAGCAAGCCACCGAACATCCCACCCATACCGCCAAGAAAACCACGATTGGGCTGTGCGTTTTGATTGATCGCATTTGGCTGTGTTGCCGAAGAATTTTGTTGTTGTGTAACGGCGGCTTTAGGTTTGGAAGCCGGTTGAGACATAAAACTCTTGCTACCCGACGAGCGCCCCCCTCCGATACGACGAGCTTCAGCGTCTTCAAAACCTGCAAAAAGAAAACAGGTAAATAAAACACTGCAGAATAAAAGAAAGCCTGCAAGAGAAAATCGTTTTGACATATGAATATCCTTATTTTTGTATTTTTTTTAAAACGCTTTTATAATAAAAAACATTTCAGATACAAACTACAATTAAACAACTTTTGTATATTTTGCAAGCGCGTTGATACAAGAATCATATACGTGTTCTTTTACAGAATACAGCACATTCAGTACACGTTATGAAGATGGCGCAAAAAGAATAACACGTTTTTTTTTAAAAATATTCAGTTTGAGGGTTGACTTTTTCAAAAAAAATAAAACATTATCAAGATTGGCTTTTTGCCCCTTTGGGGTTCTTTTCTGGACAACCATAAGGGGCTGTGCTATATACACGCTCTTTGGTTCGTACAATGTTATGATTTTTATTGGCGTTCCCAACGCCATTTGTAATTTATCATTTACCAACCCTTAACGTTTACCCGCTCAACCGCTCAGACGGTTCTTCCAAGGAGGATGGAGGCATGGACGTTTCTGTTTCCGCAATTTCCGGCACACGCAAAAAAATTGCTCTGAACTTTACAGCTGAAGAAGTGGCTACCGCTCTTGATGCCGCAATAGCCGATTATCGCAAATCATTGGCCTTGCCGGGCTTTCGCAAAGGCAAAGTACCGACTGCCGTTGTTGAAAAACGTTTTGGCGCTGAAGTTGTCGGCGCGGCCACGCAATCAATACTTGATAACGCCATTGGCGATGTGCTGAAAAAGGAACATCTCCACCCCTTGTCGGGCATCAACCTTGATGAAGCGGGAACCTTCAAACGCGGCGAAAACTATACGTGTGCGCTGTCCTTTGAGGTTCTTCCCGATATTGATTTCCCAAATTATGACGGCCTCTCTGTCGAACAAAACAAAGTGATTGTCACAGACGAAGAAATTGAAAATATTCTTGATCATTTACGCTCAGAAATGGCTGAAAAAAAAGACCTGAACGAACCCAGATTGCCTGTTGACGGCGATTTTGTTGATGTCGATTACGCAGGATTTGATGAAGAAGGTCAACCTGTTCCCGATGTCTCGGGAGAGCATTTTTCTCTTGTACTGGGTAAAAAACAAGCCATTGATGATTTTGAAGCGTTGATCAAAACCATCCTGCCCGCTGAAGAAAAAGACGGCGTCGTACGCTTCCCCGATGACTACGGTCACGAAGGCTTGGCCGGAAAAACCGTGACCATGCGCATCAAAGTTAACAGCGTTCAAACCAATGAATTGCCTGAACTGAATGACGATTTTGCACAAAAAATGGGTTCGGAATCCTATGAAAAACTCCGTGAATCCATTGTTGAACACCTGACCAACAACAAACAACAAAGCGCGCGCGGCGAAGCCATGCAAAAACTACTTGATCAAATCTTACCCAAAGAAGATGTCGAGTTGCCCGCCTCTTTGCTTGAAACAAGAACACGTCGGATGCTCGCCGAACAAATGATGCACATGCAACGCACAGGCCAAGAAGTCGATCCCGAGACCGACCTCAAAACCAGAGAAGAAGAAATGCGCGCCAAAGCCGCAGAAAGCCTGAAAACACAGGTTTTCCTTATGGCTCTCGCCCGTAAAGAAAACCTTGATGTCAGCAGTCAAGACGTTGAAATGCAAATCTTTTCGTCTGCCATGCGTGCCGGCCAAGACTATCAAAAAGTTTCCGAAGCCTATCGCCGCAGCGGCATGACCAACGACATTCATGATCGCATGTTGGCCGACAAAGCGATGGAACTGGTCTACAGCAAAGCAACGATTACAGAAATCGAAGACACCCCCGTTACCGACGCGTAACCACACACAAGAATACCAAACGGCTTGTCGGATATTGAAACAGAACAACGCGGCATAAAAAACAAACTTTTGTCATGATGCCGTGACTGCTATCAAATCCGACACCCGTTTCTTTGCAAGATCAAACAAAATGTATGATTTGTATAAAATCTCGTGACATCTCGTATAAGCCCTTCCTTTTTTACCCCATTGACCGTACAATAAAACGAAGATCGACACGATATTTTTTTAGCCTATTTTTAAAAGCACAATGTTCGGAGACATTCCATGTTCAGCTCAAGCCGCTTTGATCCAAGCAATATCGCCATCCCCATGGTGGTTGAAAACGAAGGCCGTACAGAACGCGCCTATGATATTTATTCTCGTCTTTTAAAAGATCGTATCGTTCTCTTAGGTACGGAAGTCAATGATACCGTCGCTTCACTCATTTGCGCACAATTGCTTTTTCTTGAATCCCAAGATGCAGAAAAAGAAATTTATATGTATATCAACAGCCCCGGCGGTTCTGTTTCGGCAGGTTTTGCCATCTATGACACCATGCAATATATCACCGCTCCCGTCGCAACACTCTGCCTTGGACGCGCAGCCAGTATGGGTGCATTCCTCTTGGCGGCAGGTGAAAAAGGCATGCGTTTTGCCTTGCCAAACAGTCAAGTGATGATTCATCAACCCCTCGGCGGATATCAAGGACAAGCGACCGATATCGATATCCATGCGCGCGAAATTCTACGCCTAAAACAACGCTTGAATGAAATCCTTGCACAAAATACAGGACAGGCTTATAAAAAAATTAGCAAAGACACTGAACGCGATCACTTCCTCACCGCACAAGATGCCTGCGCATACGGTCTTGTCGACCGAGTTTTGGTGTCTCGACGCGACATGCTCAGTACAGACGAAAAACAATAATGCCGAATACACCGGTAACAGTTGTTTGAAATAAGGTGTTTAACAATGCAACGAATTCAAACAACACAACAGGATACATTATGTCAAAAAGTAATTCTAAAAATCAACATGTTTGTTCTTTTTGCGGTAAAACGGAATTAGATGTTAGCCAAATGATAGTACAAGACCATGCAACTATTTGTGAACAGTGCGTGGATTCATGTAACAACATTATTAAACGTCAAAAATTGGAAACAGCAAAAACAAATGCACACCTCCTGACCCCACAGGAACTGAAAGCCAACTTGGACGAATATGTCATCGGCCAAGAATCTGCCAAAAAAATCCTCGCTGTCGCCGTACATAATCATTATAAACGTATCCTGTACGCCGGCGCAAGCCAAGGCTTTCCTGACGATGTGGAACTTGAAAAAAGTAATATTTTGTTGGTCGGCCCCTCAGGCAGCGGCAAAACGTTGCTCGCCAAAACGTTGGCTCGCGTGTTGCGTGTGCCCTTCGCCATTGCCGACGCCACAACACTCACCGAAGCCGGATATGTTGGGGAAGACGTCGAAAATATTCTCGTACAATTGTTGCAAAACGCCGATTACGATCTGGCCGCTGCCGCAAAAGGTATCATCTATATTGATGAAATCGACAAAATATCACGCAAAGGCGACGGACCGTCCATAACCCGCGATGTCTCGGGAGAAGGCGTGCAACAAGCACTCCTTAAAATCATTGAAGGCACCGAAGCCAACATTCCGCCAAAAGGTGGACGCAAACATCCGCAACAAGAATTCATCCGCTTAGACACCTCCAACATCTTGTTCATTGTCGGTGGCGCGTTTATCGGCCTTGATAAAATCGTTGCTCAACGCATGCGTGGCAGTTCCATGGGATTTGGGGCAGACCTCACTTCGGCAAAAGACCTCACCGTCGGCGCGCTGCTCGAACAGGTACACCCGAATGATCTCGTTCAGTTTGGCTTAATCCCTGAATTTGTCGGACGTATTCCTGTCTTGACACATGTGGATGACCTCGATGAAGCCGATCTCATTCGCATCCTGACAGAACCCAAAAACGCCCTCACCAAACAATACCAAAAATTGTTTGAACTCGACAATGTAAAACTGCGCTTTACCTCCGACGCACTCCACGCTGTGGCTCGCAAAGCGTTGGAACGAAAAACCGGTGCACGCGGTTTACGCAATGTTTTGGAAGTTGTGATGCTTGATATCATGTATACATTGCCGTCCATGACGGGGGTGACCGAATGCGTGATCAATGACGCGGTGATCGAAAAAGGAGAAGCACCGCTGTTTGTTTACGAAACGGGAACACAAATCGCGTCCTAAACATTGGCTTTTTGCTTTTTCTTGTGCTTTTGCAAAAAAACCTTTCTTGGCGCAGCTTTTTCAAGCATACGGAAACATCTAATCACCGAGCATACACTGAAACAGGTGTTGTGTGTGTTCGGTGAAGTGAGAGGGGTGTCCATTGTCTTCCTCCTACACGTTGCTTATTGTTGACAGCTCCACAACCGAACGACAACGCCTTGTCAATTTATTTGAAAAGGTGTGTACATGCTATGAAGTCTCAAATGCCGTAGAATTATTGGATGTATTGGAATCACGACTTGAAATCACCGCAGTTTTGGTGAATATGTCTGTTTTGGGCGGTGACGGTGGGCTTGCGTTTTTTCAGCGTTTGCGGTCTCGTAACATTCCCGGTGCAAGCATTCCTGTTGTGGTTTTGGTAGAAGGGCATGATATTGCCGTTGAAGTGGAAGCCTTTCGGCTTGGAGCTCGCGATGTGGTCTCGCTACCATATAATTCCGAACTGCTCTACGCCAGAGTCATGGCCCTGATGCAACACTCTGTTACCGCGACCGAACTCATGCTGAGTCAAAGTTCGGCCTTGCGTGAACAATTACAAGCACACATGCTCATCGCGTATCACGCCAATTTTGACCCCCTGACAACCCTCTATCGCAGCAAAGCCTTTTACGCCAACAGTGCGTTATATATTCACGCTCGTCCTGATGAAGAATATGTCATGGCCGTGCTTGATGTCGATCGCTTCAAAGTCATCAATGAACTGTTTGGCCCTGAGGTTGGCGACAACGTCTTGCAATGCATTGGCAACATTTTGCGTGAAACCGCACGGAACGGCGGCGTGTGTGGGCGTTTGGATGCCGATCGTTTTGCATTGTGCTTGCCATTCCAAGCGTTCAATCCGACAGCCTTGCTTGACAGATTGAGCCAAGAAATCAACGATCTGTCGTTTAAACACAATTTTATATTACACATGGGCATCTTCCGTGTGACAGACACAACCTTAACGGTCAATCAGATGTGTGATCGGGCACGTTTGGCACTGAATTCAGTGAAAGGCAACTACATGACGCGCTATGCCTACTATGACAGTGCGTTGCGTAACACCTTGGTTGAAGAGCAAGAACTCTATGCAGGCATTGATGCCGCACTTGAACAACGTCAATTCTGTATTTATTACCAACCTATTTTTGACGCGCACACCTGTAAACCGATCAGTGCCGAAGCACTCATCCGTTGGATTCATCCACAGCGTGGATTGATTTCACCGGGCATGTTTATTCCACTTTTTGAAAAAAATGATTTTATTTCAGAGCTGGACATCTATGTCTGGGATGCGGTGTGCCGATTTATTCAAGATTCTTGCAAAAAAAACCGTCCGCTTGTTCCTATTTCAGTCAATATTTCCAGAATCAATTTTCACAACACCTCGTTTCACAATCAGTTGTTAGAAATTCTCAATAATTACGACATCAATCCCAGTATGATCAAATTGGAAGTGACGGAAAGCGCGTATACCGATGACAATTCATGGAATCTCGCAGAAACCATAGAACGCCTCAAAACCTTGGGCTTCACTATTTTGATGGACGATTTTGGCAGCGGCTATTCCTCACTCAACATGTTGAAAGATGTCGAAGTGGATGTTTTAAAAGTCGACATGCGATTTTTGGAAGGCGTTGAACACTCAGTGCGTGCGGCACAGGTGATTGCCAGCGTCATCGGCATGGCAAACCGTTTACACATGGGTGTGATTGCCGAAGGTGTGGAAACGGAATGGCAACTCAATTTTCTTCGTGATATCGGATGTGACGCCATTCAAGGCTACTACCTGGCAAAACCTATGCCGGAATCAGACTTTATTGACTTATTAAATAGCCATGCGGCAGACATTGCCTCGCCAAACTGCACCTTGTTTTCAAAAAGAATGCGATAACAGTTATCAAATATTCTATTCTGTGCCAACAAGTGTATGTCCTGCAGGATAAAATGTTGTAAAAAAAAACATCCGTACACGCTGTTGCCAACCGACGGTATTATTTTTTAACGACCTATCAACGCTTGTAAAAGTCAAAACTCAAAAATAAAATAATGAGTTACGGGCTGTGTGTTTTTGGAGGTTGCCTCATAATGAATGCGTTGTCTCCACATGTGTCAGATATCCAATTGCGCGACATCTTAGTGCCGCCGTGCCGTGTTGCCATTGTCGGTGCCAAAGACAATGTGGGGCAACCTGTTGATCGTGTAGGACGGTATTTGTTGGAAGCGGGCTTTACCGTTTTTCCCGTCCACCCTGTTCGTCGGCGTGTTTGGGGATTAGAAGCGTGGCCAAGCCTTGAAACGCTTCCCGAGCCTGTTGACATTGTTAATCTTTTCCGTGCTGCCAAATATTGTACCGAACACGCGCAGGAAGTGCTACGAATGTCGTCACGCCCTCGGGCTTTTTGGATGCAACAAGGCATTCGCAATGCGGACGTCCGCACGATCTTTTACGAAACGGAATCAAACAATCCTACGTTACAGCCTATGTTGATCATAGAAGATCGCTGTATCAAAACGGAACATCAACGAATTTGCTGTGGAAATTGAAATGAACGAAAAGAATTTGGTATTTGAATGCAACATGTGCGGCCAATGCTGCACGGGAAAAGGCGGTATTGTTTTGGGACCGCGTGATTTGGCACGCCTTCTTCCACGCTTCAATATGACACAAGACGTCTTTCTGGCAGAATATGCCTATGAACAAAACGGAAAATATAAACTTCGCACAGGTTTTGACAACAATTGTGTGTTTTTTCAAGAAGGCCAAGGGTGTTTAATTCATGAAGACAAACCCGATATTTGTAACGCATGGCCGTTTTTCCGCGGAAATATGATTGATTCCGAAAGTTTTGCCATGGCCAAAAGTTATTGCCCGGGGATTCGTGCTGACGTCACACACGAACGCTTTGTGGCAGAAGGACAACGCTATCTGAAAGAGCACGCCCTGCAAGCAACAGACGGTTCTTGTGAAGCCAATGCATTATTAGGCATATGACGGTTTTCATTGTTCTGTTTTCCAATTGCCTGCCGCTCTTGAAAAAAGTCTGTGTCCGAGTGGAGCAAGCATGCCTGTAAAAAAAGCAAGTATGACACTCAAAGAGTGTTATCGTATACTTGGAGTGGAACAAAAAGCCTCGCTTGATGACATCAAACACGCATATCGACGGCGTGCTCTTGAGTTGCATCCCGATTTAAATCCACAACTGCATGATGCCGGACGGCAGTTTCAATTGCTGAACGAAGCCTATAGTATTTTAACGCGCTTGCATTCCACAAAAGCTGCGTCTCCTGCCGCAGGCACGCATACCAAAGCCTCATCCAAAAACACAAAAAATACCGACGACAACGAATTTAAACCCTGGCATGCCTGGGGCTTTTCTTTTGGCAATAAACAACAGACAAGTAAACAACCCTCTGCAACACAAACAAAAACAACAGAAACATCGACAAAAACAGACGCATCGACAGCAAAAAATGAATACACTCAATTTGCTGACTCAAAAACAACACAAACTCAACCTGATCAGTCTGTCACTCCCCCCCCCTCATCCGCCGATCCCTCAAGCACATCGGAGCCTCAAGCACCGCCGCAAAGACCTGCAACACCAAAAGCAACAACACAGCCACACAACACGAATACAACACGCACTGCAACAACAGACTCAACATCGACGTCACAACACGAATCGACAACAAAAAATGCCGCAAGTGCTGCCGAAACATACAGAGCAACACAAAAACGCATGACGTCTAAAAAAGAGGCTATCCATGCCGATCGCCCCGACATACACACCCGCGCGGCGACAGAACCAAAACAAAAACCGATATATGACGGCAAACGTCCCGATAAGCCACAATCACAATTCCAAGCTCCACACAAAAACAGTGAAAAAAGCTATACAGAACAGCCGAAAGACACGCCGTATGTTAAACAAATTTTTGAAAATCTTACCGGCGGTATGCGCAATAAAGGCAAAACAGTCGACAACACGTCTGCACAAGACCCCCATTCCACACAAAAAGAACAACATTCCACATCATCAACAGCACAAACAACAACTGCCAAGGCAGAAACTGCTGTTTCTGAGCCACAAAAACATCATTGGATCGGTTCCGGATTGGAGTCATTGGGTGCCGAACTGAGTAAAGGCGTCGGAAGCGTCAAAGATTGGGTTCGCAGTCAAATAGACGAAGAGCAAACGTTGTATTTGCCTGCCAAAGGCCTTCGCCCGGGGCGTCGGGTACGCGTACAGATTCGTCGAGGGTTCAGCGATACATTGCTTACCCTGGAGGTGGTGTTGCCACAGGATTTTGCCATTGGTAAACCATTTAGACTGCGCGGTATGGGGAAACACATCGGACAATTGCACGGCGATTTATATTTAACGATTTTAGATAAATAACGCCACAGAAGACCTCTTAAGGCCTATTGATCAATCATTTTTTTCTTTTTTTCTTGGGGGGAATAATTCCCCCCAAACCCCCTTGATTCTGCGGCAGGGTTCATTGCTGCGCACTGAACCCTGCCGCAGGCTAAGCGGCTTTGAGAAACATCACTGATGTCTTTTCACCCCAAAAAATATACATAGTCATGAACAGTACTCAAAAGATTGTATTTAGAAACAGCCCCTAGAAGTGTTTGGAAATCACAAACAAACGTTATCCGAAAAACACAATCAAACACAAATATAAAGCCATATGCCGTCAACACGCTCTAAAGAAGACGCTGTAAAGCCGTAAACGTCTCTTCAAGGTTCCTTCCAATCCATACTGCAGAAGCATCCAAAGGTGTGGGGTCCGCATTCACCAAAGCCACAGAACCGCCAAAACGACGAGTGCATTCAGGCAAACCCGCCGCAGGATATACAGTAAGACTTGAACCAAGAACAAGCATCAAGTCCGCCTGTTCTGCTTCATCCTGCGCGTCAGACCATACCTCTCTCGGCAATCCCTCACCAAAAAAAACAATATCAGGCTTAAGAATCCCCGAGCAAGAACACGTCGGCACTGTGTCATAGACAAGCTTTTCAAGCACTTCAGAAAAAGAATAGCATGCCGCACAAGAAAGACAACGATGTATGCTCGGTGACCCGTGCAATTCAAGCACACGGTTTGAACCCGCTTTTTGATGTAAAAGATCGATATTTTGCGTGCAAACAGTTTGAATCAAACCTTTTGCTTCGAGGCGTGCCAACTCGTTATGAACCACGTTCGGTTGTTTTTCCGCAAGATTATAAATCAACTCTTTTGCGTGAATATAATAATACGAAGGATCGTCATAAAAAGCGTCTATAGAAAAAAGACGATCGGCATCAATGTCTGAACGACGATAAATACCCTTTTTCCCGCGAAAATCAGGAATTCCGGACAACGTGGAAATACCCGCTCCCGTCAGGACCACAGTGTGTTTAGAGGCTTGAAGACGTTCAATCAGTGCTTGTATATCATGCATGTCAAAAAGCTCCTGTCCAATAGAGTGTGTATAACCGTTGTATTGCAATGTCCTTGCTTATAACAACGATACATATATTGAATTTTTTCTCAACATGTTTATGGTTGTCCTTGTATTTTTTGAATAAAAAGACTCTCAAAGCGGATTGCACTGCGGCGCATGAACAATGCAAAGCATTGGAATACGCCGCAGGATCAAGGGGGTTTGGGGGGAATTATTCCCCCAAAGAAAAAGAAAAAACCAATCTACAATTAATCTAACGACACAGGCCTTGTTGCACAGCCATAAAAAGGTCTGCACAATCACCAAAAACACACGCTTTATTCAAATCGCTACAAGCCCCACTTTTATTATGCAAAATCCGTGCGGCAGCACGAGCGCGCCACAAGGTGGGTTGCTTGGGATCACTGACAAGAGCACGACTCAAATCGTGTTCCGCAAGAGTAAACATCTTTAACGGAACATACGCACGCCCGCGTGCGCCATAAAACCGCGCGGTTAACCCCGGAATCTGTGCGACTTCTGAGGCGTGTTCATCAATGTTCATGGAAGAAAGGACAGCAAGAGCCTCGGTGGGTTTATCGTTATCCAAAAGCGCTTCGGCATAGGCAACAGCCAAAAGCAGATTGTCGGGATCGTTATGCAAGAACGCACCGATTTGTTTTAAAAATGATTCCGGTGCCCTTGGCACTTGATTCAACAAATGGAAATATGCGTCAAGCATATCTAAGCGTTGCGTGAGGGTTTGGAGTTGTTTTGAAGCTGTGTCACGCTGTATGGTTTGCGGCCATATGCGTGTGGAACGTTTCGGATTGGCGAACCCTTGTGCGAGAAGCAACGCTTGTCGCAACGTGAGTGCTTTTTGTACCCATAATGCTCGATTTTCTTGAAACCATGACGATGAACGGAGCGCGTTATAAAGCAAGATGCGCTCTTCAGCCAACACCCACGGCTCCGCAAGACGAGCAAAAACAGTATTGTCTGCGGTTGTATCTATGGATACGTGCGGTAAACCTGCCGCAACAACCAAGGCTTGTGCGTCTGTCGGTGCATCAAAAAACAATGGCAATGTCGATTTTTGCAACACTTTTTGAGCCGCGTGTTCAACCGCCTGCAACTGCACACTGTTTCGTGCCAGTGTTCTTGCCGTTGCCGACGGTACGGCGGCACTGACGGTTACAGAACTTGAAAAAAATGGCGCTGTTTGATCGTTAAAAAAAGCCTGCAAGATAAAATATGTCAGCATTGCCAAAAAAAAGACACCCAAGGCCATAAAAACAAGCCGTTTCTGAGATGACACAACAAACGCCCATAAAGATTGCACAACAACCATATACAACCTCGATTTTTTCAAAAGGTTACATACTGTCGATATTGATCTTTTGCATCACGCTTTGCACGGCGGCCTGTAGGACTTCATTGAGTGTTGAGCGCAACAAGGTTTCGGCGGTTGAGTTGGTCGGCAAGCCCATGCGTTCTTGGGAGGCACTGAGGCTTTCAGAAAAAACAAGTTCTGTGCTCTTGCGCAGCTCAATGGTCAAGCGTATTGTGGCATTGAGGGATACGGCATTATTTTCTTTTAACCACACTTCTTGTACAGTTCCTGTTACAATAGCGTCCGGGTTAATGCTTTGTGCTTGTGCTTGAGTGTTGGCAAAAGCCACACGCAAACCCTGTTTGCCAAGTTCATCAACAAACGAACGACTGATCCAGTCCGCCACATTGGCATTGGGCATGAGTGGCGTGCTGTCGGCTCGTTCTCCTATTGTTCCTTGTCGGCGTTGATCGTTAAGCAGTACGACGACAATTTGTTGTGCCGTCACATTGGCGACAGCGCCGGGTGTTGCAGAACTGTATAACAAACGAAGCGTGTTTGTTGGCGCACAGGCAACAAGACCAAACATGACACACACAAAACATACAGTGAGGGCTCGCAAAAACCCTCCGAACGGGACATATTGAGACATGCGGTGTGGCTCCTCAAAGCAAGAAAACGGTTAAAAAACGCCGTTACAAACCAAGCCTATGGAAAAACAAGGCGTTTGAAAAAATGAGTTTAGGCGTTTTTTTTTTGCAAAGCAATGTTGAAATGATGCGCTTTTTGGAAACGTTTTTCAATATTTTTTCATGATTGTTTATGTAAAAGGAGTGCTTCTATGCGCGTGTTTGTTACCGGGGTTGCCGGTTTTATTGGCTTTCATTTGTGCCGTCGGTTGTTGACAGAAGGCCATGAGGTTGTGGGACTCGATAATCTCAATACCTATTATGATCCAACATTAAAACGCGCTCGTCTCAATCAGTTGTCAGATACGGCACATTTTCAATTTATTGAAGGTGATTTGGCAGATGCGACATTGCTTGAAAAAATCTTTACTCAACCGTTCAGTCATGTTGTTAATTTGGCTGCTCAGGCAGGCGTGCGTTACAGTTTAATCAATCCTGCGGCCTATGTGCAAGCCAATCTCGTCGGTTTTGGCAACCTTTTGGAGTGTTGTGCAAAAACAAAACCCGAACATCTTGTTTTTGCGTCATCAAGTTCTGTATACGGTTTAAACAGCGCCATGCCTTTTTCGGTACATGACAATGTTGATCATCCTGTCAGTTTGTATGCCGCCAGCAAAAAAGCCAATGAGCTGATGGCGCACGCATACAGCCATTTGTACGGGTTACCTTGCACAGGCTTACGTTTTTTCACGGTATACGGCCCTTGGGGGCGTCCTGATATGGCGTTGTTTTTGTTTACTCGCGCGATTCTTGCGGGTGAGCCCATTCAGGTGTTTAATCAAGGACGCATGCGCCGTGATTTTACCTATATTGATGATATCGTTGAAGGCACATTACGAATTATCCAACGACCGGCAACCTCGGATCCATTGTGGGATTCCAAAAAGCCCAACCCTGCAAGCAGCCCTGCGCCATGGCGTATTTATAATATAGGCAACAACAATACCGTAGAACTGGGCGTGTTTATTGAGACACTCGAAGAAGCATTGGGTAAAAAAGCTGTAAAAACGTTCTTGCCCATGCAGGCGGGAGATGTTGAAAGCACTTGGGCGGACGTGGACGATTTGGTGCGTGATACGGGCTTTGCCCCCCAAACCCCTCTCAAAGAAGGGCTTACGCATTTTGTTGAGTGGTATCGTGAATACTATTCTGTTATGTAGTGTCTTGATTGTATACAACAATACCCTTTTCACAGAACTATAAACAACATTTTTTCATCATATTATAGCTTAAACATTAAGGTCACGATTTTTATATTTAGACATTCGAGAGGGTATGTCCGACAGTTTTTCTTTTTCCTGAGAGAACAGCACGCTTCCTCATGAAAAAGAAAAACTGTTTTTGACAAGTGAGGTTTTATGCCGCTTTGTTGCCGACAGGCAAAATCACACGTCCATATTCATTGTTCAGCACTTGCGCCATGGCAAAATATATTGCAGAAGCGCCACAAAAAATGCCTTCATAGCCGGCAATGATGCCAATCAACACATTGCCCGTAAAATCACGAACAGCAAGCAAAAAGAAAAGTACCGTCAAAGAAGCAAAGATCACTTGCTTTGCCAACGGATAACAGCGCGACCCCACATACATAAACGCCGTAAACACACCCCATAATACCAAGTACCACCCCATAAAACTGTGCGGTGTAGCCGCAAAGCCCATTTTAGGCATCACCAGCAAACCGACTAACGTCAGCCAAAACAAACCGTATGACGTAAATGCCGTCGTACCAAACGTATCCCCACGCTTAAAACACATCATCCCAACAAGGATCTGACCCACGCCGCCATAAAAAATGCCCATTGCCAAAATCATTGAATCAATGGGAAAAAATCCGGCATTGTGGATGTTTAAAAGAATCGTTGTCATGCCAAAACCCATAAGACCAAGAGGGGCAGGGTTCGCGTACTGTGTAGCCATTTTGTCAACCTCAAAAAAAAGATGAATAAAAAAACCAAAGATGGCGAAGTGTAAACATAAACACGCCGACCTTTGGAATGCCTTGCTGTTTGAACACATTGCTGTATACAGCGGATGATATTCTTTACGGTTTTGCTATTTGTTTGTTTTTTTCAGGAATCACTTCAACAAGCACGGTCACCACCCCTGCAGTGAGCATGTGTAAATCTTTTGCGGCTTTTTTTGAAAGATCAATAATTCTGCCGTCAATAAAAGGCCCTCGATCATTAATCCGCACTTGTACCGAACGTCCGTTTTCCAAGTTGGTTACCCGCACAATCGTTCCGAACGGCAACGTGCGGTGCGCGGCGGTTAAGGCGTTTTGATCAAAACGTTCCTGATTGGCAGTTTGACGTCCATGAAACTTCTTTCCATAGAATGAAGCTTTACCAATCGTCGCTTCCAGCTGTATGGGAGTGCGCAACACAACGGCAAGCGCGTGTGCGACAGAAGCTTCTGAAGCCGATATGCCAAAAAATATCCCCAGAGACAAAAGAAACATGATTGTTCGTGTAGTCTTTGATAAAAAAGATGTGATCATGCGGCAGAATTATCTAAAGTCAACGGTTTGTCAATATCATAAAAAATATACTAAAAAACTCGTGTTTTCATCGCTATGCTCAATATACTCTTCTTGTTCAAAAAAATATTGCACAATCCAAACTTCACTCAAACACAGACTTTTATTCAAACATGGCCGTATTGTCAGTCAACCACGCTGTAAACACGGTTAAATCTTCATGCCAAGGGTACGTTGTTGCGGCAAAACATTCACCGCGTCCATAAAAATGTGTTCCGACAGCCTCGGCGGCCTGTAAATCAACAAAAGAATCGCCGATCATGATCGCGTCGGCAGGATCGATGCGCGCGTCAAGAGTGGCTTGATGAAGGGTTTTTTGTTTGTTTGGAGGACTGCCGTAAATGCCGCCCGTAAAATACTGTATCAAGTTTCGTTGCTTCATAATGGAAAGCAGCTCCTCGTGCGGCGTTGCCGAACACACACAAAGCGGCACGCGCCGAAACCAATAATCAAGAACATCCATAACACCCGCAACCATCGGTGCTTGCACAACTTCTTCAAAGGCGTATTCTTGAAACCGTTGTGCATGAAAAGCGAGTTCTTCTGCCGTACACGCTCGTCCCAAGCATTCTTGATAAAGCCAACGAATTTTTTCAAAACGACTGACACCGCCATGCAAACGATGATACAACATCAATCGATCCGCAACTTCTGAACCAAAAGCTGCGGCCATTTTGCCAAAAGCGACCGTTTTTGCATCGACAGACTCAAGAATAACACCGTCAAAATCAAAGGCAATCAACGCCAACGACATAGAAACAACCTCCAACAGAATATAAAAAGTATACAAAAATCACAGAAAA
This sequence comes from uncultured Desulfovibrionaceae bacterium, assembly GCA_964369685.1. Lineage (GTDB taxonomy): Bacteria > Desulfobacterota > Desulfovibrionia > Desulfovibrionales > Desulfovibrionaceae > Avidesulfovibrio. The sequence continues at coordinate 81,600 of CAYJFB010000001.1, read as the reverse complement.
AAACAAAGACTCTTAACAAGCCTGCCATTTCTTGATAATCTTTTTTCATGATGAACGGATGTGACGAAACCTATTCGTAGGCGTCAGCCTTTTGTAACAAGACAGACATGGTGTTGTCATCTTTTCTTTTTTATCTCTATGCTCAACACTTCGCAGAATCCCAAAAAAATAAAAACCAAACAAGAAAAAAGGAGTTTGTTCATGGCAAGATTGTTGATCGTCGGGTGTGGCGGTGTGGCCGGTGTCGCCATCCATAAATGTTGTCAATACAGTGAATTATTTACAGACATTTGCATAGCAAGCCGTACGGTTGAAAAATGCAACACCATCAAAGCCGAACTTGAAGACAAAACAGCTACAAAAATAACCACAGCACAGATTGATGCAGAAAATGTGCCCGCACTCACGGCCTTGATCAATGCCTATAAACCCGATGCCGTTTTGAATGTGGCCTTGCCCTATCAAGATCTGACCATTATGGATGCCTGCCTTGAAGCCGGCGTACACTATATTGACACCGCCAACTACGAAGCTGAAAACACCGACGATCCCACATGGCGTGCCATCTATGAAAAACGGTGTAAAGAACTTGGGTTTACTGCCTATTTTGATTACTCATGGCAATGGGCGTATCAAGACAAATTTAAAGAAGCAGGACTGATGGCGTTATTGGGATCGGGCTTTGATCCCGGTGTGACCAGTGTTTTTTCGGCCTACGCACTGAAACACTACTTTGATGAAATCCATACCATTGATATCTTAGACTGCAACGGCGGCGATCACGGCTACCCCTTCGCCACCAACTTCAACCCGGAAATCAATTTGCGTGAAGTTTCTGCGGCAGGTTCCTATTGGGAAAACGGAAAATGGATCGAAGTCGAAGCCATGAGCATCAAACGTGAATACGAGTTCCCGGAAGTCGGCAAAAAAGATATGTATCTTTTACACCATGAAGAAATCGAATCGTTGGCAAAACACATCCCCGGTGTCAAGCGCATTCGTTTTTTCATGACCTTTGGGCAAAGTTATTTGACGCACATGAAATGTCTTGAAAATATCGGCATGCTATCCACATCCCCCATTGATTTTCAAGGGCAAAGCATCGTTCCCATTCAATTTTTAAAAGCCCTGTTACCCGATCCCGCGTCTTTGGGACCGCGAACAATCGGTAAAACAAATATCGGATGCATCTTTAGCGGACTCAAAGACGGTCAAGAAAAAACCATTTATATTTATAACGTCTGCGATCACCAAGCGTGCTTTAAAGAAGTCGGCAGCCAGGCTATTTCATACACAACAGGCGTGCCTGCAATGATCGGTGCCATGTTGGTGGTCAACGGCATATGGAAAAAAGCCGGTGTATTCAATCTTGAAGAACTCGATCCCGATCCCTTTATGAACGCCTTGAACAAATGGGGCTTGCCTTGGGTTGTGGTTGAAAATCCTGCAACTGTGGAATAAAACATGCCGTTTACATCGCTTTCAACACCCGCGTATGTTTTGGATATGAACGCCTTGCGACAAAACCTTGAAATATTGCAAGGCGTTCAATCACGAACAGGCTGTAAGATTTTATTGGCGCAAAAAGCCTTTTCGATGTTTCATGTGTATCCGTTGATAGGTCAATATTTAACGGGAACCACCGCCAGCGGTCTTTATGAGGCGCGCCTGGGACACGAAGAAATGGGCGGTGAAACCCACGTTTTTGCACCGGCATATAAGGCTGCCGATCTTAAAGAACTGGCACGCTTTTGTGATCATATCGTTTTCAATTCATTTAACCAGTTGGAAACGTTTCGCGATTATTGCGGTTCTGCTTCTGTCGGTTTACGAATCAATCCTCAATGCTCTACCCAAGGCGAGCAGGCAATCTATGATCCGTGTGCCGCAGGCAGTCGTTTAGGTGTTATTCGCGAACAATTTCAAGAACACCTCTTAGACGATCCAAAAGGCAAACACCCTGTCGAAGGGCTTCACTTTCACACGCTGTGTGAACAAAATGCAGACGCCTTACACACGACACTCCAAGCTGTCGAAGAACACTTCGGTGTCTTTCTGCACAAGATGAAATGGCTGAATATGGGCGGCGGGCATCATATCACCCGCCCCGATTATGATATCGCGTTACTTGAATCGTGTATTCGTCACATGCAACAAACGTACGATGTTCAAGTATATCTTGAACCCGGTGAAGCCGTTGCTTTGAATGCGGGATATTTGATTTGTGAGGTACTTGATGTTGTTGAAAACAGCGGCATTACAACCTTAATCTTAGACGCGTCTGCGGCGTGCCACATGCCCGACGTGCTTGAAATGCCTTATCGTCCGCCTTTACGCGACGCAGGGCAACCGCAAGAAAAAGCGTATACCTACCGTTTATCATCCTACACGTGTCTTGCAGGCGATATCATCGGCGATTACAGCTTTGACACACCAAAAAACATTGGCGATCGACTCTGCTTTGAAGACATGGCGATTTATTCAATGGTCAAAAACAATACCTTTAACGGTATTCCGCTACCGAACCTTGCCGTTTTAGAAGAAAACGGACAAAGCCGTGTGATCAAATCTTTTACATACAATGATTTTAAATATCGACTCTCATAAACAGAAAAGATTTTCCTCATCTTTTCTGAAAAAGAGCAAATACATACATACAGACAAAGCTGATTGAAAAACATCATTTCGCAGAAAGACTGCAAGCGATATATTTGACGCAACCGATACGGATCGAGATGATCCAATATCAAGCGAGGACAAAGAAAACGGATGAAAAGCAATGCAAAGCAGTGCCGTCATCCGTTTTCTTTGTTCTACGCCGAAGCGTAAAGAAACTCTTCGGGGGAAGGCAGAGACACAAAGCCTCGCCTCGTCGCTGCGAAAGCGCCCCCGAAAAAAAGATTAACGTTTGGAATATTGGTAACGAGCACGAGCGGCGCGTTGACCATATTTTTTACGTTCTTTCTGACGCGAATCACGAGTCAAGAAGCCTGCACGTTTCAGTGCGGGACGCAATTCTGTATCGGCTTCCAGCAACGCGCGGGAAATACCGTGGCGTACAGCTTCTGCTTGACCGCTCACACCACCGCCGGAAACATTGACTTTAATGTCAAATTTGTCGGCGAGTTTGGTCAGAGTCAAGGGTTGACGCACGATCATTTGCAGCGTCTTGCGGGGGAAATAGTCTTCCAGTTTCCGACCGTTGATTTCAATGTTGCCACTACCGGCATACAAACGTGTGCGTGCGGTGGCAGTTTTACGACGGCCTGTGCCGTAATCAAATTGGGACATGGGAAGGACTCCTCAAAAATGCGAGTGTCTGTGAGTTATAAAGGCCCTATTCGCTCTAGTAAGGGAGCGTCAAGGTGCCGGGCTGTTGAGCGGCATGGGGGTGCGTCGGACCTGAGTAGATTTTCAACTTGGTCAACATCGCACGTCCAAGGCGATTCTTCGGCAGCATACCACGCACCGCAGCCATCAGCACATCAGCGGGTTTGCGTTCCAACATTTTAGACAACGTCGTTTCACGCAGACCACCGACATAACCGGAATGTCGATAGTATTTCTTTTGTTCCATCTTCGCGCCGGTAACCTTGATTTTTTCGCAGTTGATCACTACGATGAAATCGCCGTTGTCCATATGGGGCGCGTATTCGGGTTTGTGCTTGCCGCGCAGGCGGTGAGCGATTTGGGCTGCAAGGCGGCCGAGAATAAGGCCTTCGGCATCAACAACATACCAGCTATGGTCAATATGCTCTGGGGTAGGGCTGAACGTCTTCATCAGAAGCGTCTCCTCGTATCTGTATATAGGCTCTAAAAAAAATATGAAAGACCAACATAATACACCGAATACGACTCTGTCAAGACAAAATCGTATCCCTGTTCCGTATCCCGATATTCAGGAAACGCTGTGCACCGTTCGACAACAACAATGTCGAACAAATCTTCCTTGCTCTGTCGTCTCGTGACAACACGCTGTCGCGAAACATAAAAATAACGCCGGCCGTCGCTGCGATTCCGATTGTTTGATTTTCAACAACACGGTGTCGTGTCATTCACCAAAAACATGGAATCCGACCCTTCCTCGCAACGGGTAACGGGTCCGTACAAGCGAGAAAACTATGCCTGCTCTTCACAAAGATTTGCTTCAACTTGCCTTTTCGGGTTTCTACATGCGCCGTTGGAACGATAAACTCCGTCCCGTCGAATTGGTAGAAATTGATAAGCAGGCACACAAAATGATTGTGGCCTTTTTACTTGCACAAGTGAACAGTCGTTCTTTGTCTGCCTCAAGTCGCCTCGAATTGCAACAAAAAGTTGTAGAACGAGGCATTTTTGATTACTTTTATCGCTTAGTCATTACAGATATAAAACCGCCGATTTTCTATAAAATCATGGAAAATAAAAACGATTACAATAAATTGACCTCATGGGCATTACAACGCTTGGAACCTGTTGTCCGACCGCTTGGCGAAGCGTTTTGGGAACGAATGTGTCTTGATTTGCAGTTTCGCGAACGCAACGAACCCGCCGATCGCATCCTTACAGCCGCACACCTCTATGCTTCAAATTGGGAATTTAAACTTATCAAAAACCTGAACACCTTCGACGAAGACATCGAAAGTATCGATCAAAGTTTTATGGAACGCCTCAACGCCTTGCGCGATGTGCAGGGCGTCAACGAACTGTTACTCCCCCATTCAACGATCAGCAGGCTTGCGGCGTGGTGCGGGCAATTGCGTTTTCAAATCCGTTGGTCCGGCACGCCGCGTGTACCCGAAACATCCGTCATGGGACACATGTTTTTAACAGGTGTTTTGGCATACTGTTGCAGCCTTGTTGTCGGAGCGTGTACAGCACGTCGTGTCAATAACTTTTTTGCAGGTCTTGTGCATGATTTACCGGAATTGCTTACTCGTGACATCATCAGTCCTGTAAAACACGCTGTCGATGATATTACGGCTCTGTTACGAGCCTACGAAGAACAAGAAATGGAAACACGTATTTTCGGCCCCTTGCGTAACAGCGATTACGCTGATATTGAGTGTCGTTTGCGTTACTACTTGGGATTGGCAGAAGGATTGTCTTCAGAATTTGACGATGCAATCACCGAGAATAACGTTTTTTATCGTTTGCACGGCTTTCACATGCTGGAGCAACAAGGAAATACAGACGATAAAGATCCAAAAGACGGCGAATTACTTAAATATTGTGACATGCTCGCAGCTTTTCTGGAAGCATACAGCTCTATTCGGAACGGTGTTGCCGTGCCTGAACTCCATGCGTCATGCAAACGTTTTCGCGAACAATGCAAAGGAAAAACGTTTTCCACCCTGTCTTTTGAATCCCTTCTTGCCGACTTTGAATAAAAAAAACATTGCTTTTTCATGCCAAGCCCTCCATTGTGAAGTCTGCCCTTGATTCTTGTATAGAACGGACTTGATCAATGACTAAAAAAAGACCGCGTAAACGAACACAACCCAAAACATGTTTCAAAGAAGCGCACTCAGAACGGTAGCAACGACCGCTCTAGATTATAAAAGAACCAGAACGGCAGCAACAGCCGCTCTACACTATACAACACCGCAACGGCGGGAGAACTCATGAATGAAAACCAATTAACCATCACACCGCTCGGAGGCCTCGGCGAAATAGGCCTCAACTGTCAGCTTTGGGAAACGGCCAAAGGCTCCATACTTGTTGATTGCGGGCTCATGTTCCCCGATGAACAACAGCTGGGCGTAGATATGGTCATTCCGCCCATGGAACCCATCGTGGCTCAAGGTGAGCGTCTCCACGGTGTCGTGCTGACCCACGGTCACGAAGATCATATCGGTGCGGTTCCGTGGCTTGTGACCTTTATGAAAGGCCTTACACTCTATGGTTCTCCATTGACCTTGGCTTTTGTCGAACACAAACTGCGTGAACGCGGTTTGCTTGATCGTGCCGAATTATGCCCTGTCTTCCCAAACAAAGACTTTGAAGTTGTCGGCCTACGGATTCAATGCATTCCTGTCAGCCACTCGATTCCTCAAGGGTATGCCTTGGCAGTCACAACACCTGCAGGAAAAGTCGTTCATACAGGCGATTTTAAAATCGATCCCAACCCCTCCGACGGCGTGGGAACCGATTTGGCGGCTTTTCAAAAGTTTGCAGGGCGACAAGGTATTCGCTTGTTGCTCGCCGACTCCACCAACGCCGAAGCCGCAGGACATACAAAATCAGAAGCCCTCGTGCGTGAAGCCTTTCAACAAATTTTTGCAGAAGCACAAAAACGCATCATCATCACCCTGTTTTCCAGTCACATAGAACGCATTCAAGCCGTTTTTGACATGGCAAAACAATTTAATCGTACCGTTGTGGTCAGCGGACGAAGCCTCATCAACAATATCGAACGCGCAAGTTCGCTCGGGTATTTGCGGGTTTGCGCCGACATGTTTACCGACCAAACGATGCCTACAGACGCCTTGCCCTTGGAACGCACCGTGCTTTTGGCTACGGGTTCACAAGGAGAACCGTTGTCTGCACTCTCTCGCATTGTCATGGGCGAACACCGCCAGTTGGCCTTGCAAGCAGGCGATACCGTGATCATGTCGTCTCGGGTAATCCCCGGCAATGCCAGAGCCGTCAACAGAATCATTAACCAAATGTATCGCATGGGCGCTCATGTTTTTCATGACGGTGTGCGCCATGTGCATGTCTCGGGACACGCCAGACGTGAAGAATTGCGCGGCATGATTAACGCGGTCAAACCCCGTTTTTTTGTACCCATTCACGGCGAATTTCGTCACCTTGTGGCAAATCGCGATCTGGCTCTTGAATGCGGCGTCACGCCCGAACGAGCCTTAATCTTGGAAAACGGCATGCCCATAACCCTTTTGCCGCGCTCTGTTCGCTTGGAAGAGCGGATTGCCGTCGATCCCATTTTGGTTGACGGGAAAGGCGTCGGCGATGTGGGCAGCCTTGTCTTGCGCGAACGGCAATTGCTCGGCGGCGACGGCATGGTTATTGTCGTTGTTGTCTTGGACAGCGAAACCAACGAAATTCTCCACGGCCCCGACATGCTCTCCAAAGGCTTTGTCTTTGAACAAAGCTTTCATCATGTTCTTGATGACGCAAAATGCTTGGTGCTTGATTTGCTTGAAGAAGAACCGCGACTCTCCTTACCGCGACTGCATGAACGAATGCGCTCAGTATTGCGTGGCTTTTTTCGAAAAGTTGTTGGGCGTGATCCTGTTGTTGTTCCGATCCTCACAGAAGTATAATGTTTCCGTCGCCCACAAGAGCAGATTGTGGGCGATAGCACCTGAACGCCGAGTTTTTTAAAAAAAGTTCTTAACAACGCATAGCGCTTGATTTGTGCTGTGTATACCCGTATTTCTATACGACCGACATCCAAAAAACACTGTTCTTTGCTTTTGGTGAAATGTTTTATCAATTGTACAGGGCTTGACAGAACAGTCTTGTCTGTGTTGATAAAAATCAATAGCCTTCTTATAAAAAAGACATACATCCTCATAACAATAAGGAGATAGAAAACAAACAATACCACATTGCGACACGGCCTGATATGTATCAAGTCTTTTCACTAAAAGCTTTTGCATCTATTAAGGAAGGAGAGTATTTCATGGAAATGATTGAAAGCATTTTTAAAGCAATCAATAATGTTGCCTGGGGACCTGCCATGTTGGTTCTTCTTGGCGGCACAGGTTTATATTTGACCATTGGATTACGCTTGTTTTCTTTTAGAAAAATTCCTTACGCTTTTTCACGCCTCTGGTCAGGACGCCAGGGGAGCGGTGACGGTGAAATTTCACCTTTCAACGCCTTAATGACAGCTCTGGCCGCAACGATTGGAACAGGGAATATTGCCGGTGTGGCTACAGCCATTTTTATAGGCGGCCCCGGTGCGCTGTTTTGGATGTGGATTACTGCCCTTGTCGGGATTGCCACAAAATTTGCCGAAATTTTGTTGGCCGTCCATTATCGCGAGACAACCCCTTCGGGGAACTATGTGGGCGGAGCCATGTATTTTATCAAAAATGGACTCGGTGCAAAGTGGCAATGGATGGGAACACTCTTTGCTTTTTTTTGCGTTGTAGCCTCGTTTGGTATCGGAAACTTGGTGCAATGTAACGCCATTGCCGAATCCATAACCGCCTCATTTAACATCCCTTCATGGATCACTGCGGTGGCTTTGTTATTGCTTGTTGCCGCTGTGCTTTTGGGTGGTCTCAAGCGTATCGGTGAAGTCGCGGGCAAAGTTGTGCCGACGATGGCCTTGGTTTATACGCTTATTGCCCTTTACGTGCTTATTGTAAATATTGCGGAAGTACCGCGTGTATTTCTTTGGGTCTTGCAAGATGCTTTCACTCCCACAGCCGCTCAAGGCGGTTTTGCAGGGGCAACCGTGATGATGGCAATTCGTATGGGGATGGCTCGCGGAATCTTCTCCAATGAAGCAGGTCTTGGCAGCGCAGCCATCGCTCACGCCACCGCCGCAACAAGCTCACCCGTCAATCAAGCAACCATCGGAATGCTCGGTGTTTTCATTGATACCATCATCATTTGTAGTATGACGGGCTTTGCCATTTTAGTTACCGGTGTTTGGACAAGTGGACTCAACGGCGCCTCGTTAACCATGGCAGCCTTTAATTCCGTTATACCGCATGGTGATATTCTTGTTACTGTTTGTCTGTTATTCTTTGCATTCACGACCACCCTTGGTTGGTGCGTGTATGGCGAACGCTGCGCCATTTACCTTTTCGGTGACAAAGCGTTGATGCCTTTCCGAATCATTTTTACACTGGTTATCCCTATCGGAGCCTTAGTGAAACTTGATTTGGTGTGGTTGATTGCCGACACCTTCAATGCTTTAATGGCCATACCCAACTTGCTTGGCCTGCTCTTGCTCAGTCCTGTTCTTTTCAAACTCGTGCGTGACTATGAAGCGGGTAACGACAAATAAAACGCACGAAAGGCAAGAAAAATAAAACAATGTCAAACACGATCAACATCCTGTCAACAGACATTCGTTTTCGATGATGTTGATAAGGATAAACAAAATATGGTATCTGAGAGAACACAAGCAAACACGCCTGCTGTTTTCTCAGATACCATATTTGCACAATGCAATCAGCTCAAAATCACTCTGCTTTGAAGGATGAGACACTATGGAAACCCCTGTCTGTAAAGAAACGTCTTGCAATGAAAGTCAGAAAAAAATAAGCACTGAAACACACGGACATGCGGCAACCGATATTACGCCGACTTCAACATCAGACGCTGTGAATGCTTCGAACAATATTTCCCAACATACGGCGACAAAAGAAGCCGACAATACAAAAAGTATGAACGAACACGTCGTACAAGGCTCGAGCCTACAAGACAATGAGCAAACGCCCAGAATCCAAAACAGTACCATGCAAGAACCGACCACACAGGCTTCTGCCTTGCAAGAACCAGCGCCACAAGAGCCGAGATCGCAGGAACGTGTTTTGCAGGAATCAACGGCACAAGAATCCGTCATGCAAGACTCTTTTTCAGAGCATCCCCCTCTCCAAGAAACAACAACACAAGAATCCTACTCACAAAGTACAGCTGTACAAGAACGTGTTCTTCATTCCAAATTCTTTGGTGTGTTATCGTTGTTTGGACCTTTGCTCGTGGTGCTTTTTTGTATACCGCTTTTTATACCATGGATACACACACGCACGTTGACGGGAAACACGGCCTTACATTGGGAAAACTTATTTATCCAAATGCGTGCTACGGGATTCGGCATACCGATCATTGACGGTATCCCTGCCGTTGACTACTCGCCTGCATATATTGTGCTCTTGCAGTGGTTACAAGCAGGTTTTACGGCCTTTGGTATTGCCTTGTCTGATTCGCTGACATTGTTTGTCGGCAGTGCGTTTTTTGCCACGATCTTGGCCATTGTTATATGGTTTTTTGCTTTGATAACAACAAAAAATCGTCAAATAGCTCTCGCTGCAAGTTGTGTTTTAGTGGCGTCTATACCATTTGTTCTGGCAGGAAACAGTATTTCGGTCAACATGATTGGTACTTGCTGTCTCATTTGTGCCGCGTCGTATTTTTATTTGGGATGGATCCGAGAACGTGCGTTTTTTTTGCTCAGTATGGGCTTTTTCTTTACGGCTTTAAGCGTCATTTTTGGCAATCCCATTGCCGCATTGGGTCTTTTGCTCAGTAACGTTTTTTTCTTAATTTGGCGGGGTACGTTTCGTCGAGCCGGAGCGGCAGACGGTGCATTGGGCTTTGGTCTTCTGCTTGTATGTTTACTCGGTTGGTTTACATGGCTTGGCTCGCTTGCAGAAGGACAAGGCTTTTTCATTGCCTTTGTCCATACGTATGTGACAGACGCTTGGGCTATACCCAACATACAGACGTTGATCTCAACACAAGAAACCGTCCTTTTTCTTGTGTTTTTGACTATACCGTGGTGTTTGTTGGTACTTTTTTTACCGTGGGAAGAGACCCCAAAAGCGATCAAACGCGCGTGGACAAACAGACATGAAGCACCGGGAATCGGTTGGTTGTGGTGTTTACTCTTGGCGGGCTCTGTTTTGGCTGTGTTTTCTTGGCCACAAGAAAACGGAGCATTTTTTCTTGTGCTTGCCCCTGCGGTGATTCTTGCTGCGAAAAGTTTATTCGGTTTATCTGCATTGCGCAGTACCATTTTCTTCAGACTTCTTAGTCTCTTTTTTATATGTATAGGCCTTTTTTTGGGTTTTATTGTATTATGGCCGTTTCTGGCCTCATGGCTGCCTGAAACGCTGAATCCTATAGGATTCTTACCGCCATTGCTGACCCCCCTCAACACCCCGACAACAGCGCCATTATTGACTGTGGTGGCACCGCTTTGTCTTGTGACCGCCTTGCTTTTATGGTTCGTTGCAAGAACAGGATATGCGACACATGGTTTACTTCTTATGGTCTTTTTTGTTCTGCTTGTAGTACAGCCCTATCACCTTTGGCTTGTACCACATACAACAAACCCCATAAATACCATAAAATCGTTTTTTGAAACAACAAACGAACTCAATGACAACTCTCGTCATGACGAGTTCAATCAATAAAAAACTGAACATAATTAAAAATGTTGTTCGTGTTTACCCTCTCTACACATAGACATTTTTACCCTGCACCAGATAGCGAATACACATTAAAACTATCTATAAAACATGAGTCATAAATGAAAAAACTTTTATTTTTCAGTGTTTTTCTGTTACTTTGTATATATCCACTGGCTATGGCAAGAAAAAACATCATCACAGAAAATGAACTGTATGGTGTTTTTCTTGGTAATTATATATTTTTTACACATTATTTACTCATAATATCGCTTTTGCTTTGCATCATACATTATCTTCTTTTTCCTATTCCAAAAAAGATTTTATGTATTGCTCTGCCTCTTTCTTTGATTATTATTGGCAGTATCGGTTATTATAATTATAGAAATACGATTATAACAAACACTCAAATCACGTTGAATAAAAAAGCAAATATAAAAAACATTAAAATAGCTTTTGTTGCCGACTTTCACCTTACAACAACATCAAATAAACATTTATTTATAGATATGGTTGAAAAAATCAGCAGTCAAAATCCTGATATCATCATTTTTGGCGGCGATATTTTACAAAACAGCTACACAAAAGTAAAAGACGATTATTCAAACATCTTTTCACAATTACAATCTAGATATGGTACATACACCATTTTAGGGAATCATGAATATTATGGCAATGATGTTGAAGAAAATATTCAGTATTTGAAAACTCTGCAAATTAAGGTGTTAAGAGATGAGATATTAAAAATAGATACAATCAATTTTATTGCACGAGATGATGTCAGAAGAGATTACACAACAGATGAAAGAAAAACATTGAAAGAGTTATACGATGAAAATACAATATCACACAATGAGCCTATCATTGTTTTAGACCATAATCCTCAAAGCATAGCTGAAAGCCTTCTCAATAAAGCAGATATTCAACTGTCTGCACATACCCATGCGGGGCAATTTTTCCCGCATAACATGCTTTTAAAAACACGATTTGCCAATGCGTATGGTTATAAAAAAATCCAAGATTTACACACAATTGTAACCTCAGGCGTCGGTGTTGGCTTTTGGAAGATCGTCGGACCTTGGCAAATGCCTTACAGATTGGGAACACGCAGTGAAATTAACATCATAGAAATAGATTTTCAGCAGAAGAAAACATTATAAATAAACGACAATATTCACACTCTCTCTAAATATAAAAAACGTCAGACATCGGTATTGGCGTATATCAATAAACGGACAACAAAGCAGTGCGTAGCTATACTTTGTTGTCCGTTTATTGATATACGCCGTAGCGTTCAGAAGGCTTGGGGGGGGCTGACGCTCCCACCGGAAAAAAACTTTATTTAGGTACAGAAACACCGTTGCGCTCAAGGAATTCAATGAATTTTTTACGCAATTCCATGGCTTGATCAAAGCAGTCTTTCACGGTGACAACAGACCAGTCGATTTTGAATTCATTTTTATACAGTGCTACGGTTTCTTCCGTCAGATGGACATCACCGTTGTCTGCAATCTTCAAGATACCGTCAAATTGTTGTGCTTCAAGCATCAATCCGCGAGCTTGTTCAACAGTCACGCCTGCAGGCAACGCAAGTTTTGCGCCGTCGCGTCCGAGACGGATGGGGTAACCGCCTTCAAGACCGAGGGGTCCCGGAGACATGCTTTGTGCGTTGGTGTCAAAGTAGATGTCCAGCACGTTTTTGAGGCATGATGCAGCCACAAGATATTGACCATTACGGCCGCCGGGACGTGCGCCGTATGCGGGCAATTTTGCCACAAAATCTTTCAGAGGACCAAGCTCTTCGGTGATATCACGGGTCGCGTCATAAATGCGCATATAGTGCGGTGCGTCGTAACCTGAACCGTTGCGTGCCCAGTTATAGCAGTGATAGTGGTGAGCAATCAATTCAACACGAATATTACGGCGTTGCAAACCGAGGATCTCTGCAGCCGCTTTTTGAATATAAGGAATCACCAAGCAACCGTTACCGATACCGATAGTGGGAGCCAAACCGACTTTACTCAGGGCCACGTTGGTCACGTCGGGGAAAGAAGAGTTGACAACTTGCGTGTCAATACCGGACAGTTTGACGGCTTCCATCAATTTGCTGGTCAAACCCATATGCATGGGCACCCAACCGCCAAGTCCCACACGCGGCAAATACAATTTGGCATTGAGTTCGGCAGGAATTTCATTCACAACCCACCACGATTGCAATGTGGTGCCGTTGAAAATCACACAAGGATTGATTTTTTTCAAGAACTCAGCGGTGGCTTCTTTATTCAACAAATCAATGGGATATGCAGTGATGTCCGGATACAGATCCAAAAAGGATGCACCGTGCAATGCGCTGTTCACTTTGCGTTTGACGTGATCTTCGTTGACGTCAGCGACAACAATTTTACCGATGTTGGGAATACGGCACAAATATTCAAGTAAAATTCCACCAAGCTCTCCGCATCCAACAATCATAATTGTGTCTTTATGTCGCATGATACCTTCTCCTATCGTGTTACAATGTTAATACGATGTTAATGAGCATATATGAAAGTTTTTACAAAGAATAACTTCAAAGCTCTATTGCTCTAAAATGACCTATATATTCAAAAAATCATTGATAAAACGTTGTTCTTCACGTCCCTTCCAAAAACGGTCTAATCCGCGTTCTGCCTCGGCATCAATGACAATTTGACGAATGGCGGAAACCTGTCCTTGAGACAAGGGACGCGCTTGTTTATGCGTCGCTAAAAGCTCTTTGGCGCGTTTTTTGCCATTTTCGATCACACTGGGACAACCTGCATTCGTCCACGTTTCGTTATTGTTTCTGTTAAAAATCGAATAGTCACTCAAATCATGCATTCTGTTAAACGTGTCTTCATGGGTCAAATACAGGCCAAACGCACCTATTTCTTTAATTAAATCGACTGAAAGGGATGTTACATCGGTTTGCACTCCACCGACAATGCGCAAGATGCTATCCATAATTTCATCATCAAGTATTAATGTCGGAATATCGACAACCATACCCCCTTCCATCAACCCCGCACCGGAAAGCGACGTAGAACCGGCAAGTGCCGTCAACAAACGCGACATGCTACGCTCAACGCCTGATTGGATATCACGATCCAACGCATCATTCTTTCCGCCTGTGATATAGCTTGGCAAAGAATAATATCGTGCCATGCTCGCCGCTGCGGCGTTGAGTGTGAAGGCCTCGGGAGTGCCGAAAAGACAAAGACCTTTACGCAAGTCCATACTTGTCGGTGTCGCCCCATAACACAACGGCAACCCCTTCTTCATGCACTGCAGCATGGTGAGTAAACCCAAAATTTCTGTATTCGTCAAAACAAGACTTCCGCCAAGACTCGCCGGAGAAACACCGCCAAGCTGAATGACACTGATGACATTCATGGGCAAACCTGCCTCTGCCAACAAAAAAGCATTGTCACACAGATGATCAGGTGCCTGAAGCGGTGAAATAGGCATAATGTTAAATGCGCAAGACGGACGTTTTCTCAACTGTTCTTTACCGCCGGCAACAACTTCAGCCATTCGAATAATTTGCTTGGTGCTCCACGGATCTTTGGAAACCAAATGTATGGGTTTTGCCGTAAAACAAAACGCCGCTTCTGCATTGTGTATATCAGCCGATTCTGTAGGAACATCAGAAGGCGTACAAAGACGGTTATATATATGCATATTGTCAAGCCCATCAACAATACGTATAATATTGACCATATCTTGCTTAGTGACTGCACGACGTTCATCGGTATCCAAATCATAGGTGTATAAGGCCTCACCACTGGTACACCCATAAAGCTGATCTTTACAAAGAGGAATATCATCTTCTGCTGTACGTCCTCTGAATACATACTCGGACGGTGTTGAAGCCAAGGCGTCCAACACAAGATTCCGTGGAAAATGCGTATACCCTTCACTGTCAGTCTCACACCCGTGATCGCTTAAAAGCGTGCGTACGGCTTCACTTTGAAAAACCATCCCTCTGTCTGCAAGAATTTCTAACGACGCTTCATGAACGCGTTCACAATCTTGCTCTGTTAAGGCATGTAACAACATTCCGCGACCGCGTTGTAAAGCTGAGTGAGCAACCCGTTTCATTGTATCCCTCATCGTTTGTTCTTTTCTTATGCAGAAAATTTCATAGCGGCGTTGTCTGTTACCAAGGATAGGATTGAAGAAAAAGCGCAGCTGTATATAAAACGGCTCTTTGTCTTTCTGCATGTTTAAAAAGCAAAACACATACCATAAAAAACTTTTGTATTTTCAATAGGATTAAAAAACAGCGAATTTTTTATGTTTACATTTATGCTTGCTTTTGTAGCAAAACAGGTGCAAAATGTTACACATAGAAAAACCTTTTTTAATAAAGTTGTTATCCTATGAATTTAACACTGCCGAATGAAACAGAACGTCAAGCAATGTTACAGCGTGCCAATGCCACGTCTTTGCGTCACGGTGTAAGCAAAACACAAATTCGTATCCCCAATCGATGTTGTCTCTCTCCTGCACAATTGGAACTCTTACGAAAAAAAAACACTCAATTTTTGGAAGCCGTTGCCCAGCAAATGCTTATCTTACATGAACTTTTGGTTGAATCGTGTTATGCGATGAGTATTGCAAATCATGAAGGGTATATTCTTGAAGTGTGCGGTAATGAACAAATGCTTGCCTATTATGAAACACGCAATTGCATGCCCGGTTTTCGCTGGACATTGGAAACAGCGGGCACTTCGTCCATGGCTATTGCGTTAAAAGAACAAAGACCTATTGTTCTCGGCGCAGCGGAAACATGGCCTTATGTGTCTTGGGATTATGTCAACGCCGCGACACCTGTATTTGATCATCAAAATCAAATGATCGGTACCATCTCGATGACAGGTGCAAAAGAGTCCATGCAAAGTCATACAATCGGGTTGCTTGTACAAGCTGCCGCCAATGTGCAATTGCAGTTCCATGAAGTCAATAAAATCAAAGAAGTTCAAGTTCGCAATCAATTCCTTGATTGCTTGATTGAAGCTGACATGCGCGGCGTTGTCGCCTTAGATACCGACGGTATGATTTTGCGTATGAACAGTAAAGCAATGCAACTCTTGGGATTGTCTGAAAAAAACGAAGAACAACGTCGTACTCATTACGCAAAACACATTGATCACTTGTTGCGCAGTGAGTTTAAGCTGCTCCCGCTCATCAAATCGGGTTCAACATTGGCAGAACGTGAAACATTATGTACCATTTGCGGTGCCACACGCCGTTATATGCTCTCGCTGACCCCCATTCAAGCCCCCTCCGAACAAGCCCAAGGCGCGTTGTTGCATATGACAGAACGACAACAAATGATCAATATTGTCAATGCAATAAGTGGATTACGACCGACATATACGTTTGACTCACTCATCGGTGAAAGTCATTGTTTCCAAGAAGCTGTGCGTCTGGCCAAGATTGTAGCCCAAAGTGACGCGCCTGTGTTAATCCAAGGCGAAACGGGCACGGGCAAAGAACTTTTTGCTCAATCAATTCATAATGCGTCGTCACGCGCCGGTGGCGCGTTTATGGCGATCAACTGTGGCGCGATCCCGAGAGATTTGCTTGAAAGTGAACTGTTTGGTTATGAAGAAGGCGCGTTCACGGGTGCACAAAAAGGCGGACGACCGGGAAAATTGGAATTGGCACACGGGGGCACACTCTTCTTAGATGAAATCGGTGACATGCCCTTTGATATGCAAGTAAAACTCTTGCGCGTTTTGAACTCAGGCGAAATTCAACGCATCGGTGGCAGAAAAAGTATTTTGTTGGATTTACGCATCATTACCGCAACCAATGTTGATTTGTATGACGCGGTGGCCGGCAACTCGTTTCGCGAAGATTTGTACTATCGGATCAACACCTTTCACATTCAAGTACCGCCGGTACGTCGCCGTGAAGGCGACATTCTCCGTTTAGCGCAGTTTTTTTTACACAGTTTGCATCCCGATGGGATTGCCAATGTCAGTTTTTCACCGCGTGCCATGACATTTATGGAACAATATGCGTGGCCGGGAAACGTTCGCGAGATGCAAAATGCCGTTGAACGGGGTATGCGGCTTTGTTCAGGCATGTTGATTGAGCCTGAACACCTTTTTATCGGCATACAACACGAACCGCGAGTGCCACAGCAGACACCATCACCGACAAAACCCCCCACACCACAAATCCCCCTCAGCCGTAAAGAACGTGAATGGGCAGATATCATGCACTATATGAATTTGTATGACAACAACATTTCAAAAGTTGCACGAGCCTTACAAGTCAGTCGTGTTACAATCTATCGTAAACTGAAACAGCACAAGGACAACATATGACCAGATTGGCAGAAAATGATCTTGTTGCCATAGACGCCTCATGGCATGCCTATGAGACACAACTCAAAACGCAAACCGATATGGATCTGTACGCTGTGGCAAACAGTGCGTTGGGCATGCCTTCCAAACCGCCAAGGTCTGTCCTTGCAAGCCTGCGAGTCGGTGTGATTCCAATTTCTTCGGGAGAAGGCGTCATTCTTGGTTTTGCGGAAAGTTTGGTTTCCATCGCACAACATTTAGGTTTTCAAGCACACTGTTTACCGCCCGATGAGGCAGGGTTTCAAAAAGGACGTGCACACGATGACATCTTGCTTTGGGCCGATGACACACAATTCTTTGCCGAAAACGTGCATACAAAAAAATCTGTAGAAAACGGCTGGGCAACAGGACGTGGCTTTGCCGCCGTACTCCATACGATGAATAAACAACAAAAAACCTTTGAAAAACGCGCACTCGTGCTCGGGGCAGGCCCTGTCGGACAAGCGGCGGCAACCTTCTTGTCAGAACACAACTATGCGCTGACACTCTGTGATCTCATTGTGTCTAAAGCACAGACTCTGTGCCGACAATTGCCAAATGCACAAGCGTGTTTACCCGAAGCCTTGCCGACACTGCCGCCTTTTTCGAATGTTTTGGATGCCGCCCCAACACACACATGTTTTCCGCACGACCTGTTGACTGCTTGCGCGTGTGTTGCCGCGCCTTGTGTCCCGTGTTTATGGTCTGAAGTGCCATTGCGTGTTGGGTACAATCTCAATCTATGGCATGATCCCTTGCAATTGGGCACGGCTGTCATGTTGCTTGGGGCTGTATGAATGTTCCATAGAAAGACACTGATGTTGACGATACAGAGGTCACTTGCAAGCTTGCTCATCTCTTGATACGCTTTTTTTCGACGCGTGTTCATGCGTGTTCGCCATGTGAACAGCAGAAACGGAGAAACTATGCTTGTCTTTGGAAAAAGACGGCTTCGGAGGAGCGGCTGGCATATTCCGATTGCCGTTTGTCTTTTTTTGTTGATGGGTTTTATCTTATTGTTTTGGGTGAGCGCATTCCCCAAAGATACGATACGACAACACATCATCGACGCTGAACAACACGGTTTTTTTAATGAAAACTACCCTAAAGACTTCCTGCTTTTTAGACAACTGGATATGTTTACGGAATGTGCGGGATTGGGCATTGCCGCAACACTACGCCCAACATTCGAACAACTGACAACGGTTCCCGTATACGGTGAATGCCGTGCTCTGCAAGAAGCCATTATCAACGATTTTCCCGAACCGACAGAACTGTATCCCAGATATATCCACGGCTATCAGTTGGTTGTCATACCGCTGTATACATTTTTTTCTTTTACCGAAGTGCGTTGGATTGTGGGCTTGATTGGTGTGGGATTTTGCCTTGCTTTATGTTTGGCAATGGCATGGCGTATCGGGCTGTGGGCGGGTGCGGTGATGGCTGTCGGATATGTGTTTGCCTTGACACACCATGTTTTTTTACTGAGTACACACGCTGCAGGATTTTGGGTTGTTCTTGTGGGTGCGCTTGCCGTCACACTCGGTAAAGAGCCTCTGCCGCTCATGGCGTTTGCCTTGCTTGGTGTTGCCGACGCCTTTGTCTCCTTCTTGACCATGGGCAGTCTCAGTCTCAGTTTACCGTTGCTTTGTTATGCCCTCACGCGATATTATGACGGCCTTTCATCTTTCGCTATTCTTAAACATTCTTTTTGGTGTGCTGTGGTTTGGAGTTGCGCGTTTCTGTTTGCTTGGCTTTGCAAATGGGGCTTGGCGTGGCTGTATCTTCCTTCTGTCGAAGCGATTTTTGATGTCAGATTTGATGCGTATTCAACACGCAATGTTGACATGTTTTTATTGGCATTATTCAACAATC
Organism: uncultured Desulfovibrionaceae bacterium; assembly: GCA_964369685.1. Lineage (GTDB taxonomy): Bacteria > Desulfobacterota > Desulfovibrionia > Desulfovibrionales > Desulfovibrionaceae > Avidesulfovibrio. Next base: position 62,252 of record CAYJFB010000001.1, on the reverse strand, counting down.
TCAAACGCACGGCATGGCAACTTTGGGCTGTGGTTTTTGTGTTTCTTGGGGTACGTCTTTATCGGCACAAAATAAAGCTTCAATGGGATTTATCCATTCTTGCCTTTTCTGCAATCATGCCTGTCATTTGGATGGCTCTGATCCCCGGGCATTCAGGCGTAAAGCATTCTTCATTTGTCACGATTATTTTGTGGACACCGTTGACAGCGTGTCTTTTTTGGCTTTGGGCACAACCACGCACACGCCCTTGTCGGACAAAAGAGACCCCGCAACAAACGACACCTGAACAACTCGTAACACTGACCAAATCTTGACAGGCAGAGTGTTTTCAGGCATGTCAAAACCGTTTGAACAGAGCTTCTTTTGTCTTGATTTTATTGACTTTTAACACAATGCGACGCGATGCTTGTCGCGTACCGCCTTTTTGAGGACACCATGCCAACCATTCGTTCCGCAGTCACCGATGCCGTCAATTTTTATGGCAACACCACCCCCTATGCCCTTATTCAACAATATGGTTCACCGCTTTATGTGTATAATGAATCGGTATTGCGCCAACGTTGTCGTGATTTGACACAACTTTCTGCCCATCCCGGATTTCGCGTCAATTACTCAGCCAAAGCCAACACCAATCCCGCATTGTTGCGCATCATACGCAGCGAAGGCTGCCTGGTAGACGCCATGTCGCCCGGTGAATTGCACATGAACACACTCGCAGGATTCAAAAGAGATGAAATCTTGTATGTGTGTAACAATGTCTCGGCAGATGAAATGCGCATTGCTGCTGAGGCAGGCCTGTTGTTGAGTGTGGATTCTTTGGCACAGTTGGAACAATACGGTACAGTCAGCCCGGGCGGACGGGTCATGATCCGTATGAATCCGGGAATCGGTGCGGGACATCACCAAAAAGTGATCACTGCAGGCAAAGAAACCAAATTCGGCATCTGCCCCGAAGACATGCCGCAAGTGCAAAGCATTCTCAGTGCACACAAGCTCACACTCGCCGGTTTGAATCAACATATCGGCTCTTTGTTTATGGAACCGCAAGCCTATCTTGATGCTGTTGATGTTTTACTGCTTCTCGCTTCTGAATTGCGCGGTTCGGGTCTCGGTAAAGATTTACAGGTTTTAGATTTCGGAGGCGGCTTCGGGATTCCTTATCACAAATATGAACAACAACCGCGCCTTGACTGCGCCGCGTTGGGACAAGGCTTGCACGAACGCCTGACCGCATGGTCTGCCGCCAACGACTACAACGGCTATTTTTATGTTGAACCGGGACGCTACCTCGTTGCAGAGTGCGGAATCTTGCTCGGTACGGTGACGGCTGTAAAGCACAACGGCACTCGTTGTTATGTCGGCACAGACATCGGCTTTAATCAACTGATGCGCCCTGTGATGTACGATGCCTTTCATGACATTGAAATCTATCGTGACGGCGCAACACCGGATACCCAACTCATACCGCAAACTGTTGTGGGCAATATCTGCGAAAGCGGCGATATTTTGGCAAAAGATCGCGAACTGCCCAAAGCCTGCCAAGGCGATCTTCTGGCTATGCTCGATGCGGGAGCCTATGGCTTTGTCATGGCTTCAAGCTATAACCAACGCCCAAGACCCGCAGAAGTGTTGATCGATGCAAACGGCAACGCACGCCTCATCCGTCGTCGTGAATCCCTTGAGGATCTCACTCGCTTGTTGGCAGAATAAAGGACATGTTTTCACCTGCATCGCGCGAACAAACTCTTTCGTTCATTTCCGCGCGATGCATCAACACCGTTTTCGTCTGCGCCGTGCAAACACGCCAAACAGCGGATCCTTCGTTTATAAGTAACACAAACAACACGTTTTTTGAGAGTCCCGTTTGAGACCATATTTTTTCAAGAATCCTGTTTCATAACGCGCTCTATTCAATCTGTTTCAAAGAAATAAATCATGGAGCAAAACATGACAATAACACATGGTGGAGATACCACAGACCAATTACATGTGCTCGGTACAGGAAAAATCCCCACAATACAAGGCGGCCCCTGTGCACAACTCTTGGAAACGTTTCCAAATCGATATCCACAACGCCCTTATATTGTATCTTTTGCGTATCCCGAATACACGTCGTTATGTCCTGTGACGGGTCAACCTGACTTTGGAACCATTGTGGTTGAATATATTCCAGATATGTTGTGTGTTGAATCAAAAAGCTTTAAAATGTATATGTTTGCGTATCGCAACCATCAGGCTTTTATGGAAACTGTTGCCAACGCTGTTTTGGACGACATGCTCACAGCACTTGCACCGCTTTGGTGTCGGGTTAAGGGCTTGTTTGCGCCACGCGGTGCCACACACATTCATGTATTCGCAGAAGAATATAAAAACATTGACGATCCACAAAAGGCTGAAGCCGTACGTCGTGTCGTGACGGCATGGCGTCAAGAACAAAGACCTCACAGTTGGGATGTATAAATCATGCGTTTTTTGCTTGTGGATGTGGGCAACACTGCATTAAAAATAGGTCTGGCAAATCAAGACGGCTTGGTAACCACATTTTCTTTACCCACGGATCCGACACAAGGTGGCGACCTGTTGGGTTTGCGTTTGCTTGAGCTGTTCAGACAAGCACAACGTGAAGGTTCGGCCGACTCAAAAGAACCGGACACGCCTCCGAATGCGTGTTTAATCAGCTCGGTTGTGCCGCGCATGAATCCGCTATTACAATACGCTTGTGAACGTTTTTTACATGTTCAGGCGCGTTTTGCACACCGTGACGTGCCTGTCCCCCTCGAGAACCGCTATGAACGCCCTGCCGAAGTCGGCGCGGATCGGTTGGTGGCGGCATTTGCGGCACGGCGGCTGTTTCCTGATGTGCGCGGAGTTATTTCCGTTGATTTCGGTACGGCGACAACCTTTGATTGCGTCAGCGAAAACAAATATCTCGGCGGATTGATTTGTCCGGGTGTTTTGTCGTCTTTACACGCCTTGGCAACAAACACCGCACAATTGCCACAAATCCCTCTGACGACCGATGAACACACCCTTGCCATCGGACGAAATACCGTGACCAGTTTGAATCAAGGCTTTCTTTTCGGTTTTGCGGCCATGACCGACGGCTTATGCGCACGTCTGAAAACCATGTTGCCGAGTCCTTGTAAAGTGGTTGCAACAGGCGGTTTTGCCTCTGCGTTATTCGGTATGAGTGAACACATTAATGAACTCAAACCCGACCTCATCCTTGAAGGTTTACGCCTCTTACACATGGAAACCAACCAGTGAATCGTAACACCAGATATTGTCTTGCAAAAACAAAAAAAACACGAATCATGTTTTTTCAACGCTACAACAAGCTGTTTTTTTTATGTTTTTCATGTTTTTTCTCTGTATTTATCAACGGTTGCGGCTTGCTTGGGTGGGGAAGTGTAACACAAGACAATCCATTGCAAACAATACAAAAAGATGCCGAGGCTTCAAGCAGTAGCATCAAAGCCAGTCCCATTCCATATCTACTGACAATCACTGTCAACGGCGTAAAAAGAAATATCATCACTGCTGAAGACGCAACAACGCTTCAAACCGACTTTGAAAAAATCAGTCAACTCGAAGCACTGCACAATACGCCGCCGGACAGTCGCGTAGCCCTTGAACGCCGCATTGTCGATGACATCACGCTTGCCGAAAAATTCTTGCAATCGCGAGGTTATTATCGCGGACAAGTGCGTTATAACATTGATTGGAAAACACAACCTGTACAAATCAATATTATTCTTGTGCCAAGAAAACGTTTTCTTGTGACCTCTTCGGTGTTGCATTATATTATACCGCAAAAAAACACGTTAGACGCACGAGCCACAAAAATAATAAACAATATACCGCGCAGTTTAGAAGATTTTGGCCTTGAAAAAAACGCGCCTGTAGAAACCGAAACCATTACAGCGGCAGTGGACGCAGTGCCCATATGGTTACAACAACACGGTTTTCCTTTCGCTGAAATAAAAAAAACGCGTTATTTGCTCTACCCTTCACGGAATACGCTTGAACCTGAAATCACTGTTGATACGGGATCTTTTTTCTATTTTGGTGCCTTACAAATTGAAGGCGCCGAATCGGTGGAGCGCGCCTATTTGGAACATTTGACACCATGGACAGAAGGTCATGTTTGGCGTGCGGATCGTCTTGATGTCTATATTGAAGAATTACAACGCACAAATCTTTTTAATGAAATCATTGTAGAAGCGGGCAACCCTGAAGACGCGAGAGACAATCGATTGCCTGTTCAAGTCCGTTTACGAGAGCGTCCCGCAAGACGCGTGAGTGGTGGTTTACAATATTCCAGCAATGAAGGTTTTGGTATTCATGCCGCCTGGAAACATTTTAATTTTCTTGGTGCAGGAGAACAGTTCACCGTCAGTGCTCCCATAACACGGGAACAGCAAGGTCTACGCCTCGATTTTAAAAAACCATCTTTTATTCAAAAAAATCAAAATCTTGTTGCAGGCACAGAACTCATGCGTTATAGCACGGAAAGCTACGAGCTTGAAGCATTCGGTGCCGAATTGGGTTTGGAGCGTCAATTTTCTCGCCGTTGGTGGGCAAGCATTCATGCGGCCGGACAAGTAGGACGGCTCAATGAAAACAATGCCGGTTGGCAAGATGTGTATTTGCTGGGTTTTCCGACAAGTGTTCGTTACGATGGCAGTAACGATCTTTTAAACCCTACTGCAGGTGCGCGTGTGCAACTGACAGTCACACCATGGTTTGGCAGTTACCAAGCAAATGTTTTCAGTGTGTTAAAAGGTCTTTTTTCAATCAGTGGTTATCATGCCTTCAGCAGTCTGGCAACAAAAGAAACTCCGGATAAAGTTGTGTTTGCCGCTCGTGCTCGTTTGGGATCAATTTTTGGCACGCCTGACAACAATCTGCAACGTCTGCCGGGCTCATTGCGTTTTTATACAGGGGGCGGCGGTTCGGTACGCGGCTATGATTATCAGACTATCGGCGCACGCAATAGTGTCGGTGATCCCGAGGGGGGACTGTCACTGTTGGATCTCGGTGCCGAACTGCGGCTCAAATTGTTTGAATCGTTTGGGATAGTACCTTTTTTGGATGGGGGGATGGTGTATGACACGCTTTGGCCGAAATTAAACCAAGAAATACGTTGGGGAGCCGGTCTTGGTTTTCGGTATTATAGTCCTATAGGGCCGGTCAGCGTGGATTTTGCCATGCCTTTGAATCCCCGAGACAACAAGCACAATATACATTTATATATTAATATTGGACAAACATTTTAAACAGAGTTGTCAAACACGCTTTTTCGTTTTTCTCTGCGTCATCTTTTCACGGGCTTTTTCGGTTATATATCTATACACCGCCCCTTCAAAGCCCGTTTTTCTTCCTTAAACGACCGTATACACTTTTTTAAAATGAATAGGCCACCCCTCCACCGAAAGTGAATGTCATGTCTTCTTGAACAATGGGACTGTTTTTCAATTCATCGCCCAACCATGAACATTGACTGTTGAAATAGATGTTCCAACGATCAAGAAGTTGCACATTTAAATTGACTCCCGCATAATGTGAAATCTCGTTATCGGCAGAATATTCATTAAAACCGCTACGTTCTGCCTCTGCAGAACTCACACCATAATAATAGGTATTATACTTATCATTTGTCCAATTGATCCCGATATATGGCGTGAATGTGGCTTTACGAAAAAAGATCAGCGAACTACGACTTTGTGACGAAGCGGGCTTGCGGGTAAATTCTACAGGAAACATATAGGTTGCATCAAAGAACATGCCGTCGCTTTTATCAAGAATATCAAATGTTACCGCAACTTTTATTTTACCTACAACGCTAGAAAAACTGTAACTGCTACCGACACCAAACGAAGGATCCCGTGCATCAAGCTTTTGCATGGCTACATTATTGCTTGTTTGCGGATCAAATTCTTGATCAATATATGAAAACGTTAACGCCAAGTTGTGTGAAGCACTTTGTAAAATGTACCCACCACCGCTGAGTCCATGCCAAAAAAAACGTCCGCTATCTAACTGCACAATAGGCATGGGCAGTATACGGTGTTCTGTGTCTCTATATTCAGATGTTTTAATAGCAGCACCCAAGCCAAGAGTAAAAGTGCTCTCTGCAAAGAAACTGTTGCCATAACAAAGAGTGACGGTTTGGGAAAAAACGAAGCAGACAATAAAAAACTTTTTACCTAAATGACAAACAAGCATTTTCTAGACTCCTTCTTGATATTTTCTAGACTTTTACACTCCAAACCAACCTATAAAATATATATTCTATCAGGTTAAAGGAGAGAACTGTACTGCATATGTCACACAAACAACATGAACAAAAAAAGCAAACCTCAACACCTCCTTGATATTTACAAGACGCATGTTGTGTAGCATACATAGATAGTATGAAAAAACAACACCTTTCAGATTGTTATGTTTTTTCAATACATAATAAAAAATAATGCTGTCAAGCATTTCTTTTAGAATACAAACAAAATGTGTATTTTTGTGAATGCTTTGTATTTGCAATGGAAAGAACAATATTTTGTACAAAAGTAGACTCGCGCGAATTTCTTTGCGCGTTACAAATAAAATTTTTAGAAAACTCAAGATAAAAATCTCAGAGGCGACTTCTAAAGAAAGTATTTTACGTACTATTCATGGTTATTTATATTTTTTTAAGTAAACCATGCTCCGCAAAGCAATATACACTGCGACGTAATAAACGGTGTGAAGCACAGGAATGCACCGCAAGTTCAAGGGGGGGGTGAGCATTATTCCCCCCCCAAAAAAAAACATCAATTTAGAGAGTGTGAACACGCTCTAAAAAGGCTTTAACGAATTTTGAGGGCATCAGGCCAAAAACACTTAGCCAGAGCAAGATATACAACAGCAAAAACACTCACCCCCGAAGCACCGACAACAATATGCTTCAGGAGTGTTGGCAGGTGTGCGCAGGCCTCTAAAACCGTTTGACCGACAACATGTGCAAGAACAACACCCGTTGCCGAAAAAACACCTCCAATAATCAAAGGCTTTGCCATATCGCGAAACACATACCCATCGTGTTTATATCGCCACATGAGACTTAAAACCAGTGCATACAAAGACAACGAAATCGTTGTCATCAAAGCAACGCCCAAAATTCCCCACGCTTCCACCGCCAAAGGATATAAAAAAAACACAACAACAGTGATTGTCGAACCCACAAGCGTTGGCGTGAGCGTGTCTTGTTTGGCATAAAAGGCTCGTCCGATCACTTGCTGAATCGTCCAAAAAGGCACAGCCAACAACATAATTTGTAAAAGCGGCGCGGTTTGTCTTGTATCTTGAACACGAAATTGTCCGCCTTCAAACAAAAAGCCCAACATCGGTTCACTCACTGCAATCATAGCTCCACAAAGCGGCAACACAACATAAATACTGCCTCGTAAGGCTTTATGCAGTGTCGCGTTAAAAGCGTCGTGATCCCCCTTGGCAACCAATGCCGCCAAAAAAGGAAACGACGCAACACCAGCCGCTTGCGCCACAACCCCAACAGGAACCATCATGATGCGTCGTGCATAATTCAATAAACTGACCGCACCTTCTCCTGCCAAAGAACCAAAAATACGAATCAATTGCTCGTCAAAAACCGTGACAGAAAGCCCCAACATCAATGGTAATGCCAAAAACAACAGCCTTTTCAATTCATGATCACGCCACGCAAAACGTACATCAATGCCTCCTCGCCAAACACCCCATAACGGCATAATGAAAGCACCAAACAACGCACCAAACAATACGCCAAAACAATATCCCTCCATGCCCAAAACAGCCTGAGGAAACACTTGCTGCACCAAAAACGGTAAACAAACCCCACCAAGAATGATACACCCGTTATAAATAATAGGCGTCAACGCAGGAATGAAAAATTGCTTGCGAATATACAATATTGCCGTCAAACAAGCTCCGGGAATAAAAAAAAGTTGCGCAGGCAAAACAATACGCAAAAAAAATGTTAACCGTTCAAGTTGCACTTCCGAAAAACCCGGCGCAAGCCACGGCGTCACAATCGGCGCATACCACCAAGCCACCGCAGTAAAAATGACACTAAGCCCAATCGACCAATAAAATACCGCAGCAAACAAACGCCAAGGCTGACTGCTTTGTTCGGCAAACCGCTTCGCAAGCAAAGGAATCAAGGTAATGGAAATATATCCCCCTGCCAGTAAATGATTGATAAAATCAGGCAGAACAAATGCCGTGAAATAAATATCCGTTTCAGCCGCCGCGCCAAATTGCCACGAAATGACCTTGTCACGCAAAAGCCCCATCACCCGTGAAAGCAAAACACTGCTTGCCAAAATGATCGCAGCCAACCCCATTTTTTGAGACGTAAAAAGTGTATTCATAACATCTTTCTTGGTTTATTGTTTTTTGTGACAACGCTTTTCACTTTGCAATATCAAGTGATCTACGGCATACTTCTTTTGCTGTTGAATTTTTGTTAAAAAAAACACTATGACTTTTTTGTTGTTCTGTCGCATCATAACAAAAGCCGTTCTAAAATCGAGTACAGTATGCTGGGAAAAATTTTAATTATCGACGATGAAGAAGACATTCGCTTCTCATTGCGCGGTATTTTAGAAGATGAAGGCTATGAAATCATTGAAGCCGAAAATGCCGAAGAAGGCTTGTTGCTGGTTGATTCTGCAACGCCCGATTTGGTTTTTTTGGATATTTGGTTGCCGGGTATGGACGGCCTCGCCGCCCTCAACCGCTTGCGTAGCACACACACCTCACTGCCTGTGGTAATGATTTCAGGTCACGGAACCATAGAAACAGCCGTCAATGCAATCCGTCAAGGCGCCTATGATTTTATCGAAAAACCACTTTCTTTGGATAAAGTGCTCATCATCGCTTCGCGCGCCCTCGAAACCAATACCCTACGCAAAGAAAATGAACGATTGCGTACCGCATTGCCCAAAGACAATCAGTTGGTGGGCAAATCACCCGCCATGCTCGATTTTCTTCACTTGCTACATAAAGTCGCACCGACAGACGCTTGGGTCTTGCTCACAGGAGAAAACGGCACGGGCAAAGAACTCGCCGCACGCACCCTACACGCCGAAAGCCGCCGTGCAACTGGACCGATGATCGCCGTGAATTGCGCCGCTATCCCCGAAGAATTGATCGAAAGTGAACTCTTCGGACACGAAAAAGGCGCATTCACAGGCGCAGAACACGCCCGCGCAGGACGCTTCGAAATGGCACATAAAGGCACGCTGTTTTTAGACGAGATCGGTGACATGAGCCTGCGTACCCAAGCGAAAATATTGCGTATCCTCCAAGAACAATGCTTTGAACGCATAGGCAGCACCCGCACAATCCGTGTTGACGTGCGCGTGATCGCCGCCACCAACAAAAATCTCGAAGAAGCCATCCTTGCAGGCACATTCCGTAACGACCTGTATTATCGTTTGCGTGTCGTACCGCTGCACATTCCACCCCTTCGAGAGCGTGACGGCGATGTTCAACTTCTCCTGAAAGCCATAGCCGAACGCACCCAAACACTCTATACAAACGCCGTACCGCAATATACTGAAGCAGCTCTGATTGCACTCAATCTGTATTCATGGCCGGGGAATGTTCGTGAATTATGTAATTTTGCAGAACGTATGGCCATTTTATATGGCAATCGCAAGGTTGACGTGCAAGATTTGCCTGTCGAAATGCAAAAAGAAATTACAAAAGAAGCCTTTCCTTCTACACATGCAAACTGTAATATGATCGAACTCATGAATTTAGATTATAAAACAGCGCGTTCAGAATTTGAAAATCTCTATCTCGCACATCGACTGCGCCTTTGCGCAGGAAACATCACTCGTTTGGCAGAAACTGTAGGCCTTGAACGAAGCTATTTACATCGAAAATTAAAACGATCGGGACTGCAAGCGGATAATCCATTGTCAGAAACAGAATTTGACAATGAACATTGACAGCAGATATGAAGATGTGTACTATATGAAAAGTTAGTTTATCTTATTCTTAGAGATTATTATATATATGTTTTCAAACACCAGCGTATGCGTGTTGTTGAAACAAATGTGTGTTTATGTCTTTTAATTTGCAATAACATGTATAAAACGATAGATAATCTATGAAATAATATGAAAAACACTGTTTAGATTTTTTTACACCGATCACCATATAACACTTTGTTCAGAGGCAATGCCTCGCGGAGAATGAACTCATGAAGAACAACCCTCAAGAGCTACACACCTCTTTCGCGGAAGATCATGAAACGGTTTCATTAGCGCTTGATAACGGTACAACCATGAGCTTTAACGGACGCCCCTTTGCCGGCGGCGCATGGTATGATGAAGAAACAGCAACCATGACACGCCAACAGCTTTATGTCACTTCCGCCAACGAACATGTGTACTCTATTGTAACAGGTGCCGGACGTCAGCGTAGCCGTCGTGCATACCGTGTTGCACTGCAAGGCGACACCTGCCACATCAACGACGGACAACAAGAGATGACCATAGAATTAGAAATGTTGATGCTGGCTGTGCGCGCACTCACAGGGCTTGATCAAGACGCCGTCCCCACGCTTGAAGTGATGGAAGACACCCTTCGTGCGGCGAGCTGTTAAGCTTTATATTTATGTATAAAAAACTATAAATATAAATCAGAATCCGTTGGTTTTCTGTCCCAATAGACCTTCCCTTTACTTTTACGCCATTTTCTGAGCAGCACATACAACGCGCCTGCACCGCCATCTGAGGGTTTGGCTGTACAAAACGCCAAAATGACACGCTTGAACGGATCTTGCGTAAACCATTCCTGTACCCGTTCACGCAACACCCCCACACCGGACGGAGAATTTTTACCGCGCCCACACACCACAAGAACCGTTCTGCGACCGTGCATATAGGCACTGCGAATAAAACCAATAAGACTTTCATAGGCTTGCGGCGCGTTGAGGCCGTGTAAATCAATGTGTGCTTCGGGGCTGAATTGTCCTGCTTGCAATTTCACAACTTGTGCCAGATCAAGCCCAATCACATGCGCTTCCACGTACTCATCTGTTGCCGCCAACGTGAAGGCCACTTTACCTTCCATAAACTCTTGCAAAGGATTGTTTTCTTCGATCCGGGGTGTTGTCGGCTGTGGTTTTTCCGCGATCACTTCTCGCCCTTTCCCGTGTAAAGGGCTGACATCACTCATCGCGTCTAAAAAAAGTTTTTCAGACGTCGGATTCATGGCCGCTTCCAGTGCGCGCGCTTGCGATTCGGCGCGCATTTGTGCTTCACGGGAACGTGCGCGAATCGTTTCTTTATGCTTTTTCAACCTGCGTATTTCTCCTGTACCGCTGAGCGAGTGAGCCAACAATGTTGCAAACGACGGCTCTTGGGGCACTGTAAACGACGTTGCTGTCGTTGCATGTTGGTTATCAGACAAATGATCGTTTTCTTCTGTATCGGTGTATTCTTTATCGAAAAAAAACTCTCCTAACGTAAACATACCATGTGCTGTTTGTTCTTTTTTTTGTCGGCTTTTTCCGTGTACTTTGGCGTTTGCTTCATCCAATTTGGCAACACGGCTCATGGCATGCAAAAAAAGCCGCATGTCTTCGTCGGGAATGACATCATTGGCAATGCCTGCAACAGCGACGCTGTCGGTATGTGTCGATTGTACTGTCTTCTTTACTGCTTCTTTTTTTATGGGCGTGTTTTGTTTGCCTCGTTTATCCGGAAACGATGTTTTTTTGAGTGTTGCAAACGGATTATAGCCTTTAAACGCATCATCTGCCATTGTATTTCCTTTCTCTTTGCTCTGCTACTTTGTTACTGTTTATTCAATTTTTTTCTTTTATACAATGGTCTGCATCTAAAAGGGTGTCGCCGCGGGCAGGCAACGTTGCCAGATCCGCGGCGACAAAGGCATGTTTTCGAAAGACTTTTTGCTCTCGTGCAAAGAAACAATTACTGTTTTTCGGCAAGACATGTATAGAGCATCAATACATACACAGCACTGCTCATACGGTTCAAAGCCTGCACCATATCAGCACGAGATTCAGGCATTGAGGCCACAGCCAACTCGACTTCACGCACTTCTGCACGCAAACGGTTTAACAAGGCGACATTAAAACCGTGTTTGGCTTCGGGAACAATATGATCGTGTCCGAGATGCTTCAGAGGCTGATGCGAAAGCGTATGAATTTTTTCATAATCCATATTGCCCATACCGAGCGGCGGCAAAGGTTCTTCCGTCACTTCGGCACGAAGCATCGCGCCGACCCATGAACGCAAATCGCCAAGCCACATGGACAGTTCTTTTGGCAAGCGTTGTTTTGCGTCAAATTCGGTTTGAACCAACACGATCGAGGCAGTGAGCGTATCAAGTTTACCGCGTAACACGATCCGTGGGTGTGTTTTGGGAACCAAGATTTCACCGTTAAGGTGTGTCAAATTTTCCGGCTTTTTGCTGACAGCGGTGCCGCATTGGGAACAGGCTCGTCCGCTTTTTGTTGTCGTATCGGTACGCAATGCGGACACGCGTTGGAGGCTTCCGTCTGTTTTTGACACATTGACCGTACCGCTGTCATCAACATAGAGTACACGAATGCCACGAGCATCAACCATTTTTTGTGCTTCAAAGCTTAAGCGTTCATGCGTGGTCAAGTGAATTTCACTTCCTTGTCCCAAGCCAAATCGTGCACGCAGATCTTCTTCTGTGAGCACACGCCGTGCACCTTGAATTTTCTCTTGTAATACAGCTGCAACTGCGCTGTTGACGTGGGCTTGTGTTGCGGCATCGTTACGCAGATGGGCAGGCAAGTTTTCCAACACAGACGCCACAAGCGGTTCCGCTCCCAAGGGTACAGCATCAGACAAAGCAGAAAGTGTTACCGGCGATGTTATCGGCAACGTTGTTTGCATGGTCGTCACGAGTGGTGTTGTCAGGGCTGTAGCATGCGAGCCAAGGTGAAACGGATCGACAGCAGCACACGCAGCAACAGACGGCACAGACTCTTTCAACAAGACAGCAGAAGAAGCACCCGTTTGTATGGTTTGTTGATTGCGCACATAGGGAAGTCGCGCAAGGACGCCATTGTCAGCGACAGCTATTTTTTTACAATCGACAGCACTCACACTCGCCTGAGGCACGGTTGCATTGGCTTCATTACCGCTGTGTTGTTCTTGCGACGCACGCAAAAAAGGCAATGAGGGCAAGTCAGAAGACTGTTGTCTTTGCTCAGGCACAGCGTGTATTTGTTGCGTTTGTTCAGGCACAGCGTATGTTTCTTGTCTGTTATATGGAAGATTTGGAAGAGCTGATGGATCGGACATGATCAAACTCCTAAAAGAATGAACAAAAAAAGGAACGAAAAAGGAATACGCTATTTGTATGACACAGTATGATACATGTTGTCTCAAAGAAACATCATACGATAAAATCGTATTTTACCACAACAACATATCTCAAAATCCCATGTTATCCGAAAAAGACACCATATTCATAACCGCGCACCATAAAGGCATTCTCATCTTGATCAAGCATCATCTTGCGCAATAAATGCTGTGAGCGTTTCATACGATGCCGAATCATTTTTATTGACATGGAAAAAAGGTTCTTGCAAGCCCAAACGCAACAATTCACGTTTTGCATATTCTATATTTGCGTTAGGTAGATCGATTTTACTGATAACACCGTAACTCTGCAAGGGCAAATGTGTAAAAAAAGCAGAAGGTAGCGGACTGGGCAGTGCATTTGCAGCCAACACAAACAAAATGGCTTTGGCTCTGGGGAGTGAACCGAAAAATTGTCCACGCTTACTTGGGTGCGTGAGGTATTCTCCGGGCACATCAATAAAGCGGTCATGGAAAACAAAACTTTGTGTTTTCCCGACTTTGCCACCGACATCGTTCAATGCCGCAATCAAAGTACTTTTTCCTGCTCCGCTGGCACCCGCCAAAATAAAATCCCACTGTTTGCTCATTCTTGCACCTAATATCTTGAAATTTTACAACCTTCATAATCCATATCTTTTTCCAGGACTTCCAAGACGGTGCGTATGGCTTCTTCTACGTCACCGACAGAGCCATGAATGATCAACGTTCCCGAAAAGCGATCCAAAAAACCAATCTCCACTGCCGAAGATTTCATCGCCATATCGGCGGCAATAATGGAGGTTTCAGCAGGCGTTAGGGTCAGTACACCGATAGCACCGACATCTTCAAGCCCGATGGCACTGCAAACAGACGGGGCAGGGTGGGCAATGATGTGTGCCAAGGTGACTTGTTTTCCCGGGACATAGTAGGCTTTTACATCGCGTTGTTGCGGATTCTCAGGAATCATGAACAATCCTTTTTATTCTGATACATTGCTTTTTCCGAAGGAGTGCCCCCCCCGGTTCCCTTTACCCTTACGAACCATCTCCATGCTTTACATCACGCTTACGTCGTAGTTCAAGCAACTCTGAGACTTTTTTCCCAAAAACAATGACAACCATGAACACGTTTCCAATCTACGCCATTGAAAGGAACAATCAAAGTAGGGATATTTTCTGAAGTGTTCAACCATCTTTTCTGGGATTTGCGGTGACATCGAGGACAGCATCACGGAAGGCTTCACAGGCTTCACGGCAATCTGAGAGCGAACCGACAAGCAAGCCGCCAGAGAAGTTTGTGGGTGATGGCGGCGGAAAATATTCGGCAAGGCGCACATCGGCCGCTTTGAGTGCGGCATCAAGGCCAAGGCTCGCTTCAAGGGGAGGGGCAATCAAATAAGCAAGCGGATTGCCCTCCTGGATTCCCGCCATTTTAGAAAGATAGCTACCTGTGTTGGCGACGGTATGTGCAAGAAAAATAGTTTTTTCATCATCATCCGCGTAATGAAAAGTGACGCTGTGGTCATAGCAGGTGATGGCGGCGTCGAGTGCGGCGGCGGCGTCTGAGGGATTTGGCGAGCCAAGGATCGCAATAAATTCTCCTGCAAGCGGCATGGAGGCATTTCCTGCGCCCGCATAGAACGAGCCAGCATAGAGGACTTTGGCATCGGCATGTTTTGTGGCTTCGTCTGCCGCGATATAACCGACATCATCTGTATCGGCAGTAAAAAGTGCCAACGAGCCATATTGATGAAGATTTTTAACGGCACTTTTTGTCGTGTCGCCCATTTGTTTAAGCAACGCAGCAACAAAATCGGGATGTGCTTGAGCGATTTGTCGAGTTGCCAAAATGGCGTGCGGAACCGAAGAAAGTTTTGGCATACATGCTCCTCAAAGGAATCAAGGCATTTACAAAAACGGTTTATTCAGTATGAAAAAGCCGACATACAATTTTTTGCGTATCACACTCTTTCGATGTTTTGATATATATATATTTACCCAAACGGATATCAAAAAAGATCTCGATAAAATATCAAAAAAACAAAGAAAACCGTTTAAATTTGCTTTACATACACAAACATACAACATTTATTCGCTTATGAAAAGCGCTATAAGCTTCATTCCAGATGAAGTCAACAAACAATCCTGATATCGCAATCAACAGACATCATATGGAAACTCTTGATAAGCGACAAACACAAACGTTGAAAAAAGACTCTCAGAGCCGATTGACACCGCGGCGTAACTATAAAAGGGTGGATAACGAGCAGTGCAAAGCAATGCCGGTATCCACCCTTTTATAGTTACGCCGCGGCGACAAGGGGGCCTGGGGGAGCTGAGCTCCCCCAGAAAAAAACTCTTATTCAGCGTTGGCGGTGGTTTCTTCCGGGGTTTTCGTAAACTCGATGATCACCATGGGGGCGTTATCGCCTTTGCGTGGCATAGCCAAGCGTGTGATCCGAGTATATCCACCGGGTACTCCGGCGAACACAGGCGCAACGACATCAAAAAGACGTTTCACCAATGCGTGATCACCAAGTACTTGATAAGCCTGACGACGAGCGTGCAGGTCATTGCGCAAACCAAGCGTAATCAGGGGTTCCACCACACGACGCAGCGCTTTGGCTTTCACATCCGTGGTGCGAATTTTTCCATAGGTTATCAGGGCTTTGGCCATATTACAAAACAGCGCCTTGCGGTGCGAGGGTGTTCTGCCAAGCTTTTTGCCGGAATTGTTATGCCTCATTGTGTTGTTTCCTCTTCCAGTCCTGATATTTCTTCTCAAAACCATCGACCTTCGTGCCGAAGTCCAGACCCATCTGGTTCAGCAACGCTCTAATCTCGTCCAGAGATTTGCGTCCGAAGTTCTTTGTTTTAAGGATATCCGCTTCAGCACGTTGAACCAGTTCACCGACCGTGGCTATGTTGGCACTGCGCAAACAATTGGTTGCCCGAACAGAAAGTTCCAGCTCGTCAATGCTTTTAAAGAGATTATCATTGATATCTGTGCTACCGGAGCCGTCTCCGTGAGAATCACCGATCACGCGATCATCAAAATTAATGAACACAGATATTTGTTCTTTTATAATTTTTGCACTATACGCAATGGCGTCTTCAGGATGCACAGATCCGTCTGTCCACACCTCAAGAATCAACTTGTCGTAGTTGGTCATTTGACCCACACGAGCTTGTTCGACCGTATAAGCCACCTTACGAACAGGTGAGTAACTGGCATCAAGCTTGATCAACCCGATTTCTTCTGAAAGATCGTCATGCATATCGGCGGGGACATAGCCTTTGCCCATACGCACTTCAAATTCCATATCCAGTTCTATATCGTCAGTAAGCGTCGCTATAAACTGCTCGGGATTCAACACTTCAACATGTTGGTTGGTGATGATATCCGCGGCAGTGATCGGGCCTTTTTGCGTGGCCTTCAGGGTCAAACGTTGCGGTTCATCGGTATCCATGGCCATACGTACCAATTTGATGTTGAGGATAATATCCGTCACATCTTCAAGCACACCGGGAATGGAGCTGAACTCGTGCTGTACGCCGCCGATTTTGACTGCGACAAAAGCGGCCCCCTGAAGCGAGGAGAGCAAAACGCGACGCAGTGCATTGCCAATCGTCACACCATAGCCGCGCTCCAGAGGTTCGTAGACAAATTTGCCATACGTGCCGCTACTTTCTATTTCACTGTCAAAAACAAGCTGTTCAGGTCTGACCAGTTTAACCCAGTTCCGCGAATTGATAAGCTTGTTGCCTTGTTTGAAGAGCATGTATGCCCCCACTTATTTGGAGTAAAGCTCGACGATAAGCTGCTCGTTAATCGGGAATTGAATGTCGTCACGTTGCGGCAACGCCTTAACAAGACCCTTGAAATTGGGTGCATCCACTTCAAGCCAAGAAGGGCAGCCACGACGAGCCACTGCTTGTTGGGCGTCGGCAAGCAAAGGAATTTTACGGCTTCTTTCGGGAATTTCAACCGAGTCACCGACTTTCACTTGCAGTGAAGGAATGGTCACTTTGTGGCCGTTCAGCGTAAACACGCCGTGACGCACAAGCTGACGAGCTTGGTTGCGCGAGTTAGCAAAACCAAGACGATACACAACGTTATCAAGGCGGCGTTCAAGGATTGCCAAAAGGTTTGAACCTGTCACGCCTTTGGCCATATCCGCAGCCACAAAGTAGCCATGGAATTGGTCTTCGAGCACGCCGTAAATACGACGGACTTTTTGTTTTTCACGCAACTGGGTTGCGTAGTCGCTCAATTTTTTACGGGCGCGTCCGTGTTGTCCCGGAGCATAGGGACGGCGGTCATACGCGCACTTATCAGTGTAACAACGGTCGCCTTTCAAAAAGAGCTTGCTGCCTTCGCGGCGGCACAGACGACATTTGGCGTCATTATATTTGGCCAAGGTAGAGTCCTCCTCTTGCCTTTTTGATTAGACGCGGCGCCGTTTTGGAGGACGGCAGCCGTTATGGGGAATGGGCGTGATATCACGGATAAAAGCCACTTTGAACCCTGCGGCGTTGATAGCACGCATGGCAGCTTCGCGACCGGATCCGGGACCTTTCACATACACACCGACGGTGCGCATGCCATTGTCTTGGGCTCTTCTTGCAGCTTGTTCAGCAGCAACTTGAGCGGCGAAGGGCGTGGATTTACGAGAGCCTTTAAAGCCGCTCTGTCCGGAGCTTGCCCAACTCACCGTATTACCCCGAGTATCGGTAAAAGTGATGATCGTATTATTGAAAGACGCCTGGATGTGAGCCACACCCACGGGGACGTTTTTCTTTTCTCTTTTTTTCGTGGCACGTTTTGGTCTAGCCATTTTGCAATTCTTCCGTTAGCTGTCAACGTTATGCGAAGGGGCCTTTGGGGAGGCTTTTTTACAATCATAAACATGATTGAAAAAAACCTCGAGGCGCGGTCTTCACCGGAAGGGCCTATTTTTTCTTGCCCACCGCGCCGCGACGCGGACCTTTGCGGGTACGGGCGTTGGTATGGGTACGCTGACCGTGAACCGGCAAGCCTTTGCGGTGACGCAGACCACGATAGCAACCGATTTCCATCAAGCGTTTGATGTTAGCTGAAATTTCGCGGCGCAGATCCCCTTCTACCTTATGGTGTTGTTCGATTTCCTTACGGATTTCGTTCACTTCTTCGGCAGAAAGATCATCAATTCCACGGGTCCAATCGACGCCGGTTGCGTCGAGAATGTTCAATGCCGTAACACGGCCAATGCCATAGATATAGGTCAACGCGATATCGGCACGTTTTCCTCTAGGCAGGTCAACACCAGCGATTCTGGCCACAGTAATTCTCCTGAACGCTTAGCCCTGGCGTTGTTTATGCCGGGGGTTTTCGCAGATGACCCTCAAAACACCCCGACGTCGAATGACTTTGCATTTGGGGCAGATTTTCTTCACGGATGGTCTGACTTTCATGACACATCTCCAAGGGATTGAATTCGATGTATTTAATGTACGCGTTGAAGGCGTATTTTATTCACTACAGCCGAAAAACAAATCTCTTAACTCTTTTTCTACGTTCTGTCAACACACCGTCTGACAATCACAAGCGATCCAAAATTTCAGGACCTTTGGGTGTGATAGCCACACAGTGTTCAAAATGGGCGGCCAGTTTGCGGTCACGCGTTTTGGCAGTCCATTTATCCTCCATAATATCCACTTCAGGTGTTCCCACAGTCACCATGGGTTCGATACAAAGCACCATGCCAACCTTCAGCGGCAAATGCAAGCCACCGACGGGAACAAAGTTGGGAATTTCAGGTTTTTCATGCGGTTTGGTACCGATACCGTGCCCCACGAAGCGACGAACCAAGTGATAGCCTGCGCTTTCGACGTGCTGCTGCACGGCGCGGCTGATGTCTTCAAGTTCGTTGCCTTGTCTGGCTTCCGCCACGGCAAGGTCGAGGCTTTCTTCGGTGATCCGCATCAACCGTGCCGCTTCGGGAGAAATTTCTCCCACAGCAAAGGTGCGAGCCGCATCGCCATGAAACCCTTCATAAACAACCCCAACATCAAAGCTGACAATATCCCCTTCTTTCAGAGGCGTGTCATTGGGGATGCCGTGTACCACGACGTCATTCACAGCTGTACACAGTGCACAAGGGAAACCATAAAGCCCTTGAAACGCCGGTTTAACCTTAAACTCCCGACACATCTTTTGGACAATGTCCTCATAATAGAGGGTTGGCAAGCCGGGACGCAGTTGTTTGCCCAGTTCGTCCAAAATACATGCCACCATGCGGTTGGCTTCACGCAGAAGGCCAATCTCCCGTTCATTTTTGAGGAAGACGCCGCGGAACTTCTTCATGATCTGCCTATGCTCGTCCCTTGGTTCGAGTTTTACCCATCAGGCCTTCATACTGACGCGAGATAAAATGCGATTCAATCTGCGACATGAAGTCCATAGCCACACCAACCATAATGAGGATAGACGTGCCGCCGAAATAAAACGGAACGTTAAACTGGCTGATTAAAAACATGGGTAAAACGGATATGATTGAAATATACACTCCCCCCCAAAGGGTCAAGCGCGACAAGGTTGCGTCCAAGTATTCGGCTGTTTTTTCACCGGGGCGAATCCCCGGGATGAAACCGCCGCCTTTTTTCAGATTTTCAGAGACGTCTTTGGTATCAAAGATGATCGCCGTATAGAAAAAGCAGAAAAAGAAGATCAGCGCAACGAAAACAAGATTATATAAAACTGTTGACGGAGTAAACCACGCCGCCACATTTTGCAACCATTCAGCAGTGGCGAAGTTCGCAAGTGTCGCCGGAAAAAGCAGAAGACTTGAGGCAAAAATGGGAGGAATAACCCCTGCCGTATTGACTCGCAACGGCAAGTGAGTGGTTTGTCCGCCATACATTTTGCGTCCGACTTGGCGTTTCGCGTATTGGATGGGTATGCGCCGTTGCGCACGTTCCATAAATACAACACCGGCAAGCACCGCAACCATGAATACAACCAAAAGCAAAGCCACAAGGATATTCATATCACCGGCGCGGATCAGTTCAAAAGACTGCATAAACGCCCCCGGAATACCAACGACTATACCTGAAAAGATAATCAGTGAAATCCCGTTGCCAATACCCCGTTCAGTGATTTGTTCACCGAGCCACATCAAAAGGACAGTGCCTGCGGTCAAGGTGATCATGGTCATCAGTCGGAACGTCCAACCCGGATCGCTGACCACGGCAGCGCCGGCGGGGCTGCTCATGGTTTCAAGCCCGATAGCGATACCGATAGCTTGAATCATGGTGATTGCCACGGTGGCGTAGCGTGTATATTGGGTAAGTTTTCGGCGACCTGAGGCCCCCTCTTCTTTGGCCATGCGTTTCAACTCGGGACTGACCACTTGCATGAGCTGCATAATGATCGATGCCGAAATATACGGCATGATACCCAAGGCAAAAACAGACACGTTCATCAATCCGCCACCGGAAAACATGTCAAACAGGCCAAACAACGTGCCCGCTGCACCTTCAAAGAAATGGGCGAGGGCTCCTGCGTTCACTCCGGGAACAGGAATATGTACACCTATTCGATACGCACACAGGATACCCAACGTCCACAGCAACTTTGTGCGCAGCTCGGGCGAACGTGCCAAATTGTCAGCACCACCTAAAGCCACGCGTCACCTACCCTTCCGCCTTCGCGAATTTCTTTTTTTTACCTGTTTCGGCAGATTCTGGTGTTGCTTCAAGTTCTTTCACGGTACCGCCGGCAGCTTTTATTTTTTCTACGGCAGACTTACTGAACTTGTGTGCTTCAACAGAAAGCGCCACACTGAGATCACCCATCCCGAGCACTTTAACCGGTTGACCGTAAGAGACCAAGCCGCGGTTATAGATGTCTTCAAGGGTGATATCGGTTTTGCCGTCAAAGCTTTCGACCAAGCGGTCGAGGTTGAGCACCGCGTAACGCACTTTAAAGAGTGCGTTTTTAAAACCGCGTTTGGGCAAACGGCGTTGCAAAGGCATTTGTCCGCCTTCAAAGCCGGGGCGAACACCGCCGCCGGCGCGGGCATTTTGACCTTTGTTTCCTTTACCGGATGTACATCCCCAGCCGGAACCGGAACCGCGACCCACGCGTTTGCGGGCTTTGCGTTCTTCCGGGAAGGGATAGAGTTCATGCAGATTCATTATTTGGTAACCTCTGCGACCAAGTGTGAAACCTTGGCGATCATGCCGCGAACGGCGGGGTTATCCGGAAACGTCTTGACCATTTCGCGACGGCGCAAACCCAAGGCATCAAGCGTTTTACGCTGATTGGGGTTGCAACCGATGCGGCTGCGTACCAATTTTATTGTGATTTCAGACATGACGCTTATTCCTGCTTACTTTCTGGGAGCTTCCAGTTTTTTGCCGCGTATGTCGCTCACGGCTTCGGCACTGCGCAAAGACGTCAAGCCTTCAATTGTAGCACGCAGCACATTGTGCGGGTTGTTGGTGCCAATAGCTTTGGTCAACACGTCAGAGACGCCGGCCGCTTCCATAACAGCACGCACGGCACCGCCGGCAATGATTCCCGTACCGCGTGATGCAGGTTTAAGCATCACTCGACCGGCACCAAATTCACCAAGGATTTCATAGGGGAGCGTGCCCTCAACGAGGGGAATGCTCACCATAGATTTACGAGCCCGTTCGCTGGCTTTACGCAACGCTTCGGGCACTTCCTGAGCTTTACCGAGACCGTATCCCACATTCCCATTGCCGTCACCGACAACGACCAGAGCGCTGAAGCTGAAGCGACGACCGCCCTTCACAACTTTGGCAACCCGGTTCAGGGCAACAATCTTTTCGATGAAACCCAGTTCATTCTGTTGTTCCATAACAGTAGCCTTTCCTTACCATCCGGGTTAGAACTCGAGGCCGCCTTCGCGAGCCCCGTCTGCCACGGCTTTAATTTTGCCGTGATAAAGATAGCCATTCCGATCAAAAACCACCCGTTCGATATTTTTTTCTTTTGCAAGACGGGCAATTTCTTGACCCACGCGAGCCGCACCGATTTTGTTACAACCGACTTTTTCGCCGTTTTTGCTCAGCGAGAGTGTCGAGGTTGCAGCCAATGTGGCGTGAGTGAGGTCATCGATCACCTGCGCATACATGTGCAGGTTTGAACGAAACACAACCAAACGCGGACGTTCTGCCGTTCCGGAAATCTTTTTACGGATACGGATTTTACGACGCAATCTGGCTTCATTTTTTGTCATACTACTCATAGGGCGCCCCGATTACTTGCCGCCCTTGCCGGACTTGCCGGCCTTGCGGCGGATAATTTCGGTTTCGTACTTAATGCCTTTGCCTTTGTAGGGTTCGGGCTTGCGGATACGACGAATGCTGGCTGCCATTTCACCCACGGCTTCCTTATTGATGCCGATGATGGTCAATTTTTGACCTTCAACCTTTGCGGTCAAACCCGCAGGCAACTCAACAATCACAGGGTGGGAAAAACCAAGAGCCATTTCAATCACGTTGCCTTTGACAGCCACGCGATACCCCACGCCGTTGACTTCCAAGGTCTTTTCAAAGCCTTTGGTCACGCCTTCAACGCAGTTGGCCAGGAGGGTGCGCCGCAAACCGTGTTGTGCACGGCTTTCACGAGTATCTGCAAGGCGGGTGATCGTCACCTGACCGTCGTTCAACTCATAATTGAGCAGAGCGCAGTTGGGGGTGGTGAGTTCGCCTTTGGGGCCTTTGACTTTAATTACATCACCGCCAACCTTCACTTCAACACCGGAAGGAACCGCGATGGGTTGTTTACCTATACGAGACATAAAACCCCCGCCTTACCAGACTTCACAGAGAAGTTCGCCGCCGACATTGGCTTCACGGGCAGAAACCCCGTCAAGCACGCCGCGTGACGTTGACAAAATACAAATGCCAAGGCCGTTTTGCACCCGCGGAATGTCTGTTGAACCCACATATCTGCGACGACCGGGCTTACTCACGCGTTTCAGACCTTCAATGGCGGCCTTGCCTTTGTGATATTTAAGCTGAATGGTTATCGTGCGTTCTTCAGTGGTTACGTCTTCAACATAACCTTCCTGCTTGAGGATGGAAGCCAACGCTTCCTTCATCTTCGAGCGCGGCACATTCACTTCCTTGTGCAGGGCCAAATGTGCGTTGCGGATACGCGTCAGCATATCTGCAATAGGATCAGTCATCATGGAAAGTGCCTCCTTAAAACAAGCACCGGTGCCGGGATTACCAGCTGGATTTACGAACTCCGGGGAGTTCGCCGTTCAAAGCCATTTTGCGGAAACAAATACGACACAGGCCGAATTTGCGCATAAAGGCACGAGGTCTGCCACATACCGGGCAGCGATTATAGCCGCGAGTCGAAAACTTGGGCTTGCGAGCGGCTTTAACTTCAAGAGACGTACGGGACACGTTCGTTGCTCCTTACTTTCTGAAGGGCATGCCGAGTTTTTCCAACAGCAGCTTGCCTTCTTTATCCGTGGTGGCAGTGGTCACGATGGTGATATTCATGCCTTTGGGATTTTCGATACGATCCACTTCCAATTCAGGAAAAATGGCATGTTCTTTAATACCCAACGTGAAATTGCCGCGACCGTCAAAGCCCTTATCAGACACGCCGCGAAAGTCGCGAACGCGAGGCAAGGCAAAGTTCATCAGCTTATCAAGAAAGTCCCACATCCGCTCATTGCGTAACGTTACGCGTGTGCCGATGGGCATGCCTTCACGGAGTTTAAAGGCCGCGATGGATTTCTTGGCACGCGTCACCACGGCCTTTTGTCCGGCGATGGCGGTGAGTTCTTTCACCGCTTCTTCCATAAGCTTGTTGTTCTGGCTCGCGGCACCGAGGCCGATATTGAGAGAAACTTTGGTGATTCCGGGGATCTGCATCACAGATTCGTAAGCGAATTCCTGCTGCAATACCGGAACGACTTTCTCACGGTATATTGTCTCAAGACGCGTCATCGTGTTGTACCTACAGCGTTGCGTTGCACTTCTTGCAGAAGCGGAGTTTCTTGCCGTCTTCATCGTACTTGTAACCTATACGAGTCGGAGCGGAGCAAGCGGGGCACACCACCATGAGATTGGACACATGGAGGGGCATTTCCTTATCAATGATGCCGCCGGGTTCACGACGATACGGGTTTGGTTTCACATTACGTTTCACCATGTTGACTTGTTCAACCAACACCCGGTCGCTTTTACGCAGCACCTTTAAAACTTTGCCGATTTTACCCTGATCCTTGCCGGCAATGACCATCACCTTGTCGTCTTTACGAATACGGTATTGTTTCATCAAAGGCTCCTACAGGACCTCGGGCGCGAGGGACACGATCTTCATAAAGTTCCGAGCACGAAGTTCACGAGCTACGGGGCCGAAGATACGGGTTCCTACTGGTTCGCCCTGCTTTGAAAGCAGAACTGCGGCATTGGTATCGAATCGGATATACGATCCGTCGACACGGCGCACTTCTTTACTTGTGCGCACGATAACCGCTTGCATGACATCGCCTTTCTTCACTTTGCTGTGCGGAATGGCTTCCTTCACCGACACCATGATGATGTCGCCCACAGTGGCGTAACGACGGTGAGAACCGCCGAGTACCTTGATGCAGGCCACTTTTTTGGCGCCGGAGTTGTCTGCCACCTGAAGGGTGGATTCGACTTGGATCATGACAATCTCCTAAATGGCCTTTTCGAGGATGCTCACCAGATGCCAACGTTTGTTACGGCTCAGAGGGCGATATTCCACGATTTTCACTTTATCACCCATGCCACAGGCGTTTTCCGGATCATGGGCCGTCATCTTTTTACGACGACGAACATATTTCTTCAACAGCGGATGTTTAACCAAGGTTTCGACGCGCACAACAATGGTTTTGTCGCATTTGTCGCTCACCACGGTGCCGATCAACATCCGGCCTTTGCGGTTTTCCATGACTTCAGACATGGTCTTATTCCTTTTCACTCAGGAGGGTCAATATCCGCGCGATGTTTTTACGACCGGCTTTCAAACCGGAAGTATTTTCAAGCTGTGCAGTCGCATGCTTAAAGCGCAGATCAAACAATTCCTGCCGCTGTTCGGCGAGCTTGACCTTCAGCTCTTCAACGCCGAGTTCTTTCAAGTCTTTCATCTTCATCTTAGAGCCCTTCCCGCACCACGATGGTGGTTTTCACCGGGAGCTTGCGTGCTGCACGAGTCAAGGCTTCTTTGGCCAGCTCAATGCTGACGCCCTTGATTTCATACAGGATACGTCCGGGTTTGATGGGCGCACACCAACCGACAGGGGAACCTTTACCGCTACCCTGACGTGTTTCCAAAGGCTTTGCCGTGACGGGACGGTCGGGGAACACGCGAATCCACACTTTACCGCCGCGGCGGATATGACGCATCATGGCGATACGTGCGGCTTCGATTTGCTGGCTGGTGAGCTTGCCGTGTTCCAAGGTTTTCAAGCCAATGTCGCCAAAGGCGATGGTGGCGCCGCGCAACGCGGGACCGCGCAAACGACCTTTTTGCGATTTGCGGAATTTTACTTTCTTGGGAGCAAGCATTAGCGTTCTACCTCTTTGTCAAGGATTTCACCTTTATAAATCCAGGCCTTCACGCCAATGATTCCATACGTGGTTTGTGCTTCGGCAAAGCCGTAGTCAATATCGGCACGCAAGGTTTGCAGCGGCACGCGGCCGTCGCGGTACCATTCGGTACGGGCAATTTCTGCGCCGGCCAAACGTCCCGCACACGTGATTTTAATCCCTTCCGCACCAAACTTGCGAGCCATGGTCACCGTACGTTTCATTGCACGACGGAAAGCCACGCGGCGTTCAAGTTGGGTTGCGATGTTTTCGGCCACCAGTTGGGCTTCAACTTCGGGACGACGGATCTCATTCACTTCGATCGAAAATTCGCGGTCAAAGCGTTTACGCAAATCGGTACGCAATTTTTCAATCTCAACCCCTTTGCGACCGATCACAATACCCGGACGCGCAGTGGACAGAATGAGACGAATCTTGCCGCCGGCGCGTTCCAGTTCAATTCTGGAAATGCCCGCGCTGTACAGCAATTTTTTTACATATTTACGAATCTTGTGATCCTCAAACACAAAGGCCGGGTATTCACGTTTGCTGAACCAGCGAGACTGCCAGTTCTTATTGTACCCAAGCCGGAATCCATACGGATGTACTTTTTGACCCATGATTTATTCCTGCCCTTCTGCAAGTACAACGGTGATATGACTGGTACGTTTGCGAATGTGCGTTGCACGGCCTTGCGCGCGCGGCATGAAGCGTTTCCACGTAGGCCCTTCATTCACCAAGATTTCCTTGACAAAAAGGCTGTCCACATCAAGGTTGACATTGTGTTCGGCATTGGCCAAGGCAGAACGCAAAACTCCGAGAATAATACCCGCAGGTTTATTGGGCGTAAAGCGTAAGAGGTTCATGGCTTCTTCAACAGGCAACCCTTTCACATTACGGGCAACCAACCGAGATTTACGCGGTGATACGCGTATGTATTTGGCGATAGCTTTTGCTTCCATATTTGCACCCGCTACTTCTTGGCTTTGCTTTTCTTGTCCGCGGCGTGGCCGTGGAACGTGCGAGTGGGGGCAAATTCGCCAAGTTTATGGCCGACCATGTTTTCGGTCACGAAAACAGGCAGAAACTTTCTTCCGTTATGCACGGCAAAAGTCAGACCCACCATTTCGGGCAGCACTGTGGAACGACGAGACCAAGTCTTGACAACACGACGGTCGCCACTGGCCACGGACGCTTCCACCTTTTTCATGAGATGATCGTCCACAAAGGGACCTTTTTTCAGTGATCTGGGCATATCCGCTCCTACTTCTGACCGCGGCGCTTAACAATAAGCCGCGAGGAAGGCTTCTTCTTATCACGGGTTTTGTAGCCCTTGGCAGGCATACCCCAAGGCGATACGGGGTGACGTCCGCCAGAGCTTCTGCCTTCACCGCCACCGAGCGGGTGGTCGATGGGGTTCATGGCCACACCACGTACCTTGGGACGACGACCGAGCCAACGATTGCGACCCGCTTTACCAAGGGAGATGTTTTCATGCTGAACATTGCCGACTTGACCGACAGTGGCCAAGCAGGTGGCAAGAACCTTGCGCACTTCACCGGAAGGCATCCGCAACAAGGCATATTTGCCTTCTTTGGCTACCAACTGGGCATAGGTGCCCGCAGAACGGCAAAATTGGCCGCCGCGTCCCGGATATAATTCAATGTTGTGCAACAGTGTACCCACAGGGATACGGCTGATGGGCAACGCATTACCGGGTTTGATGTCGGCTTTTTCGCCGGCAAGAATTTTGTCACCTTGTTTCACCCCGTGAGGAGCGAGGATATAACGCTTTTCGCCATCCACATAGTGGAGTAAGGCGATACGAGCGGTACGGTTCGGATCGTATTCGACATGCGCCACGGTGGCGGGAATGTCAAACTTGTTCCGTTTGAAGTCGATTATACGATATAAACGCTTCACACCGCCGCCGCGACGACGACTGGTGATGCGTCCATGATTGTTGCGACCGGCTTTGCTATGCAGACCTTCCGTCAAGGATTTCTCAGGAGTACTCCTGGTAATTTCCGCGAAATCGGAAACAGTCTGAAAACGACGTCCGGGCGAGGTGGGTTTGAGCTTACGCACAGCCATGACTTACACTCCCTCGAAGAAGTCGATTTTCTCACCGACAGCAAGGGTCACGTAGGCTTTGCGCCAACCCGAAACCTTGACAATCTTACGACCGCGAACACGCTCGCTCGATTTTCTGGTGATCACGTTTACGTCAACAACTTTAACAGAAAAAGCTTTTTCAACAGCTTTTTTAATTTCGATCTTATTGGCGTCGGGATGGACAAAAAAGGCAACTTGGTTCACCGCTTCACGCAGGTTGGTTGCTTTTTCAGTCACCACGGGCCGCAAAAGAATCTG
Source organism: uncultured Desulfovibrionaceae bacterium (assembly GCA_964369685.1). Taxonomy (GTDB): domain Bacteria; phylum Desulfobacterota; class Desulfovibrionia; order Desulfovibrionales; family Desulfovibrionaceae; genus Avidesulfovibrio. The sequence continues at coordinate 33,895 of CAYJFB010000001.1, read as the reverse complement.
AGTATGATCCATCTCGAGCCCCTTATTTAAGCCGCGTTGCAACGGGTTCCACGGCGCCTTCCAGCAACACAACTTGGTTGTGACGCAGGATTTCATACACACTCAAACGATCCGGGGTGGTCAAGTCGATACCTTGGATGTTGCGCGAAGAAAGAACCAAATTACGGTCTTCTTCAGGCGCAATGATCAACGCCTTGGTCAGACCCAATTTCTCGGCAACACCGACAAACAATTTGGTCTTCGCTTCGGCCAATTCGATACCTTTGACAACCATCAGCCCCTCAGAAGCAAGGCGCGCAGAAAGCGCCATGCGCAAGGCCAACTTACGGATCTTTTTATTCACTTTAAAACTGTAATCGCGTGGCGTGGGGCCAAACACGATCGCACCGCCCCGCCATACGGGGGAACGGTTGGAACCGGCGCGTGCGCGACCCGTTCCTTTTTGACGCCACGGTTTGGCGCCTCCGCCGGATACAAAAGCACGAGTCTTTGTGGCGTGCGTTCCGGCACGTTTGGCCGCAAGCTGAGCGCGAACCACGAGGTGGAGAACTTCAGGCCTCACCTCGACCTCGAACACTTCGGGAGCGAGCGTCGTTTCGCCGGCTTCGACGTTGTTCTGATCGTATACTTTAACGACAGCCATTCTTTTTCTCCTGCACTACTGCTTACGCACCAAAACAAGGCCATTTTTCGGACCCGGCACAGAACCGCGAACCAAAATGACGTTGTCTTCAAGGCGAACATCGACTACTTCAAGGTTGAGCTCAGTCACGCGTTCGTTACCCCAGTGTCCGGCCATTTTTTTGCCTTTGAACACGTGTCCGGGAAACGTATTGTTCCCGATGGAGCCGCCTGAACGGTGGACCTTCTCACAGCCGTGGGTGTCTTTGGAACCCTTAAAATTCCAACGACGCATAACCCCTTGATATCCCTTACCAATGCTTGTTCCGGTTACCTTAACGCGGTCACCTGCGGTGAACATGTCGGCAGAAAGAATCTGCCCAAGCGTGGCTTCGGGGGCGCCTTCCAGACGAATTTCACGTGTTTGACGATAAAGACCCGATTGAGCCTTCGCGAAATGACCTTGCATAGGCTTGGTCACGTGTTTTTCTTTGCCTTCAACAAAGGCAATCTGGATGGCGTTATAGCCGTCGGTTTCTACGGTCTTGACCTGCGTCACAGGGCAAGGACCCGTCTCGATCACCGTCACGGGAACGGCCGCGCCGTCTCCGGAAAATATGCGGGTCATGCCAAGCTTACGACCCAAAATTCCCATTTTCTCAGCCATGACATTCCTCACTAAAGCTTAATTTCAACATCCACGCCGGCGGGCAGGCTGAGCTTGCCCAACGCGTCCACGGTTTGTTGCGTGGGTTCCAGGATGTCCATAAGCCGTTTGTGCGTCCGCATTTCAAACTGTTCACGAGACTTCTTGTCCACGTGAACCGAGCGGTTTACGGTAAATTTGTTGATGCTGGTGGGCAGCGGGATTGGTCCCGCCACGCCCGCGCCGGTGTTCCGCGCCGTATCAACGATTTCTGCCACAGCCTTGTCAAGGATGCGGTAATCGTACGCTTTCAGCTTGATACGGATGCGATCACTGCTCACAGTCGTCATTGCGTCTACTCCGTTATTCTCGCAACACAATCTCCGAAACAAAACACATAATGTGTTTTCTACTATCGTTCGGAGTTCCACATCACCGTTGTCAAGACAAAACCGTCTTAACAACAAACCGAAATCCTGAAAAAAACAGGTTTCGGTGCCCCTCGGCAGTCGAGCTGCACGAAAACAGCTCCGCACTTCTTTAAAAAAACAAAAGAAGCACAGACATTCACGGTGGTCGATACAGGATAAAAGAACGAAAAAACGCTAAAAAAAAAGCAGCGCAACATCGGCTCGTCTTCTGCACAATCTCACATACAAAATATGTGAAACCCGTGAAATCAACCCATGTTCGCCGCCAGCTCATATATTGGACAAGTCCAATGAAAGAGAGGTGGTCCTGCAGGGGTCACCACTGAAGAGTATAAACCCTCCCCAAGAGTTTCCGACCCAAAAAGGTCAAAAACCTTGACATCTTGAGGGATACCTCCTTTCGGCAAGAGGCTATGCCTCGGTGACGCCTACAAAATGTCAAATACCGATCAAAACGTCGGCTTACCGAATAGCTTGCATGAAACTTCAAAGACCGGTGAACTCGGGGTTGACCCTCAAAGAAAATCGCTCACGTCTTGTTGTTTCGCTACCCTTTCCTTTAAACAGGAAACACTGAACACTCAGCGGGAAAAAAAGAGATACCCCACCTCACCACTGAGGTCAAGCCTTTTTTTCTTTTTCGTGTATTTTTTTATAAAATTTCTTTTCACACGGCATAGAATAAGACTTTTGACAAAAGATATAAGCATCTCATACAAACCGTTGTACCTGCTGCCAAACCTGCTTGGGCGAAAGATCGTGCATACAACGGTGGTGTGTTTGGGGGCACGTTTTGGCGCCATGCAACCCGCAAGGACGACACGGCAATACCGATTGCGGCACTTCCAACACGACAGCCTTGTCACCGCGCGGGAAAAAACCCAATTCCCGAACGGTGGGACCAAACAACGCCACAAGCGGAACATGTTGACTCCACGCCAAATGTAAAGGCCCTGAATCGTTACCCACATAAACAGAAAGCCGTTGCAACACCGCCGCCAGTTCCGTCAAACTGAGCTGCCCCGAAAAATCAGAAAGACATGAAGCGCCCTCAAGACCGGCCAAACGCACGGCAGAACGCGCCAAATCAACCTCATCCGTACCGCCAAAAACACAAACCCGCATGCCATGCTCAGCCGCCTTACGCATCAGCTCGGCAAAAGAGGCCATAGGCCAACGTTTTGTTGCCCAGACAGATCCCGGATGAACACCAAGCACAGGCTCCCCCATGGGCATCAAATCCGCCGCACGGTGTAAAACATCCTGCGGCAAAACCAATTTCGGCCAATGCCAATCGGCATTACCTACCCATGTATCCAAATCCAAATCCATAGGCCAACGCGCGCCGACATCATTGCGCAAAGGATGCAGTAACTGCAACACCCGTTCAATTTCGTCCAACTCACCAAAACGCCGTTCGACACACGCTGTATACCCAAGCCGAGACGCACCGTTACAATAACCGATACGCACCGCGGCTCGACTCAAAAACGCCATCAATGTCGAACGAAAACTGGTGTGTCCACCAAGCCACAAGTCATATTTTCGCACGCGCAAGACGTGCCCTTGGCGTACAAAGGTGCGTAGAGTTGTGTGTTTTTTATCAACACCGTACACGCGGTGCAATTCAGGTTGTGCCACAAACAGCGATTCCAAACCTGCCCGTACATAAAAATCGATCTCAGCACGAGGAAACAACACATGCACAAGGCGCACAAGCGGCAATGTCAACACCGCATCGCCAAGAAACGCCGTATTCCAAATGGCAATCCGCCGCGGTTCAAACATAAACGCTCAATACGCTCCCTTACAGGCAAAAACAGCAGGCACCGTCTTTGCCAAAATATATAAATCAAGCCATGTCGACCAATTATTTATGTAGTAGTTATCCAAATTGACACGCTCGGGATACGACAAATCATTGCGCCCCGAAACCTGCCACAAACCCGTAATACCCGGACGAACACGAACATATGCCGCAAACACTTCATCATATTTTTCTATTTCCGCACTGACAATGGGTCTTGGCCCCACAAGACTCATTTCACCCCGCAACACGTTCCAAATCTGCGGCAACTCATCAAGACTTGTACGCCGTAAAAACGCACCGACACGCGTAATCCGTGGGTCATGACGCAATTTTTGATCCTTCTCCCATTCCTCACGCAATTCAGGGTTTGCCTCAAGATAGTCTTGCAAACACTGTTCGGCATCTTTCACCATGGTACGGAATTTTAAGACAAACAGACTGTGTCCTTCACGGCCAATCCGCTCCTGTCGAAAAAACGGTGAGCCGGGAGACTCAATACAAATACACAAGGCAATAATCCCCAACAAAGGGAAAAAAAGCACGCCGCCAATGACAGTAAACACGATATCCATCAGCCGCTTTACGGCTAATCGGCGAGGATCAAAAAGGTTCTGCCGTAATTTCAACCCCAACAACGTGCCAATTTCAACGGGACGAACCCAAAAGGATAAGGGCTCACCACCCAACACTTCAGGCATCACAACAACGGATTGAAAATGCGTTGAAGCCAATTTAACCGATTCACGGCGTTCGTATTCAGAAAGCGTCTTGTCCATGGTGAGGATGGCACACGTTTCTTTTGCTTGTCTCAGATAGTTGTAAAGAGCCTGACTGCCATGCAATAAACGCAGAGGCACGTCCTCTTCTTGCGCAGGGTTACGTGCATCCCACGAAGCCCAAGCCACAGGTCGAAACCCCGAAGCGGGTTTTGATTTCAAGGCACGCAAAACCTTTTGCACATTCTTGGCATCGCCAAAAAGCACGGTTGGTGTTCCCCACCAAGGCCTGTCGGCAAAGCGGGAACGCACCCACGCCCGACAAAGCGGCACCGTCCCCAAGGAACACACCCAACTGATTAAAAAAATCAAACGAGAAGTTACATCTGTATTACGCGACAAAAACAAATACATCGCCATGCCCAAATACGCCAAAGAGGTGGAAATCGCCAACGTACGCAATTCTTCGGGAAACGGCGGCGGCGTTGCGGCATACACATCCTTGGTCAAGCTAAAAAATGGCGAGATCAATAAAAATAAACTCAGCTGCATATAAATATGCACAAACAAATCACCGCCAAAAAAATCACGCAGCAACGTCACAAGTAAAGCAGTACCAAACAACGCGGCAAGATCACTCAACAATAACGCCACATGGCAGTTGGGCCACTGAAAAAAATATTTTTTTATGGATAAAAAAAGCATATGATTTTGTTTCACCGAGGTATCAGTATTTATTTTTGTAAAAAAACACAATATGCCACATACACTATACCGCCGAGAACGGAATAAGCATACACAGAACACAGTGAATATCAAAAGGTATAAAACAAAAACATCGTGTTCAAGCCGACCTTCTTGAAACTCTGCATAAAAACATATACTATAAAACTCTTGTTTTCAATCGCACACCATTTCATCTCTTGAGCGAGTGTTCATGACTATTTTTACAAAAAAAACAAGCCTGTTACTTGGCAAAACACCGTTTTGGTCAGGGCTTTGTTTTTGGCTGACGGGTTTGATTTTTTGTTTGTTTGCCTGGGAGCTGAACAAGTTCTTTCCCACACACGGCCCGATTGTTTTGGGGCTTTCGTCATTTGTGAACATGTTTTGTTTTTTCCAAGGGCTGAACAAAATGCGACGAGCAGGCGCACGCGCGCTCACACTGTTTCGAGCATGGCGACAAAACCTTGTGCCCGGTTGGGGTTGGGGCGACGCGGGTTTTATGTTGGTAGATGACAGACAAGGTTTTTTCGTTGGCAACGGAACACTTGTCGACTTTCGACAAATAACAAAAATAACCTGCTATAGCACAGCCTTATCACACCGTTTGCAGTTTTTTTTATACAGCAAAAACCCATTGCGACCGCTTGAAATCGGCGTAAAAGATCACGCGGCACTCCTCTGTGCGGCGCAACGTCTTCGCGAAGCCATCATCTCTTATACCCACAAAGAACTTGATGTCTTGGTTATTGATACGCTCTATACTGCCGACGGCGAACAAAAAACCCATGAATACCCTCTGAAAAAAGATTACGATACGGGTATTAAGGCATTATAACAACACAACAAAGAGGATCGTTTTATGCCCATCGTCACCTTTCCTATCGGCCCTTTGGATACCAATTGTCATGTTGTTTACCGTGATGGCGACGCACTGGTTGTCGATCCCGGGGGAGATCTTTCAAACGGCCTCAACGATGTTCAAGCATTTCTTGCCGCACACTCGCTCACCTTGCGTGCCATATTGCTGACACACATCCATTTTGATCATATATATGGCGTTGCCGACTTGCTTGCGACACATGTTGATGTTGTTGTGCATGTCGGTGCGGACGACATCCCGTTGCTCGATTCATCTGTGGGGCGTGGTTCCATATGGGGTTTGCCGCCTGTTACACCGTTTTCACCACAAGCGATTCCTGCAGGTTCTTGTTCTTTCGGTGCAATTCAAGGAGAAATTCGACTCACCCCCGGCCATTCACCCGGCGGATTGGTCTTGTGGCTTCCCGAAGAAAATGCCGTGATAGCCGGAGACACACTGTTTTACCGCTCTGTAGGGCGCACCGATCTGCCGGGAGGAGACAGCGATGCTCTGCGGACTTCTATCGTTGATCAACTCTTCAGCTTACCGGAAACCACCGTCGTGTATACAGGACACGGCCCCGATACCACCATCGGCGCAGAAAAAAAAGCCAATCCTTATATCTCGTTTTAAACACACCTGCTTGAATTTTTTCCAATCTTTATTCATGGTCATTCTTTTTTGTTCTATTTTTTTGGGTAAAAAATTCTCAGAGTAGCTTGAACTGCGGCGCACGCAATACGCGACCGAACACGACCAAGCAGAAACACGTTTTTTTTCGCGTTTTGCGTGCGCCGCAGGAATCAAGGGGGTCCGGGGGAAATTATTTCCCCCGGAAAAAATATAAAAATATAAAAATATAAAAAAAAAGAAAAACCAAACTAGGATAGCGCAATGAAATTGCTTGTTACGGGGGGGGCCGGCTATATCGGTTCACACACATGTAAACTCCTTGCCGCACAAGGACATGAGCCCGTTGTCTATGACAACCTTTGTACAGGACACCGACATTTAGTGCGTTGGGGTGAGTTTGTTCATGGAGACATTCGCGATTCGGCGCGTTTACGGCAATGTTTGGCACGCCACAAGCCCGACGGCGTGATCCATTTTGCAAGCTCCATTGCTGTCGGAGAATCGGTGCAACATCCCGGGATGTATTACGACAACAACGTGTACGGTTCACTGCAGTTGCTTCAGGCGTTGCGTGATGAAGGGGTGCGACCTTTAGTGGTATCGAGTTCAGCGGCAGTGTATGGAGTACCAAAGCACATGCCACTTTCGGAAGCAACACAGGCTTTGCCGATCAATCCTTATGGCCGAACAAAGCTGATTATGGAATGGATGTTGGAAGACTTCGCGGCGGCACACAATGTACCCTGGATGAGCTTACGATATTTCAACGCGGCAGGCGCCGATCCCGAAGGTGAAACAGGCGAATGCCACGAACCGGAAACACACATCATTCCAAACATGTTTCGTGCCATAACCGAACCCCATGCAAAATTTCAGCTTTTTGGTAACGATTACAACACCCCAGATGGCACCTGTATCAGAGACTATATACATGTATTGGATTTAGCCGCGGCACACATTTTGGCTGTCAAGCATCTCTTGGCAGGCAACCCCTCCCAAGCCTTGAATCTGGGCAGCGAGCACGGCGCATCCGTGAAAGAATTGCTTGATTTGACGCAACAACTGACAGGCAAACAGGTACCATACACCGTGGAAGGAAGACGCCAAGGCGACCCTGCCGTCTTGATCGCCGATGCAACCGACGCACACTCTATACTCGGCTGGTACCCTCGGTATTCCGACATCAAAAACATCCTCTCCACCGCATGGCGTTGGCACACAACAAGACATCAATAAGGAAAGCTATGCAAATTATTCCCGTTATTTTGTGCGGAGGCAGCGGCACTCGCCTTTGGCCGCTTTCACGAGGTCTTTATCCCAAACAATTTATGGATCTTGGACACGGGCGCACATTATTTAAAGATACATTACAACGGATTTTTGGTTTAGTTTTCAATGACGACGTCTTGGTTGTGTGCAATGAAGAACACTTGCTTTATGTAGAAAACAGTTTGCATGAAGGCGGCGTAAAAGCCACCATTATTTTAGAGCCTGTCGCACGCAATACGGCACCCGCCATAGCCTTGGCGGCGCATGCGGTGTTGGCTGCCAGAGCGGCAGCCGCAGAAGCACTGAGCGACCCCGAACAACACACACTCAACACTGACAGGCTTTCCGACTCCGAACCGCTGCTTTTAATCATGCCGTCAGATCACGCCATCGGTGATGCAGAAGCATTCCGAAAAACCATTCAAGCGGCCGAGCCGTTAGCGGCAGAGGGTGCAATTGTAACGTTTGGCGTAGAGCCCACCTCGCCTGAAACGGGTTATGGTTATATTTCTGCCGCAGAAAGCGTCGAGCACGGCGGTTATCGTGTTGATGCCTTCATTGAAAAACCACCTTTGGAAAAAGCGGAAGCCATGTTGGCTGAGGGGGGCTATTATTGGAACAGTGGTTTATTTTTTGTCAAACCGAGTGTGTATTTGCAAGAACTGGAATATTTTTCTCCTGACTTGGCGGCCACAGTCAGCACAGCCTGGCACAAACGCCATACAGAATGTTATCCCAGTCATAAACACCATGGCAATATGTGTATTATGCCGGATACGGAATCGTTTTGTGCACTATCCGGTTTATCTATTGATTATGCAGTGATGGAACACACGTCGAAGGCGGTGGTGTGTCCTTTGGCAACCACCTGGAACGATTTGGGATCGTGGGAATCGTTTTACCAGTTGGCCGCGAAAGACAGTGCACACAATGTGCGTATCGGTGATGTTTTGGTACAAAATTCACAAAATTGCTACCTGCACAGCACAGACAGACTCCTTGCAGCTTTGGATCTGGAAGATTTGGCAATTATTGAAACACAAGACGCCGTACTCGTTGCCAAACGCGACGCCTTGCAAAAAGTCAAAGTGCTTGTTGAACAATTGGCTTTACAAAAACGTCCTGAAACACACACGCACCTCACGGTCTATCGTCCATGGGGGCATTATGAAACGCTGAGTGTGGGCGCGCGTTTCCAAGTAAACCGTATTACCGTCAATCCGGGAAAGCAACTTTCGATGCAAATGCATTATCACCGTACCGAGCACTGGGTTGTGGTCAGCGGAACCGCGGAAATCATTAAAGACGGTGTTGTGGCTGTCCTGACAGAAAACCAATCTACATATATTCCGCCAAATACAGTACACCGTTTGAAAAATCCCGGGCGCATTCCGCTCATTATTATTGAAACACAATCGGGCGCATACCTCGGTGAAGACGATATCGTCCGTTTCGACGAACAAATTTAACATTTTTTTCTTTTTCTTTTTCTTTTTCTTTTTCTGGGGGGCAATGCCCCCCAGACCCCCTTTATCCTGCGGCGCACTCAAAACGCGACCAAAAAACAATCCCAAAATAAAAAATACCCTCTCGCGTTCTTGAGCACGCCGCAGTGTAAATGACTCAGAACGTCTTGTATCCCAAAAAATAAAGTAAAAAATTCTCAGTTGTAAAAAAGTCTCTTTTCAGTTTTCTAAAAAAAAGCTAGACTTATTTGCAGAAAAGAATTCCTATATCGTTTCCCAATGCATGCGTTGCAAAAAATTCTGCAAAAGCCTATGCCTTGCGTACACGCTCTGTCGTTTATGGCATACACTGTGATATATAACACTCTGAACCAATATGAAATATCCTATGAACATAGCGAAAACACTCTTTGTTTATCGGCAGAAAACACAACAATGCGTTGTTGTATCCCTTTTTTTATGTGTTTTTCTGTTTATTGCCGCACAAAATCATGCCGTCGCCGACACCGATACCGACACCAACACTGTCAATGTCAACACCACAACAAAAAAACTGTCGCATTTGCCACTCGTTCATCAAGAAATTCCCGTCGATTGGATGAACGACCCAAACGGCACGTTGACCATCGAAGACGTTCAAGGTACCAAATACACTGTTGAATTCATGCCGGGAATGACATGGAATGCAATAAACGACATCAATGTACTATGGATACGCATCCCACTACACGAACAATTTGTCACGCCCGATACACCAAAACCCTTGTTGGATCTTGCACGGCGCGTTCGCCATGCCGTCCCCATCGACACAACAGTATGGTTTGTTCCGCAACTCGGTAAAAACATACAACAACTCACAGCCGATGACGGCGGACTCTTTCCCATACCCACAGGCGCAGACGGTACCCTATATATTCGAACTGTCGGCTCACCGTCATTTGGGTTTGCACCTGTAATTCGTTCGGCAAACACACGCTCTTTTTTTGACGCACACGCCGACCAACTGATTTTGGGATTATTGATTGTCGCCTTGGGACTGAACTTTGTTCGCGGTATCATGGCACAACGTGAATGGCGCATATGGGCGGCATTCTATTCGGGAACATTGTTTGTTCTCGCCTTATGGACACCGCCTGTACTGTCGCTGACAGGCAGAATACAGCTCGCGGCATTGCCGGCTTTATTGGCACCGGCTGTGGCGATCTTTTTGCTTGCCCATATCGGGCGTTTGCTTATGCGCACACGCACAACCGCACCGAAACTTGATCTGTTGTTCATCATACAAGGCACGTTGGCACTCGGTATCGCCTTGCTGCCTCTGGTAACAAGACAAACTTGGATGTTACCATATCTGCAACTGTGGCCTCTGTTGACACTCTTGTCACTGTCTCTTGCCTTAGTGGCCGTAGTCATCGGCTTACCCGGTGCTGTCCGTTTTGCTTGTGTGTGTACAATCACACCGCTTGGTTTGTCTGCGATATTGCCACTGCCGAGCATTGATTTTATCACGCCCGAAGCCAATGTGGTGTGGTATAGTTTTCTCAGCCTTGTGCCTGAGTTAACACTGTGTTTTGGTGCGTTGTTATTGGGAATCATTCCTTCACCACACCTTGCCGCCACACAACAAAAACAAGAAGAAAACAACACAAACCAAGAAAACAACGAAACACTCCCGACAACACACGCCGCCGTCATACCCAAAAAACACACAAAACACGAAACCGAAGACATTCAATTCATCCTTGACTCGCTCACCATGTTGGAACAACAACTGCGAGAACCCATGGATAACGTGCTTGTGGAACTGCATGCATTGAGTCACATGCCGTTGCCAAATATGGCAAAAGAACACGTCAAACGCTTGCTGCTTGCAACCAATCATATCTCAGAATTGATGTATGACGAAACACTACACATCAGCGGATTGGGTGATCCCGCCTTGCGCCCTGCCGAAGAAGGCACCCCCCGACCAAATCAACCTTTTGATCTGCACAATCTCATCCATAAAGCCCACAACGCTGTAGTTCTGGAAGCCGAAGCCAAAAATGTGGCTCTCAGTTGGTATACGGCACCACAATTGAACGCACAATATTTTGGTGATCCCACACGGCTGTTGCGTGTGTTGACCTTGCTTGCCGAAAGCGCGGTTGCCGCCACCAATCGCGGTGTCGTACAAATTCGAGTGCAGCGTGTTTTGGAAAGCAACGATCCCGGACATTTACTGTTCAGTATCACCGACACAGGTACAGGTATGCCCCCTGCCGAACGCAATACGATGGCCATGATTCGAGCGTGGGAATTTGCGGGAACCTACGGCGGCGCGTTGGAAGTGAGCAGTGCGGCTTCCGGAACCACGGTTTCGTTTACATTGCGTCTACGTTGTGTCGGACATCAAGAAACGCTTGATATGCCATTGTTTAACGCCATGCAAGGTTCTGAATATCAACGCGTTTTACGAGACGCCTTGCGTGTTTTTGTTGTCAGCGCCGTACCGAATACCCGTCAAATCCTCACCTACTTTTTAGATGAATTACCGCATGATGTTTGTGAGGCCCGCAGCATGGATGAGGTGTTGGCTATGTATACGCAAACACCGGGCGCGTTGTTGATTTTTGACGGCGACTTAATCGAAGAAGATTTGATTGCCGGCATTGCTGCAATTCGTGCGTTTGAAGGCGAACAAAGTTTACCGTTGACATCATTTTTATTGCTTGCCAATGATGATGAACAAGCCGAACGATTGCGCCGCGCAGGCTGTACACACGCGTTGCTCAAACCCGTCACACGCAAAGAATTGCGACGTATCACCTTGCGTCTCGCACCAATCCCACAATTGCGTAAAACCGAAATACAAATGCCTCAACCCAAAGAAGCAACGTCTACAGAACTTTTTGTAGCATTACCCATTCCGCCACTTTTGAACGAAGAACAACAACACCTTGTTGACGATCATACAAAGACAGTACACCCTGAGCAACAACAACCTGAACAGCAACAACCTGAATCGACAACGTCTCATCAAACAAAGAACA
>CAYJFB010000001.1:0-21586 GCA_964369685.1 uncultured Desulfovibrionaceae bacterium | reverse complement strand
CAACAACCTGAACAGCAACAACCTGAATCGACAACGTCTCATCAAACAAAGAACAAAAGAGTTCCGACAGAAGAATTGGTCTTTTTACAACCGCCAACCTTGCAGGTGCGTTCGCACGTCGGCGAACCAAAGCCATTGGTTAAAAAACATGAAAAAAAACAACAGAATACTATAACAAAATTATTATCGGAAACAAGTGTAGAAAACGCTGTTGACACACCGTTATCGACAATGAATGAACAGCCGTTGCCAGATTTACAGCCACCACATGATGTTTTACCAAACACACGCAAACAAAACACCGTCGAACACGTGAAATCACAAAGCACGACGGCACCATTACCGAAGAAACTACAAAAACTGGCAAAACAAGCCATTTCCAGAGCGCAAGCGGCACGACAACTGGATGAAAATACACAGCTTGAAACGAAGAGACATCTGACTGCCATAGTTGAAACATCGAACAATGATGCTCAAATGTGTATCGCAGAGACACAAAACACACAATTGAGTACGACTCAATCAAAAACGTTCAAAGCGGAAGCCTCTGAGATTCAATCTAAAGCGTTAAAGACAGAACCGTTTGATATTCAAGAGACAATGCCACAAGCAGAACAATCTGAAACTCAAGAACAAACGCTGAAAACGGAAGAACTTGAACATCAACCGTTCAATCAAAACGAAAAACCTACGGACACAACACCGACAGAAACAAAAGAACAGGAAACATCACCGCACCTTGTTACAGAACCTTCTGTGATCGAAGATTTTGTTTTTGCTTCTCCGACTCAAGCCGAAGAGACAGAGAATCAAAACCGTAGGATTCATTTAGGCACGGTTGATGATTTTCAGCTAAACGAAGCAACATTTGCAGATATGGACTGGCCGACAGCGCGCCCACGCAAGAAACGTCTTCTCGATCGCCTTTTAGGCTGGGGACGCGGCGCTAAAGAAGAGAAAAAAACTGATTTTTCATATGAGCCCATATCGTCTCCCGGAGAGTGGGTGGGCGAGCCGCGTCCTGTTGAATCTCAAGATCCACCGGCTACGCCTTTATTACCGAATGCTCCTGATAACGACGCACAAAAAACATTGAAGGTGCAACACGTTCAACCAAAAACACAAACAACTTCTGATGAGGGCTTTTTGTCTTTGAGTTCACCCGTTGTTCAACAACAAACACCTTCAATCAATTTGAAAGATGAAGCAAAAAAAACGCATAAGAGTTTAAAGGCACCCCCTTTAACAAAAGAGCGTGCACCAACTGATTTAGCGTTGACACTTGACATTCAAATGTCATCAGAGGTTGAAGAGCACGAAGAGATTTATGTGTTGGAAGCAGAAGCAATTGTGTCTTCAAATCAAAGAACAACAGAAGAAATGGAAAAGAATGATCGTGTTCTTGCAGAAAATACGAGAACAGAAGCACAATACATCGTACATGCACCTGCCGGTGAAGAAAAAAACGAAACACCAAGCGAAAAACGAACACCTGAACAAGAACAAACAGCCGCTGTAAACACGGCAGATGAAAGCACGATATCTTTAAAGCAGGAACAAAAAAACATTCTTGCAACAGATGCGGTTGAGCAAACGGCTTCTGCTCTTGTCACACATCAGTCGACAGAAGAAATAAACAACGTCAAAGAAACTCCAAATATTCTTGTCGAACCCCAATCGACGGAAGAAATGGACAGCTTGTTGCAAGGACTTGTAAGGCATGGCGAACGGGCAGAACAAGCTTTTGCAGAAAACAACTTGGACGATTTGGGGAATATCGCGACTGAACTGGCAACAGCGGCACAACATCTTGGCCTGCCGTCCTTGGCGGATTTAGCCTTGTGTATGGCGGAAGAAGCACTGAGCGGGCAACAGCAAGCCGTTGAACCTCTTTTACAAGATATTATAAAACAAATCACACACGAACAAGAAACTGTTATTTAGTTATATTTTTTACATGGAGGAACAATCCCTACGAAAGATTGTTTCTCCATGCCTCTTATAAAAGAAGAGGCTGTCCCGTCAAGACGACTGCGACATGCAACAAAACGAAAGAAAGTATCCTCTCTTTGTCATCTATTTCGATCTATGGAGATCGCGTTTTACATGTGGCGTATCAATAGGCTTTGCGTGTTTTCTCATCCAACAATAAGGCGATAACGTTATGTCTCACACTTCATCGGCCCCTTCGGCATCTCCGAAACGCTATGCATGGTTGATTTTTATTTTGATGTGTTTGGCGTATTTTTTGATTCCTTTTCATAGGGTCAGTCCTGCGGTTATGGCGACGGATATCATGGCCGGTTTGGGATTGGACGCGCCGGCTATGGGGCTTTTGGCATCAACGTTTTTTGTGGCTTACGGCATCATGCAGATTCCAAGCGGCTTATTGACAGATGGTGTCGGGCCGCGGCGCCTTTTACCGTTGATGGTTGGCCTTTCGGGATTTGGTGCGGCAATGTTTGGCGTATCCGATTCATTGTTGACGGCGGCTGTGGGGCGCGCCATCATGGGTATTGGGGTTTCGGTCATTTTTTTGTGTGGCATGAAGCTTATCGGCGAATGGTTTCCTGTTTCGGTATTTGCGCGCATGAGCAGTTTATTTCTCGGCATGGGGGGTGTCGGGATGTTTTTGGCGGCAGAGCCTTTAGCTTTGGGCTGTTCCATATGGGGATGGCGTACCATGTTTTATGCGTGTGGCGTGGGCAGTATCGGTCTGGCCGTGTTGCTTTTTGTTTTTATTCGCGACACCCCAAAGGCAAAAGCAACACCGCGAACAAAAGCCGTTGATTGGGCGCTCATGTGGCACAATATGCGGCTGGTGACACGACACCGTGATTTTTGGTGTGCGTGTGTGTGGATTTTTTGTCATTTCAACATGCACATGAGTTTTGGCGGGTTATGGGGCGGCACCTATTTACGTGACGTGCATGGGCTGTCGCAAGTCGAAGCGGGCGCGATACTCAATGTAGCGGGTATTGGAGTGATTGTCGGCGGTGTTTTGGTCGGCTGGCTTTGTGATGTCGTGTTTCGTTCACGACGCATGACCATGTTGTTTGCTTCCGTTGTTTTGACAGTCAATTTTTTCGTGTTGATGTTGTTTGGGGATAGGTTCCCGTTGTGGACAATGTATGTGTGGTTTTTTGTCCTTTCGACGTTGGGTGTGCCTGCGGTGTCGGCGGCGTTTTCTGCCATGCGGTATTTGTTTGGTGTTGAAGCCACGGGTTCGGCGTGTGGTTTATTGAACTGTTTACCGTCTGTAGGGGTTTTGTTATTCCAACCGTTGACGGGTATCATTTTAACTCAATATGATGTGTTGCCAAACGGTTCCTTTCCCACAAACGCCTATAGCGCGGCCTGTTGGCTTTATATTGTAGCCGGTGTGATCGGGTTTGTCGGCGCATGGTGCATGCACGAAGAAAAAACACCTTTATAAAAAAGATTCCTAAATATGGCAATAAAAACTCGCACACACTATGTGTGTTCGTCCTGCGGCACACGGTCGCCGCAATGGCGCGGACAATGTCTGCAATGTAAAGAATGGAATACTTTGGAACCTGTACGTGAAAACGCAAGTACGACACGGCACAGCAGCAAGAGCACACTTGTCGGCTCCAAGACGCCCATTGCCTTACAGGCTGTGGAAGATCATGAACACACGCCGTTCGGTACGGGCTTGACGGCCTTGGATCGAGTGTTGGGGCAAGGGTTGGTTCCGGGAGCGGCAGTCCTTATGGGCGGTGAACCCGGGATTGGTAAATCCACGTTACTTTTACAGCTTGTCGGTGCGGTTGCGGCGGGCGGACGCCGCGCACTCTATGTCAGCGGCGAAGAATCCTTACCTCAATTGAGAGCTCGAGCCTTACGCCTTGACGTGTTACACGACAACGTGCTGGCTATGGCCACGTCACGCGTTGAAGACATTTTGAATTTGTTGCACGACGACGATCCGCCGTCACTTTTGATTGTCGATTCAGTGCAAACACTCACTTCAGAACGCGCAGAAGGATTGCCGGGGAACGTCAGCCAGGTTCGGGCTGTGGCACTTGAGCTTGTTGAACGGTGCAAAGCCTGCGGAACAACAGTGATCCTCGTGGGACACGTCACTAAAGACGGCACCTTGGCAGGTCCGCGCCTTTTGGAACATATGGTTGACACGGTCATCGCTTTGGAAGGCGATCGCCGTCAGATGTTCCGTCTTTTGCGGGTACTGAAAAACCGTTTTGGCCCCAATCAAGAATTGCTTGTTTTCCAAATGGTACAACAAGGTTTGGAAGTGGTTGAAGATCCGTCAACCTATTTTTTGGGAGCGAGAGACGCATCACTCAGCGGTGCGGCTGTGGTCATGGCGGTGGACGGACAACGACCTTTGGCGGTTGAAATACAGGCCTTGGTCACACGCAGTTATTTGGCCATTCCGCGGCGTACAGGTTTGGGTTTTGATGTCAACCGTTTGCATCTTTTATTGGCGGTGTTGGAAAAACGGTTGCGTCTGAATTTCAGTCAAGTTGACATTTATGCCAAAGTTGGCGGCGGTGTTCGTATTCAAGAACCGGGTATGGATTTAGCCTTGGTGGCGGCGGTGTTGTCTTCTTTTTATGATGTGCCGCTTCCCGAACGCGCAGCCTTTTGGGGCGAAGTAGACTTAAACGGACAAATTCGTCCCGTAAGCACCCACGATAACCGCCTCAGTCAAGCCAAACGCTTGGGTTACGCGCCGCTTTTTTATCCTGTCAGCACAGAAAAAGACGGGGGCTTGGCAACCGTGACCGATATGCAAAAAAAACTCTTTGCCAAAAGAGCAACATAAAAAACGTATTTGACGACACTAGCTAAAAAAACACTCTGCTGACTCAACAAAAACAACAAACACCATTGCTCAAAGGCAAAAAATTGATTATATTATGAAAACAATCAAAAAATGATATGCATAACTTTTTTTGATGTAACCTCGTTGCCACTTTATTGTCGCCCAAACAACTCGGAGAGAAATACATGATAGACTGGACGCAAACCTTTTGTGAGGGACGCTTTTTGCGGAACCATAAAGATGCGTTTTTTCAATTTATTGATCTCAGTACCATCAGCGAGCTCAAAGTGTTCCTTGATGAAGTGCATATCCGAGACACGTTGGTACGCGCCTATTGTCAACACAAAGCGTATCCTCTGGTTGATTCTCGCGATTTGTTGCCGTCTTTTGAAGTGGAACCTTGGGAATACAAAGAATTGCCGGGCTTTTCTTTGGTGGCCTTCGGACGGCACTTAAACAGCTTTAATGAACGCTTTCAATATGACATCATTCATCCTGTGTTAGATGCAGTCAATCAGGCTGAAGGCGCATCATGCCCGTTGGAAAACCAAGTCATCACCCGCAACACACAAACCTTGCTTGCTCGCTTGCCAAAAAAAATGCAAGAAGCTTTTCGTGAACAATTTAAACGTATCGATGTGAGCCTGCTTGAGCACTACGCAACCCTTTTACCATATTTGTTGGTTATGGACAGAGCACAAGTGATGGCTTGTGATTCTGCGGGAAAATTCTATCTTGCCGGGATCTTTGCGTCGTTTCCTTCCGACTTTGACGGCGAACTCAAACGCTTTGGTTTGAGGATCGGTAAATTCCGCCCGGGAGACAGTGAAATGTATGAACGAAACCGACAATTCGTTTGGCAATTTCTCATGGAACTCTATGGCTTTCCCGTAGCCTCTGAACGCAGAACCTCGGCAGCGGTCTTTGCGCGGCACTTGCATAAAGTCGGCGAACGCTTTTTAATTCGTGTGCTCGGACAATCTGACCGCGTGATCACAACCATCTGGAACGACGGCGGACAACATCACTACCCCATTGTAGAAAAAATAGCCCTCACTCAAATCGATCACGAAGAAGAAGATTTGATCAAAACACTTGATGAGCAAGGCTTTTTTGTCGATACAGCACGTCGTGTGGTCATTTTACGCGTCAAATACAAACAACACCGTTTCAGCAAAGACAACGTACGCCAAGATCGTGCATTGTCGGTGATTGCACAAGAAGTGATCCATCCTCTCAACGGCACCAGCTTTGCCACAAACGTGATCCGTGATGCATCAACCTTAGTGCTGCGACTCAATGACATCGTACGCGGCGAATATATCGGTCGAGTGGTATATAAACGTACTGAAATCATCGAAAACACCGACACAACAGAAAAAAAACTCAAATTTCTGTACGCTTGGTTGGCCAAACACCAACGGCGAATCATCGGCTACAGCGATGACTTCTATACCCAAGTCACACGCGTTTTGGACAGCTATCTGCGACAAAGTTCCGATGACTTCATCGAACATAACGAATTGTTACAAGAAATTGAAGTTAAATACGCCTACATCCGTCAAGCACGACAAGTGCGCTACCTGGAAGATATCGCCGAACGTTCCTACAGAGGCGAACGCCTCGGTTATGCACGCATGCTCCGTGAAGCCGTAAAATTGTTACACGATTTGAAATTTGACCTTGCCAATTACTTTGATTCGTTGGTCGAAAATATTTTGCATAATGTACAACGGATTTTAGACGATCGCTATCTACTCAAAAAATACGTCCACGCCGATGAAAACACCCTCAGCAAACAAGGTGTTGAAGTCCGCAAAAACTATCGTAAACTGGTCAGTCTGCACGATGAATTTCGTCTTATGCGCAAATCTCGTGTCAATATCAAAGGGTAATGTTTCAAAAGCACTATATATACCCTGCAAGAGACAACCTTGAATATGTATAGATGTGCGGCAAGGGGCAACCTTCAAGCTCTGCACCGTGCAGCGATTCACACACTTTCTTGCTTTTTATATAGTAATGGTTACTTCTTTATAACTGCTTATTTCCTTTTAACACATTGCTGAGAGAATTATTATGGCGAGTGAAGATCATTTGACCTCAAAGTCACAGCAAAGACGAGTGTCTTCAGGTTTTGGCTGGGGTATGTATACCAAACTGATTGTTCTGTTTGTGTTTATTAAAGTCGTTCCCCTTTTGCTTATTGCGTTGCTTGCGTGGACGGAGACCTCAAATATGGGGAACAGCCTACGCGAACGAATCACCAATCTGGCCGTGGTGCTCGACGAAGCCCTATATAAAACAGGCGAATTGGCTATTGAAGACTCCTTGGCTGCCATCGAAAACCGTGCGGTGAAAGAAATCGAACGCACAACGACTGACCTTGCCGAAAAAGTCGCTCAATTCCTCTACGCCCGTGATGCAGACATCCGCTTTCTGGCCAACATCACACCCGACGAAGCCGTGTATCGTGCATTTATCGATAACGAACAAGCGGCCATGTTGATTCCCGGAAAATGGGAACTGGATGAGGAAGGCAAAGCATGGCAACCCGCCGACAAACCTCCTATTCCTCATATCAACACGTCTCAAAATCCCGAAAACGATTTGAGCTTTAACTATGTACCTCCTGTACCGTTTAGATATGAAAACCGTCCGTTGTATCTTGAAATCACCTATCTCTCACTGACGGGACAAGAACTGATCAAGGTGAACACGGGCAACCGCCTCGACCCCGCACTGAAAGACGTCTCTCAACGAAAAAACACCTTCGTCCGCGCCGAAACCTATTTCTCTGAACTGCAAAAACTTCAGCCCGGAGACATTTATGTTTCTGACGTGATCGGTGCCTATGTAGGCACGAGCATCATCGGTTCTTATACGCCCGAAAATGCCGCCAAACGCGGTATTCCGTTTGAACCCGAAAAAGCGGCATGGGCAGGTACAGAAAACCCTGTCGGAAAACCCTTTGAGGGTATCGTGCGTTGGGGTATGCCCGTTGTACAAGACGGCAAGATTACAGGCTATGTGACCATGGCTTTAAATCATGACCACATCATGAACCTTGTCAATCACATCATGCCCACAGACGATCGCTATACCGAATTACCTGATGCCATTCGCGGAAACTATGCCTTTATTTGGGACTACAAAGGCCGCAGTATTGTCCACCCACGCCACCACTCCATCACCGGTTTTAATCCCGAAACAGGCGAGCCGGAAGTGCCTTGGCTCGAAAAATCCATTTATGACGCATGGCAAACAAGCGGTAAGGCTTACGTGGATTTCATTATCGATCAACCGACGTTCGTCGAACAATCGGTGAAGAAAAAACCTGCTGCGGAATTGACAAAACAAGGTCTTGTAGGACTTGATTGTCGGTATCTTGATTTTGCACCGCAATGTGAAGGCTGGTTTGACCTTGCCGGTGACGGTGGCTCAGGTTCGTTTATCATTTTGTGGAGTGGTTTGAAAAAACTCACCACGGCAGCGGCGATCCCCTATTATACAGGCAACTACGCGAACGATAAAGTCGGTTTTGGGTTTGTCACCATAGGTGCCGGCGTGGACGATTTTTACCGTCCTGCCTTAGAAACCAAGAAGGTTTTGAACGACATCATCACCGAAGCCGACATCACACTCAGCGAACTTTCTGAAGAATCCGACCACTATATCAATGAAACCATGGTTGATATTGCTGCAGGGCTGACATGGTCTACGGTGATCATGAGTGTGCTTGTTATTTTGATAGCCATTTGGATTGCGGCTGTCTTTACGCGCAATATCACGTCTTTAATTAGCGGCTTTAACCGCTTCCGTTATGGTGAACGTCAATTCCGTTTTCACAGCACGCGTGACGATGAGTTGGGCGCGTTGGCCAACGCCTTTGACGATGTGGCCAACAGTTTGGTTGCCAGTGTAAAGGAACCGTTAATTATCCTTGATGCTGAAAAACGTATTATCTATATGAACGAAACTGCCGAAAGCTTTTTAAATAAGAAATTGGCAGAAGTCATTGGTTCTTTTTACTATGATATTGTTTTTTATGATGAAGACAGCATGTATGATCCAATTTATGCGTTGCACAAAGAAACCGACGCGACCATTATGTATGACGAAAAACGTGGTATTCACTTCCGTGATAAAGCCGTGTTTGTGCCTATTGATGAAGACGGCGACGAAGGCTACCTGATCACAACCATTGATATGACAACTGTTGTGACAAGTAAAAAACGGATTGAAGAACAAGGACGCCTTTTAAATACTATTTTCATGGCCAGCCCTGACTTGATGTTCTTGAAGGATGTCCAATCGGGTCAATATCGTCTTGCGAATCCGCGTGTGGCTTCTGTAAGCGGCAAACATCCGGAAGACTTTATCGGACGAACGGCGTCTGCGGTATTGCCTATTGATACGGCGAAAGAATCCGAACTCTTTGACCATGCCATGATTGAGAAAGGACGCCCTGTTCTTTTTGAACAAACCATTACCTTTGCCGACGGACATACGGAAACGTTGGAAACCGTACGTACTCCGGTTGTGGATGACGATGGCAATATTGTCGGAATCTTGGGTGTCGCGCGTGACGTGACTCAACGTGTTTTGGCTGAACGACGCTTGTTGGAGATCCAACACGATCTTGAAGACGCTCTTCGAGAAGCCAATGCCGCCAACGCTGCCAAGAGTGATTTCTTGGCACGAATGAGTCACGAAATTCGTACACCGATGAACGGCATCATTGGCTTGACAACGATTGTACAAAAATCGTTGCGCCAACCCAATATAGATATGGCGAAATTAACAACACAAATGGAACATATTGAAAAATCTTCCAAACACCTTTCAAGCCTTTTGAATGCTATTTTGGATATTTCAAAAATTGAAGCGGGTAAGGTTGAACTTGAAACGGCTCCGTTTAGTTTGCGCAACATGGTCAGTTCTGTCGATGCCATTGTGCGCCAGCGTTGCGATGAAAAGCACTTAAATTTGGAACTGCTTATTGATAGCCGTTTGACACAAGACGTAAACAGCGATGAACTGCGCTTGCGTCAGGTGTTAATCAACTTGCTTGGGAATGCTGTAAAATTTACACCTGAGCACGGTCGCATCACGTTGCGTTTGGATCAAAAAACCAGAGAAGACAACCGCGTTCTTGTTGATTTCAGTGTTGAAGACACCGGTATCGGCATTGCAAAAGACGCCATAGGCAAACTTTTTGAAGCCTTTGAACAGGCAGGCGCACAAATTTCTCGTTTATATGGAGGAACGGGTCTTGGTTTATCAATCAGCCGTCGAATCGTGCAAATGCTTGGCGGTGATATCAGTGTTGCGAGTGTTGAAGGTGAAGGAACGACATTTACCTTTAGCTTGTGGTTTGAGCTTGTAAGTTCTTCCACTGAAGAATGGGCGCCAAACACACCGACAGAAACGCCTTCGGTTTTTGCCCCAATGAACGACGAGACACAACAACCGGGTGCAGAGTCGACAAAAAAACTGCCTTCACCTGAAGATGTCGTGTCTGAAAACGCCGCGAGTGTTGCACCTCCGGCAGAAGAACATTCAACAGTCGGTAAACGGCTTCTTTTAGCCGATGATGTGTCTTTAAATCGTTTAATCGTGACAGAAATGTTGGACAGTTATCAATTGGAAATCGATGAGGTTGCGGACGGAACAGAGGCTGTCAAAAAATTTACAGAATCGCCTATAGGGTATTATAACCTTGTGCTGATGGATGTGATCATGCCGCAAATGACAGGCTATGAAGCCGCAGAAAAAATTCGTAGACTGGATAGACCCGATGCCCAAACGGTACCGATTATCGCTGTGACAGCCAACGCCTTCCAAGATGATGTGGATAAAGCTTTCGCGGCAGGCATGAACGGACATCTTGCAAAACCCATCATTGATGTGAATTTATTTAAAATCATTGAACAATACTTAAGATAAGTCCTTTCCGAAGGGTAAGGCTGCAAAGCAATATCCCCTCAACAAAAAAGCCTCCTTCTCAGAAGGAGGCTTTTTTGTTGAGTCAAAGCAGAATTCAATCTCAATGCGATCTCAAGCACAACATCTGTCGTCGAAAAAAACCGTGAAAAGATGATGCAGAGATAACCGAAAAAGCTCGTGATATCTGACGCAGAGAAAAGCGAAAAGACGTATTTGACGACACTATCTAAACAACACCGTCAAGTTTTGTGCTTTCTTCTGCGGAGAGGTGTTCTTTTTCGGCATTGAGTGCAGCTTGTAAACGACTTTCATCTGCGTGCGATAACGACGTTTTGATAACGGTTCCGCCAGTACCGTGCAATTCCTCGAAAACCTTGTCTGAAAGCTCAGAACCAACTAAGATAAACAGTGCCGAAGAGCTCGGTTGCAATGTGGTACTCAAATCTTTCATGAATTGATCATTAATACCAACATCACTTAAAGCGCCGGCCACAGCACCCGTACCTGCACCAATAACCAAACCAAGCAATGGGTTTAAAAAAACTAAACCGATTAAAAGTCCCCAAAAACTCCCCCCCATCGCACCGCCTGCCGCCAAACTGTACATTTGACGCAACTTGACTTTACCGTCGGCTTTACGGACGGCAACCACCGCATCTTCAAGCTCAACCAAATATTCCTTTTGCATTTTTAAAAAGTCCAAACGCACTTCCTCTGCCTGAAATTCGTTGGGAAAAGCAACCACAATTAAATTGCGCATCTCTATAAACTCCTTAAAAAGCAATATATTATCGCCCTGTATGCGTATAGCCTGTTGTTGAGGTTGTCAATGAATGTGTTTGTGGATGAGCAGCAAAATATTCAAGGCAACGTTGAATGTCATCCAAAAGCAAACTGGCCAAATCACGACTGAAACCATGACGAATCAATGCTCGCATGACGACAAGTTCCTCACAAT
Organism: uncultured Desulfovibrionaceae bacterium; assembly: GCA_964369685.1. GTDB lineage: Bacteria > Desulfobacterota > Desulfovibrionia > Desulfovibrionales > Desulfovibrionaceae > Avidesulfovibrio. The sequence continues at coordinate 9,869 of CAYJFB010000001.1, read as the reverse complement.
GCGGCGGCATGGAATACGCAGGGACTTGCCAACCACGAATTCGTAAGCGCTCGGAAAGATCATACAATGTGAACCCGGAAGAAGCCTTGAGTGTCCAGGTCAGCGCAGGGATACCGCCTTTACCGTTATACAACACACGAAAAGGACCGAGTTTTTCCAATTCTTCACCAAGCCATGCGGCGGTGTCATAACAAGCCTGATGAATACGACGATATCCCTCACGTCCAAGACGCAAAAAATTGTAGTATTGCGCAATGATTTGACCACCTGGACGAGAAAAATTGATCGCAAATGTCGGAATATTACTTCCCAAATAATTGACCCAAAAAATTAAATCCTGCGGCAAATCCGCCGCTTCACGCCATACAACCCAGCCTGAACCCAAAGGCGCAAGACCAAATTTATGTCCCGAAGCGTTGATTGATTTAACTCGCGGCAAAGAAAAATCCCAAGACAATTCAGGATCGATAAACGGAGCCAAAAAACCACCGCTGGCCGCGTCCACATGTACGGGAATATCAAAACCTGTTTGCTGTTGATAGACATCAAGAGCCTTACAAAGTTCTGCAACAGGCTCATATTGTCCTGTAAACGTCAAACCCAATGTGGGGACAACACCTATGGTGTTTTCATCACAACGCTTGATTGCTTCTTCGGGGGAAAGCACCAAACGGTCTTTATCCATTGGAATTTCACGCAGCTCAACGTCCCAATAACGGGCAAATTTATGCCAACACACCTGCACGGGGCCTGTTACCAAGTTTGGTTTATCGATAGATTGAGCGTTGTTTTTTCGTTTTTCGCGCCAACGCCATTTCATTGCCATGCCGCCGAGCATTGCGGCTTCACTGGAACCGATGGTCGCACAGCCCAACGTTTTTTGCGGTTCGGGTGAATGCCACAAATTTGCAAGCATGTGTACACAACGCATTTCAATTTCTGCGGTTTGCGGATATTCGTCTTTGTCAATCATGTTTTTATCAACGGCAAGATCCATCAATTGATGAACTTCGGGATCAACCCACGTTTGGCAAAATGTCGCCAAATTTTGCCGAGAATTGCCGTCTAACAGTAACTCGTCTTGCAGTGCTTGATAAACCACACGCGGATCGTGTTCACGTTCGGGTATGTTGTATTTGGGCATAACGCCCTTGAAATCTTCGTTGGCAAAGAGATCGTCTTTGACGGTTTCACGAAAACGTTCTTGCATATCCATTGTTTGAACCTCCATTATTCATGTATATTGAATGGTTCTCTTGACAACATGTAATGATCTGAACTGTTTTATTTTTCACAGAAATAAAATTATTGTGTGGTTGTAGAATCTGGTTGCGATGTTTTCCATTCAGTTTTTTTCATTGTTTGAATGAGTTGAGGTAAGCCGATAAAGACAATCATACCCGCAGCAACAAGCCCGACATACAATTCAGGATTCCCTACAGGTAAGTTTGACGGCGGAAAAAAACCCACAACAAGCGCAAAAGTCACACCAATAAAACCAATGCCTGCCACAAAGAACATGCCGCACACCCCTCCCGGAATGGTGTACGCACGCGGCAAATCAGGTTGCTTGATCCGCAAATAAATAGCCGCGGCAAACATGAGCATATACATCGCTAAATATAATGTTGCCGTCATTGCCGAAAGAACAAAAAAAGCAACGCTGACATTGTCCATGACAAAATATAACGAAGCAAGACAAGAAACAATAATGGCTTGAATAAATAATAATGTTGTGGGAGAACCCGCGGCGTTGACTTTTGCCATAAGCGGTGGAATTTCACCTTCTTGTGCCGTTTGCAAAAGCCCACGGCTCGGCCCCGTAACCCAAGACATCACTCCGCCAATAGCACCAAAAGCCATCAAGATTCCAAGAACAGGCGTGAAATCTTCCAGGCCAAAATGACTGAACATCACCTGAAACGCTTGCATTAACCCTGCCGTAAGACTGATTTCTTTCGCAGGAATAACGACAGCCACAGCCGCAGAACCAAGAAGAAAAAGCACCACAATAATGGCAGAAGCCAAAAACATGGCCGCAGGAAATTCTTTGGCAGGATTGTTCATGTCTGCCGCTTGTACGGCCTGCACTTCAACACCCGCAAAAAGCAAAACAATCCCTGCAAGAAAAGCAATACTGCCAAGACCTGTAAGATGTGGAAAAAAACTCGGATGCACATGCACGAGATCTTTTGTTTGTTGCAGTGTCTCTCCATTGAACAGTGCTATGGGATTTTCCGCAAAAACCCAAAACGCCCCAAAACCAATGATTAAAATTCCCGGCAATAACGTCCCCAAAAGCACACCATAACGCGTCACGGCATTGACCGCAGCCGATCCACGTAACGCCACAAACGTTGCCAACCAATAAATCACAAAAATGACTAGCCCCGTATATGAACCGTCTGCCGCCAATTTTGGATCAAAAAAAACATAGGCCAAACACGCGGCGGCATAAGCCAAAACAGTTGGATACCAAACCACATTTTGAATCCATTGTAACCAAATGGCCGTAAACCCCCATCGTGATCCGAAAGCGGCCTTGACCCATGTATAGACACCACCTTTTTGCTTGCCAAACGCGCTGCCAAGCTCTGCCGAAACCATCGCCGCAGGCAGCAGAAAAACCAGTGTGGCAAACAAAATATAAAAAATCATTGAAAAACCCTCAGCCGCCATCATGGGCAATCCGCGTAAACTCACCACAGATGCGACGGTCATCAAACCAAGGGTCGCCACAGAAACGCTTTTCAGTGCTGTTTTTGTCTTTGACATGCTCTGCACCTCCTCTCTTGTTTGATGTAGATTCGTACAGCATTTGATTCAATGATTTTGTGTTGTACAACGATAAATTATCAATCCAATAAATTGTTTCCAAAAGAGTCATACGGACAGCCTATAACCAGTTGATAAAAAATCTTTTGCGTATTCTTCCTTTTTTCTTGCTCTATTGTAAAAAATCTTCTATCGTAAAGTATCTTTTCAACATACACAGGTTTTGTATATTATAAAGGTAAAAGCACCTGTTCTATGAGATAATAATGCCTTTATATGAAGCAAAAACGCCTGTAAAAAACTAAAAACGATGCATCAACATGACATCATTCTCATGGGAGGTTGATATGACTCAAATTAAAAAAATTGTTTGTGCTCTTGATTTGTCCGACCATAGTAAGCAAGTCGCCGAATACGCAAGTATGCTGGCAAAACTTGCAGATGCAAAAATTGTTGCGGTGTATGCCGCGCCCACACTCACTCAATACACAGGTTTTCATGTTCCGCCAAACACCATTGATAATTTTGTCGGTGAAATTGTTTCGGGTGCGGAACGTTCCATGGCTGAATTTGTTGCCGAAAACTTTAAAGATGTTGATGTTCGAGGTCTTGTGGTCGTCGGTTATGCGGCTGAAGAAATTTTAACTCTGGCAGAAACTGAAGGTGCAGATTTGATTGTCATGGGTACACGCGGACGTAAAGGGATTGATTTGATTCTCTTTGGTTCTGTTGCCGAAAAAATTGTTAAAAATGCCAAATGCCCTGTTATAACCATTCGTCCCAACGACGATTTTTCGGAATAAAAACATCATGGTTTATTAATTTGGATATATATTTTATTTTTTGATGAATATATTTTGTGAGGCCGTGCTTTCTATAAGGTGCGGCCTCTCAATAAATAAAAATAAAAACATTTTTTAGGGGATGATATGAATTCTTTGCATGGTAAAGGTGTTTCGCGTGGGATAGCGATCGGACGGCTCTCTTTTTCGATACAGTCGGACTTAAAGGTTGATTTTTGTGCAACTGATAATATAGAAGCAGAATTGATACGTTTTGAAAACAGTCGCCTCAAAGCTATCGAACAACTTGGTGTGATTGCAGAAAAAACCAAAGAAAGCTTGGGTGAAGAAAACGCCATGCTTTTTGAAGTGCATCAAATGATGTTAGACGACACAGACTACCGCGACGCCATCACAGACACCATCAAAAATGAAAAAGCGTGTGCGGAATATGCACTCAGTCAAGCGGCCGCACAGTTCTCCGAGATGTTTGCCAATATGGACGACGCCTATATGCAGGCTCGTGCGGCAGACGTTGAAGACATTTCTCGAAGAGTTTTAGACATCTTACGAGGGAAAAAGACAGAATCTTCCGAACAGACATCAAATACAGACGACGCAAACTTACTTGTGCTTGCAGGCGTAGATTTTACCCCAAGTGAAACAGCTCAGTGCGATCGCAACAAAATTTGTGCGCTTGTGACCTCTGAGGGCAGTAAAAATTCACACACAGCCATTTTTGCCAGAATTTTGGGGATTCCTGCCATTATCGGATTGAAAGAACAACTCAATCCCTCATTGAACGGTGCCTTTGTCGTGGTCGACGGCAATACGGGCGAGCTGATTGTCAATCCCGACGAAGCCACGCTGGCCGCCATGCAAGCCAAGAAACAACAACTGGAAGAAGACGCTCAGCGTCTTGAAGCCTTTCGCGGTAAAGAAACGCGCACTCGTTCGGGACAAAAAGTCAAGTTGTATGCCAACATCGGATCGGGAGCCGATGTTGAAGCCGTACTCAACAACGACGCAGAAGGTATCGGTCTTTTCCGCAGCGAATTTTTGTATCTTGAAAGCACCGATTATCCTTCAGAAACCGTGCAGTATGAAGCGTACAGTCATGTGGCACGCAAGATGAACGGCAAAGAAGTGATCATTCGCACCCTCGATATCGGTGCAGATAAACAAGCTCCATATTTCCAATTGCCACAAGAAGAAAATCCTGCACTTGGTATGCGTGCCATACGTATTTGTCTGAGTCGTCCCGAAGTGTTTAAAACGCAACTTCGCGCATTGTACCGTGCGGCGTGCCATGGGAACATTCTTATTATGCTGCCAATGATCACATGCCTCAAAGAGGTACAACGAGCTAAAGCCATCATGGCAGAAGTGAAAGCAGAGCTTGAAGCAGCAAAGATACCTTTTAAAGGCGATATTCCTGTCGGCATCATGATTGAAACACCGGCCGCAGCCATTATGAGTGACGTGCTCGCACAAGAAGTGGATTTTTTCAGCATGGGCACAAACGATCTGACGCAATATACCCTTGCCATCGACAGACAAAACGAAAGCATTGCCGAATTTTGTAACATCCATGACGAAGCGGTGTTGCGGTTGATTGAATTGGTGTGTACCAACGCACATAAACACAATATTTGGTGCGGAATTTGCGGTGAACTTGCCGCAGACACGGCACTGACAGAGTTTTTTGTTCAAATCGGTGTGGATGAACTTTCGGTAACACCGACCGATATTTTATCGTTACGTGAACAAATAAGCCTATTGTAGCGTTGTATTTTTATCATTTCCCCTCCATGATTCGGACGTGTTCTATGGAGGGCTTTTTCATAGAAAATCCCTTCCATAAAAGACACAAAGAGGCCAACATGAGCCAACGCACGGCAATCACGACGTCTTTATTTGATTTTTTTAAAATCGGCCCCGGCCCCTCCAGTTCACACACGATAGGCCCCATGCGTGCGGGTTATGATTTTTACTGTCGGTGTTTGGCGCTTCCCGATGCAGTGCGAGTCCGAGGCGCACATTTTCAAGTTCGCTTGTTTGGCTCATTGAGTGCAACCGGCAAAGGACACGGCACGGCAACGGCAGTGCTGGCCGGATTGCTTGGACACACACCTGAAGCCTGCCCTCCTGCACTGCTGCAAGCGTTGGCTACAGAAAAAAAACACACTGCAGACCTTGCAGGAGCAACGATTGATGTACATTTGGACGATGTGGTTTATGACGCGATTGTCTACGACGCGCCTTTCAGCAACACATTGACCATTGATTTATCGGACACACTTGGGTGTAGCCTTTTTTCTTTGGAATACTACTCAACAGGCGGTGGTTTTATCCAGTGGAAGGGCATGGAAGAGATGCAAACAACTCAAGACGTGCGTCAACCTGCCCATGCCTATTCCTCTATGGCTGAATTGCTTTCAATTGTAGACTGTACGGGACTTGCATTGCATGAGGTGTTATTAGAAAACGAAATGGCACTGACAGGCGTAAGTCGACCAAATATTTTACACCACATAGACGACATGTTGGCGCGTATGGAAGACAGTGTACGGCGCGGTTTGAATGCAGAAGGCATTTTACCGGGTTCGTTGCGTGTTGTTCGTAAAGCTCGCAGTATTCAACAACATGCGGCTCGACTGGCCTTACCTGAAGAACGCATGTTGGCAAACCTCAATGCGTATGCTTTTGCCACGGCGGAAGAAAACGCATCAGGCGGTGTGATTGTCACGGCGCCGACGTGCGGTGCTTCGGGTGTTGTCCCGGCAATGATGTATGCGTTGCGTCATCAGTTTGGTGTAGGGGATCGGGCGTTGCGTGAAGGTTTGCTTGCTGCCGCAGCAGTCGGTTTTTTAGCGAAACACAATGCGAGCATTGCCGGGGCTGAGGTTGGTTGCCAAGGTGAAGTTGGGGTTGCGTCGGCCATGGCCGCGGCGTTTTACGCCAACGCACAGGGCAATAATGCCCAACTGATCGCCTCTGCGGCGGAAATTGCTTTGGAACATCACTTGGGTTTAACGTGCGATCCGGTACAGGGTTTTGTGCAAATTCCTTGTATTGAGCGAAACGCGATGGGGGTCGTCAAAGCGTACAATGCCGCATTGTTGGCGCGGTGTATCACACCGGGGTTACAACGTGTGTCTTTGGATGCTGCGATTGCAGCCATGGCAGAAACAGGACGAGACATGCACAACAAATTTAAAGAAACGTCCTTAGGCGGCCTCGCCGTCAGTGTTGTCGAATGCTAGAGTGTGTTCACATAAACGCTTTTTCGGTTATCTCTGCGTCAGATTTTACGGTCTTTTTCGGTCATGGATGTCTGTAAAGAAAAGAATGCCTCCCAAAACCCTTTGATTCTGCGGCGCATAAACAAGACAACGCCTTGGAATACGCCGCAGAATCAAAGGACGAAATGCTTTACACATCGTTTGTTTTTTCGAGATGAAAAAGATTTTGCACCAGGCCGAGTTGTTGGATCTGGCCTTTTGTGTGTGCTTCTTTAAGAAATGACAGCGGTGCGTGAGCCAATTTCGCGACAATGGCATGCATCATGATTTGGAGGGCTTGTTCTGTTTCCGGGGAAACATGACCGAGTCGTTTGAGCGTTTTTTCCAATTCTGTTTGGGCGACTCCATCAAAGTGCTCCAACAACGCCATGATCATCGGTTGCAAGCTCAATGAATGGAGCCAGAGACAAAAAGCATCCACTTCTGCAGCAACCAGAACATGGGCTTTGGTGGCTTCTCCGCGACGATGTTCCAGATTTTCTTCGACAACTTCTTGCAAATCGTCAATATCATAAAGATACACGTTATCAAGTGTATTAACGGCAGGATCAATATCTCGCGGCACGGCAATGTCAATAAAAAAGATGGGACTGTTTTTACGTTGTGCAAGCACACCAAGCACATCATCAGCGGTCACGACGGCTTCTGTTGCTCCTGTTGAACTGATCACAATATCTGCTTCATGGAGACGTGCAAAAAGCCCTTCAAAAGGCACCGCCTCACCATTGAACTGTTTTGCCAATTCGATACCGTGTGCCAACGTTCGATTGGCAACCAACACTTTAGACACACCGGCATTGACCAAATGGGTTGCGGCAAGTTCTGCCATTTCTCCCGCGCCGATCAACATGGCACAGCGTCCGTGCATATCGCCAAAAATGCGTTTGGCAAGTTCAACAGCGGCATAGCTGATTGATACGGCACTGGAAGCGATCCCTGTTTGACTACGCACACGTTTGGCAACCGAAAAAGCTTTGTGCAACATACGATTCAGAATATGACCTGTTGTTTTGGCATCGGCGGCTTTTCGATAGGCGTCTTTGAGTTGTCCCAGAATTTGCGGTTCGCCGAGCACCATAGAATCAAGACTGCAGGCAACAGAAAAAACGTGTTCAATCGCTTTTTGATCTTGATACACATAAACATGGGGCGCTAAATCGCCCCTTGTACATCGACAAGCCAAAGCCCAGGCATTCATCAAGGCTTCGGGTACGGCGCCGCGCCCCACAGCCAAAAGCTCAACACGGTTACATGTTGAAAGAATAAGCACTTCTTCCACATCGGCGATCAGTTCACCCGAAGCAGTAAAAGAACGTCCGAGTGGAATAGCCCAAGTCTCCGATGTACAATGTGCAGTGAGGGCAAAACGCTCACGCACATCCACAGCAGCTGTGCGGTGGCTTAAGCCTACAAGATAAGTATGTTGTTCCATGTCAACCGGCATAGGTGAAAAAACTGTGGTGAGTAGGGACAAACATGTTAATCACAATCAAGGAAAACACGCTTGCAACAAATATCAAGATTGCCAAAACGGCGGGTTTACGGCCTTGCCAGCCTTTTGCCAAACGTTGATGAAACAAAAGAGCAAACAACGCCCAAACAAACAGACTGAACAATTCTTTGGGATCGCCGGAAAAAATCGTTCCCCATGCCACACGGGCACCGATAAAACCAAAAAGCAAAGCCACCGTAAAAAGCGGAAAACCAATAAGAGTACATAACGCATTGATTTTATCCAAAACACTCAATGCGGGAAAATCTTTATATAAAGACGAAGGACGAGTTTTCAGTTTGAGCAATCGTTCTTGCACCAAAAATAAAACCCCCGCTCCCGTAGCAAACATGAGTAAAGCAAAACTGCTAAAAAAACCACCGACATGTGCCACAGTGAACATCACCGACACGTTTTCTGGAATCACCGCAGCGTGTCCATTTTGCAAAAAATAGCCGATAAGACAAACACTCAGTGCAACAAAGGCCGTCATCAACAAAATAAACGGTGTTGTTTTTTTCAACCAAAGAAAAAGGCCGCCTCCAAGCAACATACAAACCAAAAACTGTAAATAACTTGAGCGCTCCAATCCCGTAAAACCGTTATTCCATATCAGCACAAAACATAAAAGACACTGCACAATAAACGCAATCGCAATCAATCCAAATGCATATCGATTCAATGTTGGGCGGTTGGCAAGAGATGCTATCAGCGTGGCAGCCATACTCAACGCACAAAGATGCACAACAACAAGCAAAAAACTTCCGACCCATTCATTAGACAAGACCATGTAACAACTCCGCAAGATGTGTCTGTAAAACTTCAGGCAAGAGTTCCTTTGCCAAGCGTTCACATTGTTCCCTGTCTTTTGCCCCCAAGGCATCACCGAAAGACGAGGTTACAAGTGCTCTGAACAAGGTTGTGTTATATGTTGTACCCAAATTCAAATCCAGTACCAAAGGACGGATTCGTGCCATAAATTCGGCAAGCGGTGCGTGTTTTGTTTCAAGCCACGTTTCCAAATCTTCGCGCAATCGTTTTGCCAAAGCAGGGCTTGCGGCTTGTGTGGAGATCGCCAAAGTCACGCGCCCGCGGCACGCTTTTGCAGGGACGATAAAAGAGCCTGCAGTGGGATTATCCGCAATATTGCACAACACGTTGTGTTGTTGGCAAAGGCATGCGATGTGCGTATTGAGTGTTGGGTTGTTTGTGGTGGCAAAGACCAGTGTTGCCGCTTCGATATCTTCTTTTGCCACATCGCGTTGTTCGTAACGCACCCGAGGATCATCCAACAATGTCAAAAGGGACGACGGCATATCAGACAACGAAAAGCGATCGAGCACCAAAACGGTGGCAATATCGCTGGTCAAGATGTCTGCGAGTTTGCGTTGACCGACATCACCGACACCGACAATCAAACACGATTGCCCGTGCGTATTGAGCAACAGAGGATAATAGCGCATCACAAATCCTTTTTGCCAAACAAACGGTTTGTAACAGACGGTTTGTAACAGA